>JAMCYN010000028.1 GCA_023474015.1 Armatimonadota bacterium
CCGAGATGAAGGAGATAATCTCAGCAAGCGGCATGGAAAGCCGGATGCAGTCCCAGCAGCATCACTATCATATCTCCTCCAGGCATTCCGAGAACTCGCAGGCGATGGAGCGGCTCTTTGTCTGCTCACGCTCGAAGCAGATGAAGCGGGCAGCGGCGCTGTGCCCGGCATGCTCGCAGATGTGCTCGGAGGCCCAGTGGGACGAGACCGCAAATGAGATCCGCTACCGTGTTCGCGATCCCGAGGACTTCGAGCCTGACAGCTTCAGGCGCAAAGCCCTTGATGGTGTGGATGGCGTCTTCATCATTATCGGCAGACTCAAGAAAGACTTCGTGCCGGATGGCCATGACCCGAAATCCATCGTGCTGCAGTCTTGCCGATTCAGCAAGCAGACCGAGGCTAACCCCGACGGCTGGACTTTGGAGGGGGCGAAAAAGTGGATCGCCGAGCACGAACCGGATGCGTCAGCGGCTGAAATTCGAATCGACGAGAACATGCAGGCTCTGGCCGACGCCCAGTTTGCCGACGATCTCGACTTGCTCACGTGCCAGGCGGGGATGGACCCGGTCAAGGTTACGGGCTTCATGGGCAACAAATATGTTATGCTCGGCTGGATAGAGCGGCAGCTTCCCAAGGATGCGAAGACTGTTCTCGACGCTTTCTCAGGCGGAGCGAACGTCGCGTATCACTTCAAACGCAAGGGTCTGAAGGTTATCGCCAATGACCTGTTGCTCTTTCCGTATCACGTCGCCCGGGCCGTGGTCGAAAACTCCCATGAGACCTTGACGGATGAGGATATCGAAAGGATTCTCGCGCCCAACTGCAGCGCCGGCAGCTTCATAGTCGACAACTTCAGCGGTTACTACTACACGAAAAAAGTGCTTGCATGGCTGGACCAGGTGTGGGCCAATATCCAGAAGCTCTCTGGTTACAAGAAAGACCTGGCGCTGGCGGCGCTCGGAAACACCGTGAAAGCCAAGGCTCTATACGGCCAGTTCCATCGCTCGAAGATCAACCTCAAGGCGGAAATCGGCACGGACGCTGACGTGGTGATGGAAGCGCACGCCGGTGGGTTCAAGGAAAGCCAGCTCACCAGCATTCCCATATCCAGTATGGTCGAGAGCTTCAAGCGCTATGCGAACCAACTCAATAAGCTCGTCTTCGACAGCGGACAAGAGTGCAAAGTCTTCCACGGAGACGCAGTCGAGGCCGTGCGCAAATACGGCGCGGATGTGCTGTACCTCGACCCGCCCTATATCACCGAGTTCTCCAATAACGATTACGAGTATTCGCTGCACTTTGTCGAAGGGCTGATGAACCGCTGGGCGGATAAGGAACTCCTTGACGATAACCGCCGCAGCTACAAGTCGCGCACCCACTATGATCGCGACTCCATCCGTTCCCTCATCGACAGCCTCGCTTCCGAAGCGCGGGGCAAGTACAAGACCGTGATCATGTCCTACCGTGACCGCGCGTTTCCCACCCAGAAAGAGATAAAGGACATTTTCGCCGAGCGCTTCGGGCAGGTTCGGGTCAAGGGAATGGATGTCGAATACGGCATAGTCATGGGCAAGGGCGGCCAGGGCAAGAATGCGCGCGAGTTGCTCTTTGTGGCGTCAAACGGCAGCCAGGCTCCGAAATCCAGCGCCACAGCGATGCTTCCTGCAAACTGCCACACGTCCATCCCTGTTGAAGTGAGCATGGCCGAATCCGGCCAGCTTTCGGCGGACGCCACGGATATCAATGCAAACGCGGGTGATCCTCAGTTTGGCTTCATCATGTGCCGTGCGGGGACCAATAAGAATGGCGACCACTTCACGCCGGACGAGATTGCGGCCCGATACACCACGGCTATCAACAAGAAGATAGACCTGAAGCATTCCCAGGACCTTACCGACATTGTCGGCGGCATCATTAACTCCGAGTTCGTGGAAGATGAGACCGGCGGGAGGGTCGAGTGTGTGGGTGAGCTTTATGTGGTGGATACCCCCACGGCCGCTCTTGCCTACAAGCTCATGAAGAAGGGCATCATCAGCCAGGTCTCGATGGAATGCGACTACGAGTCCGGCGAGTGCTCCATCTGCGGCAAGATGGTGACAAACAAAAACGACTACTGCGTCCATCTTCGCAAGTTCAAGGGCGCGGAGTATCAGGGCAAGCCGGTATTCGAGATTCTGCATGGGGTTACATTCACCGGCCTTGGGCTACTCGACCGCAAGGGAGCCGATGAGAACGCGCGCATAACACAGGTTGCCTCGGATCGCTCGGGGCATACGACCGACACAACTTCAGGAGGCAATCCAGTGGAAGACGACAAGAAAGAGACCGAAGAGCAGCGCGAGGAGGCTGCCAAGAAGAAAGAGGCCCCCGGAGGCGGTGGGGCCCCGGTTGACGACAAGGCTCGGATAAAGGAGCTTGAGCAGGAAAACAAGGACCTGAAGAACCAGGTCCTGGAGCTTCAGCAGCAGGTCCAGGAACTCGAGGCCCGAAGCAAGGCTGCCGCGAACAAGTCACGCGCCGCCAAGCTCGTCGCCAGACTGGAGAAGTCGGGGATGGCGTTCGCGTCCGATGAGGAGCGCGAAAAGGAACTCACACGGCTCGCCGAACTTTCCGATGACGCCTTCGCCGCTACCGAAGCCGCATTCGAGAGAGCAATCCAGACCAAGCCCGGGTGTGCCCAGACCGACACACCGGCAAGAGGCTCCGAGGAGAAGCCCGACACAAAGGCCGCATCCCATACACAGAGGCAGATGCGCACCGACGCAGGGGTTCGGCCGCTGGATGTCGATGACGAGAAGACAAGCCTTGAGGACAAGCTCCGCAAAGGCTTCATGATCGCCTACCACGAGAGAGTGGGTCTCGCGGGCGCAGGCAAGAACGACTAAGGAGGAAACAAGTGCCATTTCTTAACCCCAGTCATCGCGGCCTTGCATACGGAGACGGATACATGCAGGGCGCAGGTAGCTGCGGCCAGATCGTGAAGTTGGTCGGCAATGACCTCTTCGCAGTGAACACCGATCCGCAGGCCAAGAGCTTCGGCATTCTCATCAAGGACTATGCGAACGGGCAGATGCCCGGAGTCTTCTGCATGGGCGGCGTCTATGAGACCGATGTTTTTGAGGGCAACATCAACCCCAATGATGATCTCAAGGTCTCGGCAAACGGCAAACTTAGCGCGGGGCTACAGGCCGGTGACCAGGTGGTGGCTCGCGCGATCTCACTTTCCAGCGGGACCTTGAAGTTCCGTCTGCTCATTTAGTCATGGAGGGACAGGTGAAGACAGGTCAGGTAAACATCCACAGCCAGGAATACATGGA
>JAMCYN010000039.1 GCA_023474015.1 Armatimonadota bacterium
CCGGATGTCTGCAGCTTCGGAACGTAGCCATTGAGGTAGATCCGGTCAAAGCTCTCGACCGCCAGGCTTATGTGTTTGTCCAATAGCTCGGCAACTGTAATCATGCTCATGGCTGTATGATACGACACACACATCCCTCGTGTCATCGCCCGCCCACTCGGCGGTTTGAGGCGAAGCTTCGCTAGCGCTCGGACAAAAACCCCGTCAGCGGCGACGAAGCGCTGGCGTATTGCTGAACCGCTCCGGGGCTGGAGAGATATGCTATGCGGCCTGCTTCCACCGCCATTCCGAAGGCTCGACCCATAGCCACGGGATCTCCGGCGGTGGCAATCGCCGTGTTTACCAGCACCGCGGCGGCGCCCATTTCCATCGCCTCCGCGGCTTCCGAAGGCCTTCCGATACCGGCATCCACGATGATGGGCAGCGGAATTTCTTCAATCAGGATGCGTACAAGCTCCTTGGTTTTCAGCCCCCGATTAGTGCCTATGGGAGATCCCAGAGGCATGACCGCCGCGGCCCCAGCCTGGGCAAGCCGTTTGGCGTCCATCAGGTCGGGACTCATGTATGGCAGCACGACAAAGCCTTCCGCCGCAAGTATCTCGGTGGCTTTGATGGTTTCATAGTTGTCCGGCAGCAGGTAGCGGTTATCGGAAACAACTTCGATTTTGACCCAATCGCCACAACCGGCGGCCCGGGCCAGCCGGGCGATGCGCACCGCTTCCTCGGCGTTCCGAGCGCCGGAGGTGTTGGGCATGAGCACGCAATCCTTGGGGATATAGGTCAAGAGGTTCTCCTCGGCGTAAGCCATATCAACCCGCCTTACCGCCACGGTAACTACCTGCGCCCCGGAGGCGGTCACCACGTCAGGGATGATCTTGTTGGACGAGAACTTACCGGAGCCCAGGAACAGGCGGCTGGTAAGCTCTCTACCGCCGATTTTCAGCACATCAGACATCACATTAACCTCCTCCTACAAAGCTGACTATTTCTATTTTGTCCTCGGCCGCCAACACCGACCGCGACCACTCTTCTTTCGGCAGGATAACCAGGTTATGCTCTACCACTACCGTATCGGGATTGAGTCCTTTTTCGGCCACCAGCGCCGCCACTGTCAAAGACTCGGCCACCTCGATTTCTTTTCCGTTAACGCAAACGCGCACTTAAGCTCCCTCCTGCTCAAAAAAATAAAGCACACCTGAATGTAGGTGTGCTCTTGATTGCTTCCCTACGCGGGCATTATCCCGATCAGGTCAAGAGGTAAGGTGCTTACAGCCCACTCTCAGCTCATAACATGAGCTCCCTCGCTAATATTATCTTGTTCGGAAATGTTCTTGCATTATGATACAACAGATCAGAGCAAGCGTCAAGCGAGTCTTGGCCTCGGGGGTGCGTCGCATATTCAAGGCAATCTACCGATATGCTGCGGGAACGACTGTTTCGTGCCAACCTATCAACTTTGCACGCTCAAGAGTTGCCGCAGCTTGTACAGCCTTACGTCAGTGCATGCTGCGGGAACTCACGACCGCAATGATTTGATCACTTCGTGGAACCCATCATTCCCGCCGCAGCATAGTCGGGGTTCTCACAACATTTATACGTGCGCGCACCCTGTCCCCCGGTGCACTGCTATTGCCTTGGCTCCGACTTCTTGTTATCCTTTGCTTATGGCGAGAAGATGGAGAACCGAGGCAGAGCGCAACGCATTCTACCTGAGCAAAAAGGTCGACAGGGCCGTTCGTGACCACAACATGATCGACGATGGCGACCGCATCCTCGTGGGCGTGTCGGGCGGCAAGGACAGCATGTCGCTGCTGCGTCTGTTGGCCTACCGGCAGAGCCAGTCACCGGTCAAGTATAGTCTCGTGGCGGCACATGTCAAGGGCGACGCTCGCGGCGCGGGCGTCGAAGTGCCTGAGTCGTTCATACGATGGCTGGAGGGCGAGGGGGTGTCCTATCACATACAGGACATCATCCTCCCGCAGGACGAGCCGCTGCCGATGAATTGCGAAAGGTGCGGACGCAACCGCCGCCGCACGCTCTTCGAGATAGCCCAAGAGCACGGCTGCAACAAGCTCGCGCTCGGCCACCACCTCGAGGACTTCTCCCACACCGCGCTTATGAACCTCTTCCAGCACGGCCGTTTGGAGACGATGGCTTTCAGGCGGGATTACTTCGACGGCAAGTTCGTCCTGATCAGACCGCTGGCCTATATCCGCGAGCACGAACTGGTGAGGTTCGCCCGGACTTGCGAGTTCCCGATCGTTACAGGTGATTGTCCCCAAGCCCCCCTCTCGCGGCGTCAATCCGCGAGGGACCTGATGACTCAGATAGGCAGAGAATTTAAGTCCGCGAACGACAACATCGTCCGAGCCGCGTCCGCATCAGGCTTCGACAGTCACAGCCCTCAAGACTAATTCCTCTCTACTGATTTTCCCGACGGCAATTACCGCACTCATTCTTGGCCCGAATATGCCGATAATATCTCTTGTGCGCATCCATTTACGGTACACATGCTGGGAGGAATGAGCTTCAGGTGAGGAATATACCTATTAACAAATGTGAGCGCTTGACGACAGCGGAACGTTGCCGGGTGCGCTATGTATGTCATTCGCCATAATGACACAATAACACACATAATGAGTCGTATGTCGACTGCCGTTCCTTGTTTTGTTAAGGTATAGACTACCTCACATCAAGGAATGATATTACTGTAGAGCATGTAGGGGGCCGAAAAATGGATATCATTCGATCGAGACGAGGAACGGGGCTTGTAGACGTGATGGTCACACTGTTCCTGCTCGGCGTGGCCGGAATAGTATTTTCCGCGGTATTCCCTACCGGGTTCAAGGCGGTGAAGCAGGGGCGGGAGTATAAAGTCGCCGCGACGATAGCTCAGCGAAAGATGGAACAGTTGCGCGCGATGAACTACGAATCACTCACCTACACTCTGTTGCTTTCAGCGGGGGTGATCGATTCCTCCTCGCCATCCTCACCCTATTCATTCACCTCCACTGACGCCCTTTCAACCGAGCTGCCGTCCGGCACGGGCTCTCTGTATATCTCGGACGTCGCAAGTGACCTCAAGCGGGTCAGATTGGTCGTTTCTTGGCAGGGGATAAACGAAAACCAGCCCCGAACTGTTGAGATAAACACTTTGTTTGCAGACAAACGCACAAGAAAGATGAACTAGCTTCGCTTCATAAGCGAAGATCTTTACAACTGAGTCAAGTTACGATTTGAGCCGTTTTCAAGCGGCGGCTCGGAACCGTGCGTTGTCAATGATACTGTTGACGGCTTTGTCGACCTGGGAGA
>JAMCYN010000030.1 GCA_023474015.1 Armatimonadota bacterium
GCCATCCAACACCATGCGCAATACGTGGTAACGATGAATATCCCTCTGGCTAATACTAATGACCCCATTTCCCATGGGGACATTATCGCTCGGCAGTTAAGGGGGACATAATCGCTCGGCAAGTACAGTCAAGTATAGGCCGCTTGACCGGTCGGTACCTTGCGGATATAATGTCGATGTATCGACAGGACGCATGTGCCCGAGTGGTATGCGTTTTTCAAATGCAATTTCAGTAGGAGTTGTGCAATCAAGTGATCACGCCAAACCCCTTACTGGGCACTCTGCTCCACGCTATGGGAGGACTGTGCGCCGCGATCTTCTACACACCTAACCACAAGACCAAAAAGTGGTCGTGGGAAACCTACTGGCTCACGCAGGCATGCTTCGCCTGGTTCGTTATGCCAATAGTAGGCGCAATGATTACTGTTCCTGACTATGCACAGGTATTAAGCGAGGCCCCCCGCTCTGCAATGATCAAGTCATTCCTCTTTGGAACGGCTTATGGCATTGGCGGAACGACTTTCGGCATGGCACTTCGCTATGTAGGATACTCGCTTACCTACTCAATTGCTGTCGGCATCTCTTCCATTCTTGGAACGCTGCTCCCACCACTTCTGAGTGGCAAACTGCTCGAACTTGTCCATAAACCGGGTGGACTGGTGGTGCTTGGGGGGGTTGTCTTGGGTGCTATGGGCATAGGTCTTTGCGGATATTCGGGACTGCAGAAGGAACGCGGAATGGACTCCGGAAGGATGAAGCTTACGGGGTTTTCGCTTGTGAAGGGCCTTCCATTATGCTTCATCGCCGGCTTCCTTTCAGCCGTATTCAATTTTGCCCTCCTTGCGGGGCAACCCATAGCCGATATCGCTGCAAAACACGGCGCGGGATACTTGATGGGCAATGCCATATATCCCTTCGCGATGGGCGGCGCATTCTTAAGCACAGCTATATACTGTCTCATTCTTGGCGGAAAGAACCGGAGCTTGGGAGAGTACCGGGCTATCGGCAAAGCGTTCCAAAGCGCGCTTCCGATCAATTATATACTCGCGGCAATCGGCGGCTCCCTCTGGTATTTCCAGTTTTTCTTCTATGGGCTTGGGCATGTGAGGATGGGAAGCTATCAATTCTCAAGCTGGGCCATTCATATGGTGCTCTTAATCTTCTTCAGTAACTTGACAGGGATCCTAATGAAGGAATGGAAAGAGTGCAATCTCCGCACGAAGATTTCTATCGGTATTGCCCTTGTGGTGTTGATAGCAGCCGTGCTGACAATAGGCTACGGCAATTATCTCGGCGATGCCGCGGCACACACATGATCCCCATCGGGCCGCTATTGTGTTCGACGATTGTCGTTGGAGGAAGTCTGAATGTTCAAGTCTCGAGAGAAAACTGATCGTTTGAGGAGTGTCCTTGCTCATAAAGAAGCTGACAGAGTGCCGGTTGGCGAGTTCTTCTGGACCGGATTTATGCGGCGATGTAAGGAGAAGTGGGGTGACGATTTCGACCCTTATCGACACTTCGATCTCGACTACATCGCGGTTAATCCGAACATGGATCCGAAAATCCGGCAATTCGAAGTCATCCACGAAAGCGGTGACGATATCGTCATAAGAACCGGATTCGGAGCGACGATTCGCCGTTCAGGTGTCGCTCCTATGCCGCACTATGAATCGTTTTCCGTGGCGACCCCTGACGCTATGGAGACTTTCGAGTTTGACGATCCGGCGGATCCTCGGCGCTTCTTCGAGGGCGGTGATGACCAGATCAACTGCGTGGGGGACACGTTGCTTCGCAACTTGCCGCCGTGGAACGCGAGAGTCGACGCATTCGTCGAGGATTTCGCGGTCTTTGGATCCGTTTGCGATCCCTATGAGTACCTGTGGCGGTGTATTGGCACGGAGAATGCCCTCTACTGGATGGCCTCCCATCCGGATATGTTCGCTCACTTCGTGAACCGTGTTGGCGAGTTCAATCTGGCCTTGTGCAAAGCTCAGATCGAGGCCGGAAAAGGTCGGCTTGCAGGGATGTACATCTGGGGAGATGTTGCCTACTGTAAAGCCATGCTCTTCGGCGCACCCCGATGGCGCAAACTCTTCAAGCCTCATGTTAAAGCCCTGATAGACCTATGTCACGAGCACGGCTTGATGGTGATCTACCATGGCTGTGGTAATGTCGCCGAGATATTCGACGACATGGTAGAAATCCAACTTGATGCCTACAATCCGTTGGAAGCTAAGGCGGGGCTCGATGTCGTGGAACTCAAAAAGCAGTATGCGGGCAGGCTTGCGTTCTGCGGAAATATCGACATGCAGGTGCTTGAGCGAGGCAATCCCGACGAGGTGCGCAAACACGTTCTCTACAAGTTGCGTGCGGCGATAGGCGGCGGTTGGGTGTTTCAGTCGGATCACTCTGTATCAAGCGCCGTGTCGCCGGAAACCTACGAGCTTGCGATCAACACGCTGCGGGAATTCGGCAATTACCCGTTGAGTTTGCCGGATGCCTAAGCATGGAGGGAAGCCGATGAAAAGATATGGTATGGTCATCAAGGTCAAGCCCGAGAAGCTCAATGAGTATAAGGCACTTCACGCGGCGGTGTGGCCCGACGTGCTCAATATGATCACCAAGTGCAATCTTAGAAACTACTCGATCTACTATAAAGACGGCTACCTGTTCAGTTACTTCGAGTATGTCGGCGACAACTATAAGGCGGACATGGAGAAGATGGCCGCCGATCCGACCATACAGGAATGGTGGGCGGTGTGTATGCCTTGTCAGGAGCCCCTAGAAACTAGAGCCGAAGGCGAGTGGTGGGCAGATATGGAGGAGGTGTTCCATTGGGATTGACATCGAAAGAACGAATGATGCGCGCGCTGAAAAGAGAGATACCGGACAGGCTGCCGGTGGCGGTCCATCAATGGCAGGGCTACCATTTGAACCACTACCTCGGCGGGATCAGTGACCTGGAAGCGTTCAAGGCGTTTGGAATGGATGCAGCAATTCAGTATTTCGAGTCCATGGGCCAGTTCTGGCTTCCGGGTGTGCCCGAGATGCCCCAGACACCCGACTGGAAAGTAGAGATTGACGTTGTCAAGAACACGCTTACCCACCGGATTCTGAAGTATCGCGTGAGCACTCCCAAGGGCGAGCTGACTTATGCAACGGAAGGGAACGAGCAGACTACATGGCTCACCGAGCACATAATAAAGCGACCGGAGGATATTGAGAAACTCGCCTATATGCCCGTCTCCAAACTTGACAAGATAAAGATTGCTGATGCTTATGACAAGATCGGTGACGCCGGGATAATGCGCGGCTTCGTCTGGGGAGACCAGGCAGGAAGCTGGCAGCACGCCTGCTGTCTTGCCGGCACCCAGGAGATGATAATGTACGCGATGGACGATCCTGAGTGGACTCACGCTCTGCTCAAGCTTCTCAACGACAAGAAGCTGCTGTTCATCGAGGAATCATTGGATGGAGCGAGTTTCGATGTGATCGAGACCGGCGGCGGAGCGGCCTCTTCGACAGTCATCTCGCCAAAGCTCTACGAAGAGTTCTGCCTTCCTTGCGATACGGCAATACACGAGGCGCTGCATAGTGTCGGGCACATCTCAAGCTACCATACCTGCGGTGGAATGGTGGGAATTCTGGACCTGATCGCCGCGAACAAGACTGACGCAAGCGAGACACTCTCGCCCCCCGGAGTCGGTGGCAACATTACCGACAGGATGACAGTCAAGAACACTCTCGGCAAGAAATGCTGCCTGATCGGCGGGATGGACCAGTTCAACGTGCTCACGAGCGGCACGCCCGAGCGCATTAAGCAGGAAGTAAGGGATCTCTTCTCCACCTATGGAGTCGGCGGAGGTTACATAATGAGTACAGCAGACCACTTCTTTGATGTACCTGTGGAAAACCTGAAGGCTTATGCTGGGGCTGCACACGAGTGTGTCTACTGATAGCTCCCGTTCAGTACACTATACGCATGACTTCCCAGGTCCGTGCCATTTGCCCTGTTGGCCTTCCCCGAGTTCAGTTTCGCGGGAATGCAATGCGTCGGGAAGCTTCTTACCCCGACGCTGCCCTCTTCGCAACCACAATGCTTCGGTGCGAAAAGCCTACCGAAGCATACTCATGCCCGCACAACTGAACTCTCCCTTTACTATCTCCCGCAACCGTGACATAATGTCATTCGGATGAACATGCTTCAGAGGACAGAGGTTATATGAAACACAAGGACAACGAGGCTCACAAGGTAAGAATAGACCCCGAGGATAAGGAGCCGAAGCCCGAAGAGGAGCAAGTTCAGCGCGATGTGCTGGATGAAGACTTCGAGGCGCTGCAGGCCGAGATGGCGCAACTCCAGAAAGACGCCGAGGAGGCCCACAACCGCTATCTGCGGACCCTTGCGGACTTCGATAACTTCCGCAGACGGCAGCGCGAGGAGACTTCCCGTCTTTGCGATTTTGCCCGCGAGGAGGTCATATCCAAGCTCCTTCCGATACTCGACAACTTCGAGCGTTCAGTGATGGCCGCCGAGGCGCAGCACAGCTACGACGCGCTGGTCGAGGGCGTGTCGCTCACTCTCAGGCAGATGAGGGACATGCTTGAGAAAGAAGGCGTGGAACCGATCGAGGCGGTCGGGCAGGAATTCAACCCTGAACTCCACGAAGCCCTGATGCGTGTGCCGACGGACGAGTACCCGGAGAACACCGTGGTTGACGAGCTTGAGCGCGGCTACAAGCTCAACGGCAAGGTCCTTCGGCCCGCGCGCGTGCGAGTGGCAGTGTCGGAATGATCGAGCCGAAGCTCCTGGCCGCTATTCTGGACAGCATCAAAGACCCCATAGTATTTGTCGACATGGACCATATGATTCGATATGTGAACAAGGCCGCAATCACGCGTTTCAAAGAGGGGGCGAGCCTGGTCGGCCGCTCGATTATGGACTGCCACAACGAAGACTCCCGACGGCAAATACTTGAAATCCTAGCCGCGATGCATGAGGGCGAGGAAGAGCGATTGGTCACCGACAACGAGAAGCGCCGGACCTACATGCGAGCCGTGCGGGACGAGGCCGGGCGCGTCATTGGGTACTACGAACGCTACGAACCGCCGCGCTCAGAACAGTTGACCCGCTAATACTGCGGCCAACTCGGCGCTCCACACTCGGGGCATTCGATCTCTATCAGTTCGAGAGTTGAAACAACCTCGTCAAGCGTCTCATCGACCGCTCCGCAAATGCTGCCCTGGTAGCGCAGTTCGCCATACCTGTCCGCCACGAATACCGAGGAGTGAGTCGCGCAGAAAGCGCAGGTCGCCTCGGCGCGGGAGTCATGCAGGAGCGGGAACGGCAGCTTAAGAGTCGCAACGCAATCTTCCAACTCCTCCATCGGCCCGCTTGCGATTCCGAGCACCTCCGCGTTGTTGTCGGCGAACTCACTGTACCGCCGCTTGACCTCTGCCAGCATCTCCCAATCGCAGTTGCTGCGTGGGTCAAAGAACAGGACCACCAGGTTCCTCCTCTCCTTATAGTCGGTGGGCGAGATAACCTTGCCGTCGACAGTCTGGAGCCTGAAGTCTGGAATAATGTGCCCGATCTCCAGTTTTGCCCTCACCTCCTGCTCCATCGCCTCTTCTTCGATGGTTATATCGTCTCTATATGTCTCTTCGTTTCTCATCATGGAACCCCCGGCGTTGCCCTGATTCAATCGTACCAAGTGGGCAATCATCCTAATTATTCATACCCATCCAGGGGCCTAATGCACCGGTCTCTGATGAGTTTAATTCGACAGCGCATCCTTGGTCTTCTTTCTCGAATTGTATCCAGCTTGGTAGCGTTCATCAAGTGGGCATTGAACAGAAAATTAATACTATGGTAGCCGATGATCCGTTCGAACAAGAGCTACATTGCCGTGCCGCCTTTTGACCTTCGGTTTCGCTCTCTGGTATACTCATCTCAGGCGGTAACCGTGAGTCAACGGCAATCCCACCCGCCCGATTTGGTCAAGATGAACGATATTACGTGTGGCATGAGAGCCGATCCGACACTTTTCGCCCGAGTCAGCAGGCTTGTGGCGAGCAGCACTTCCATCGACGAGGTCCTCCAGAGGATACTCGAGGAGGCAGTCGCGGTTAGCGGAGCCGACAGAGGGTTCCTGGCGATAGCGGATCGCGACCGCGGCGACTTGGATGTCCGTTACACGGCCGGCTCCGGTTGGACCGAGGAGAAGCGTCTTGGGCGGCTGAAGGTCTCCGAGGAGACCGGACGCGGCATCACCAGCCACGTCGCCGCCACGGGCGTGCCGTACTGGTCCCCCGATGTCCTAAAGGACGCATACTACACAATGTTCTTCGAGGACGTGCGCAGCGAGTTGGCCGTTCCGCTTGTGGACAGCTACCAGCGCACCCGAGGGGTCATCAACCTCGAAAGCGTCGATTACAGCCGTTTTGACGAAACCCACGCCTGCACCGTGATGGGCCTGATGTATTTGGCAACCACGGCGGTGATGGTGTCGGACCATCGCGCCCGCGAGGAGGCGCTGGTGCAGATTGGCAAGGAGTTGAACCGCTTTTCGGATACCGGCGCGCTGCTGCAGAAGGTGATTGATGTCGCCGCGGATGCGCTGAAGTTCGAGGACTGCTCGCTGTTTATGATCGATGTCGTCACCGACAAGCTCGTGCTTCGTGCTTCGAGGGGGCCGCTGTTGAGCCAGATCGGAGCGGCATCATACGAGCTTGGGGAGGGGCTGACCGGCTGGACCGCGAAGCACGGACAGGTCGTCAGGCTCACCGATCCGACTCGGGACCCCCGCTGGAAGGGGCTTTATCAGGAACTCCCGTCGCACGTCGTCGGCGCGTATATGTCGGTCCCGATCAGCATCCACAGGGGCGTGATCGGCGTGATACGGGTCCAGCGCAAGAAGAGCCCGTATAAGTGGTTCCCGAACGATTTCACTGACGATGATGAGAAGATCCTCACCACCATCGCCGCGCAGCTTGGTATCACCCTCGATAATAGGCGGTTGATCGATCAGCTTGTGAAGACCGAGCGGATGGCGGCGTGGGGAGAGATGTCGGCACGCTCGGCGCATATGATCGGGAACAGGGTCTTTGCGATCAAGGGCGACATCAACGAGCTTGAGTATCTATTGCTGCACGGCAAGGTGGACCCCCAGGACGCGATGAAGCTCTCCGAAAGCATCAAGAAGGGCATATTCCTGCTGGAGGAGATTCTGAACGAGTTCAGGGAGTTCGTCAAGGCGACCCAGTTGGATATCGAGGATGTGGACCTTAACGATCTCATCAGAGAGGCGATAGAAGAAGGCTTCCCCAAGCGGTCGCAGACCAAGCTGAACCTCAAACTCAAGGCCAGACTGCCCCGAGTCATGGCCGATCCGAAGAAGCTCAAGAGATGTTTCACGGAGCTAATGGAGAACTCGGTGAACTTCCTGCCGGACGGCGGCCAGATCACCGTGAGCACCTGCATCGCCGACGCTCGCGGGAAGGCATGGCTCAGGCCGGGTCAGCAGTCCGGGGACTATCTGCAGGTCAAGTTCGAGGACACCGGGCCGGGCGTAGATATGGCCATCAAGCCGAAGATATTCAATCCGTTTTACACCTCGCGGGCCAAGGGCATGGGCTTGGGGCTGTCGATTGTCAAAGGGATAGTCGACGCGCACGGCGGGGTGATATTTGAAAACGGCAGACCCGGCAAGGGCGCGCGGTTCAATATATTGCTGCCATACTAACAGTGCGGTACGGTATCTGCGCTCTAAAGTTCATGTTCCGCCCGCCACTTCCCTCCAAAACACTCCTGGTCTCACTATCCTGGTGCGGTCTACGTGTCCGAGCTTCAGGAGATGGTCGTCGCTTGTGATCAGATAGTCCGCGTCCGCGGATGCCGCACATATCAGGAACTTTTGGTCCTCGGGGTCATCCGATCGGACATCGACCTCTGCCCACGGAGAGACCTGCTCAGCCCTGCCTATGAAGTTGCTCACTGTGGCTTTGTATTCGTCTCGCGCGCGGATGTTTCTCATAATTATCCAAAGCTCTCGTTCGACATCGGCGGTATAATACGCCTGGATATCCCCGGCGAGGCAGGCGGAGATGATCTTGGCCGATGCGCTGTGCCTGTTCCAATAGGCGGCGACAAATAGGTTAGTATCGAGCACTACCTTGAGCTTCATAACATACAAAGTGTAGGGCCTGGCGCTCTCCGTGTAAAGCCCAACTCCCTTCTATTCCCTGTTCCCTGTTCCCTATTCCCTACTTGTATGGTATAGTTTTACCTGGTGCTGAACTCCCGATGGGCAATTTCTTGGAGGCAATCCGGTGTGTAATATACTCGTAATAGATGATGAAGAGGCTGTGCGCGTCGTTGTAAAGCGCAGGTTGGAGAGAGACGGCTATACGGTGGATACCGCCGAGAGCCAGGCGGCGGGGACCGATGCGATCATAGATCACAATCCGCCGTACGATATCGTAGTTACCGATATGGTGATGGAATCCCCCACGAGCGGCCTTGAGATTTTGCAGACCGCGCTGACGACCGACGTGTTCACGGAGGTTATTGTGCTCACGGCCTATGGCAACGTCGGCAACGCGGTCGAATGCATGAAGCGCGGGGCGTTCGATTACGTCGAGAAGAACATCCCCGGCGTCGACGTGTTCGAGATCCTTTCCATCAAGGTCGGCCAGGCCCTCGAAAGAAGAAAGACCTCGGTGGCGACCCTCAGGCGGCTGGAGCAATACGCGAAGTGAGATGAGAAACGAGTGGAGAGTGGAGAGCGGAGAGCCGGGAAGGGACTGTTGCTAGCGGTGATCGGATTCATAGAGGACCTTCCCGGTAGTTAAAATTTCGCGCATGAACCCGTCGCCCATCTCCAGCCTTTGCTTTACGCTCTCGGGGGTCCGGATTATCAGGTCCACCGGAAATAGCGGGCGGAGTTTGAGACGCATTTCAACAGACTTATAGACGGACTTGCCTTCGAAAGGCATAATGATCAACAAATCGACATCCGAATCGACTGTCGGCGTGCCGTGCGCATAGGAGCCGAAGAGCACGACACGCTCCGGTCGATACTCTTCGACAATACGCCTGCTTAGTTCCTTTATGCTCTCCACGCTGACCATGATGATTGATTATACATCTTCATGCGCCGCGTTCTACCCCGGTTTCGCTATTCCTCGCTCGATCACATCCATGAACCTCGCGTGCAGCTCCGGCGTGCAGGCGGCGACGATGGATTGGATGTTGTGTTCGGAACTATCCAGCAGCGCGACATTGTCCAGCGGGCGACCGTAGGCGTCGGTGAGGGTGCAGCCGGCTTCTTCGGCAATCAGGGCGGCGGCTGCGAAATCGTATGGGAATAGCCCGAGCGCCTGTCCATGCCCAGCCTCGATGAATAACTCCCGCGCGCCCGTGATGTCTTTGAGAATGCGCCCGCCGGGGTCCGCGACCGCACTCAGTTGGCCGCTCACAAGCCTCGTGAGCGAGAACGCGGTGCTGTTCAGTATGAAGAACCCTCCCCTGACGCTCGACGCGTCGATTGCCTCGCCCAGGACGCGCGCGATCAGATGGGCGGGCCTGCCGGTGATCTCGGCTGACCACGCGGCCCGTTGGAGCTGATCCGTATCGCGCCTGCATGCCGGGATTTCAGCGCCGTTCAGCGATATTCTCGCCCCTCTGCCGCGCTCGGCGATGAACGCCCGGTCTTCTTTTATCTCATGGATACATCCGGCGCGGACGTCCCGCATGCGCACGTTCGGCTTGTAGTCCGTCACCGCAACCGACACCACGCAGCACTCGAAGCCCGCGATAGCACCCCGGGAGCCGTCGATTGGGTCGATGATGAGAGTCGCCTCGGGGCTGCCGAACTCACGGAGACCGGCGTCCTCGGTGTAGTAGGCGACGTTGAGGCCGTTCGTTTGGATGTAGTCAACCACGGCTTCTTCGGCAAGGACATCGATATTGAACGTCGCGTCGCCGCTCGACGCCGTGCCGGTTACCTGCCGCGAATCGACCTTGCCCAGACGCGGGGCCACAATACCCCTTATGTGCGCCGCCAACCCGGCGGCGAGTTCAGCGTAATCCACTCGAGCCTCCCTGGGAAGAGAAGGGAAATGCAGAATGATGAATGCAGAATGCAGATTGACCTATGGTTAAGAGGTCCCTTCATTCTGCATTCTGCAATCTGCATTCTTCATTTCCCATCTGTATTCCTGCCGCGCGTTGGGCCTTATGATCGGCTCGTCTTATGCCAATAATCTGGGTGACTGGCGTCTCACAGGCTTCCATCACAGAAAATCGGAGCAAATTTTGACGTATCTTCTCCTTGGGCTTGTCACGTTGCTTATGTGCATCGCGTGTTTAAGGTTCGGGCCTATACACCGTGCCTGGGCTTGCATACGCTCGCGAATCCGCCGCTCGGAGATTGCCGCCCTTTCCGATGAGATCGACCGGCTCAGGGAATCCGAGGCCCGGCTGCTCGTGCAGACATCGGCCGTATGCGCCACCAGCGACCAGATAATCATCACGGATGCCAAAGGTCAGATCGAGTTCACCAATCCCGCCTTCGAGAAAGAGACCGGCTATGAACTGGAAGAGATAATCGGCAAGAACCCCCGGTTTCTGCGCTCCGGCAGTCAGGAGAAGGCGTTCTATGCGCTTATGTGGAAGACCATCCTCAACGGCCGGACCTGGCACGGCGAGATCACTAACCGCCGCAAGGACGGCTCCCAATATGTGGCCGAGACTACCATAACTCCAGTGAAAAACGAAGAGGGGCGCATTTACCGCTTTGTCGCGATTAACCGCAACATCACCGAGAAGAAAGTATTCGAGAAGCGGATGGACTACCTTGCCCACTATGACATTCTCACCGGGCTTCCCAACCGCCTGCTCATGGGCCATAAGCTGACTCAAACCCTCACCCAGGCCGCGCGTAACAATACCCAGGCCGCGGTGATGTTCCTGGACTTGGACGGCTTCAAGCTCGTTAATGACACTATGGGGCACAAGGCCGGTGACGAACTGCTCAAACTGGTGGCGGAGCGCCTTACGAAGCGCTGCGGGGACAGCGGCATCGTGGGGCGCATGGGAGGCGATGAGTTTGTGATTGTGCTTCCTCACGTGGATTCGGCCGAGAGCGCGGCTATGTTTACGAGGCGGATATTGAAGTCGTTCTCGAAGCCGTTCGATTTGCAGGAAGGCCAGACGCAAGTTTCAACCAGCGTCGGGATCAGTCTCTATCCCGAGCACGGCGTCGATGTGGAGGCACTGGTAAAGAATGCCGACGCCGCGATGTATCGCGCTAAAGAGCGCGGCAAGAACAGTTACTGCTTCTATGATGAGGCCCTCAGCGCGGCGGCCACGGAGAGGATTACTATGGAAGCCGCTCTCAAGGCCGCGATCGAGCGCGAGGAGTTTGTTGTCTACTATCAGCCGCGCGTCAACGTGGTCACCGGGGATATCCTTGGGGCCGAGGCGCTGATCCGGTGGCGACATCCCGAACTTGGCCTGGTGTTTCCCGACGAGTTCCTGCCCCTGGCCGAGGAGACCGGGCTGATCGTGCCCATAAGCGAGTGGGTGCTGCGGAAAGCATGTGTCCAGAACAAGGCGTGGCAGGATGCGGGGCTGCCTGCCATCGAGCTTGCGGTCAACGTGTCGGCTCGGCAGTTCCAGCGGAGGAGCACTCCGGCGACCATCAAGAGCGCGTTGGTCGAATCGGGCCTCGAACCCAAGTACCTCGAGCTCGAACTTACGGAGAACGCAGTAATGTCCAGCCCTGATGCGGCCGCGGCGGCGCTGGGTGCGATAAGGAAACTGGGGGTGCGCATCTCGATAGACGATTTCGGCACCGGCTCCTCATCGATCAGCTACCTTCGGCGGTTTCCAGTGGATACGCTCAAGATCGACCGCTCGTTCATACGCGGTATCCCGGCCAACACGGACTCAGTGGCAATCACTCAGGCGGTCGTGGTGATGGCCCACAGCCTCAACTTGACTGTCGTGGCGGAGGGTGTCGAGACACTGGAGCAGCTCAAGTATCTATTTGAGCTAGGCTGCGACCAGATGCAGGGCTACTTTATGAGCGCCGCCCTCCCCGCCGATCAGTTCGAGGAATTACTCAGGCGCCCAGCCAATTTTGGGGAAGACGAGTCGCGCGCAGCCGCGTGAAGGGAATTGCAGATTGCAGAATGCAGAATGCAGATTGACCTGTAATTGTGAGGTCCCTTCATTCTGCATTCTGCAATCATCAATCTGCAATCCTAGAGTTCTTCGTCCAGCCTGAACTGCATCGAGTACATCTGCGAGTAGACCCCATCCTGATCGAGAAGCGACTTGTGGTCGCCGATCTCGGTCACGCGCCCATTTTCGAGAGTGATGATCTGGTTCGCGTGCTTGATGGTCGAGAGACGATGGGCGATTACGAAAGTGGTCCGGCCCTCCATCAGGCGGTCCATTGCCCTGTGGATGAGATACTCACTCTCGGAATCGACCGAACTGGTGGCCTCGTCCAGAATCAGGATACGCGGGTCGGCAAGAATCGCCCTGGCGATGGCGATGCGCTGCTTTTGGCCTCCGGAGAGCTTGATTCCGCGCTCGCCGATCTCGGTGTCGTAGCCGCAGGGCATGGCACAGATAAACTCATGCGCGTTGGCGGCCTTTGCGGCGGCGATGATCTCATCTTCGGTCGCGTCGAGCTTGCCGTAGCGAATATTCATACTCACTGTTCCGTTGAACAGGAACGTGTCCTGCAAGACCATCCCGATCTGCCCGCGAAGTGAGCGCTGCTTCGCGTATTTGATGTCGAAGCCGTCCACGAGCACCCGGCCGGCCTTTGGGTCATAAAACCTGGGGATGAGGTTCACGATGCTGGTCTTTCCTGCCCCGCTGCGGCCGACCAGCGCCACTATCTGCCCGGGCTCGGCCTTGATGCAGATTTCTTTCAATGTCTCCTCGCCGTCATCGTAGCTGAATGTGACGTGGTCGAACTCCACCCGGCCCTGGATGCGCGGGAGTTCTATGGCGTTCTCATCATCCTTGATTAGCGGCTCTTCGTCGATCACTTCGAAGATGCGCTCGGCGGCGGCCAGGGAGCGCTGGATGGTGTCGTTTATTCGCGCGAGGTTGCCCACGGGATCGTAGAACATGCCGACGTAGGCGCTGAATATGACCAGCGTCCCCATGGTCGCCTCGCCGCGCATAATAAGTATCGGGCCGGTTACCCACACGGCAACGTAGCCCAGCCGCGTAAGCCAGTCCACGCTCGGGAAGAACCTGGTCCACAGCTTCACGGCCTTGACGCGCTCATCATAATAAGATTCGGCATCGGCGCGGAAGCTCTCGAACTCGTGATCCTCGCGAGCGAATGCCTTGATTACTCGGATGCCGCTGATCCGTTCCTGGACGCCGGCGCTGATCTCGGCCAGGCGTTCTCGCACTGCCCGGTAGATGGACCTGATCCGCCTGGAGAAAGTATACGACGCAAAAAAGAGTATGGGTAATGGGATAAGCGCAACGAGCGTAAGCGTCGTGGATATGCTGAACATTATAACGCACATCCCGGCGAGCCGGACGGCGTCGCAGACGAGCGTGTCCGCGGCGTGATTGACGAACTCCTCCACCACCTGTGTATCGCTCGTCACACGGGACATTATCTCGCCGGTCTGGCGGTTGTCGAAGTAGGATACCGACAGGGTCTGCAGCCGCGCGTAGATGTCTTTGCGAACCTGGAGAATAACCTTTTCGCCCAGGATATGCATTATGTAAGCTCGGGCATAAGAGAGCAGGGCGCCGACCGTATACGCGCCGAGCAGCCCGAGCGCGCATAGTATCAGGTAACGAACGCGCGCCGGGTACGGGGCCCGATTTGCCATGACCACTTGATCTGTGATCGCGCCCCAAATCAGCGGCGGAATCACCCCGATCAGCCCAAAACCCAGGTTGGCGGCCGCACCCACGGCCACTGATTTGCCGTACGGCCTCAGGTAGTTCGCCAGCCGTCCGAAAGCGGCTCTCTTGTTCTTGGGTGTGTATTTGTCGTTCATAGTCATCAAGGTAATCCTATCACTCATTGGAGCTATTGGCAACGAAGTCTGGAGTTAACAACCCGTGCCATGCTATAATTGTTTTAATCTGGGGTTAATGGGGGTTGGGAGAAGCTGATGCGTGAAGTTGGGGACTTCATAACGCAGTACAACGTCTTTGTATTGCTGGGCGTTACGGCGCTGGCTATAATTCTATTGTTTTACACGGTCTCTCTGTCGATTAGGTTGTCCAGGCTCACCCGTCGGAGAAGCAGCCGGTTGGCCGATGGGGGAGTGGAGGATATTGTCGAGTCGATAAACGACCAATCGCGCGCTATTACGAAGGTGGAGAACCATCTCGAGGATGTCATATCCAGGCACGACGATCTCGACAAGGCCATGTCCTGCTGTTTGCAGAGGATGGGTGTGGTCAGGTTCAATGCGTTCGATGATGTCGGCGGGGAACAGAGCTTCAGCCTGGCGCTTCTGGACGCGCGAAACAATGGCATTGTCATAAGCAGCATCTATGGCCGCCAGGACTCGCGAATCTATGTCAAGGGCATAGTCAACGGTGAGGGCGAGCGGCCCCTGAGCCAGGAAGAGACGAAAGCGCTAAAGCAGGCACTAACTTAGATTTTGGATTTGGGATTGCGGATTGCGGATTGAAGGGACTATGTATCGTTGGGCCGGATTTGCAATCCGGGCCCTCCCTTCCCCAATCCAAAATCCAAAATCCCGCAATTCCCTTCTGGGGGTTTGGTTTGTTCTCTAACACATCCAAGGCGAAGATAGGCGCGGAGAAAAATATATCGCGCGCCGAGGAGCAGGCTCTTATACAGCGCTGCAAGGATAGCGACGTCGGGGCTTTTGATGAGCTTGTCACCCGCTATCAGAAGCGTGCATTCAACTTCGCTTACGGCATCGCCGGCAACTACGACGATGCCAACGATGTGGCCCAGGAGGCGTTCGTCCGCGTATTTAACTCCATTCAGACATTCCGCGGCGACGCCAACTTCACCACGTGGATATATCGCATCATCACCAATGTCTACCTCGACGAGCGCAAGAAATCCAAGAGTCACCGTCTGACCTCGTTGGATGAGTATATCGAGCTCGATGAGAACTCCGTTTCCCGCCAGATCGAAGATCAGACTCCTCTTCCGGGCGAAATTGCCGAGAATAAAGAGAGGAACCAGGTGGTGCGTGCGGCGATCAACTCGCTGCCTGATTACCAGCGGATCATAGTCACGCTCTATCACCTGCATGACCGAAGCTACGAAGAGATAGCGGAGATACTCCACCTGCCGATCGGGACGGTAAAGTCGAGGCTGAACCGGGCCAGGCTGGCTTTGGCTGAAAAACTGAAATCGGAACCGGAACTTTTTGGGTAAATGTCAAGTCAAGCAATTGGAAATACTTTTCAAGCATGGGAGCACACCAGTGATTCGGCATTAAAATGCCGAAACACTCTATGGAGCACGTCATTATGAAATGCGCAAGAGCCCTGGATCTGTTTTCCAGCTACGCTGAAAACGCAATAGAGCCTCCGCTGCGCGTGGTGTTTGAGCAGCATCTCGCGGAATGCTCGGAATGCAGAGCGGAATACGAGAAGTTTAATGCCACGGTAATGATGCTCGAAGAGATGCCGATGGTGGGGACGCCCGCGGGCTTCCACGCCGCCGTTATGGCGCGTGTGGAACAGGCAAGACGCGCGACCCCCAGCCCGGTGCGATGGTGGCACCTGGACTGGGAACGTGTCTTTACTGTGCGCGTGCCGGCCAGGGCGGTGGCTTTGGGTATGGCTGTCCTGCTGCTGATGGTTTTGGTGGTGCAGCTTACGCCCGTGACCTCCGTGGTGGCGAACTTCTTCGGGGTTCCTCAGCCGGGTATGAAGAACACGATAGGTACTGGAGACCAAGCGCCTAAGCCGTATTCGGCGGTTTCGAATTGGGCGGTTTCGGGGCTTTCGATCAATGTCGGCGTGGGTACGGCTGCCGGCTCGCAGACATCCTATACTCTGCGGCTCGAAACCAAGAGCAGCGAGGCCATAGCATTCTCCGTCTCGATGGTTACCGGTGAGGCGTCCGGCGAGCTGGAGTCCAGTGGATATGTGGCGCGGAGCCAGCCGGCTGTCGTGCCCGTGTATGTGGATCGCGCGGGGCGGCCGGCGGTCGCGAGAGTGGATTGGCAATACAAGGACCGCAAGTACAGTGAGTTCGTGTTCTTGCCATCTACGTTCGCGGCGGAGGCTTTGGTTAAGAGCTTCTCGCTGAGCGACGCGAGCGTATTCCGGGTCTTGAGCACGATCTCGGAGACTTATGGGATAGTGATCCTGGCAACGGGTGATATGACCAAGCGGATTGGCTATGCCGGTGTGGAAAACCAGATGCCGTCCGACGCTCTATACAACGCCGTAAGGTCGACCGGCCTCAAGTGGCATGCCGTAGGGCAGTCGGTCTATATGGTCGAGCCAGGGCCGTAGGAAGCGTGTAAGTCAAGAAGGGCAAGAAGTAAAGGGCACGGTAGGTGAGTCTGCCGTGCTCTTTGTTCATAACTGACGCGGTGTTTCGGGACTTGAGTGGAGCGAACGCGGAACGGAAGTCCCGAAACTTCGGCCATACGTCAGTCCTCGCTCCTCAAATCCCGAAACACCGGCCAAAGCCCTATTTGTGGTGGCTCACGTTACACTTTGCCTGCTATGAGTACTCCGTAGGCCCTGAGTAGCCCAGCAGGAGCTATCTATCATTGAGAAGGCCTGGTGGGCGTATCGAAGGGC
>JAMCYN010000116.1 GCA_023474015.1 Armatimonadota bacterium
AAACAGCCGCACGAGGTCATCGGGTCTTCCATAATCGAATAGAGGTTCATTCGGTCAATGCTGCGGTTGGACTTGTCATAGACGAACTGGTTTATGCCATCCCACTGGCCCCTGACCGCATCGAGACTTCCACCCTTCTTGATCGGCTGGTTGCAGCCCACTGGGTTAATCTCGTAGGCGGCCTTGCCGTCCAGCCAGTTGTAAGCGCCGCACAATCCCAGGCGCTCGGGGCTGATAACGCAGACGTGAGTCGGAGCGTATGATTGGCACAGCGTGCAAGAGTAGAACGTATCCACGCTCTCGTCCGTCATGTCCGCCACGCGCTCGTCGCGCAGCCTGTAAGCATCGATTGCCTCCGGCAGTAGCTGTTTGACTTTTTCGAGGTCGGTGATCAGCGTAACCTGCACCTTGTCCAGAATCGCGCCATAGGAGTCGTGCATCTTCGCATGGAGAATGGTTCCGAAGTGCTTGAGACGGAATCCCTTGCTGAACGCCTCCTTGCTGATGCGGACCCATATCTGGTTGCGCTGGCCCATGTGGAAGATGCCCATGGCTTCGTTGAGGTATGAGTGCACCTGGCGCTCCATGACGGACTCGAAGTCCTTCTGCATCTTGCGGCCCGCTACTTCGATGAGAATCCCCAACGGCATCGCGCCGCCGACTTCGACACTGTCCGCGTCCGGCCCGATCAGTTCTACCTTGCCGTCCTGAATCTTGTCGGCATCAACGGCCCGCAGATACTCGAACGCGGGGAAGTGCTTTTCGGTCATCTCGACCTGCATATCCTCACGCCGTACCCGCTCGCCTTCGAATGCCGCGGCGAATGGCACGGGGATATCGAGTTCCTCGACCTTGATCTTGACTCCACGGACCTCGATGCATCTCGGGACGATCTGGCTGTAGTCCAACTCGCGGACAACATGCTCGAACGTGCAAATGCCGGTCGGGAGGATCTCGGGGATATTGGTATCAGCGATGACGGGGAAGCCCATGTTGATCGCGGCGGCTCCAGTGGCGTACTTGATGTCGTCTACCTCACCCAGCGCCAACCCGAACGCGAAGACGCGCTCCTTGCAATAGAGCAGGGCCTTACGCGCCTCGCCGGGCTTTACGCCGCCGAATGTCAGCGCGCCCCTGATGGCCCAGTGCAGCGGGTAGATGCCGGTGATCGTGTCGCGGCCGTAGGGAACGATATACGTGTCCCATCCCATCTCAACGCCGCCTTCTATTAGCTGATCCACGATGCTCACGCCGTTGCTGCTCGAACCAACGAACGACAGGATGCTTCTCTTCTGAAGTTCGCGGACGATCATAACGGCGGTTTCCACGTCGGGCGCCGCGCCGAGTATGGCGGCGAACCCCGGCATGCGGCCATCGACGAGCTGAATGCCTAATGTTCTGAGGATGGTATCCGAAAAGAATCCGTTGCACGCCGGCTGAGGCTCGGTGCCGTTCAGATACCGCAGTGCCACGATTATTTCTTCCGACAACAGGGTCGCGATTCCGGCGTCGAGGGTTTCTCCCAAGTATGGAAGCCACTCTCGCTCGGCCGGTACATCCGGCAGAAGCTCTCGTGCATGCTCCAATACGGGTTTAATGCCGCCGACGGTCTTTACTTCCGCGCCGAGGAGCGCGTTGGCCATCGGGAGGAAGAAGGCAGTCTCAGGA
This sequence comes from Armatimonadota bacterium, assembly GCA_023474015.1. Next base: position 1,669 of record JAMCYN010000116.1, read on the forward strand.
AACTCGACCTTGGTGTCTTCACCCTTCGATTCCCTCGCGTTGTTCCACATTTGCTCGGCTTCAGAGAAAATCTTATTCGCGCCACGAATCGCCGCGCTAGCTATAATCTTCGACATTTTCAATCTCCCAAATTAGAAGTTAGAGGCTAGAAGTTAGAATCCTAACCCTCCGCGCAGAGCGCTGCCTCACGGTACTCGGGCTCTGTGAACCTGTCCATTTGTTCCGATACAAGGTGCAGCACCGTGCCGAACCCGAAGTTGCTATCCAGAAGCCGGTCCTTGACCGACGAAACATCCACCTTCTTGCGCATCAGCGACGCATAAACTCCCGCGCTGTGTATCTCGCCCACAAGTACGACCCCAACCACGACGTTATCTTTAAGCACAACCTTGCGGAAGGTCTCACTGTGACCCGAACACCGCGTGAGGATTTCGTAGCCTGGCCATTTCGGCTTGACCAGGCCCGTCGATATCAGCGGCAGACCGAAGAACTCAGCGGAGTTCATTCGCATTGAGCCCACGTATGTCTTATGATCCCCGGCCATGTTCGCCCCGGCAATGCGTCCCTGTTCAGCGGCGGCGGGCCAGATGGCGTTGACCGTCTGCTCACCAGTGACTATATCTATCGTTTCGGCAACGTCACCGGCTGCATATACATCCGGAATGCTGGTCTTAAGCGTTTCGTCGACGATAATTCCCCAGTGGGTGCGTATATCCGTGCCCTTGACAAGACCGATGTTAGAGTTGACGCCTTTTCCGACCACGATAATCTGGCAGGGCAGGGTCTCGCCGTTGTCGAGCCTGGCTCCCTCAACCTTGTCTCCGCCGAGGACTTCTACCACGTCCGCCCCGGTGTATACTGAAACGCCGTTTGCCTCCATGCGCTGCCGCATAATCTGTCCCGCTTCAGGGTCGGCGACCTGAGACAGCAAATGAGGAGACTTGATGACAACGCTGACTTTGAGTCCCTGGGAGTGCAACCCGCAGGCCGCCATCAGACCCACGCATCCTCCGCCCATTACAATGGCGTTCTTGGCGGTCTTCGCGGCATGCAGGATTCCCTGGAGGTCCTGGGTTGTTCGGAAGCCGAACACGCCTTCCTTCGTCATTCCCGGAGTCGCCGGAATCTCGGGTGAGCCTCCCGTCGCGATCATGAGCTTGTCATAGGAGAGCTTGCCGCCGTCATCGAGGGTCACGGTCTTGTCGGCGGGCTGCACCGAGACCACCGTCCTGCCCAGCATCACGTTGAAGTGATTGGCCTCGTAATAATCCTTCGGACGGTAGAGCATGTCCTCCTCGGATACTTTGCCTTCCATGTAATAAGGAATAAGGCACCGGGAATAGGCCGGATAGTTTTCCGTGGAGATAATCGTCACGGCGCCATCCGCATCCCGGGAGCGAATCGCCTCCGCCGCGTTCAGACCAGCGGCGCTGTTTCCTATAATAATATACTGCATAGTTGCCTCCTCTCGCGCCGGACTCACTTGACCGATATCTTGCGGCGGCCTTTCGTGTGTTCAGTTTCGAACTCCTCAAGCTCCTCAAAGTGGAGCGCGCGCGTTGGGCACGCTGCCACACATGCGGGGCTTTCGAATCCCTCGCAAAGGTCGCACTTCAGGGCCTTCCCGGTCTTTTCGTCGGGGAAGACCGCGCCGAAGGGACACACCATAACGCACATCCAGCACCCGACGCACTTCTCGCTGTCGATGAGCACCTTGCCGGAAATGGGGTCGCGATATGTTGCGCCGGTCTTGCAAGCATCGATGCAGGCGGCATCCTTGCATTGTTGACAGCGCAGCGGGAACGGATTCAGCTTGCTTGAAACTACATTCATCAGCCTCGCGGGCCGTGGGGTCTCCGTCATTGCCCCAAACAAATCACCGCTGCGCGAGTGCCTTACAGCACATGCTATTTCGCACGATTTACAGGCCGTACACCTGTGTATTTCGCAATAGACTTTCCGCATAGTCTTCCTTCCTAACATGCCGACGCTGTAATCTTGTCATGCTGACGCCGTAATTCTGTCATGCTGAGCGCAGCGAAGCATCTGCTTTGAACCGAACGCATTGACTACCACTAAGACCTCGAAAAGCAGATCCTTCGTCGTTCCTCCTCCTAAGAAACCTCCCCGTTTTCGGGGCGGTTTCTACAGGAAACTACGATGCACTGCCGCATCATTGGGCGCTCAGGATGACAAGAATTACTACCTCATGATGATAAGGATTACAGCCTCGTTCAGAAACAAGCATCAGCCGACGGCTACCGGCTCCTCCGCGGCAGTTTCGGACAACATCGGTTTGAGCTTCAGCTCCACGCGCTTCTTGTTGATATGTTCGATCATCAGTTGGGCCGCTTTGATCGGGTCAGCTTCAAATGCGAAGCGAGCGCCGTAGTCGGCCTCCATGCCGTTCAACAGGTAGTCGGCCAGCTTCGGCGCGCCCATAACAGGGTGGGGCGTTCCGAAGACGGTGAATATACCCGAGGCAACCACATAGAAACCGATCGAGATGGCCTTCTCACTCATCCACTCAGGAGCCGCTCCGGCAACCGGGATATCGCTGAGGTCCTCGCCCAGCCCGCCCTCGCGGAGCACATTGCAAAGCGCCACAAGGATTCGAGTATTGTCCACGCACGCTCCCAGGTGGAGCACCGGCGGAATGCCGACTGCCTCGCAAACCTCTCGCAGACCAGGCCCAGCGTGCTTAGCACCCTCGGGAGTCAGCAGGCCGTTTTTGGCGCAGGCAATCGCCGCGCAGCCGGTCTGGACCACGAGAACGTCGTTCTTTATCAGCTCCATGGTCATTTCCATGTGCGACAAGTCCTGGCACGAATTGGGGTTATTGCAGCCGACAACACCCGCGAGGCCGCGAATACGGCCCTCGATTATGGCGTTGTTCAACGGCCGATACGTCGAGCGATATCGCCCTCCGAGGAATCTATAAGCGTTTTCGGCGGTGAAGCCCGCTATCAAGCCTGAAGTGTCGCTGGGTATATCCACGCGTTCCTTGTCGCGGTTCGAATAGTTCTCGACTGCCACGCGCACAATCTGCTTCGCGACTTCGTAAGCGCGCTCCTCGCTGAACTCGATATGCAGAACTTCGCCGGGGAACCGCGACTTTGACGACGTGGTGATAAGCTTCGTATGGTAGCACTTGGTTACTTCGGTCAGGCCGGGCATGATACACTGCACATCAACGACCATGGCCTCGACCGCGCCGGTCAAAATGGCCAATTCCTGACACAGGAAGTTTCCCGCCACCGAGACACCATGGCGCATAAGAATCTCGTTCGCCGTGCAGCATATGCCCGCGAGCGTTATGCCCTTGGCGCCTTTCTGCTTGGCAAGTTCAATTAGTTCGGGGTCCCTGGTGGCATGCACGATCATCTCTGAGAGATTCGGCTCGTGGCCGTGGACGAGGATGTTCACTTCGTCTTCTTTGAGGATACCGAGGTTAACCTCGGCTCGAACCGGCACCGGGGAGCCGAACAGAACGTCGCTCAGTTCGGTGGCTATCATCGATCCGCCCCATCCGTTGGCCAGAGCGGCCCGGACGCCGTGCGTGATGACGCTCTTGAAATCATTATCCACGCCCATGGTGGAGATGTCCATGAGCTGGACTACTTCGCGGTCGATTCCGCGCGGGGTGACTCCGAGTTCCTTCCAAAGTTTCTGCCGTTTCTCGGGCGCGCGCTTAGTGAAGCGCAGTTGGCCCTCCTGCTGGCCGAACTCGGAAAGCGCCGTGCGAGATACCTCTTCGGCGACCTTGCGGACATCCTTACCGGCTGTCTCAATCCCATACTCAGCCGCCAATGTAAAGAGCTTGTCCTGGTCCTTGACTGAATAGTCATTGGCCGCTCCGGTCGCGGACTGCAGCATAGTGTGGGCAACGTCTCGCCCGTGATCGCTGTGCGCTGAAGTGCCGGCGGCGATCATCCTTACGAGGTTGCGGGCGGCGATAGTGTTGGCGTCCGCTCCGCACACGCCTGTCTGTGGTCCGTCCCCGAACGGGTCGATCCGGCACGGTCCCATATTACAGACTTTGCAGCAGACTCCCAGCTTGCCGAAGCCGCACTGGGGCTGCATCGCATCCCATCGATCCCAACTAGTCTGGACTCCGTCCTTTGCCGCCCTGTCCAGCATTTGCTGTGCGGCGGCATCAGCGGTACGTTTTGACTGCTCAGACATGATTACAATCTCCTAATGCGGGCACTAAACCACCCGCGCTTTATCTCAAACGGGATATAATGTTTTGGATCTCTGTATCGACCGTCGGCAGGCTCGACTCGGGAGGGCGACCCTCCAGCTCCGACCTGCGGAGTGATTCGTCATACGGAAGAACGCCCAAAATGGGCAAGGGATCGAGGCTTTTGACCACGAACTCCTTCTCTTCCTCGCTTCGACACTTGTTGCAGACCGCACCGATGCGGGTCAGGCCGATATCGGCCGCGAGGGTTTGGATGCGTTTCGCCGTATCCATGCTCTGTCGGCTCGGCTCAACCGCAACCAAAAGCCAATCCACGCTTTTGACGGTGCCCCTACCCAGGTGTTCGACTCCGGCTTCCATATCCATAATGAGGATGTCCTGTTCGCCGAAGAATAGGTGGGATATCAGGCTCTTGAGGAATGCATTCTCGGGGCAGTAGCAGCCGGCGCCGCCGCTTTTCACCATTCCCATGCGCAGCAGACTGATGCCGTTGTAGCTAACAGAGAAACGCTCCACAATGTCGTCTACTCGTGGGTTAAGCTGGAAGATTGCACCGGGCGTACCGGGCTTCACCCCCGTGCGTTCCTCGATGAGGTCGCTCATCTCAGTCAGCGAAGGGATGTTTTCCGGTGAGGGAAAACCTAAGCACGATGCAAGTGTTGTATTGGGGTCCGCATCAACAGCTAGAACTCGATTACCAGCGTCCGCATATGCTCTTGCCAGTAGAGCGCAGATGGTTGTCTTGCCCACCCCGCCTTTACCCGTCACAGCCAACTTCATGTCTAACGATACCGACTCCTCTCGGGAAGCGCCTTCCGAGACGCCTATTGATGGCCAGTCACTGCGGATACGCCCTCAACTATCGAGCAATCGCATAAAACAGCCTGGCGTGCCAATAATGTTGGCACGCAGGCGCGGATGATGCCGCGTTGAGGTGATAATACGAGTTTAACACGAGTTTGATCAGGTGTCAATAGTGTAGCGAAAGATAGAGCGCTACTTAAGATGCGGCGCTGGTGGCAAGGAATGCCTTAAGCTCAGTAACACAGAATTGGTCCACCTTAGCCATCTTGTGCGAGTTCGTTCCTCATTCGGGAACCTGCTCGCCACCTAAGGCGTATCATGGCTTAATGCTTTTCAGCCGGATGCGCATTATAGCCTACCGCACATACTCTTTTTCGCCAATACTTTTTGTAGAGGTAGTTGTTGGGTATATGGGGAATAATGTTCAGGTGGGCATTGATTGCGAGCGCCGCTTGGAGATAAGTTAACCCCGGGGTCTGTCTAATATGAATTTCTGGCACCTAGTAAGAGTCCTTAAGATGCGGTGGATGATGATAGCCGCCGTGGTCGCCGCTACACTCCTTGTGATTCTATTAGCCGCGCCGAAACCGAGGGTAGTATACGAAGCTTCGTCGTATATGACGCCGACCGCACAGGTTATGTCCGGAGGTGTCACCACGACGACGGGCGGCGGCAACAACAACTCAGGCGCTCCGCCGGATCGCGGAGTTATATTAAGCAACCTAATCATTCTCGCTCAGGGTGGCGATGTATACCAGCGCGCTCTCGATTTTCTCGCTGAGCCCGATTACCAGCAGAAGCGTGAGGCGCCGGGTTGGAGACTACCGTATCGCACGATAAACAGGCCGGAAATCGAGGCCGGTAAGCCGCTCACCCCCGTCGATTGGGCTGATGTGCTGGAAGTCACCCCGGTGCAGAACCCGGCGGTCGGCAAGGAAGGCACCACAACAGACGTTATTCAAATTCGCATTAAGATACCCAATGGCTTTATGGCGCCTTACCTCGCAAATGCGGTGGGACATGCATTCTCGGAGGCATTCCAAGAGAAGAGCCGCGAGGACACCCGGCGCTACGCTCAGTTCCTTGAGTCCAGCCAACGCGACTCGCGGGCGAAACTCCACGATTTGCAAGAGCAGATAACGAAATACAAGAGCCAGCGCAATGTCGTGGCGGTGGATGCCGAGACGCAGAACGCGATAAGCTCTCTAGCCTCTCTTGACGCGGAGAGGATGAAAGCCGATGCCGACGCGCGCGAGGCCGAAGCCGCCGTGCGCGACATAGACGCCCAGCTCAAGGTTCAGCCGTTGGTCAAGAATGAGTCCCTGCCGGCCGAGATGAACCCCGTTGTCGGCAAGCTGAAAGATGAGCTTGCGCAGGCTGAAACGGACATGGCTCAGGTCGCGCGTCGTTACAAGTCCGGTCACCCTTTATACCAGGCTGCTGCGGCCCGCATAACCTCGATTAAGCAGAGGATAGCCAAAGAAGGCCCGAGCTACGCTCCTCCAGCCATTAACGACATTCATCAGAGCTTGGTGAAGAAGCGCTCGGACGCCGTTTACCAGCTTGCAGTCACGCGGGCCAGGCTCGCCTCGGTCAATAACAGTGTGGCCCAGGCCCAATCCAAGGTGAGTAACCTTGCAAAGGCTGAGCCAAAACTTGCCGAGCTTATGAGGGATTATACTCAAGAGGAGAGCAGCTACAAGATGATCTCCGAGAAGCTGGCTCAGACATTGATTGCGGAGAAGGAGTTCACGCGCACAGGCTCCATCGTGCCATTGGATTGGGCGACCGAGGCTACCGGGCCGATAGTCGAGGGTCCGACGCGCAAGATGCTTCTGATCTACGGCTTCCTGCTGTCGCTGGCGTTCGGCGTTGTGTTGGTGGTCTGGCTCGACTCGATCGACAACAAGATGCGCAACGCCACGGATGTCGAGAAGCTTCTCGAACTGCCCGTGCTCGGTTTGACACCGTCCTTGCCGGGTCGCGGCGGCATGCTTCCTAAGCTCACGCACATCTACCCGCTGTCGGCGATGGCGGAATCTTACAAGATATTGAGGACGAACATCCTCTTCGCGCTGCGGGATACCCCGTTCAAAACGATGATGGTCGCCACCGGCCGCCCCGGTCAGGGCGCGACGACCACGGTTTGCAACCTCGCTATAGCGCTCGCGCAGATCGGAAAGCGGATTATTCTCATCGACGCCGACATGAGGCGGCCCAGCCTCCACAAATTCTTCGGCGTTCCCAACGATGTTGGATTGAGCACGCTGTTGCAGGGCACGGCCAACGTCGCGGAGGCGTTCCAGAAGACCGAGGTCGAGAACCTCATAGTCCTTCCGGCGGGCCCGCAGCCGTTGAACCCGTCGGAGTTGCTCGGCTCCGATCGCATGCAAGAGATCGTTCAGAGGCTGGAGGAGCACTGCGATTTGGTGCTCTTCGATACCCCCAGCACAATCGTCTTCAGCGACGGCCCAATGCTCGCGAGCTGGATCGACGCGGTGGTGATGGTGGTTTCGGCGAACCAGGCCCCGAGAGGCACCGAAGTCGTCACTCGCGACCTGCTCAGGCGCGCGAAGGCGAATATTCTGGGCGTCGTGGTGAACAAGATGTCGCCCGAGAGCGTGGATAGCTGCTTCTATTATTCGCACTACTATTCCGACTCGATTCCCAAGCCCGCCGATTTCAAAGCGCTGGATTCGGGGAACGGCAATGGCGATGAGTTGGACAAGAAGGTCAAGACTTCCGACAAGCCCAAGGCCATTCCAGCGGCTACGGTCGGCATCCCTTCGAAGCCTCAGACCGAGGCTCCTGAGTCACCGTCGAACGCAGCCGAGGATAATCCGTTCCCGGACTAGACTGTTGCCACCATCGGGGCGGGACTTCTTGCCCGCCCCGATGGTGTGCCTATCACAAAGCTACCTCACCTGAATATCATTCGAGGTCCTGACCCGGACCAACCTGCGGATTTTGCCGTCTGTGAGCATGCACGAACTAACTCCAGTGACCGACACAAACGCGTCCTTATTCGGTACGGTTACTCCGGGAGGACAGAGTACTTTCGTGCGCACTTCCATGGGACCTGTATCTTCTTGCGCGGTTGTCCCGTCGCTCAGCAGGAAGTAGTTGGAACCCTTCTCCCGAACTATGCCACTGATTCGCGTCAACAATCCTATGTTATTCAGTCCGCATCCCTGGTACACGCCGGATTGTCCGACCCCCGTGCCAGCATTATAAAGCCAATCCCCGCCGCCGAGACTGCGGATGGTCATGCCGAGTGGGGCGACGCTGTAGTTGCCGCCACCGGATATCCAGGTTGCCTCAATATATCGCTCGCCGTCGGCATTGGTTTTGACGACCCCGAGCACGTTTGCCTTTTGGCCAACAGTCATCAGGTGGCCGGGCCTGTTCACCCTGATGCCGCAGTGTCGGTCCTCCGCCTGCACATATAGAAAACCGTTGAACGCTGCGCTCACGATATCGCCTGAGAACTCAGTTGACGTGCCGTTCGCTGCCGCTCTTGCCGCAGACAGACTCGTAGTTTGCGCGGGCACCGAACTGCGTTCGTCGCATCCGATATCCACGGTCCCTTCATTAACCCTGGGTTCATTGTCGATGTCTACCGTGGGCAGCGCGGGCGCGTTGTTCCAGCCTTTGTTGATACACTGCGATCCCGCACTCAGGTGCCAGTTTGCCGCGTCCGCATTCACGAACATAGGATCAACCGATATGTCGCTGATTCCTGGGGACGGACCCCAATATTGATACAGCAAGTTGCCAAACACGTTGTTGTTATGCAGTGTCGGCATGGCTCCGCTGCCGTAGATACCACCTACATTGAATGCGACTATGTTGTCGGCAATCTCGGGAGTGGACTCATAACAGTCGATGCCGCCCCCGAAAACAGTGACTATGCTGTCGACTATGGTATTGTTGATGATCGAGCCCGTGGAGTAGTGGAGATGTATGCCGCCGCCGTATTGGGCCGCGTTCCACGCCAGTAAGTTGTTCAGGATATTGGCGTTTGAAACCCAGCAGCGGATGCCCCCTCCGGCAAGGCCGGCCACGTTTGCCCCGATGCTGTTGTGTGAGATCGTCTGCAGTCCGCTATCGCAGAAGATTCCTCCGCCGTCTCCTGTGGCGGTAGTGTTGGAAGCGATCAGGTTGCCGAGTATATATGGATAACAACGGTCGTGGCAATGTATGCCACCTCCACGGTTTGTTGCTGTGTTTTCGGAGATAGTGCTGAACCGGATCTGTGCCGATGATCTCTCCAGGTAGATTCCGCCACCCTCATCAGCGTGCTTTCCTCTAATCACGTTGTTTGATATGGTTGGTGACGAGTCAAAGCATCCGATTCCTCCACCGAACGTCGTCTGACCGTCGATTATTGTGAAGCCATCTATTGTGGTAGTGGCGTCCAAACCGGCGAAAACTCGCACTCCCCATGACTCGTGGTCCCCGGCGATTATGGTTTCCAAGGGGTCCGGCGACGGTCTTGGGAACGGCGGTCGTTCGTTCAGGGATAACTCGGTTCCCATAAAGCCGCCATAGAGCATTACCGGCTTATCAAGATAGAGATGCTCGTGATAGGCTGAGTTTGGGCCTCCTTTCACCCATATCTCAGTCCCGGGTTTGGCGGCGAAGATTGCGTCCACTATCGTGCGCTTCGAAAGCGCCCAACTCGATCCATCATTGAAATCGTAACCCTCCGGCGTCACGTGGATTCTGGGGCGTTGGCCCGAACCGATCTGAATCTTCTGGACCGAGCCAGGGCTCCAGCCGACAATCGCCCCGATTGGAGGGGGGCCGCTCGCGTCGTAGAATAATGCTGAGAGTTTCTCAGTGGTACCCGGATTAGCGGGGAAGTCAGTGTAGACGTATTGCTGCCACAAGATGCCGCCGCTGCTTGATAAACGCGACGCGGATATGTCCCAACTGTAGCCGCCTTTGTCGTCCCAGGCAACCACCGCGCCGCCTTGTCGGTCACTGACGACCCTCGGATTGCGCTGGCTGCCTGCGGTATAGATGCCCAGTTGAACACCATTAGTCTGCCACAATGGCGTGCCACTGGAGTTGACTCGCTGGACATATATGTCATCGTTGCCGATGCCGGTGGGATCGTTTCTCCAGTCGCCCCAGGCAATAATTGCTCCGCCGCTGCCGTCGCTGGTTACCGCTGGATAGACCCCATACTGCCACCACGCGGTTTGGCTGCCGCCAACGACAGTTGAGTCTACCACGACCACGCCGTCTGTGGTCCAAAGGCTGTTGCCGTTTGTGTCAAGACGTTGGACGCGCACTTGGCCGCTTCCGGGATAGATATAATATGCATGCCAGGTAATCAGTACTCCCCCAGAGCCATCCTGCGCAATGCTTGGCCAGGCTTCATTTCTGGGGTCGTCACTGACGAGACGTGGCGACGAACCCCACACCAGATTCAGGTTGGTATTCACTTTCTGAGCTACGATGTCGTGGTTGTAGTTTTCCCAGGTTATAATGGCGCTTCCGGTACCATCGGCGGTAATGTCTCGACGGTTATCGCCAGTGCCCGTATCGATTCCACCTTGTCCGGGACCAAGAAGGCTGCCGGAGCTGTCTATGTGGGCCACTCTCGGTCCGAACAAGATATAAGCCCCTCCCGTTCCGTCAGTGGACATCTTCGGCACGTAATCGTAATCCGCTGCTTGACTGATTTGCACGGGGTTGGACCATAACAAAGTCCCGTTAGGACTGATACGCTGTGCAAATACCTGGTAACTTGGCGTGTTTCGAAGCCAGGCGATGATGCCCCCGCCCGCGCCATCGCTCACGACACAGGCGGTAGAGGATTCGGCGTCTCCGCTTGTAAAATAGATCGGCCCCCAGAGCGTCTGACCGGTCTGATCAAATCTTCGCGCAAAAACGTAGCCTGAACCCGTCGCCTGAACCGTGATCGCGCCTCCGTTCAGGTCACTCGCCATTGCGTCGCCGCCCGCGTTGAGTCCGCTGGGCCACAATTTGTCACCATCCGCCCCCCATGCACTGGGCGTGATTGTGCTGAAGAATACAGCAGATAGTAATGCGAGAATCTTGACAGCACCCATTACTCAGCCTCCTAACCCGTACGGAATGTCGAGGAATACCCATTTTAAGGTCATGTTAAACCATTACAGTGTTAACTTGGGTTTGCGAATTTGAGGTAGACGGCCACTATACATGCAACCCACAGGATACCGTGCATTCGACGAGCTTTGCTGACTATTTCTGTGATTTGCCCGACCCGCGTCTGGATAGACAGAAGCGTCATGAGCTGATGGAGATTCTCTTTATTGCAGTGTGCGCTGTGATTTGCGGCGCGACGAGTTTTGTGGACATGGCCGACTTCGGCAAGGCGAAGATGGACTGGCTCAGTGAGCGCCTTGACCTGAAATACGGCATTCCGAGTCACGATACATTCGGCAGGGTATTCTCGCTGATTAACTCGGATGAGTTCAGGAGTTGCTTCATCGACTGGACCCAGGCGATCAGCGAGGCCGTTGGTGGTGACATGATTGCCTTTGACGGCAAGACCTTGAGGCACAGTTTCGACACCGCGACTGGAATGAGCGCGATTCACGTTATGAACGCCTGGTCGAGTACGAATGATTTCTGCATTGGCCGCACATGCCCCCAGCAGCCGATGAGCGTTGCCGTCTTTACATCTTCGTAAGCATGCCAGCCGTCGACCTGCAGCTACCCGGGGAAATCAGGCAGAAACTTAGTCGGATAAGGTCAAGAATCGTCTGCGTGTTGCCAGTCTTGGCTAAAGCCTCTATGGTAAAGGCCATCATAAACGGACTACCGACATTCACCCAGCTATCGGGCACTTGAGCGAGATACTTCTCAAGTAGGCCGCACTTGCGATCGGGGACAATGTCACACAGATAGGCCACGGTCTGGGTTTGCTGGCTAAATGTCGGGCTCGAAGTGCCATCCTTGTGAATACAATCGACGTAGCCCTGCTGGTCCTCGTCCCAAAGATGCAGGTTAATGGCCTCTTTCAGGGCATCGGCACGCTGCCGATAGGTCGATGCGTCGTCGTTCTTGCCGAGCAATTCGGCCATAGTTGCGCTACGTCGCAGAGCCTCCACAAGCCACATGTTCTGATGCGTCACCACGCAGCTGTTAGGAGTGTCCATCGGTGCCCAGTCCAGCATATTCCAGGCGTCAATCTCGAAGAACCCCTTGCTGTTCATAAACCCGCTGAGGATACCGGATTTGACTCGAGTGTCTCTGCTATATCACAGAACAAGTGGGTCTTGCCTGTGCCAGCATCACCGATCAGCAGGAATGCAGGCTTGTTGGCGAGGTGCGCTTCACTGCTATCGTTGAAGTCAGATAAATGGCTGAGTTCGCGTCCCAGTTCGCGGAAATCGTGTCTAGCTTGATCGAACTCAGTTGGACCATAATGATGGTGTGGCTGGCCTTCCGCAACGCCGGAGAGTAGTCGTTTCTTCTTTTTGGATGCTGCATACAGCACGCTCTGACAATCCCAGACGATCTGCGTTGCTTGAGTCAAACGGTGCCCCAAATCCTCAAAGTCTGCGGGATGACTCCCTGGAACATCCACGTCGCCGAGTATTCTGAAGATGTGATCAATGCTTTCGCCCAGGAGTTCCACTTTGTCGGCGATCTCTTCGAGGGTCATGTCGCTCTGGCCTTTCTAAGCAATCATCACATTGACCCCATGCTCTTCGAGGGCCTGCCTGTCTGTCGGATCGATGAGTGCATCCGTTACCAGGATATCTACCTGTTCCGGTGTTGCGTAGCGCGCGAACGCCCGGCGGCCGAACTTGCTGCTCTCGGTGACCACCACTACCTTATCGGCAATGCGGATCATCTCCTGCTCCAGGCTGGAGATGTGCAGGTCATTCGAGTAGAACCCCGTGCGGCTGTCTGCTCCATCACATCCAATGAAGAGAATATCCACGCGTATATCGTGGAGCAGCTTTTCCGTCATCGGCCCATATACGCTTGGGAACTCATCGCGTATGAATCCCCCAAGAAGCAGGACTTTAATCGGCGAATCATACAGGTCCTGTGCGACACAAAGCGATGTGGTCGCGACTGTGATATCGGCATCCTGGGACAGATGACGAGCCACTTCCAGGGCAGTCGTTCCGGTATCAATCATCACGGTCTGCCCCGGACTCACCAGGCTCGAGGCAAGTTTGCCAATTGCTGACTTGCTCTCTGCGGCCTGGTAGTTCGGCAGGCCCATCTGCAAGAATCTCAGCCTTCCGGTCGGGACCGCTCCGCCATGTATGCGCAGAGCCAGCCCCTGATCCTCTAATTCATTAAGATCCCGGCGAATGGTCATCTCCGAGACGGCGAATCGGGACGCCAGTTCTCGGATGCTGACCTGTCGGGTTTGCTCCAAGAGTTCCAAGATTGCTGTTTTGCGTGTATCCATGTCACCCTCTTGTGTTAATATCTAACATAGATAATAACTCACAGTCTGCTGCGGTGTCAAGTCTGTTAGTAAAAGACGGTCATGAGGCTTGACAGGTATTCAATGGTGGGTTATCATACTTAACAGAGATGTTGTTACGGATCACACAAACGCACATTTGCGGCATGTGCCGATCTGAGGAGGAGTTATTATGGCGGTAGAGACCGGCAAACCACTCAAGATGGGGCAGTATGACCCCGCGCCCTATCAAATCGATTTGAACAACTGGCCAAACCTGGTGACCAGCGAGATTCCTGGCCCGATGAGCAAGCAGATGCACACAAAGGCCAGCAACTATATCCGAGGCCTTTCAGGACAAGTCAAGCTGTTCCCGGTGGTCTTCGAGAAGGGCCTGGGCTGCACTTTGGAGGACGTCGACGGCAACCAATACATCGACTTCTCCTCAGGAATCTATGTCACCACCCTCGGCCATTGCCACCCCAAGGTCTCCGAGGCCGTGGCAAAGGCCGCCAATACCTTAATGAACGCCCATGACTTTACCACGCCAATAAAGGTCAAGCTTCTTGAGAAGATGGTCGAGGTTCTGCCGGGAGACTTGAAGGGCATTCAACTCTATGACTCAGGCACAACGGCCGTCGAAGCCGGCCTGCGCACCTGCCGAGCTGTTACTGGAAATTATGAGTTCATAAGCTGCTTCAGGGACTTCCACGGCAAATCCGGTCATTCCATGAGCCTTGCGAACATGACCAAGCTATCGGGTTTTGGCAGGGCACAGGGGTTTTATATGGTCCCCAGGCCCGACACTTATAGGCCGTGGTGGATCAGAGAAGACGGCTCACTCGACACCGAAAAGTACCTTGAGTTCTACGCATCTTTCATCGACAACGGCACAACAAACCAGGTTGCGGCGTTTGTCCTGGAGCCAATCCAGGGTTGGGGCGGATCGATTATGCCACCTGACGATTTCTTCCCGAAGCTTTCTAAGTTCTGCAAGGAGCGGGGAATCCTGCTGATGGCCGATGAGGTGTTGACCAGCATGGGCCGGACGGGCAAGTACCTTTGCATGGAGCATTGGGATGTGGTGCCGGACGTCGTTACATTGGGCAAAGGCTTCGGCAACGGCTTCCCTGTAACCGCGATGGTTGTTCGTGAGGAGTATGCCGACGCAGTCGACAAGATAAGCGCGTCGACCAGCTATGGCGGAAACCCCATGGCATGCGCGGCGGCCCTCGCATCCATCGAAGTGATAGAAGAAGAAGGACTGCTGGAGCACGCGAAGGAGCTCGAGGACCTCTTCAGAGCCAAGATGGCCGATTGGCCCAAGAAGTATGCTATCGTCGGTGACTGCCGTGTGAAGGGCTGTCTGATGGGGGTTGAGCTGGTCAAGGACAAGGCTACCAAGGAACCATTCGATGAGGCGGGCAAGCTGGTTTATCAGACAGCGTTCCGCAAGGGTCTTGCGTGGATTCCCGCTGGGCACATTCTTAGGATGAGTCCTCCGATCATAATGCCCAACGAAGTCGCTATGAAGGCTATGGATATAATCGAAGAGTCCATTGCCGAGGTGCAGAAGAAACTGGGGTACTAGCTTCGCTTCATAAGCGAAGATCTTTACAACTGAGTCAAGTTACGATTTGAGCCGTTTTCAAGCGGCGGCTCGGAACCGTGCGTTGTCAATGATACTGTTGACGGCTTTGT
>JAMCYN010000141.1 GCA_023474015.1 Armatimonadota bacterium
CCCGAGCATCGTTCTTCAGCCTCTTTGCATGCCGATAGCTTACACCCAAACTGCGAGCAGCCTCCATAAGAGTCAGCTTGCCATCCAACACCATGCGCAATACGTGGTAACGATGAATATCCCTCTGGCTAATACTAATGACCCCATTTCCCATGGGGACATTATCGCTCGGCAGTTAAGGGGGACATAATCGCTCGGCAAGTACATCTTCATTTCCCTTCATTGACACTCCACGTTTCCCCGTGCTAGACTACGGGAAAACTCGCTGGTGTCTAGGGTGGATTTTGTAGTGCCTGTGCTGGTGGATATTAGGGACATGCGGCGCGAGGATGTGCCGAGGGTGATGGAGATCGAGCGGGAGTGCTTCCCGACGCCTTGGCACGAGAGCGCCTACCTCACCGAGACCTCCAACCGCTCGGCATATTATATCGTGGCTTCAGTCGATTCGCTGGTTGTCGGCTATGCGGGTATGTGGATTATAATGGATGAGGCGCACATCACCACTCTGGGGGTCGCTAAGGACTTTCGCGGCGCAGGGATCGGAGAACAGCTATTGATTGCTCTGCTGGACGAGGCCATACGGCGGCATGCGCGGCGTGCCACACTCGAGGTGCGGCAGAGCAACCAGGCCGCCCAGAGCCTCTATCGCAAGTATGGTTTCACTCCCGCCGCGATTCGCCGGGGCTATTATACGGACAACCACGAGAACGCGGTCGTGATGTGGGTCGACAGCATGATCACTTCCACGTTCAAGGCACATTATCGCGCGCTTAAGCAGCGTCTGGCCGAAGAGATGAGGCAGGAATCCTCGGAAGGCGTCGCGTGAAGATACTTGGCATCGAGACAAGCTGCGATGAGACCAGCGCGGCAGTGGTCGAGGGCGGCGTCACAATCCTCTCCAACGTAATCGCGTCCCAGACCGATCTCCACAGCCAGTTCGGCGGCGTGGTGCCGGAGGTCGCCTCCCGGCGGCACGTCGAGCTTATTCTTCCGACCGTCCAGAAGGCCCTGGATGATGCCGGCAGCGCGCTCACCAACATCGACGTAATAAGCGTGATCAACCGCCCCGGCCTGATCGGCGCGCTGATAGTCGGCGTGGCGGCGGGCAAGACAATCGCCTATGCGGCGAACCTCCCATTGGTCCCGGTACACCACTTGGAGGCCCACATATATGCCAACTGGCTGGTTTCGAGCGATATCGAGTTTCCGGTGGTTTGCCTTGTTGTTAGCGGCGGGCACAGCGACCTGATCTATATGACGGACCATGGCAAATATGAGATCCTGGCCCGAACGCGCGACGATGCGGCGGGCGAGGCGTTCGATAAGTGCGCGCGGGCAATGGGCCTGGGCTATCCCGGCGGCCCTATCATCGACAAGCTCGCTAAGGACGGCAATCCCCGAGCGGTGGCGTTCCCGAGGGCGAAGGTCGGTGACACGCTCGATTTCAGCTTCAGTGGCCTGAAGACGGCGGTTATTCGATACGTCGAGGGCGCCGAGGGGCGAGTTGCGCTTCCGGAGCTCGCGGCCAGCTTCCAGCAGGCGGTGATCGATGTGCTCGTGGACCATGCATTCCGCGCCGCGCGCGAGAAGGGCGTAGGACGCGTGCTTATGGCAGGGGGTGTGGCGGCGAACAGCGGGTTGCAGTCGGCAATGAAAGCACGAGGAGCCGAACTCGGCATCGCCGTGGGCGCGCCGCCGCCGATATTATGCACCGATAACGCCGCCATGGTCGCCTCGGCTGCCTACTTCGCCTACCAGCGCGGAGAGTTGGCCGGACTGGATTTGGATTGCCACGCTTCGGAGCCGATTGGGAAGAGAGCTTAGGAGGTCGATGGCTGTGTTCAAGGCTGCGTTTCGAGGAGCGAAAATCGACAAAGACGCGTTTCGCGGAGTATGGGAAGAAGAACTCAGGCTTGAGGAAGAGGAATATCGCTGCCGTAAGCGCAGACATTACTGAAACTGATCGGATAGAACTATTGACAATCCCCCTACCTACCTGCTACAATCACCTAAAATTGCCATAATTGGTAATACGATAATGAGCGGACAGACGAGCTACATACATTCCTATAACGGCCTCATCGAGACCCGCGCCAGACGCTCGGGCGCTCGCGCGCGTACGCCCCACATATCAACGCCGTGGCCGGAAATGATGCGTCTGCTTTAGCAATTATTGATCGCACAGCATTTCAAGCCGCGGTATACTATCCGCGGCTTTTATTATTTGAAGGGCATCGGAAGGTGTTTCGGGAATTCATTCCCGAAACGTGCTGAGGGACCACTATGAACTATACAAGCGAAGAAGCCAACATACTCGTCCAGGCGCTGCCCTATATCCAGCGATATGCGGGCAAGATCATCGTGATCAAATACGGCGGCAACGCTATGATAGACGATGATCTGAAGTCGAGCGTCCTGCGGGACGTGGTGCTGATGCATTATGTCGGCATGAAACCGATACTCGTTCACGGCGGCGGGCCGGAGATCAGCGCCGTTATGAAGAAGCTGGGCAAGGAGCCGGAGTTCGTCGACGGCCGCAGGGTCACCGACGCCGAGACCATGGAGATAGTCGAGATGGTTCTCGCGGGCAAGACCAACAAGGGCATCGTCTCGATCATCAACGGTATGGGCGCGAAGGCGGTTGGTCTGTCGGGCAAGGACGCGAACCTGATAGTCGCCGAGAAGGCCAACGGTGAGGTGGACCTCGGCTTCGTAGGCCAGGTCGCGCGCATCAACCCAAGGATTCTAACGGACCTTCTGGAGCACGGTTATATACCCGTCGTGTCGTCGGTCGCGATAGGCCCGAACGGCGAGAGCTTCAACGTGAACGCCGACCACATAGCCGGTGAGATCGCCGCCGAAGTCGACGCGACCAAACTGATGATGATGACCGATGTGCCGGGCATCTACTCGGATTTCGATGATAAATCGACCCTTATCTCCGAGCTTCGCGTGAAAGACGCCAAGAAGATGATCCAGACGAAGCAGATAGACAAGGGCATGATTCCGAAAGTGGAGGCCTGCATCACGGCGCTCGCCGGCGCCGTCGAGCGCACCCACATAATCGACGGCACCATGCCGCACTCGCTTCTGATGGAGATATTCACGGACACGGGGATCGGGACGATGATAGTGCCGTAACCCTTTCGGAGTGCGCGGTGACCCCGCGCTTTGGACTGCGGCGTGATCCGCCGCTTTGCTTGGAGGACGCTATGAGACATTTTAAGGTCGTTGTGGAGAAGCACTCGGATGGCTACGTTGCATATCCGATTGGGATGAAAGGTGTCGTGGTGGGCGAAGGCGACTCGTATGAGGAGGTCTTGGCCGATGTGAAGTCCGCAATCGCCTTTCACTTGGAGACGTTTGGGGGCGAAGCGCTGGATACGGATTCACCCGTATTGGAAGTCTTCGTGGCCGAAACATCGGTAGCGGCATGACACCCAAGTTCCCTGTTGACGTTCCCAAGGGAAAAGTGGTCAAGACGCTGGAATCACTTGGGTTTCGTGTCGTGCGCGAGCGGGAGCATATCTCAATGGTGCGGGACAATGCGGACGGTACCCGAACGCCATTGACAATGCCCAACCATCCGAGGATAAAGTCGTCTACGCTGAGGACGATCTGCACCCAGGCGGGAATACTGCGCGCGGAGTTCGAGAAGGCTTATGAGCAGACAAAGCGTTGAGGCAGAGTGTATGGACTATTGTGGCAAGTACTGGGCTTTGATATACGACCAGTTCAACCACGGGCGTCACGAGAAGGAACTGGAGTTCTATCTAGCTCAGGCGCGAGACTGCCAGGGGCCGGTGTTGGAGGTAGCTTGCGGCACCGGGATGATCCTGCTGCCGATGCTGAGAAGAGGTATCGACGCGCATGGCTTCGACATATCTGGTGATATGCTGGGCACGCTCCTTTCAAAGGCTCAGGCCGAGGGCATTCCGGATATCGAAAACCGCGTCCAGCAGATGGATATGGTAGATTTCCACTACGATGTGCGGTTCGATGCAGTATTCATCCCGGCGCGGTCGTTCCTGCACCTGATAGAGCAGGAAAGACAAATCGCCTGTCTCAGGAATGTACGAGATCACCTGGCAGATGGAGGCAAGCTTGCCCTGAACTTCTTCAATCCGAGTCTGCGGTCGCTCGCGAACAGCACGACAGAGCCAGAAGAGTTCACGTCGCAGGGAACGTACGTTGATCCTTCTGACGGCGGCAGGATCGATCTGTCATTTAAGGAAGTCAGCGACCTTGCCAACCAGGTCCGGCACGTGACCTGGCGGTTTGATGTCCGTGGTTCGGAGCACTTGACTGAGATGGGGATCAGGTGGATCTACATGGAGGAGTTCAAGCTGCTCCTGCGGCTGGCCGGGTTCGCGCGGTGGAAGCTTTATGGCGACTTCGACAAGTCTGAGTTCACCGCTCAGAGCGATGAGATGGTGTGGGTCGCTTGGAAATAGCGATTGAAGAAAGAGGTCAAAATGGTAACAGCGGAAACAATGATCACCGCCACCACCATGGCGCTTGATAATCAATATGTAATGCACACCTACGGCCGGCTGCCGGTCGTGTTCGTGAGGGGTGAGGGGTGCATGGTCTACGACGCCGACGGCAAGGAGTATCTGGACCTGGTCGCGGGGATCGCCGTGAACGGTCTGGGGCACTGCCACCCGAAGGTCGTCGAGGCGATATGCAAGCAGGCCGGAACGTTGATGCACACGAGCAATTTGTATCATACGGTCCCTCAGCCGCTATTGGCAAAACTCCTTGTCGAGCTCTCGGGGATGGGTAAGGCGTTTTTCTGCAACTCCGGCGCGGAGGCGAACGAGGCCGCGATGAAGATCGCCAAGAAAGCCGCCAAGCTCACCGGTAATTCCGAGAAGACCGGCATCGTCACCGCCGAGCAGTCGTTCCATGGCCGGACGCTCGCCGCCATCACCGCCACCGGCCAGCCGAAGTATCAGAAATCGTTCACCCCGCTGGTTCCGGGGTTCAGCTATATTCCGTATAATGATGTGGAAGCCCTCAAGGCCGTCGTTAGCGAGAACACCTGCGCGGTTATGATGGAGCCGGTGCAGGGCGAGAGCGGCGTCCACCCGGCGACTAATGACTTCCTGCGGACCGCCCGCGAGCTGTGCGACAAGTTCAACGCGGCGCTCATATTCGACGAGGTCCAGACCGGCCTCGGGCGGACGGGCAAGCTGTTCGGCTATCAGAACTTCGATGTTGTTCCGGACATTATGACCCTTGCAAAGACCCTCGGCGGGGGGTTCCCAATCGGGGCCTGCCTCGCGCGTGGCAAGTATGCGGACGTATTCGAGCCGGGTGACCATGCGGCCACATTCGGCGGCAATCCGCTCGCATGCGCGGCTGCAATCGCGGCGGTGACTGAGATATCCGAGGGCGGATGGGTCGCAAACGCCGCCGAGGTCGGGGCCTACTTCAGGCAGCGATTGGCCGAGCTTGACGACATCAAGGAAGTTCGAGGTCTTGGTCTGATGATCGCCGCCGAGTTCGCCAAACCGAAGGCGAAGGACATGGCTTCCAAGGCACTGGCGAACGGTCTGATCGTCAATGCCATAGGTGAGAACATATTGCGCTTTGTCCCACCGCTTATCATTACGAAGGCATTGGTGGACAGGGCGATGGACGTTCTAAGTTCTTAGTTTTCGGGTTGCGGGTTACGAGTTGAAGGAATGGTGCATTACCAAACCCGAAACTCGCAACACGCAAACTCGCAACTCTCCCGGAGGTAGTTATGTGGAAGCGATTTACTGAACGAGCGAGAAAAGTGGTATTCCATGCCCAGGAAGAGGCGTGCAAGCTCGGCGAGAGCCATGTGGCCACCGAGCATCTGCTGCTGGGGCTGGTGTATGATCAGGACAGCCTGGCGGTGCGTGTGCTGGGCCTGATGGGGGTCTCGCGCGAGGCCGTCAGGAGTGAGATCGACAAGCACGTGCATCTCATCCAGGGCAAGCTCGAGGGCGATATGCAGCTCACCCCCAGGGCGAAGCGGGTGATCGACCTTGCATACGAGGAATCGCGTGACCTGCGCAACAAATACATCGGCACCGAGCACCTGCTGCTCGCGCTGATCCGCGAAAAGGACGGCCTGGCGGCACGTATTCTCGGCGACCTGGGGGTCACATATCCCAAGACCAAGGAGATGGTGGCGCAGGTCCACTCGGGCAATATCGATGCCGGCGGCGACTACTGCGCGGGACGGTCCATCGACCGGATCAACTCGGCTGGCCTTTCGGGCAGCAATCTGCTTTCGATTGCCGACCTGAGTAAGGCCCAGATCAACGCGATATTCGACGAGACGCGCCTGCTTAAGAACGGCATAGTCTGGCCCCAGCAGCAGCGCAAGATACTCGAGGGCAAGACCGTGGCGATGATATTCGAAAAGCCTTCGCTGCGCACGCGCGTCTCCTTCGAGACCGGCATATTCCAGCTCGGCGGGCACGGGATATATCTTGGGCCGTCGGACATCAGCCTCGGTAAGCGCGAAAGCGTTGCGGATATTGCGCGCACGCTGGGCCGGATGTCGGACATTATAATGGCGCGGGTCTTTGCGCACGACGCCGTGGTCGGGCTGGGCAAGCACGCGGGAGTGCCGGTGATAAACGGCCTTTCCGACCTTGAGCATCCCTGCCAGGCGCTCGCGGATTTCTATACGATCTTCGAGCACAAGGGCAAGTTCGAGGGGCTGAAAGTAGCCTTCGTCGGCGACGGCAACAACGTCGCCCACTCGCTTATGCTGCTCGCTGCCAAGCTCGGGACGCATTTTGCCATCGGCTGCCCGCAAGGCTATGAGCCTGACCCGAAGGTGACCGAGCAGGCGAAGGCATTTGCCAAGGAGACCCACGCGAAAATCGAGATATGCCATGACCCCGTGGATGCCGTCCACAACGCGGACGTGGTCTACACCGATGTCTGGGCCAGCATGGGCCAGGAGAGCGAGGCCGCCGACCGCGAGAAGGTCTTCGCGCCTTATCAAGTGAATACTGACCTGATGATGCAAGCGAAACCTGATGCGATCTTCTTGCACTGTCTCCCCGCGCACCGCGGCTCAGAGGTCACCGACGAGGTGATCGACTCGCCGCAAAGCGTCGTTTTCGATGAGGCGGAGAACCGGCTGCACGTGCAGAAGTCGGTGATGGTGCTGCTTGCGGGGTAGCTGAGAGTTAATGCGTTTTTGAATCGCTGAGTCGCAGAATTCTAGAAATGCGCTGAAACACTGGCCTCCAGCGTTTTCACTGCATTCAGCGACTCAGCGGTTCTGAACGCGCAAGTAATTGGAGGAGACACATGCCTAAAACAGTCCTACTAGTTTATTCCGGAGGTCTCGATACCTCCGTATGTATCCCAATGATGAAGGAAGACTACGGCTTTGACCACGTGGTCACGGTCACGGTCGATGTCGGCCTGCCTGCGGGTGAGCTCAAGCAGGCCGAGGATAAGGCGAAGATGCTTGGGACCGAGCACTATTCAATCGACGCGCGGGAGGAGTTCGTCACTGACTACATCTTCCCCGCGATCAAGGCCAACGGCGACTACCAGGGCTACCCGATCAGCACGTCCATCGCCAGGCCGCTGATCGCCATAAAGGCGGTAGAGATCGCGAAGAAGGTCGGGGCTGATGCGTTTTGCCACGGCTGCACCGGCAAGGGTAACGACCAGTTCCGGTTCGAGTTCGTGATGCGGGCGTTCATGCCGGACACCCCCATCATCGCCCCCATGCGCGAACACACGATGACCCGCACGTGGGAGATCGAATACGCCGAGAAGAAGGGCATCCCTATCGGCCAGAGCAAGGACAAGATATGGTCGATAGATGAGAACCTCTGGGGACGGAGTATTGAAGGCGGCAGGCTCGAAGAGCCGAACTACGCTCCGCCGGAGGAGATTTTCCACTGGACCAAGAGCTTCGCCGACGCGAAGGACATCCCCACCGAGGTCACAATCGAGTTCGCAAACGGCGTGCCGGTGGCGATTGACGGCGTGCGTATGAAGCCGCTCGATATCATTCTCAAGGCGCACGAGATCGCGGGCGATAACGGTGTGGGCCGCGTGGACATTATGGAGGACCGGATCATGGGCCTCAAGGTCCGCGAGAACTACGAGTGCCCCGCCGCGAAGCTCCTCATCCCGGCTCACCAGGCTTTGGAAGCATTGGTCTGCACCAAGGAGGAGCGCGCATTCAAGGCGATGGTCGATCAGAAGTGGGGCGAGCTGGCCTACGCCGGCTTGTGGTTCGACCCGTTCAAGGACGACCTGGAGGCCTTCGTCAACGCCATCCAGCCGCGCGTGACAGGCACGGTCACGATGCGCCTCTTCAAGGGCAGCGCGCAGGTAACAGGCCGAGCGAGCAAATACGCGCTCTACAACGAGGACCTGGCATCGTTCGACTCCAAGACCTTCGACCAGAGCGAGGCCGTGGGGATCGTCAAGGTGCATGGGATGCAGGCGAGGATGTATAGGACGGTGAAGGGAAGCTGAGAACGGACAGCCCAGAAGGGAATTTCACCACGAAAGCCCGAAAGGACGAAAACACGAAAAGGGAATGGTTTGGGCACGTACTTATGAAGAAGAGAGAAACGATAATGGAGGATGAGATTGACTGACGACCACACTCCCCATCGCACACAGAGCTGCGTCAGAGGCTGTTTTGTAGTCTTCGTGGTATTCTTCATATTGTCTGTGCTTGATGTGGTTCCTCTCACGGGATTGGCGATCAAGTTAGAGGAGCGCGCGAGGACGCTGGCAGTCGGCAAGGACATTCCGTCCATGTTTCCCATACTTGTGCTGTCACGTCCGAAGTCTGACAAGCGCTACCGGGCGGCAATTGTCTTCCATGAGAGCCTGGCTAGTTACTTGAATAACCACCCGGACCACTCGTTCAAGGTTCCCTTGAGCCAGGCTGGCGGATTCAATGAGCAACTCAAGAAATACAGCTACCATTCGAGCCTCGGCGTGGGACGATTCTCAGTTACGGAACTGTCGAATGGCAAGCAGAGGCTAAAGGTCGAAGGCACGCGCGACGATGACATAGTGAATATTGGCTGGTACGATGCTGACTCGTCCACGTTCACAGCGATCAAGTATGTCCGGTACTTTGGACCAGGGCTCGCGCTGATGTACTTGCCGATCGTAATTCTTTTCAACTTTCTGTTATCTATAGGAGTTTGCGCGGCATACAGGTTCGCCGTCCGGCGGCGGGCGCAACAAGCACATCAGGAGCACTAATTTTGTCAAAAAAACTCTGGGGCGGTAGATTCTCAAAATCGACGGATAAGGCCGTGGAGGTGTTCACGGAGTCGATATCGTTCGACTCGCGGCTGATCGAGCACGACATCCTGGGCAGCATAGCGCACGCCAAGATGCTTGGCAAGTGCGGGATTATCCCTGAGGCCGATGCGAAGAAAATCGTCAGCGGGCTGGAGTCGATATTGGACGATGCGCTTGCGGGTAAGATCGAGTTCGATCCGAGCGCGGAAGACGTGCATATGAACGTGGAAAAGCTCCTGTTCGAGAAGATCGGTGAGCCCGCAGGCAAGCTCCACACCGCTCGAAGCCGGAACGACCAGGTCGCCACCGACATCCGTCTCTTTCTCAAGTCCGAAATCGCACGGACCGCCGGGCTGGTCGAGGAACTGCAGAGAGTCGCCGTTGACCAGGCGGAGAAGAACGCCGAAGTGATAATGCCAGGCTACACCCACCTCCAGCACGCCCAGCCTGTTCTGCTTGGCCATCACCTGATGGCGTATTTCTGGATGCTCGAACGGGACAAGGGCCGCACGCTCGACTGCCTAAAGCGGCTCGATGTGCTCCCGCTCGGCTCCGGGGCGCTCGCGGGGACCACGTTCCCGATCGATCGAGACTTCGTGGCCGAGCAGCTTGGCTTCGCTGCCGTATCGGATAACAGCATGGATTCAGTTGCTGATAGGGACTTCGTCGCGGAGTTCCTTTCGGCGGCATCAATCCTGATGGTGCATCTCTCGCGCTTCGCCGAGGAGCTGATTATCTGGAACACGTCGGAGTTCAAGTTCGTTGAGCTGGATGATTCCGTCACGACCGGCTCGTCGATCATGCCCCAGAAGAAGAATCCCGACGTGGCCGAGCTTGTGCGGGGCAAGAGCGCCCGAGTGATCGGCGATCTGATGGCGCTTCTGACGCTCCAAAAAGGCCTCCCGCTCGCTTACAATCGGGATCTCCAAGAAGATAAGGAGCCGCTCTTCGACGCCGTGGACACGGTTCAGATGTCGCTTGAGGTTTTCGCGCTGATGCTCGAAACGGCGAAGTTCAATGCCGAGCGGATGTATAAGGCCGCCGGTGAGGCCTACTCCACCGCCACCGACCTCGCCGACCACCTCGTCCGGAAGGGTGTCCCGTTCAGGACCGCGCACGAGCAGGTCGGTTCGCTTGTCGCCTACTGCGTCGAGCAAGACAAGGAGCTTTCCGACCTCACCGTCGAGGAGATCAAACGCTTCGCTCCCGACGCATCGGACGACGTCGCCTCGGCGCTCACGGTCGAGGCCAGCGTGTCCGCCCGCAAAGCAACCGGCGGCACGGCCCTCTCGGAGGTCAAACGGCAGATCGAGAAGGCGCGAGGGCTGCTGGGCCGTTCGTCCGGGGTTTGAACCCCGGACACAAGTTCTCCGGGCTTAAGCTCGTCCCTTCCCTTTCGCGTTTTCGTATCTTTCGTCTTTTCGTGATTAATGATTCAGCCTGCTGTCAGCGTCCTAAGCCTTGGATTTGGGAGATCGTGTTATGAAGGGTATCTTCGAAAGCGAAATAATCGAGCAGAAGGAGGTGGCGCCGGGGGTGGTCCGGGCGATTCTCACGGGGCCTGAAATCGCCCGCGACTCACGAGCCGGGCAGTTCCTCAATGTCCATGTAGCTCAGACGACAGACCCGCTCCTGCGCAGGCCATTTTCGGTGCATGCGGTCTACCCCGATCAGGGGGTCTACTCCCTGCTCTACGTGATGGTGGGGCGAGGGACCGCGCTGCTGAACAAGCTCCGGCCCGGCGACAAGGTGAGCGTGGTCGGACCGCTCGGGAGGCCGTTCGATCTGGGCGACTCGCCGGACGCCCAGCACATAGTGGTCGCCGGTGGTTGTGGGGCCGCTCCGCTGCACTTTCTGTGCGATGCCCTCTGCGCGAAGTGGGGCTGCGATAACGTTCGTGTCCTCACCGGCGGCCGGAGCAAGAACGCCGTCCTGTGTGAGGCCGAGTTCAGGGCCCACGGCGTCGAGGTCGGCATATCGACGGACGACGGCACCTACGGCTTCCACGGCGTCGTGACGCAGTTATTGGAACGCTATTTAGTGGAGAGCGGGGAGGGCGAACCTCCTGGTGAGCCGGCTCGGCGGGAGCCTCGCCCTCCCGTGCCGTGCTCCCAAATTCGTATTTACTCTTGCGGTCCGCACCCCATGATGAAGGAAGTCGCCCGCATTGCACGTGAGGCCGGGGTGGCGAGCTGCCAGTTGTCACTGGAGAACAATATGGCCTGCGGGATTGGCGTGTGCATGGGCTGCGTTCAGAAGATCCGGGGCGCGATGACGGGTGATAAATCGGGCCGCGACTGGCACCGTGAGCGTGTCTGTGCGGACGGCCCCGTATTCAACGCGGAGGACGTGATATGGGAATGAATGTGCCCAACCTCGGCGTGAAGATTGGCCGCATCGAAATGAAGAACCCCGTCACGGTCGCCTCGGGCACGTTCGGCTTCGGCCTGGAGATGTCGGATTTCTATGATCTGGGCCGCCTCGGCGCGATCATCGTGAAGGGCACTTCGCTTGAGCCGTGGCCCGGCAATGACTACCCCCGCACCTGCGAGACCCCATCGGGGATGCTCAACGCCATCGGCCTGCAGAACGACGGCCTGGAGGTGTGCGTCAACGAAAAACTTACATTTCTTCGCGACTTCGACGTGCCGGTGATCGTCAACATCGTCGGGCACACGGTGGAGGAATATGCTCAGGTCGCGCGCGTGCTGGACCAGACCGAGGGCGTCGCGGGCCTTGAGATCAACATATCCTGCCCGAACGTGAAAGAGGGCTGCATGGTATTCGGCACAACTCCCCAGGGCACGGCCAAGGTCGTGGAAGCCGTTCGTGAGCAGACGAGCCTGACGGTCATAACTAAGCTCTCTCCGAACGTGTCGGACGTCGCGGCCATCGCACAGGCGGCGATTGATGCAGGCAGCGATGCGCTCTCGCTGATCAACACGCTGCTAGGGACTGCAATCGACCCGTGGAAACGCAAGTTCCGCCTGGCGAACATCACCGGCGGGCTCTCCGGCCCCGCGATCAAGCCGATCGCGCTGCGGATGGTCTACCAGGTCGCGCAGGCCGTCGATATCCCGATCATCGGCGGCGGAGGTATCATGAACGCCATGGACGCGGTCGAGTTCATGCTCGCCGGCGCGGACGCGATATCGGTCGGCACGGCGAACTTCGTGAACCCCATGGCGGCCATCGAGATAATCGACGGCATCGAGGAATACCTCAAGGCCACCAACGTCAAAGATGTTAGCGATATCGTGGGAGCTGTGTCGTGAGTGATCCCCTTTCGAGGACAACGCGATAACCCCAAGCGCTCGACACACTGCTAAGTCCTGCACGTCGCCCGGAGAGGGTGCTTGAGCATCCACGAACCCAGGCCGGAGAAGAAGAGCAGCGCGATCAGGCTGTACGGCAGTTCTCCGGTGGAGAGCGCGCGGAACGCCGCGTGAGCCAGCCCGCCGTAGCCTTGCTTGCCCTCCGCGAGCATCGCATCGGTAATCATGCGGTTATAGCAGTCCGACTTGGCCAGGAGGGTGTTCAGCATAAAGAGCTTCATGCCGACCCTGTTATCCGGTTCGAAGCGTTTCATCCCGGCGTGATAGTGCCGGGCGAACGCCTCGCGCGAGCATCCGTGGAACACGGCCGTATGGGCTGCCAGTTCCGCGCCCAGGAATGCGGCGAAGTAACCGTCCTTCAGCACGCGCCCGCAGCCTGTCAGGTCACCCAGCACCACCCAGCCGTCGCCGTAGAAGTTACGCGCCGGGGCCGTGAAAACGCCCGACCTGCATACCTTGTTGCACACGAGGCTTTCCTCCAGGTTCCCGATCTGAACGAACTCCCTGACCGCCGGATGGTCGAATATACGGTGGAGATCATCCATCGTGAGCACCTTCTTTAGCGCCGCAATGGTGATCCAGTTGTGCTGTTTCGGGATCAGCGCGACCACGGATCCCTTCACGATGCCGTTCAATATCAGCATACGCGGGCCAATAGAGCTGCTCCCTCCGTTCGACAGGTCCACCTCGGTGACGCACGCCGGCATGACCTTCGGTGGTTTGTAGCCCGAAACCTGCCGGAAAGAGCCCACCAGCTTCGATTCCAGGCTTCGCAAGCCCGTGGCGAGCACTATCAGATCCGCCTCCACTCGCTCTTCTCCGCTGGTGCGCATGCACGTCACCGCGCCGCGTCTGCCTTTTGAAGGAAGCTCGACCGAGGTCGCCACGGCGGGTTCCATAACCGAAAGCATCTCCCCGGCGCTTTTTGGGAGGCCCGCCAGTATGCTTTGGCGGAAGTTGTCGTCAAGGCCGACCTGCCCGAACCGGCTCGTCCGGAAGACCGACGCCAGTGGTGACTCGAACGCTACCTTCGCGTTCCCCCGCGGGTTGACCAGTATGACCTCCTCGACCTTGCTGAGGATGACGTCCGTGGCCGGCTCGTAACCATAAAACTCTCGCATCGTCTTAAGTGATAGATTGGTGACCAGCCCGCCGCAGTAGTTGCAGCTTGGGCGGCTGATGAGGGTAACGCTGATCCGTATGCCAAGTTCCGATGCGAGCGACAGGACGCGCATCGCGAACGCGGGTCCCGCGATGCCTCCGCCGATTATGGCTATCGAAAATCCGTCCTTGAGCCCGTGGCGCGCGATGCCTTCGGGCCGCCATTCGGCCTGTGTCGGGGGCTTGCGTCCGTAGCGTTCCTCTATCAGCCGAATCAGGGCCGGCTTGTCCATACCTGGTGGCCTCCGGGAAGTCTTTGAGAGGAGTTTCGTGTATCTGTACCATTAGCTTTTCAGCGGTCCAATTCCTCCGTGAGTATGACGGGGTCTTAAGGCGACGCTCGCACGCGCTTAAGTTACGGCTGGGCCGCCCGGTATGGTGTAGTGGTACTCCAGTGGGGTATGGTATACTATTGTAGTATGCTGAGCTATAGCTCTTGAGTTCAGAACACTCGCTGACGGATATCGGAGGACATATCTTGAGATTCCGGCGGTCAATAATATTGATTGCATGCCTGTTGGCTGTGTCATCCGCGGCTCTGGCCTCAGGGTATGTCGATGTCAGGGAATACCTGTGCCTCCGGAAGAAGTTTGCCGCCTGCGCGATCCCCATCGAGACACTCAAGAACGGCGCCGCGTCATACACCGGCAATGTGTTCGAGATCAGGGGGACCGTTACAGGGCTCTCCAAGAAAGACTCCGCGGTAAGCCTCATTATCAGCACGCCCAAGGACGGGTCGTTCATTGTCAACGCCCAGTCGCTGCCGGAGGACAACCCCGGCATTGAGCTTGCGTGCCTGGTTAAAGTGGGTGAAGGCTCCGTACACTCGCTTTCGGACCTGCGGCTTGTCTCATACACCTATGATGTCGATCTGAAACGCTTGGAGAAGGCGTGGAAGGCAGCAGCGGAGGAACGTAAGGCCAGGGTCCGGGCGGTCCAGCCTAAGCGGGCTCAAGTGGCGCCTAAGGGCTCGTGGGGTAAACAGCCCCAGGCGGGAGCATTGACCACGGAGCAGTTCGTAAGAGCCTATAAGAACGCCATCAAGCATTTCAACGGCAAGCTAAGCGATGGCCAGGCGGACACCATCGCCCGTAGTATTCTCGGTTTCAGCGCTCACTACAAGATGGACCCGAGGCTGGTGTGCGCGGTGATTTTGGCTGAGTCGAACTTTAGGGTCAATGCTACCTCTCACTGCGGAGCGCAAGGCCTTGGGCAGCTCATGCCGGGCACGGCGGCGGGTTTGGGAGTTAACAACGCCTACGATCCCGTACAGAACATCTATGGCTCCGTCAGATATATCAGGAGCATACTCGACAGGGTCACCGGCAAGAGCCAGTGGAACGACCTGACCTGGTATGACCTAGCGCTCGCGCTCGCCGCGTACAACGCCGGCCCGGGCGCAGTGAAAAAGCACGGTGGCATCCCCCCTTATCGCGAAACGCAGAACTACGTCCGAAAGGTGACTTCCATCTACCGGAAGTTGTGCGAAGGGTAGGACGCGAAAACCCGAAATAGGGAACAGGGAATAGGGAACAGGGAACAGAAGGGACTACGTTCGTCCGGCCCCTTCTCCGTATGTCCGGGGTTTGAACCCCGGACACAAGTTCCCCGGGCTTAAGCCCTTTCATTCCCCTCTCGTGCTTTCGCTCTTTCGTGCTTTCGCGATGAAATTCCCTTCCGAGCTGCCCCGAATTTTGCACGTCCCCTTGAAATACGGCAATCATGTCCGGTATTATGCTACGTAATATAATAGAGGTGCTGACTGATGAGAAAACACATTGCTCTGATCGCGATTGTGGTATTGATCGTGGGCGGCGCGGCGTTTGCCGAGGAGAAGCCCGCGATGGACCTGCCTGTCTACCCCGGCGGTGAGGCGACCATGGAAGTCAATCTGGGAAACGAAGACATTCTGCCGATGCTCAAGGCCATGCTGCCGATGTTCTCGGGCAAGCTGGGGAAGATTGGCGACAAGATCAACCCCGAGGATTTGGCCGCGGCACTGAGAGACGTCAAGCAGATCGAGCTGCTGCAGGTGGATGTGGCAAAGCCGGAAGTCACCGAAAACGATGTCGCGGGCTTCTATGCCAAGAGCCTGCCGGCCGGCAACTGGACCCGGATTTTCTGGCAATCGCTTCCCCAGACCGGCATCGTGGCTATCTACAGCCAGAGCGGCGGCGATGGTCTGTATGGTTTTAGGGTGCAGTCGGTCTCGGTGGATTCCAAGCCCGTGCGGCGCGCCCATGTGCTGAAAACGCAAGGTAAGATAGATTATGTGAAGCTCCTTGAGATGGCGGGTAAACTGATGGCGCGGCCCACGAGTTAGCTTCGACGGGATTATTTGAGAGGAATATTGCCGTGAACCGGCGTATGAATCATGTGGTTTTACGGATCAGCCACAAGGAGGTGAGTTTTTTATGGTTGATGCAAAGAAAGAGATCAGCCCGGTAACAGCAGTCATAGTCATTGTAGTGGTTATAGCTCTGGCGGCGGGTATCTGGTTCTTCATGCAGAGCAAGTCGGAGGCGCCCGCGGTCGGCCCCGGTGGCCCGCCTATGGCGCCTATGCCGGGAGCCCCGCCCAGCCCAGGAGCTCCGGAGCAGCCGGCTCCAAATGCTCCGCCCCCAATGCCGGCTCCCCAGCCGCCGTCCGGAGGTTAAGCTTTCGGGACGCGGAGATAGATCCTACGAGAAACCGCCTGAAGGAAATCCTTCAGGCGGTTTCTTTCTATATTTGACTGCACCAGCCGACAATAATGCGTTGCGGATGGGGTTATAGCAGCCTACCATTTAATTATAACAATACGACAAAACGGATTCGCGAATGTAGGGCGTGGGTAAGTATATCCGTGACCCGGAGAGGCTGGTAGGTAGTTGGACTTCCGACCCTTCCGCTAATGGAACCTCCGCATCCTTTTCCAGAGGTGGTACGCTTGGAGTTCTGGACCATATATCGCGCAATCCGTCGAAAAAAGTGGCTAATCCTGCTGTGCATGGCCTTGACCTTGGGCGCGGCGATGTGCGGCTACAGGATGCTTCCCACGTTTTACCAGGCGACAGTAGTGATGATGCCGTCACAGGCTGTCCTGCGTGACGCGGCGGCCGGCAGCGACCCCGGCCAGCCCGTCGATGTAAGCCGAATGGACGCTCAGATGTCCACGCTGCTGGGGATGGCCCAAAGCCGAGCCGTCTGCGCGCGTGCGGTGAGGGAACTGGGCATCGGCATGTCACCAGCGGCTCTTCAGCGAAATGTCAAAGTGGAGCAGCTTCTCGACACGCAGGCCCACACGCCCACGACGCTGATACGCCTCCAGGTGCAAGGTAACAGCCCCGGCATGTCCGTG
Source organism: Armatimonadota bacterium (assembly GCA_023474015.1). The sequence goes on from JAMCYN010000141.1 coordinate 17,122, forward strand.
GTGATGGCGAATGCCGTGGCGGAGAGCTTTCGAGACTTCTACAAAGATGTCAGCCACCGCGAGGCCGTCGACAATCGCAGATTCCTCGAGGACCAGGTGCGTGTGGCGCGGGCCCAAATGGACGAAGCCGAGGGAAGGCTCCGCGAATACACGGTCAAGAAGAACATCACTATGCTTCCGAGCCAGGTCCAGGCCTCACTGGACGGGCTTAAGGGACTCAGGACCGACCTCGATGCCTCCCAGGCACGGCTGATGGAAGTCTCCGCCAGGCTGGCGGTGCAATCGCGGCAGTTGTCGTCGATGGGTCAGACCAGAAAGCTCACCGAAATGACCTCCGATGGCAGCGCCGCCGCCCAGCTCCGCACTCAAATATCGAGCATGGAGAAAGAGCTTTCGATGCTCCACAGCCGGTATACGTTACAGCATCCGAAGGTGGTGAATCTTGAAACCCAGCTCGCGCGTGCCCGGCAGGAGCTCGCCCGGACTTCCGACAACATGGTGGCCAGAGAAACGATCACCCGCAACCCGGCCTACGATGTCGCTCTCGATGAGACTCGCAAGCTCCAGGCGGAGCGGGCGTCTCTTGTGTCGAGGGTGGGTGTTCTCGGCGCGACCGTTCGCGAACGCGAGCGGCAGCTAGCCGGCTATGCGGGCGCCGACGTCGATCTGGGCCGCCGTACGCTCGAATACAAGAACGCACAGGACAACTACAATACAGTCCTCGCGCGCCTTAACCAGGCCAAGATCGGCGAGAGTCTGACCACGGATACAGGCGCGATTCAGATTATCGATCCCGCCGACAAGGCCCAGGGTCCCATTCACGAAGGGCCCGACCAAACGCAGCTATTGATCGGGGCGCTGATCCTGGGGCTGGCCCTCGGAGTCGGCTTCGCACTGCTCTCGGAGACACTCGATAACTCGATTCATACCACAGAGGACGCCGCCAGGCTGGTCAACTTGCCCGTCATGGGCGCGATACCCAGCTTGGGCTCGGGATCGGGCCGAAAAGGCGGCGCACAGCTTATGGTCCGCCAGCCGGACTCATCCCAGGCCGAAGCGTTCCGGTTCCTGGCTACCGACCTGCTACTTAGCTTCGAGGGGACCGATACGAAGTGTATTCTCGTCGCAAGCGCCAGGCCGAACCAGGGCGGCACAGCCACGCTGACGAACCTTGCCATCACTCTTGCGCAGGCCGGAAAACGCGTAATCCTCGCCGACGCCGACTTGCGCGCTCCCAGGCTGCATAAGATCTTCGGAGTGGACAACATGATCGGCCTCAGCGATGTGATAATGGACCGTTCGCCGCTGTCGAGCGCGCTGAAGAACACGGGGCAGGAGAATCTGCTCCTGATGACCGCGGGGTCGGCGTTCAGCAATCCATGGCAGCTCCTTAGATCGCAGCGCTTCTCTCAGGTCGTTGAGGAGCTTAAGGACCAAAGCGACTTTGTGCTGTTCGATTCTCCGAGCGCGCTGCTATTCGCGGACGCGGTCGCGATGTCGAGGGTTGTCGACGGGGTTATCGTGGTAATCAAGGCAAACCAGTCCTCGCGCGCCGATGAACTTCGGCTGCGAAACCTCTTGAATAAGGCGCGCGCCAACACTCTCGGAGTTGTTGTGAACGGGGTTTCGGGCCAAGTGGTTGATGACGGGGGCTTCGAGGACGACTACTATACGCCCGCCCAGATGAACGCGCTGCCGGACCTGGGCGAGAGGCGCCGTAATAATGACATACAGGGTGCGGGGAGGCTTGGGTAAGATATGGAACCTCAAACGAATGTATCGCACATGGCGCCGACTGTCTCGATCCCGGTACCAACATCACGCGGGGTCAGGATATCAAATGCCCGCCGTAAGCACGCCGGGATACCTCGTCCGAAACGGATACTGATCGTCGGCACGGACGAAAACGCCCGGCGGCTGGCGATGAGCATAACGGAATCCGCGGCGAAAGACAGCCAGGTCGTCGGTTTTATCGGAAACATGTCTTCTCCAGCCCCCGGTGTGTCGCCGATACTCGGGCGCAGGGCGGACGTGCTCAAGGTAGTGGATGAATTCGCGGTGGACGAGGTAATTGTCAGCAGCCGGCTCAGTTGGGAGAAGCAGTTGCTGGAGGAGATTTCTGGGGACGGCCATAAGAACCTGCGGGTGACGATCGTGCCCGGCGTATACGAGGCAATGCTTGGCGTGCCGCCGCTTGACACTGTCGACGACATCCCGCTGGTGAAGCTCGGCCGCAGAGGGAACACTGGGCTATACGGCATTCTAAAGCCCGTGATCGACAAGACTATTGCCCTGGGGGCGCTCCTGGTCACCTCGCCGATTTTGGCCCTTGCGCTACTTGCCGTCAAGGCGACCTCCAAAGGCCCGACCATCTACAAGCAGGAGCGAGTCACCCGCGGCGGCCGCATCTTCACATTGTACAAAGTGCGAACCATGGTCGAATCGGCCGAGGCCGAGACAGGCCCCAGGCTCTCATCCGAAAATGACGAGCGAGTTACCGGCATCGGCGGACTCTTGCGGGCGACTAAGATCGACGAACTGCCGCAGTTGTTCAACGTTTTGAAAGGCGAGATGTCCCTGGTAGGCCCGAGGCCCGAGAGACCGTGCTTCGTGCAGGAATATGAGCACAAGATCGCCTGCTACAGGGAGAGGAGCCGTGTGCTGGCGGGCATCACGGGCATGGCGCAGGTCTATGGCGACTATCTCACAACACCTGAGACAAAGCTGCGCTACGACCTGTTCTACGTCTACAACTGGTCGTTCAAGATGGATATCAAGATCATCCTGCTGACCGCCCGGGCCATCCTCCGGGAAGTGTTCCGGCCCGATGCCCAGCGCGAGAGCGCCGAGGGCAAGCTTCACGAAAGTGGAAGAGAGCTGGGGAATGATGAATGCAGAATGCAGAATGCAGAATGACGTATCGTCGTTAGGTCCCTTCATTCTGCATTCTGCAATCTGCATTCTGCATTCATTTATTCTGTTCCCTTTGCGCGAGCCGTTATTCAGGAGATGTCACTATGAGCGTCCGAGTAGTTAACGCTATCAGCGTGGACCTCGAAGACTGGTATCAGGTGGCGAATCTGGAGCACCTGATACGATATGAGGACTGGGAGCAGTGCGAGGACCGGCTGACGATGTCGGTGGGCCGCACGCTCGACGTGCTGCGGTCGATGGATGTATACGGGACGTTCTTCGTCCTCGGCTGGAACGCCGACCGCCATCCCGAGTTGATCGAGCGCGTCGCGGCGGAGGGCCATGAGTTGGGCACGCACGGCTACTCCCACCAGCTCATCTACCGGCAGCGGCCCGATGAGTTTGCAGGGGAACTGCGAAGGTCCGTGGATGTTATACGGCGCATCACGGGCGGCCCTGTCTTAGGCCATCGCGCCGCCTCGTTCTCAATCACCAACGAGTCCCGCTGGGCGTTCGCCGCGCTGGCCGAATGCGGTATCCAATACGACAGCAGCGTGATGCCCGTCAAGCACCATCGCTACGGCATACCCGAGGCTTCCCCTCTGCCGCACGTGGCGGTGGGACAGGGGACACTGGTGGAGTTCCCGGTTTCGACGATCAGTGTGATGGGCAGGAACATACCATTCGCGGGCGGGGCCTATTTCCGGTTTCTGCCCTATGCGTTCGTGAAGGCCTGCGTGCGCTTCCTGAATCGCCGGGGGATACCCGTTATGTTCTATATTCACCCTTGGGAGATGGACCCCGGCCAGTGCAGGATGGACCTGGACTGGAAGCGCAAAATGCGATGCTACTACAACATCGAGAAGACCGAGGCCAAGCTCCGGCGGCTTCTCGCCGACTTTCCGTTTGGGCGCGCGGTGGATGTGCTGCGCGGCCTCGGAATGGACACACTACCTCGCGTGGAGATGACTACGTAGTATGGGTGATGTCAGGAAGCTTTACAGTAACTCGGCGGTCTACGCCATGGGCGGCATCCTGAGCAAGGCCATCGGGTTCCTGATGATCCCGGTCTACACTCACGTGCTCACGCCGTCCGACTACGGCACCATCGAGCTTATGTACCGCGCGATGGACATTCTCTCGCTGGCCGCGTCGATGGGCGTTGGGCACGCGGTGGTGCGCGTCTACTTCGACTACCAAGATAAGCGCGACCGTGGACGGGTCGTGAGCAGCGGACTGATCAGCGTCTTCGCGGCGGCGTTTCTTGTAGCGGCGGTCGTCGGAATTTTCAAGACTCAAAGCTCCATCATCATATTAGGCCACGCGCGCCACGGCGAACTGGTCCAGCTTGCGGCTCTCTCGATGCTCCTGGACCTCGCGACAATTGTGCCTTTGGCCTACATCCAGGCCGAGCAGAGGTCGATGCTCTACACGTCCATCGGCCTATTCAAGCTCATTCTCGGCCTGTCGACCAATATCTGGCTGGTGGTCTATCTGCGGATGGGCGTGATGGGCGTTGCGTGGAGCGCGGTCGCGAGCAACGGCCTCGCTGCTATGGTGCTGCTGCCGCTGGTCGTTCGGCGGACCGGCCTGGGTTTCTCGTGGACCAAGACCCGGCAGCTTTGGAGCTACGGCCTCCCGCTGATTCCCGGCCAGTTTTCGATGTTCGTGTTGTCCTTCGGGGACAGGTTCATTCTTGGCCGCTATGGGGGAACGAGCGAAGTGGGGCTGTACTCTCTCGGGTTCACCTTCGGGGTGATCATCACCATTCTCATCACACAATCGTTCCAGACCGCCTGGGTTCCCTACGCGGTGTCGATAGCCGGCGACCCGGACTGCAAACGCGCCTACTCGGAAGTCATGAAGCAATTCACGATACTAATCGTAGGCTTCGCGCTGATGATGTCTCTCGCGGCCCGCGACCTGATACACCTCATGGCCGCTCCCGCGTATTGGAGCGCCTATATGGTCGTGCCGCTGATCTGCCTATCGCAGGTGATGCGCGGCCTTGCGTATATCCTGGAAGTAGGAATGGTTATAAGCAAGCGGACGGCGTATCGCATCCCGGCGGTGGTATCGGCCACGGTAGTCAACCTTGGCCTGGACTTCCTGCTCGTTCCCGGAATGGGGGCGATGGGAGCCGCGTGGGCGGCCGCCGTGTCGTTCACGCTGTTTGCCGTGCTGACTTATATGCTGTCCCGTAGGCTTTATCCGATCAATTACCAGTGGGCACCGATGGTGGCGACATTCGTCCTTGGAGCGGGGCTTTTCGCCGCCGGTGAACTCATACATCCAGGCAGTCGAGTGATGGCGGTCGCGGTAAAGGCGGGCCTGTTCGTGGCGTTCCCGGCCTGCGTGCTCGTGACCGGCATCTGCCCGACCGAACGGGTCGCGAAGATCAAAAGCGTGCTGCTGTCTGCAAGTGGGCATATATGGAGTGCGGGCGCTTGAGACCGCTTTGTCTACCGACGACGCACCTTCTCTTGTATGCCAAACAGAGGCTGTAATCGAAAGACAAAGCGGCGTCAAGCCCGCCGCACTCCAAATTTGGGCTATGTGACGATTGACGAGATGTGCCTGAGTAACAAGATGACATACACAACGCACAAGAACATACTGATGGTCGTCTTCCACTTCCCGCCGGACGGCGCGGTCGGCGCGCGGCGGTCCGGAAAGATCGCCAAGTACCTGCCGGGCTGCGGCTGGACACCGCACGTGCTGACGGCTCAGGAACGCTTCTACGACCGCATCGAGGAGCACCCGGGCGCGCCCAAGGGCTGCGTGGTAGTCAGAACGGGTATGATCCGCAATCCCATGTATTGGTCTTTACCGATGAGCGATCTCGGGTTGGGTTATTCCGCGTTGGGCGATCCCCCGTTGGGCGGGGGTTTAAACCCCCGCCCAACAGTGGAGTTCCGCCCAACAATGGCGGCGACCAGCCCTGCATGGAAACGATTTATCCGCTCCCTGCTCTGGATGCCGGACGACAAACAGGGCTGGGTCCCGTATGCCGTTGCGGCTGGCCTGAAGCACATGCGCGCGAACAGAATAGACTGCATCTACTCCTCCGGCCCACCCTGGAGCGGTCATCTGGCGGCCCTGATGCTGCATATCGTATCCGGCCTGCCATGGGCGGCGGACTTCCGCGACCCATGGTCAACATATCGTTTCAAGCCTGCGTTTGCGACATCCCGACTGTCTGAGGGAACCGAAGTGATCCTCCGCCGGATGGTCTATCGTAAAGCGAGCGCGATCATTTGCAATACCCCCCAAGCCGAAGCCGATATACGCAAGTCCGACTCCGCCGTATCGGACAAGCTGACAACAATCACTAACGGCTTCGACCCCGACGACGCCCCGAGGCATGTTGCTTCGGTTCCAGAGCGAAGCGGCGGAGCCGCCTCCCTTCCGGGCTCTCCACTCTCCACTCTCCACTCTCCACTAACCTTCGTCCACACCGGCACCCTTCTGCGCGACCGCGACCCTGGGCCGTTCATGGCCGCGGTCGATACCCTGATCTCCGACGGCCTCCTTGACCCCAATCGCATCCGGCTCGATCTCATCGGCGCGTGCGAAGTCGCGCATAGCAGTACGCGTGCCCTGATGGACAAGCTGACGGCGCTCGGCGTCTTGAACGAGCACGGTGTCATGCCGCGTGCCGACTGCCTCCGCGCCCTGGCCGGCGCCGACGCCTGCCTCCTGCTCGACATGGACAGGCCCACGCAGGTCCCTGCCAAGCTCTACGACTATATGCTCGTCCGGAAACCCGTGCTGGCGGTTACCGAGCCGGGTAGCCCGGTGGCGGGCGTCGTCGAGCGCACAGGCTGCGGAATAATCGCGGATTGCGGGAGTCGGGAGGCGATGTGCGAGGGTATCCTGCGCATGTTCGATATCGTGACTAATTCGGACAAGAGGTTCTCTCCAAATGAATCCGAGCTTGCCAAGTTCGACTTTACCAGCCTGGTGAGTCGCTGCGCCGGCGTGTTCGACTCGATAACCTGCAAGGCGCGGCGAAAGGACGTTATCGATGAGCTTGCAACTTGAGACCGTGCCGGAGCGACAGGAACAACGCCGGGTCAGCCTGATCGGGCTTGGAGCGGCCTGCGCGATCAGCGCGGGGGCCGGAATGCTGCTGCTGATGGGCGCCCCGTTCCTCGTGCTTGCCGTTCTCGTGGGCGTGGCGGCTGCTATAGCCGCCGTCTGGACCTCGATCAAGAACCCTTACCACGGGCTGATGATCTACATATTCCTCGAATACAGCAGGATGAGCGAAGTGGTGCCCGCGGTCGCCCGCTTCTATCCGGCGCGCATCATCGCGGTGTGCGCTCTAATTGGCTGGGTCGCATCGACCTGTCGCAGCCGCGCGAGGATCGTATGGTCCGGGCAGACGTGGCTGATGACCGGCCTGGTGATGTCCATGGCCATATCATCCATCACTGCAATCTGGGCATCTCATGCAATTCAAGTCACCACCGATGTGGCCAAAACTCTTGTGGTGTTCATCATCATAACCAACGTCATCGACTCCCGCGAAAAGCTGCGGGGGATGGCGTGGCTTCTGGTGTCGGCGGGCTTCGTCCTGGGGGCTTATTCGATTATAGGCTACATGCGCACCGGCCAGCCGTCGGCAGGCTGGGGAACGGGATTTCTGGCCGATCAGAACGACAGCGCGCTCGCGATGGTGAGCCTGACTCCACTGGCGATAGCCCTCTTCCAGATGAGCAAGGGGCTCATCAGGCGGGCCCTATCCGCCATTGGCCTTGCCTCCATCCCTGGCGGAGTCGTATGCACATTTTCGCGGGGCGGGTTCGGCGGGCTGTTGCTGGTCTTGTTCACGATGTCGATGCTCTCCAAGCGGCGAATGACCACGCTTGCGGTCCTTGCCGCCCTGGTCGTTGGCTCATGGCTCTTCGCTCCTGAAGCCTACCATGACCGCATCACGTCCATATCCAGCTACCGGGACGACGATTCCATGAAGGGTCGCAGCTACGCCTGGCGCTCGGCAACAATGATGTTCCGCGACCGTCCATTCTTCGGTGTCGGGCCAGGCAACTTCAAGCTGGCCTACGGGCTGCAATACAAGGTCGCCGTGGAGATCGGCAAATGGATAGAGGCCCACAGCATTTACTTCCAATGCCTGGGCGACCTCGGCCTGTTCGGCTGCATATTCTTCTTCGGGTTGATATTCATGACCTATAGAGACCTGCTCCGAATCTACCGAAGAGGTGGCCGCGACCCCGACCTCTTCTGGGAACGCAAGATGGCGGCGGGGATCGGCGTAGGGCTGCTCGGCTACCTCGCCTGTGGCGCGCTCCTATCGGCCCTGTATTACTCATACGCATACTACTACGCGGCAATGGCCGTTTGCATGACGCGCTACACCAGGAGAGCATAATGCCTGACGATACCTATCTGGCCATACTGGAACACAATCAGGGCTTCGATGACGCCCGGGCGTGGCTCGAATATGCCGAGACCCATTCGTTCCGGCAGGTGAAGGCGACCAAGCGCACCACCTGCCCGGACTGCGGCACACCCGACGCCGCGCCTATCGGCCAATACGTCTACTACAGCAACCTCGCGCACCTGAGGCAGTGCAGGTCCTGCGGACTGATGTTCTCCGATGTGCTGCTGGCCCCGGAGGTCATCAAGCGGCACTTCGAGGCCACATATAACGACGAGACCTACTTTCGTCGCGAGCGTCGCGACATATTTCGCCAGATCGCCGCAATCATCCGTGACCACGTGCGCTACGATGGCCGCGTCATCGACATCGGCGGGGCCAAGGGCCACCTGATGGAGCTTGCCCGAAAACGGCGGCCGGACATTCATGTCACGATCAACGACCTCTCCCAGTGCTCGTGTAACTACGCCCGCGAGACCTACGGTTTCGACACGCTGTGCTGCCCGATGGAGGACCTGCGCTCGGTACCCGAACACTTCGACGCCGCGCTGCTGATCGACGTAATCTATTGCCCGCCCGAGATCAGGCGGACGTGGGAGGCGATAGACCATCTCGTAGACAAAGGACTGATCCTAATCAGGATTCCTAATAAGCTCTGGCTCTTGAAGACCGGCCTGCTGGTTCGAAAGTGGCTGCGACGAGGCGATGAGCGCGTGAAGCAGGACCGCATCGACTTCTTCAACCCGGAGCACGTATATCTCTTCACGCGCGCCTATATGCGCCGACGGCTGAACGGGCTCGGCTTCCGGAGGGTCCGCTTCCTGCCTTCCCGATTTCTCCTGAAGAGCGACCGCCGCCGCTTATTATGCAGCCTAGCCTTCACGGGCGCGATGCTGATCCACTATTTGTCTTTCCGACGGCTTATACTGACGCCGTCCATGTTGATAATGGCTGAGAAGTAATATCCCTTGTGGCCTTGGGTTTGGCGGCCGAGGGATGTGTGGGCTAATGCACGAACGTCGAAGTCTTGTCATGCTGAGGAGGAACGACGAAGCATCCGCTTTGCACCGAGGCTTCGTAGCAGTAGGAGGTTCCGGTTCAAAGCAGATTCTTCGCCTGCGGCTCAGAATGACAAGTATTAGGGCTCAGAATGACAAGACTTGGACGTTCGCATGATAGGACGAGGACTAATGCAGTTTGTCGAGCTAGACAATTCACTCGAAAGTGAATGGACAGCATTCGTAAATGCGACCCCCGGCGCGTGCCTGGGGCATGATCTCGCCTGGCGGCAAGTGATCGAGGATGCGCTTGGCCACAAGCCCGTCTATATACTGGCCACGGAGGACGGCGCGGTTATGGGCGTGTGCCCGCTGTTCGAGGCGAGACATAGCCTCCTGGGTAAACGGCTGATCTCCGTACCTGTGCTCGACCGCGCTGGGGTGCTCGCGAGCGATGAGCGGACGTACATGCACTTCTCGCGTATTTTCCGCGAGACAATGCAATCGAACGGCCATAAGTTCGTCCAGCTTAGATGCCTGGGCGATCACGAAGGCGAAAAGGCCGTCCTGACGCTGGACATCTCCGCCGGGGCGGACGCGCTTTGGAAGGGGTTCAAGTCCACCGTCCGCAACCAGGTCCGCAAGGCGGAGAAGTCCGATTTGAATGTCAGAATAGGGGGGAGCGAGCTTGTGCCAGACTTCTTCCGGGTCTACTCCCGAAACATGAGAGACCTCGGAGTTCCGACCCTGCCGTTGCTCCTCTTCAAAGCCACGCTGGACTCCTTCGGCTCAAATCGGGCGCACGTGATCACGATTAACGATGGGCTGGAGACGGTCGGAGCCTGCATCGAGATGTTCTTCAAGGACACGGCGACGGTCCCCTGGGCTTCCTCGTCGCGCAGTCACTTCGACCGCTGCCCCAACAACCTGCTCTACTGGGCGGCTATCAGGTCCGCCTGCGAGAGGGGCTGTTCGATATTCGACTTCGGCCGCTCGACGGTTGACACGGGGCCATACAATTTCAAGAAGCAGTGGGGAGCGGTTCCCACTCCACTCGATTGGGAATACTATCTCTCGGACGGGAGCCGGAAGCCGGAGTTCGTTACGTCGAACCCCAAATACCGGCTCCTCGTGCGCGTGTGGCAGCGCCTGCCGGTGCCCATCGCCAACCTGATTGGTCCCATAATCAGCAAGCAAGTGGCTTAGAGGCTAGAAGTTGGAAGCTGCCGTTCGTCCGGGGTTTGAACCCCGGACGCAAGTTCCCCGGGCTTAAGCCCGCTTTGTTCGCACTGTGATGAGGAGGGAAACACCCAATATGCTCCCGCCGGCTGCGGCTCTACTCACTCCTCGCGATGTGTCGAGGGCCTTGGGTTACGCAAGGCGTTCGCGCGATTGCGTCTCGAATAACTTCGAAGCGATGCTTCGCGCATACTTCGGGGTCCGCCACGTATTTTTGACCTCATCGGGACGGGCCGCCCTGACCGTCGTGCTGCGCTCCATAGCAGAGCTTCGGCCAGGCGGTGAGGTCGTGGTGCCGGGCTACACCTGCTTTACGGTCCCATCGGCGGTCGCCAGGGCAGGGCTTAAGGTGATGCCCGTCGATATCGAGCCGTCCACCCTCGACTACGACCCCGACGCCCTACGCGAGTCGCTTTCGGAGAACACGCTGGCCGTGGTCGCGGTGCACCCCTACGGCTTCCCCTGCGGGATACGCGAGATCGAGGCCATCTGCGCCGAACGCGGCATTCCTCTAATCGAGGATGCGGCCCAAGCAATGGGCGGCAGGGTGGAATCGAGGATGATCGGGACGTTCGGCGACGCGGCGATCCTCAGCTTCGGCAGGGGAAAGGCGATGACGACGGTCCACGGCGGCGCGATCCTCACCTCCTCGGATGTTCTGGCCTCGGCGATTGCGCGAACTCTGGCCCAGCATCAAGTGCCTGCCGGTGGGGATGCGCGTCATGCCGCGCTCGCGTTCGCCTATTCATTGGTAGTCCGCCCGAGGTTCTTCTCGATGGTGAAGCGCATACGGCGGCTGGAGGTTGGCGTCACACGGTTCTGCACGGACTTCGAGATCGCGCCGATGTCGAACATGCAGGCGGCGCTGGGGATGGCCTGCCTGGGCGGCCTCGGTGAGACGAACAAGATTCGCCGCCGGAACGCAGGGGAGTTGTCGCGAATGCTGCGGGAGGTTGAATCAATAAGCGTGCTCGGCGAAAGGGACTGGGAGTACAGTATAGCCCTGCGGCAGCCGGTGGTCCTCGACTCAGAGGCGGCGGCGGAGAATGCCTACAGGGAGCTTTCGGACCTCGGACTGGGGGTCGGCAGGTCTTACCCGAGCAGCATTACGGACATTCCAGGAGCCGCGTCGTTCCTGAGTGAACGGGCCGCTATTCCATTCAACGCCCGAGAGGCTTCCCGCCGACTTCTTACTTTGCCGACTCATCATTTCGTCACCCCGCGCGACCTCGACGCCATCGCTCGGGTCGTGACCAAATACGCGGGCGCGGCCCATCGGCACGTGGCGACACTCAGGAGGGCAATGTGAGCAGGCCGTTACCTCAGAGAACAGGCGCGGCCGTCAGGGTAGCCGCCGCATGCATCAAGCGAAGTGGGGTTTCAGTAGCTCCAGTGATCCTGATGTATCATCGAATAGTCCGGCGCGACACTCTCCCACATCTTCCCGAGCCGGGGATGTGGGTTGACGCATCGACATTCGACCGGCAGCTCGACTTGCTCAAGAGGACCCGTGAGATCGTGCCGCTTTATCGAATAGCCGATGCGGTCAGGAACGGCGAAGGCCTTCCGCCGCGCGCCTGCGCCGTCACATTCGATGACGGCTGGCTGGACAACTACACCAACGCCTTCCCGCTGCTGATCAAGCACAATATTCCGGCCACGATATTCCTTACCTCGGGGTTTGTCGGCGCGGAGATGCCGTTTTGGACCGCCGAGGTGTGGGACTCCTTGCACGCACTCACGCCGGACCCGACCCCGCCAGATTGGTTCACGCCAGATATGGCGGGCATCGTGCGGGCGCTTGCACGGGCCGGTCATCCGCCGTCAGAACATCTGATCAGCCGATGCATGGGTCATATAAAGACCCTCCCGGCGACGCTGCGCATACGTACGGCCGATTACCTTATGAAGTCCGCGGGTTGGCGGTCTGACGAAAGACGCGCGATGAACTGGGATGAAGCGCGTGAGATGTATGACGCCGGGATCGAGTTCGGCATTCATACCCGGACTCATCCAGTGCTCTCCGAACTGACGCGGGACGAGATCGACCGCGAGATCATCGGCTCAAAGCTGGAGACCGAAAGCAACCTTGGGATACGGGTGACCGCCCTTGCCTATCCTTACGGTGACTTTGACCAGCGCGCGCGGCTCGCGGCGATCGACGCCGGACTGGAGCTGGCTTGCACGACGACTCCCGGCAGCTGCGCCGCCACCCGCGACCCATACACTCTACCCCGCGTGGGCGTACACGAAGGTATGTCCGAAGGGTTTTCTCATTTCTCCAGCCTGGCGTTTGCGACCAGGCTGAATGTCTGATGGCCCTATGTTCGTCCGGATTTGCAATCCGGGACGGAAAGGGCAATCTGGGGATTTGCAATCCCCTTGCACTCTGGATGGGTGGCGATCTCCGAATCGCCACCCCAAAGCCAATCGGGGATTTCCGAATCCCCTTCTCGGTGGGGAGGTCCCGGATTGTAAATCCGGACCAACGTACACTATGGATATGCGCGTTCTAATCTTAGACGGTGAAACCCGTGCGGCCCTGGCCGTGGCGCGGTCGCTCGGGCGGGCGGGCGTCGAGCTTGCGGTGGCGGCTCCGACGCCGTGCCTGGCCGGGCGCTCGCGTTATTGCCATCGCACGCTTGCATGCCCGGACCCGTCGCGTCACGCCGCCGAGTTCATAGACTTTCTTAAGATCGAGCCAAAGGCCCTGGGATACGATCTCATAATCTCGTCGAGTGACATCACGGCCCGCCTACTTTCCGAAGCTCGGCGTCACTTGCCCGTCCCCACGCAGGCGATGCTTCCGCCGGAGGACGCCCTTGAAGCCGTCCTCGACAAGCGCCGCTTGTTGAACCTTGCCGCCGAATCGGGTGTTCCTGTACCGGTTACATGGGACGTCGTGCCCGGCGAACTCGGCGAAATGGCCCTCCCGGTGATTGTCAAGTCGCGCCGGTCACGCGAGAGGGCGGGGGACACGTGGCTTGAGGGCAGGGTGCGAGTGGCTCGCGATGCGCAAGAGTTCGTGGAAGTATTTGAGGAGGTGCATCGCCTCACCCCGAACCCGTTGGTGCAGGAATACGTTCCGGGCTGGGGCGAGGGGCTGTTCGTGCTGTGCAATCATGGCAAGCTGCGGGCCGTGTTCGCGCACAAACGCTTGCGCGAGACCCCACCAGACGGCGGCGTCAGCAGCCTTCGGGAGAGCATTGCAGTGGATGACGGCCTACTTGAGGGCGTGACCGCGATGGTGGAAAAGCTGAACTGGCATGGCCCCGCGATGTTCGAGTTCAGGCGCGACAGCCGCGACAACACGCCCAAGCTCCTGGAAGTCAACCCTAGGTTCTGGGGATCGCTCCATCTCGCGATAGCATCCGGCCAGGACTTCCCCTTGCTCCTCTACCGGATGGCGCTGGACGGCGACATCGAGCCTGCCTTGGACTACAAGATCGGCGTCCACAGCCGCTGGGTCCTGGGCGACTTCAACCGCCTCCTGCTCGTACTAACCGCTCCGAAAAACGGTCATGCGTCCCGGACTCGTGAGATAATCAACTTCCTGAAGCTCGGTGGGAATACCCACCTGGAAATCGAATCGCTCTCAGACCCCGGTCCGGCCGTCTTCGAGTATCGGGCCTACACAGCCGAACTCGCCAGAACCGCCTTCGGCAAGTTGAGACGCAACCACTCACACCCCCAGCACCCCGAGCCAATACATACCCAGCACCCTGAGCCTGTCGAAGGGCGCGGCCTGATCAGCGGCATAATGCACGTCCACTCCGACTACTCCGTCGATGGCAGCCTGACCATCTCCGAGATCAGGGATTACTGCCTCGGGTCCGGCCTCGCGTTTGCCTGCATCACCGATCATGCGGAGGATGTCTCCCCGGTCCAGTTCGAGCGCCTGGTGCGTGAATGCGAAGATGCGTCCGATGATTTATTCGATGCCTTACCGGGGCTGGAGTTCCCGGTCGGCAAAGCGCACGTACTCGCCCTCGGCCTTTGGACCGCGCCCAGGGCAGCGTGTGGCCTTCCCGCGCTAAGAGAAGCTAAGGGCAACGGCGCGCTGATCGTCCTGGCGCACCCCAGGTTCGGAGGCTCAGATATCTCCCCTGATCTGCTCGACGTGCTTGATGGCGTCGAGGTCTGGAATGGCAGATATGACGGCGGGTTCGTGCCCGACCCGGACGTTCTCAGACTCCATCAGCAACTTGCGGCCCGCAAGCCCACTTTGGTCGCGTTCGGGGGATGCGACCTGCATGACCGAGAGCAGAGGGGCATTATCCGAATGGTCATCCGAACAAGCATCGCGCCCTCCGATATCCTATCCACCCTCGGGGTCGGGCGCTTCGAGACCAGGGGACTGCTCTGGCGGCTGGACAGTTCCGGTTTGCCAACATACCCGGTTCCATTCGGCATGAGCGCGTTTCGTGGGGCCTACACGTCCGCCAAACGGCTTCGCGGCTTCCTGCGAAGGCCATCGATGTCAGGGAGGTCCAAATGAGAGTCCTGCAAGTTTGCCCTACATCAGGGCCGGGTGGGGCTGAGTCGATAGTCATCTCGCTCTCCGGTGCGCTCGCGGCATATGGAATTGAGGTCGTGGCCGCCAGCTCCGGCACGGAACCGTACCTCTACGAGAAACTCAGCGAGATCGGAGTCCCGACCGTCCGTCTCAAGTCCGCCGGGCCCCGGAGCCTTGCCGGTGAGATCGGCGAAGTCGTCAAGTGCTACCGGCCGGATATTGTTCACAGCCACATGTGGGACGCCAACCTGCCCGCCGCGCTCGCCGGATTCACACTACGGCTGCCGGTAGTGCTCACGGTCCACTCGACGGTCTACGAGCTGGAATCCCTGAAGCGGCGTATTGCCTACGCCCTTCTCAGCCGGTGGGTCCCATCCTTGATTGCGGTATCTGACTCGGTGGCGTCGGAGTTGATCCGCTCGGGGGCAGTGGCGGATAAGGTCAGGCGTATTCACAATGGTACGGACGTCTCCCGGTTCGCGCGCCGGGGGGGAGACTCGCTCAGGCTTGAGTTGGGCATTCCATCGGACGCGCCGGTTGCCGGCATGATCGCGAACCTGCGGCCCGCCAAGGACCACGCGCTTCTCATCGAGGCCGCCGCCCAGGTCATCCGCCGAATCCCCGATGCGCATTTTATTATAACGGGTGATGGCTGCGGCACCGACTGCGCCACACTGACCGAACACTGCTCCCGACTGGGCGTGGGTGAGCGTGTTCATCTGGCGGGCTTCAGAGACGATATCCCGGCGGCGCTTGGCGCGTTGGATGTGTTTGTCCTGGCCACGAAGATCGAGGGGCTGCCGGTCAGCGTGATCGAAGCCATGGCCGCGGGACTGCCCGTAGTCGCAAGCCATGTGGGGGGCGTGCACGAACTTGTCGAGGAGGGCGTCACCGGCTATCTGGTCCCGGCGGGAAACCGCGACGCCCTTGCGGACTGTGTCACTGAGCTTCTATCCGATTCGGATCTCCGGGCACGCTTCGGCGAAGCGGGCTGCCGCCGGGCGGGGGCGCTGTTTAGCCTCGAGGCAATGGCGGCGGCCCATCGGGAGCTCTACACTGAATGCATCGCGGCGAAGGGGTTGGGAGAATGATAACAGTCTTCTGGCTCAGCCTGGGCATAATCTTCTATACATACGCCGGCTATCCCTTCGTACTGCTCTTCCTGGGCATGATCATGCGCAAAGGAATGAAGAATGAGAGAAGTGCGGAGTGTGGAGTGCGGAGTGCGGAATGGGGAAGAGAGTCCCTTCACTCCGCATTCCGCACTCCCAACTCCACACTTCTGCTTTGTCCATCCGTCAGCATCATCATCGCGGCTCATAACGAAGAATTCTGCATCCACGATAAGCTGGCGAACACTCTTGCCCTGGACTACCCAAGGGACCGGACGGAGGTTATTGTTATCTCAGACGGCTCTACCGACCGCACCGACGCCATCGCCGCCGGGTTTGCCGCCGCCGGTGTTCGGACCGAGCATCTTCCCGAGCGTTCCGGCAAGTCCGCCGCGCTGAACCTCGGGGTGAGCCTCGCGCGGGGGGATATTCTCGTTTTTACCGACGCTGGGGCCATCGCCGAACCCGACTGCCTGTGGCGGCTGGCATCGCATTTCTCGGACCCCGAAATCGGCTGCGTCTCCAGCGAGGACGCCATTACCGGCGGGTCCTCCGGCGAGGGCGCGTATGTGAAATACGAGATGCTCCTGCGGCGGTTGGAGACAAAGGTCGGCTCGTGCACGGCGGTGAGCGGCTCGTTCTATGCCATCCGCAGGGAGCTATGCCTGAGTTTTCCTCCGGCGGCGGCGACTGATTTCCTATCCGTCCTCGAGACCGTCCGGCGCGGATTTCGAGCAATCAGCGACCCGCATGCGCTCGCTCGCATGGGCACTGTCGGCTCCGGCGATGAGTTCCGGCGAAAGGTGCGGACGGTTCTCACCGGCGTCGCGTGCCTGCCCGCGATGCTCCCTCTGCTGAATCCGTTCCGGCATGGCCTGTTCTCCATCGAACTCGTGAGCCACAAGCTCCTGAGGTGGACCGCCGGGGCCTTTCTCTTGCCCTTACTGGTAAACAGCGCGTTTCTCGTCAGCGAGTCCCCATTCTATGCCGCCGTGTTGCTCTCTCAGGCGCTCTTTTATATTCTCGGGTTCCTCGGCGCGCTATCGCCGCGCATTCTGGCGGCGTCTCGGGCGGTCCGTTACCCTTACTTCTTCCTCTGCACCAACCTTTCGGCACTGTTTGCGTGCTGGAAATATCTCAGGGGTGAGCGTATCGCGATCTGGCAGCCGTCACGTCGGGCGAAGGAGGCGCGAGTATGAGACCGACCCGGCTGATGCTCCTGCGAAGCACATCGATCCACGGCGGCCCCGAACGCCTCATCATCGGCTTCGCGCGGCGGCTCGACCCTCGGGCATTCGATCCCGTCGTGGTTACATTCACCGAGGATATGCCGGAGGGGAACCCATTCCCGCGCGCCGCCGCCGACAACGGCCTCAAGACCGCCGTGCTGGAAGCCGATGGAGGATTCGATGGAGATGCCGCGCGACGCCTGGCGAATCTTGCGCGTGACCTGGAGATAGACCTGCTCTGCCCCCAGGACTACCGCGCCGACTTCTACGCCATCTCGGCGGGCAGGCGGCTCGGGGTTCCGGTCGTGGCCACGGCCCACGGCTACACCTACCAGACGCCAAAAGTGAGGCTCTATGAACTCATTGACCATATCATCCTGCGCCGTGCCGACGCGGTAATATGTGTCTCCGAGAAGCTCAGGACTCATCTCAGGAAATGGGGCGTGCCAGACTCGAAGCTCCACAGGGTCTACAACTCAGTCGATGTAAACGAAATCCCGCCGGACTCCCGGACTCCCGGACTGCCGAACCCCATCGTATGTGCCATCGGTCGCCTGAGCATCGAAAAGGGGCATCGTTATCTCATCGACGCATGGCCGGATATCCTGACGCGGTTCCCTTCGGCACGCTTGGTGATGGTTGGTGACGGCCCCGAGCGTCCCCCCCTTATCGCGCAGGTCGGCAAACTGGGTATAAAGTCCTCGGTCGAGTTCACCGGCTTTGTGGACTCCCCTCTCGACTACCTGCGCCGGTGCGCCGTGTTCGCGCTGCCGTCCCTTACGGAGGGCCTGCCGGTGGCGCTGCTCGAGGCCTGCGCCGCGCAAAAAGCCATTGTTGCGACCCATGTCGGAGGGATCGGCGAAGTCATATCCTCGGGTCGAAGCGGCCTGCTAGTGCGGCCCAAACGGCCCCGAGAACTCGCCGAATCAATAACGCACATTCTCGAACATCCCGACCAGGCGCGAGTCTTTGCCGAGAACGCCAGGGCAACGGTCGAACGCAAGTTCAGCTACGAGGCCAACGTCCCGCTGTTGGAGGACGTATACCGATCGTGCCTGAGAAACAGTGCTTGATCGTCCATGCTCGTCGGGGGTTTAAACCCCCGACGCAAGTTCCCCGGGCTTAAGCCCGTTCGGAGGTTCAAAGATATTATGAAAGTCCTGTTCGTAGCCGGAGGCGTGCCGTATCCGCCGGATACAGGCGGCAGGCTGCGCACCTATAATCTGCTCAAACGCCTTTCCAAGCTGCACGATATTACCCTGGTTGCCTATGAACCCCAGGATCGCGTCCCCGACGAGGCGATTAGCGAGATGTGCAGCAGGCTTGTGCTGGTCCCGAGGCCCGACCCGTCGGGCCGACTCCGGATGTGTCGCGACCTGATTACAGCGCCGTTCATGCGCGACCCGCTTATCGTAACCAAATACCGCTCCGGCGTCCTTACTCACACTCTCGCAAGCCTCATCGCCCGTGATGACTCCGACCTCATCCACTGCGATTCGGTCTCGGTCGCCGACTCCGTGGCCGAGGCCGCCGGAACGCCCCACTGCATGGGGACGCATAACGTGGAGGCCCAGATATGGCTGCGCCATGCCGAGGTCGAGCGCAATCCAATTAAAAAGGCGTACATCCTATCGCAATGCGCAAAGGTCCGCCGGTTCGAGATGGAAAACTATTCCCGCTTCCGGCGCTGTCTAGTGGTTTCCGAGGACGATAAGCGCCTGATGCGCGAGTGGTATGGCCTCGACTCCACGGTCATCCCGAACGGCGTTGATCCGGACTATTTCCATCCCAACGCCGCCGCCCCGGAGCCATTCAACATCGCGTTTTTCGGCTCGATGGACTGGCGGCCCAACCAGGACGCCGTGCACTACTTTCACGAGGAAATCTGGCCGAGGGTGAAGGCCGCCATGCCCGCGGCCTCATTTACCGTGGTCGGGCGCAAGCCCCCGGCAAGCATCCTGCGGCTTTCGGAGTCCGACGGCAGTATCCGTGTGACCGGAACCGTCGACGATGTCCGCCCCTACCTCTGGCGGGCCACCCTTACTGTCGTTCCCCTGCGCATAGGCGGCGGCAGCAGGCTCAAGATACTGGAGTCCCTTTCGGCCTGTAAGCCCGTGGTTGCGACCACGGTCGCCACTGAGGGGTTGGAAGGAGTAGGCGACTGGGTAACAATTGAGGACCGTCCGCACGCATTCGCTGAGCGCATCGTGGAACTCCTCGCCGCGCGGCACAAGTCTCCTGATGACTTGACGGACGCAAGGAACTTCGTGGCAACCCACTATAGCTGGGACGCCGCCGCCAATCACATGGACCGGGCCTGGTCAACTGGTTGAGTCGGCGCAGGCCGACTTCGTGTCTTTGTTGCCGTGACTTCAGTCGCCGGGTCAGTACGGGGACTCATTGTTGAAAGGAACTGGAGCGAGTGCATACCCTTAGCCACAAGGCCGCAATTACAACCGCGCTGCTGATGGTTGTGACGGCAAAATGCATGTCGGCGCCGGTCAAGACCTCCAAGTATCCCTGGATCAACACGTGGGGAGTGGAGTATTACGATCCCGACGCTTCGACCCTGCGCAAGGACGCCGATCATTTCGACTTTCACATGGGTCCGCACGACCCCGCCGGCCTCAAGGCACTGGCTCCAAGAACTCTGGCCGTGCGGTATGTCCTGCTCGACACCCAGGTCAAGGAGTCCGAGGGCGACCCCGACAGGGCCCGCATGGCCGCGTGGGCGGCGAGTCACCCCGGCTCTAATGTCGAGGACTTCTATATTCATTACAAAGAGGATGTCGTGGTAAAGGGCAAGGATGACACGCAAGTCTCGATCCCCGGTTGGGACCCGGTCAACGACTCCGACGGCGACGGCATCCTTGACCGCTCCGAAAACCCCAGAGCGACCGCTCGCACCAGGGCCGATGCGCGCGTCTATTACTATGAGTGGCAAAATAACTTCTACACGCTCAACGTAGGCGGCTCATTGTATCGCTCGTTCAGGTCCGACGACTGCGTAGCCCAGCTGTCCAAGGCGCCCGCCATGGACGGCTTCATGGCCGATACCGCGATCCCAGGCATCAAGAAACCCGACATCATCAGCGGCAACGAGATCATCACCGAGTACCCCGACCAGTCCAAATGGAGAGCCGATTTCGCTGCCCTGGCCGGGCAGGTGAGGAGCCGCCTCGGAGCCAACAAGTACGTCATCGGCAACACCGCTGGTTACTATTATCCCGAGATGGCGGACGCTGGGGGCGGCGAGCACCAGGAGTCATACGTCGCGTTCACCAACGAGCACGGCCCGGATAAGTGGGACTACCTGAAGAGCCAGAGCGACAGGGGCAAGTACTCGTTTTGGGAGCCGGCCTGGGATAGCTACCCCGCGGATGTCGACCGCGAGCGTCTGCACTACCTGGCGTTTCATTATATGGGCCAGCAGCCCTACGTCTATCTCGGCTTTCGAGGCTTCGGCTACAGGGATGTCTTCAAGTGGGAGCCCAGCCCGTTCGATTGGCTTCCGGCGTGCGAGGTCGATGTGGGACAGCCGGTGGACGGCATGTATCGGACGATCACCTCCGGCTCGGACCCTACAGGCCAGGCGTACACGATCTTCGGCAGGCGCTACTCGAAGTCTGTCGTGATATGTCGTCCCAAGATCGACTGGAACCACTCGATCTACGGTGACAACACCGGCGTTGTATACAGACTGCCTTCGTATACCACGGCCACGGGCACGAGCAGCCTTTTCAAGCCCTTGAAGGTAGACGGCACCCTGGGCGCGGCCGTCTCTCAGGTGACGCTTCGCAATCCAGAAAGCGTGATCCTATTCCCGGCCCAGGCATGGCTTGCGCCGGTCGGTTCACTCAAAGACACCGCCGGACCTCAGATAAGCGGTGTCAACTCGACAGAGATAAGCGCCGACTGCGCTAAGATAGTTTGGCGGACCGATAAGCTCTCGAACGCAGCCATTGACTACGGCCAGACCCAGGCCTATGGGGCAAGCCTGCAAGCATCCGAGCCGCTGGAGCTGAGGCACAGCCTGCTCATCTCAGGCCTGCTGCCGGACACACTCTACCATTACAGGGTGAGATCGACCGACGCCAATGCGAACGAGGGGATCAGCATCGACTACACATTTACGACTCATTAGGAGGCGCCGACCGATGAAGCCCAGGCTCTGCCTGCTGAACATATCCTACTCCGGTTCCAACCCTCACCTGATCCGCGAGCTGAGCCGGTGGGTTGACTTGGAAGTGGTGGAAGTGCCGTTTCCGGGGCGGGTCAATGCGCTGCTGAAGCTCAAGTCGTTCCACCCGCGAATTGCCCGCTGGAAGTCCCGGCACGCACGGTCACTGGACTGGGCGTTCAAGAGCCATAAAGTCTTTGAGAGCCGAAGCGCGCTCGCATTCGAGGGTGTTTCCAGGCTGGCGAAAAAGCCGGACGCGATACTGCAGATCGGCGGCCTATTCTCGCCGGGGCCGACCGGTATCCCTTATGCCACTTACAATGACTTCACCACCGCTCTAGCGGCACGGGAATACCCGCACTGGGCCCCTTTTCCGACTCCGATGGCTGCAAAGCGGTGGTACGACCTCGAAACTCGTCTATACATTGATGCCGCCCGCGTTCTCACGCTCAGCGACCACACCCGGCGGTCGATGATTTCTGATTACGGTGTTCCCGAGGGTAACGTCAAGACAGTCGGCGCGGGGGGCAACTTCACCTCCGTTCCCGAGCGCACCACTCCCTACGACGGCCGCACGGTCCTCTTCGTCGGCCTGGACTTTGAACGAAAAGGAGGCCGTGTCCTGCTCGATGCCTTCGACAATGTCCGCTCTTCCAGGCCGGACGCGAGGCTGCTTATTGCCGGCCCCGAGTTGGCCGCCGCCCCGCCCGGCGTGACTTGCTTCGGAGAGGTACGAGACCGTGGTGCGCTACTCGACCTCTACCGACGGGCCTCCATCTTCGCCATGCCGTCCCTATGCGAGCCGTTCGGGTTCGTATTTCTGGAGGCGATGGCATGCAAGCTGCCCTGCATCGGGACGACCGCCGACGCAATGCCCGAGATCATCGAGGATGGCCGCACGGGACGTGTCGTGCCTCCCGGAGACCCCGACGCTCTCGCCGCCGCCATTCTCGACCTTTTGAGCGATCCCAAAAGGCTCGCCGAGATGGGTGAGGCTAGCCGAAGACGGGTCAGCAAGCACTTCACCTGGGAGCACACCGCCGCCCGCATTGTCGCTGAGATTAGGGCGATGATTTAGAGGTTACAAAGGAGGGCGAGGCTCCCGCCAAGCCGGCTCACCAGGAGGCTTGCCCTCCCATAACGCAAAACCACTCCGTTTGGTTTACCCACGCGGCCCATAAACCGTCATGAATGCGTAAATACTACTGGCATGCAAACACGCGAATATCTCATAGCCTGCCTGCTTGACACTCACCAGCGTTAGTTGTCAAAATAAACACAGCAATAATCACCCCTTAGACGGAACAATCTCTTTAGAGGGAACGTCTGAAAGGTGAATGCTCTCCAGCAAACGGAAAGGAGGCCGTGAGCTTTGCTGCGTTTCGTGCAAACATAGCAACATCCATCATAAAACCACTTCCCGCGCTTCCCTCGCAACATAGCATCTCTGACACACACATGGATACGGGCCGAAGTCCCGTCAAGAGAAGTGCAACCGTCAACGCTTTATTGTTCTGGCAGATTTGAGTAGTTGTTACGTGGTCTATTGCTGGGCTTGAGTATGAGCTTGCTCTCATCTCTGGCGTCGAACTCTCGAAAGGAGAAGGAAAACTGGATACTCTACGACTCATCAAAACACTGGCAATGGGGTTGGTTGTTGCGGCCCTCATGGCTGCGTGCGTAAGCTGCCTCGCGGCTCCCGTCAAGACATCAAAGTTCCCGTGGATCAACACCTGGGGAATTGAATATTACGACACAAACGCCACGTCGCTTCAGCACGACGTGGACCACTTCGACTTCCATCTGGGTCCGCACAATCCCGCGGGCCTCAAGGCGCTCGCGCCCAACACAATGACCGTGAGCTACGCCCTCTTCGACACGCAGATCAAGGAAGCCGAGGGCGACTCTGACAGGCGGGATATGCAAACCTGGGCCGCCTCCCATCCCGGCGTGGACCTCGAAGATTTCTATTGCCATTTCAAGGAAGACGTCACAGTGCGCGGGCAGAACGGCGCCAGTGTCTTTATTCCCGGCTGGGACCCGGGTAATCCCAAAGCCACGGCCCCCAACAGGGCCGCATCCCGCGTCTACTACTATGAGTGGCTGAACAACTTCTACCCGATGAACCTCGCCAACCCGAACTATCAGCAGTTCAAGGCCGATATGTACTACAACGAGATTCAGGCCAATCCTGCATTCGACGGCTTTATGCCCGATACGGCCATCCCGCCTATGAAAGGCCCGGATGTGATCAGCGGAAGCGGGATCATCACGGAATATCCTGACCAGAGAAAGTGGGCGCCGGACTTCGTCGCACTTTCGACTGTCATACGGCAGCGGATGGGCATGAACCGCTACGTTATCGGCAACACCGCCGGCTACTACTTCCCCGAACTCGCGGACGCGGGCGGCGGCGAGCACCAGGAATGGTATGTCGCCTTCACCAACGAGCACGGGCCGGATAAGTGGGACTACTGGAAGACTCAGAGCGACAAGGGCATCTACTCGTTCTGGGAACCGTCCTGGGACGCCTATCCGGCGGACCTCGGTCGCGCGCGCATCCACTATCTGGCGTTTCACTATATGGGCCAGCAGCCCTACATCTACCTCGGCTTCCGCGGGTTTGGCTATCGGGATGTGTGGAACTGGGCCCCTAACGAGTTCGACTGGTTCGCGGCCTGCGAGGCGAACGTTGGAAACGCGGTGGATGGGCTTTACAAGGCCGCAAAGTCGGGTTCCGACCCGACCGGCCAGAGCTACACCATCTACACCAGGCGCTACACCAACGCGCTGATCGTCTGCCGGCCCAAGATCAATTGGAATCATGACAACTATGGCGATAACACCGGTGTGGCCTTCGCGCTTCCGTCGTATACGACTTCCAGCGGCGCGACCAGTAACCAGTATAAGCCGCTCAGGGTTGACGGCACGCTCGGTTCAGCGGTGACCCAGGTAACTCTGCGACAGCCCGAGAGCGCGATCTTGTTCATGGTCGACGCCGGCACGCCGAATCCCGGCGACGTTACCCCACCGGTGATTTCCGGCCTGTCCGCCGTGAACGTCAGCGGGACCGGCGCGACCATCACCTGGTCCACCGACGAGGCCTCGACTTCCGTGGTCGACTATGGCCCGACATCAGCCTACGGCTCGACCTCGACGGCTTCGGGAATGGCGACCGGCCACAGCGTGGTATTGAACGGACTTTCCGCCGGCGTCACATACCACTGCCGGGTGAAATCCGCCGACGCGGCCGGGAACACGGCCATGAGCGCGGACTATACATTCACTACCGGCTCTCCGAATCCGGTCCCGACGGGTGCGTTTCTCAGGGACTGGCTCGTGATTGGCGCGTTCGATAACGCCAGCCGTGCGGGCTACGGCACCGACTACATAGGTGAGACAACCGTCACCCCGTCCACCGGCTCGGAAACCGCCGGCCAGACCTGGAATGCGGTGCAGTCGTCTAATGACCTGATCGACCTTGGCGGCTTGTTCTCGGACACGGACAACAAGGTGGCCTACGCTCACCTGTATGTCAACTCCGCCACCGAGCAGACCTGCTACCTTTGGCTCGGCACCGATGACGGTGTCAAGGCGTGGATTAATGGCACACTGGTCCAAGACAATCCCGCCGAGCGCCCCGCGAGCCCGGATACTGACTCCGTTCTGATCACGCTCAAGCAGGGCTGGAACCGAATATTGTTAAAGGTCGATAACCTCTACGGCGGATGGGGCTTCTATGCCCGCCTCGGCGATTCGCAGGGCAACTCGGTCTCTGGCCTGAGCTACAGCCTGGATGACCAGAGCTCTCCCGACGACACGACACCTCCCGACATCTCGTCGGTCGCATCGAGCAATGTGACCCAGACCTCTGCGACGATCACCTGGACCACCGATGAGGATTCCACCTCGGCAGTGGACTACGGGACCACCACAGCCTACGGCTCCACTGCCAATGGCTCCGACTCCGTCTCGTCCCACAGCGTCTCCCTCTCCAACCTTATCGCCGGCACGACGTATCACTATCGCGTCAAGTCGGATGACGCCGCAGGCAATACGGCCACGGGTTCCGACTACACATTCACCACTCTCTCGGTGCCTCAGCCTCCTCCGCCGACTCCATCAGCCTCGACGTTTATCAGAAGCTGGCTTCTTCTTGCGACGTTCGACAACATCAGCCGAACGGCCTTCAAGACCGATCTCATCGGCGAAAACCTGATCGCTCCGAGCGTCGATCAGATTTCCTCCGGCAAGAGGTGGAGGGCGTACACCTCTCCCTGGGACCAGGTGGACTTCCTGACCCGATATACCACCACGGACTACAAGGCGGCCTACGCGCACATCTACGTGTATTCGCCGGTCGCTCAGTCGGCACAGCTATGGACCGGCTCTGACGACGGCATCAAGGCATGGGTCAACGGCTCGACCGTGCTGAACAAGGCGGCGGTCCGCCCGACACTCGCCGATCAAGACAAGACCCCGATCAGTCTGAAGATGGGTTGGAACCGGCTGTTGTTGAAGATTGACAATCTTGCCGGCGGATGGGGTTTCTGCGCCCGCATCTGCGATGCCTACGGCAATATGCTCCCCGACATCGCCTACCAGTTGGACAACCCGGCCCCCGGCCCGGATGATGTTACTCCTCCGACCGTTACCAAGGCCGTGGCGGTCGATGCGTATACGGTTCAGGTCTACTTCAACGAGGTGGTCAACAAGAGCATCGCCCAGGTGGCCTCCTACTACAAGCTCTCGCCGTCGGTTACGATAACAAAGGCGACGCTGGGCAACACCGGTAAGATGGTGACTCTCAAGACCAGCACAATGCCTCGCGGGACCTATAAAGTCACGGTGACCAAAGTCGCCGACGTCGCGGGCAACGCCATACCGATCACGGGTGCGGTCGGCAACACCGCGATATTCACCTATTAGATTCTCCTTCCAACACTCCGTGTAGTGTTGTGGCTTGAGGGGTCCCGGGCGGGACCCCTCTTTTTCATGAGAGTAGATTACCCCGCGAATTGCGGCGGGTGCTTGTCAAATCTACGGAAAGCCCGTTGACCCGTACACCGTAAGCCCTGAGTAGGCCCTGAGTAGGCCGTAGGCCGTAGCGAAGGGCCGTATCGAAGGGCGGCTACGAAGGTAGGAAGCTCGGTTGAAACTTGCCCGGCCCTTCGATACGCCCACCAGACCATCTCATATCAGCCAACTCCTACTGGGCTACTCAGGGCCTACGGTGTGCTGCTCCATTCTTGCGATAAATGTGCAGGCCGCTCATGTATTCCTGAATTCCGTAGATTTGACACGCGCCCAATGGCGGCTTCTGCCTTGACAAGCGGCCTATCTGGTGCTATATTCCAGACATAGCTCATCCTAATTTTGCCGGGTCGCATTACCAATTAGCGACCCGGATTTCCTTTGAATCCCCGCAGCGCGACAAGGTCTGCCAATAAAGATGGAAGGAAGCTATGGCAAGGACCCTGCTTGCGGCGGCCGCACTTGTGGCATGCCTGCTTGCCACGCCTTCGGCCTCCGCCGGTCTTGATATGGACTGGTGCGTCGGCCTAAGAGCGACCTGCTCCGGCGGGCACGCCCTGAAAGACCTGTTCGTCGGCACGGCGTGGAATGCGGCCGATATCTGGAGAATCAGCCCGGAGAATGATGGCGATCACGGCGATATCGAACAGGGAAAGGCCGAGATCGGCTCGAAAGTCTGGGACAACTCCGCGCCGCATGAAAGGGCCTCGTCCGACAGGCGCGCCCCGATTACCTCGTTCGACACACGCGTGCACCCCAAGATATGGGACCTCTATGCCAAAATCAACGGCGAAGTTCCCGGCACGATTACGATTACCGGCTGGGTCTACACCAAACTGGATGGGGCTGATATAGCGATCGAGCTTTGGAAGGCCGAAGACTACGGGGTCGCGGGTAGGACGCCGCTGTGGACCATGGTTCCCGGGGTGACAGGCAGCAGCGTCTCTCCCAACTTCACCAGCGCCCCGCTCGACTACTCGGGCGTCGATATTCCGTTGAAGCTCGTGGCGTATGCGGCGTCGGCCCCCAGGCCCTGCACAGTGGGTTCCGCGAAGTCGGAGTGGGTGGGGCAGGCCGTCTACATCGCCGACGCGGTGGTCACCTCCGCCAATGCCGATCATGCGGGCCTTTGGGTCGAGTCGGGCGACCGCGCGTCCGGCCTCAAGGTCGATGCGTCGTGGACGGTGGCCAGAGGGGACAAGGTCGAGGTCACGGGGGTGGTTTCATGGATCGACGGCGTGCCCATCTTGACCATTCCCGAACTCAAAAAACAAAACGGCGTCAAGGGGATCGTTCCGCCTCTGCTGACCGGCGCGGCCCTCGCCTGCGACCTGACTGAGTCGCTGGCCTACGCGGGCCTCAATCCAGTCGGTCTGCTGGTTACGTGCTGCGGGAGGGTGACCGGAGTCGATGCCACCAGCCGCGCGTTCTACATCGACGACGGCTCCGGGCGCGCCGACGGCATGAGCCCGTATACCGGCCTGCGAGTCTCTTACAGCCCAGGCATCACTCCGCCCGGTGAGCATACGATGCAGCGGGTAACCGGCATCAGGACTGTCGAGAAAGTCATGCTGGCAGGCCAGGCGATGGTCAACGGAGTGCTCCGTCCCGCGGGTACGACGCTGTATCTGCCGGTTGTTGCGATCAGGGACGCAGGGGATGTGATCCCATTGAACTGATCATTGCGCCTATGCGCACTTCCGCCTCACAAAACCGCCCAAACCAGCCAGTCCGATCAGCAGCGCGGCCATGCCGGCGGGTTCGGGGCTGGCGGGGTCCGCCGATACGTAGGCCACGAGCTTGAGCTGGATGTCCGATCCCGTGTAGTCGATGGGATAGCTGGTGAGGTTGGGCGAGCCTCCGGTGCCTGTGACACCGGTCGGGACTATCCAGATCGGGTTCTTGTCGAGAACACCATATTCCGCCGTTTTCCACAACTCGACCACAACGTCGCCGGCATCGAGCTTCGCATTCACCCATCCGGTGAGCGTAATCGTTCCCGAGGCGCCGCCATTGATGCGTGTGTACAAGTTCCACGTTTTTGGGTGTGATCGGTCATTGGAGGTATCTATCTTGTAGCGGCGGTCGGACAACGCCCTGCTGTGGAAATAGCCGGTGTCATCTATCACCCCCGAGCCGATTTCGGCCTTGCCCGAACCGGGAGTACCCTGGTCACCGTCATTCTCGGGGCCCTTGGGTAGGGTGTTGCTGTTCCTCCAGTAATCGGAGGCATTCCACATAGTGCCGACCAACAGATCGCTCATTCGCCCGCCGGTGCAGTTAGCTCGCAGATAGACGGACCAGTCCGTGTCGATTACTGCGTAAGAGGGCGATGCGGCGGCTACTGATATGGCAAGCAACGCCGCAAGAAGCATAAGTCTCAAAGCCATCCCATTCTCCTTCCCGTGCTCTCTTGGGAGCCTGAAGCGTGTTGTGCAAACAAAGCCCAAGTCAGTCCGCTGAACTGCTCGGGCTCCGTAGTGAAATATACCCTACGCTCGGCTGCTTGTCAAGGTGTGAAGAAACGAAAGGACGAATGCGTGAGAGCGGAGAAGAAGCAAGAGGCGCGAACAATAGAGGTGGCGGTTATGAGAGAGAAGTTCACAGACAGGCAGATCGCGGAGTTCCTGCGGAGATCGTATTTTGTGGTCGACGGGCTGTGGTTCGTCAAGACCGAGGAGAAGCGCGGGTTCGAGGAGGCGATGGAGCAGGACGAGGCCGTGTGGGATGTGATGTCCAAGGTTCAGGCGAGGAAAGCCCGGAGCCTGCTCGGGATCGATGGGGACTCCATTGACGATCTGGTCAGGGCGTTCCAGTTCAAGCTGACCGCGGAAGGTTATGAGTTCGATGTGACGCGCGACGGCGACCAGATCACTCTCAGCGTGGGTCTGTGCCCGTGGTATGAGGTGCTGAAATCCAGCGGGCGGACGCAAATCGCCGAGATCATCTCGGAGCGCATCTGCGCGCGCGAGTTTTCCGGCTGGCTCCGTGAGTTCGCTCCGGACATCGAGTTCAATATCGCGAATCGGCTGTGCGTGGATTCGGACAACTGCACGACGTGCCGGATGGTATTTTCAGGTAATATTCCTTCCCCCAACTCCCCAGCTATTGACATCCGCCGCCATGGCCTCTAGAATGATAATGTAAACGCTTACATTTGCCGCCGCACGCGCCGGGCCTGAGTTAACGATATGGAAAAGCGCTTTGTCAATATCCACGATGTCGCCAGGGATGCGAACGTGAGCATCGCCACTGTTTCGCGCGTCCTCAACGAACCCGGGCGCGTGAGCGCGGATACTCGGGACAAGGTCGCGGCCAGTGTGGAGAGGCTCGGCTACACGCCTAATCTCCGCGCGAGGCTCCTGGCGCGGGGCGACTCCGGAATGATCTGCTTTCTACTCTCGAACAGGCCATTTATCCATTCCGTTCACGCTCAGGTCCTCCAGGGGGCCGCGCGTGAGGCCGATGAGTTGAGCGTGCAGATAGTCTATGCCGCTTGCAGCTATTCGCCCGACACTCCGCCCTCCGAGATCGAGATGCCCCGAATCCTGGCCGCCCGCAGGTTGATCGACGGCGTCATAGTCGCGGGTACCAATTATCCCAATATGCTCGACGCCATCGACGAGCTGGAACTGCCGCGTGTGGTCTACGGTCCTAACCTGGTCACGGCGAATGATGTTCGGATCGGCAACTCGGTTTATGTGGACGACGAGGGCGGGGGATATGAGGCAACCGCGCACTTGATCTCGCTGGGTCACGAGAAGATCTGGTTTGTTGGTGATCTCTCCATGCCGTGGTATCGCCGCAGATACGCGGGCTACCGTCTGGCGATGTCCGAGGCCGGCATTCGGTCATTGCCTGCCGTCGGCTCTATGGCTGATGGCGAGCTTCAGATGGGTCACGATGGGGCAGAAGGGCTGTTGGAACGCGGCGAAGCGGTCACGGCGTTGTTCGTGGGCAGTGACATGGGCGCGTTCGGAGCGATGAGAGCCATAAAGGCAAGAGGGCTTCGCGTGCCTGAGGATGTGAGCGTGGTTGGTTTCAATGGTGAGGAACTGGCCGAAATCGCTGAGCCGCCGTTGACTACCATCCGCGTGCCCACCGAAGACGCGGGGATGCGATGCGTCGAAATGCTGAACTCCATCATTAAGGGCAAGGAAGCGAACCTCGATCCCGTCGTTCTGCCCGTGCAACTAATCCGGCGGCAGTCGGCGGTCCACAGAATCGAATCGCGAAGGCGCGAAGGAGCGAAGGGCGCGAATGGGAAGGGATAATGCAGAATGAGGAATGCAGAATGCAGAATGTCCTGTTGGTCGGGGGTATTCTTGCCCCCGACCTCTCTTCCCGGCCATTCATGGCCAACGTTGGATGGCGATTTCCGAATCGCCACCTCAAAGCTAGTTCGGGATTTCCAAATACCTCCCATCCCTTTCGTGTTTTCGTGATTGAATTCGATTTTTGAAAGTGAGGAAGTACAAATGGTATCTGAAGTGGCGAATGCAAATGCGGAGGTTGTTCTGAATCTGGTGCTGGGCGCCGATGAGCGCACAGAAGGGATGATGCCGGGGTGGGATATAGAGCTTGCCCGCCAGAGGCTGCTTTTCTTCACGAAGCCCGCCGATTTTGGGATGGCGCTCCACGAAGCCGCCGGGGCGCTGGACGCCGCGTTCGCCGAGGCCGCGACGAGCCTGAGAGAGCGCATGATCTCGTTCATGCTCGGGGTCGCCGAGTCGCTGCTGTCGCCGGTTGAGCTTCATCACAATCTTCAAAACGCCGAGTTGCACGGTTGTCCGTGCTGTCTATTGCCGGATGATCTTGCAAGCGGGTGTCAGAAAATGGCCACCGATATGGTCAAGAAATGGGCGGGCATTGATGGCATCGCTTTTCTGAACGTGACGGCGCTGATCAAGGCCGAGGACCTGTCCGTCAACAAGGGCGACAATCTCTTCGCGGGCTGGGCGCGGAAGTGGTCTGGTGAGAATGGCGGGGATCCCTACGCGAACGCGGACAATTATCTCTCCTGCTTCGGCGCACTCTATCAAAGGGGCATGTATTATCCTGACCTCTACTTCGCGCGCGAGGAGGGCAAGACCAAGACGCAGTTCTTCAACGACTACGGCCTCCAGGCGGCGCGCTGTCGCCGGATGGGGAGCCTCGGGGGCACGACCAACCCCGCGATTGCCGTTATGGGCGAGGATGATATGTCCGGCAAGGCCAATATCTGGGGCCAGGAGGCGACCGATTACATTCTCAAGTTCCGCAATAAGTGGCACGAGGTCCGAAAGATCATCGCGAAGGAGCAGATAGCCGAGGGCAAGCCGGACGACTGGGGCGCGACCAAGTTCACCGAGTGGGTCGTGGTTGACGCGATGCTGGGCCTGCGCTCGATATTCTTGTTGAAAGGTTTGGGGCGCGTGGCGTTCCAGCTCAGGCCGGACTGGCACGACGACGAGAAGAAGCTCACCTACGCAGGGGGCGAAATCTATGACATCCTCTGCCGGCGGGTCAATATCTTCGATGATATCCTGCTCGACGGCGCCGCCGATGTATATCGCGAGGCCGCCGAGCCGCGCGTCGGCATATCCAACAATCACTTCAAGATTTCCTGCACGGGCCAGCCGGCGCTGAACGTGATTCGCAGCTTCAATGCGGGCCACTCGCCAGCCTACCCCGATGCTCTTCGAGAGCGCATGTTCACCAACGTGACGCTCTCCTACGAGGTTCCTCAGATGTATGCCTCGTCCATGGCCATCGAGAACGGCATCAGGGACTACGAGAAGCGCACCGGCGAGAAGGTCGATGACGGCGAAGGCGGCTCTGTCGTGACCAGCATGATCGGCCGGTTCAACGACGCCATCCGCGACTACAGGGTCAAGGCTCTGTTGGCGGCACTCCCGGAGAGCAGTGAGTTCAAGAGCGTCGCCCCGGCCTCGGTGAAGAAACTGACCGAGCAGTTGGTCAATAACCCCGAGTTCATCGCGGCGGTGAAGGCAGCCGGGATCGACTTTGACCCGGCCTCCGAGGAAGACGCCATCGACCGCGCCGGTACGCTCTGCACCAAGCGCGTGGTCGTGCTCCTGGAGAAGAACGAGGGCCTGGCGCGGACGCGCATTTTGACGGCGTCAAAGCGCAACTTCTTCCAGAATACCGAGCTGCTGGATGTGCCGTTCTCGACGGACTTCGGCAACATCCAGCGGATGTATATGGACGTGATGCCGCTTAAGATCGACAACTGGAAGACCATTCTCGACGATATGGACGCAAATGGCTGCCCGAAACCCGGCACGATCTGGGCAAAGCGGCACGAAACCCTTTCGAGGATATGGCCGGATTGGCCAAACGTTTTCGAGGCCGACACCGTCAAGCCCGAGGATTACGCGACCTGCATCTACGTGGTCCCGACTCTGACGCAGTTTATCGGCTTCTGGAACGAGAACTGCGCCCGGGCGAAGAGATTCGCGGATGAGGCGAGGGCGTAGTATGGATGGCATAAGCAATGCTCAGCGCGATGAAATCCGGGGCATGGTGTTCCGTGCCCTGGCGGACACAAAGATCACCGACATTCATACGCACGCCTACGACCCTCCCTTCGGCGGTCTGCTCCTGTGGGGGCTCGATGAACTATTGACCTATCACTACCTGGTCGCCGAGACATTCCGATGGGTCGATATTCCCTATGATACGTTTTGGAGTATGCCCAAGCGCGAGCAGGCGGACTTGGTCTGGAAGACTGTTTTTCTCGACCATTCCCCGATCAGCGAGTCGGGCCGGGGCGTGCTTGCCGTACTCAACGCGCTGGGGCTGGATGTGGCTTCACGCAATTTGGAGGAGTACCGGGCGTTCTTCGACGGATACACGGCCGAGGACTACATCGACCGCGTGTTCGAGATCGCGAATATCGAGAGCGTCGTGATGACCAACGACCCGTTCGACGACATCGAGCGGCAGGTGTGGCTTGCGGGCTTCAAGCGCGATCCGAGATTCTATGCAGCGCTTCGAATGGACGGCCTGCTGAACGCATGGGACACGGCGGTCCCGAAGCTCAACGCCTGGGGGTATAAGGTCGATAAGAGCTTCGGCGGCCAGACGTGCGCCGAGGTCCGCCGGTTTCTGATGGATTGGATCGAACGGATCGGCGCGCTCTATATGGCCGTCTCTCTTCCGCCGAACTTCGCGCTCCCCGAGGACTCCCCGCGCGGGCGGCTCTTCGAGGAATGTATATTCCCTGCGGCTAGAGACGCGGGCATTCCCGTTGGTCTGATGATCGGGGTAAAGAAGCTCTCGAACCCTGAACTGAGGCTTGCGGGCGACTCGGTCGGCAAGTCGAGCATAGATGTAGTCGAGCACATCGCCCGCCAATATCCCGACATCAAGTTCCTGATAACAATGCTCGCTCGGGAGAACCAGCACGAGCTGTGCGTCGCCGCGCGCAAGTTCAGAAACCTGCACGTGTTCGGCTGCTGGTGGTTCCTGAACAGCCCGTCATTGGTGGACGAGATTACGCGGATGAGGCTGGAGTGGCTAGGCCTGAGCGTGACACCGCAGCACTCAGACGCGCGAGTCCTCGACCAGGTGATCTACAAGTGGGCGCACTCGCTTTCGATCATCGGCGATGCGCTGACGGATAAGTATGCCGACATCGCCGCCACGGACTGGAATGTGTCCGAAGCGGAGGTCAGGCGGGATATTGCCGGCCTGCTCGGCGGCAACTTCTGGAGGTTTCTGGGGAAGTAGCTGGACCGTTGGTCCCGTTGGTCGGGGGTATTCTTGCCCCCGACCCCGTTACCTATTTCGGGTTTTCGCGGTGAAAATCCCTTCCCCTCTGCTCGCTACCCTATCCGGCCCCGCACTTTCTTCCAGTCCTTCTTCTCAAGGAAGCTGCCGGGGATATTCGCTTCCATCTCCAGGAACATCTTATATGGTACGGTGAACGAGAGCAGATCAGGCTCCACATAGGGCCGCGCTGAGATGTCGAGTATGCCCATTATCGCCTTTGGCATCTCTTTCTGGGCTTCCTGATACGGCAGCAGGAAGAGCGTGTGGCAGCCCGCGCCGAACTTCACCGAGACGTTTTCCAGGGTCGGACGGTCATAGTTCGCCAGCACGACCAGCGCGGACAACTGATCGGCGTTGGCCAGGAAGCTTACCAACACCGGGGTTTCGTTCACCAGGTCCACTTTCTCCAACGGCTTGAAGACCACGTATTTGTTGGGAATCAGCATTCTCGGAAGATCATCCACAAATGCCTTCGCCAGCTCGGGAGTCTTCTTGTAGCCCTCACCCTCGGGGTAGCCCTCGCCGCGACCCGTCGATAGGAAATACTCGATCCCGCCAGGCATGTTATCATAGTTGTCGCAGAAGCCGAGGCCGATGCCGCCGCCGGGGCAGCCGACGGTCTTGCGGTCAAACGCGGCTACCTTGCCCCTGGCCGCCGCGCTGAACATGGCCACCACGCAGCCCCAATGCCCTTCGACAAACTGCAAAGCCTCCTCGGGCTTCTGGTCCGCGAGTATGATCGCGACCGGCGAAAACCGGAGTTTCAGTTCATCGGCAATTCTGCTTTCCATGGCGTGTTCCTTCCGTTAACCTTGTCATCCTGAGGAGGCACGCGAAAGATCTGCTTTTGGGCCCTCGTGGTAGTTCAGCCCTTCAGTTCAAAGCAGATGCTTCGCCTTGGCTCAGCATGACAAGACTTATACGTTCGCATGGTAGATACCGTGTCACGCACTCACCTGGCCAGTTTCATCATCAGCGCTTCGGCCACTATCCGCTGGTTTGCGTTCCCGAGTATGCCCCGTTTCGCCCGCAGAATCGCCTCGACCGCGCCCGCCAGCGGCCCCGCGTGCGGGTAGCGACTCGCCTGGGCCAGTATCTCGTCCACCCTGTCCAGGTTCACCACCGCCGCCTGCTCGCCTTGCAGCTTGGCGGCAAGCAGGTCACGATACCATACCACCAGCATATCCAGCGACTCTATTACGGTGTCCCTCGAACCCTTCTTTGCCTGCTTCGCGGGCGCGGGCTCCGAATCCGGGTCTTCATCGGACGCTTCCGGGGCCGCCGAATCCTTTGATATAAGCACCCCCGCCAGCTTCAGCGCGAGCCATGGGTTTCCTGACGATGCCTTAGACGCTACCTCTATCACCGCGTTCCGCCGCTCGAAAAAAGCGTCGTTGCCGATCAGATCGATTGCCCGGCCGGGGCAGCCCTGCGAATACGCCGCCAGGAAGTCGGCCTGCTTCCGGTCCAGCCCATGCTCTTCCACGAGCCGCGCCGCAAGCTCCTCGGCGTTTACCTGGGTGAACCTGACTAATTGGCATCGCGACCGGATCGTCGGCAATATGTTGGCCGCGTTTCTGAATAGTAGGATGTTGATTAGATAGTCCGGCGGCTCTTCCAGGAGCTTCAGGATGCAGTTCGCGGACTCGTCATTCAGAGTGTCGCCCTGCTCGATAATGTTGACCTTCCACCGCCCCCGCATCGGCGCGAATCTCGCCATCTCCCGCATTTCCCGCATCTGGTCGATCTTGGTGTTCTGACCTTCGGGCGACCAGATTCTCAGGTCGGGGAAGTTGCCGTGATCGATGGCGTGGCAGATCGCGCACGTGTCGCAGGCGTTGCCTGAATTGTCAATCGGAGCGCCAAACTTGTCATCCTGAGCGTAGTCGAAGGATCGCTCGCAGTTGAGGGTCTTAGCGAACTCAACAGCCGTGAGCGCCTTCCCGGTCCCCTGCAATCCAAGAAACAGATATGCGTGCGTGGGTTGGCCCTCGCGCACGGCCCGCATCAGCACTCGCTTGGCGGGAGCCTGCCCGATTATCTTATCGAAGCCTATGCGGTCAGACACGCTCGAACTTCTCCACATCCACCACGAATATGATCGCCCCGCCGACGCACACTTTGATCGGGTTCATCACCACGGCTCCCGCGCCCAGCGCATCTGGCGGAGGCTGGTTGACATACTCTTCTCGCGACGAGCAGCAGCTTCGGATCGTGGCGATCACATCCTCCACCTCCTCCTCGGGCGCGCCGATCAGGATGGTCGAGTTGCCGTCGCGCATGAACCCGCCGGTGGTGGCGATGGTGGTGAACTGATGCCCCGCCTGAACCAGCGCATCGCTGACCTTATGCTTATCTCTCTCTTGGACTATACTAATTACGAGTTTCAAGGACTACTCCCTGCTCCACAGCGATTCGCCGCCGGGCACGCCTTTTTCGATTCTCGATTCTATCACCGACAACGCTTCCCTTGCAACTTCCTCCAGGGGCTTCGTGGCGTCGATAACCACGATTCGGTCCTTCTCGGCCGTCGCCAGCGCGAGGAAGCCGTTCCTGACCGCCTCATGAAAGGCCAGCCGTTCGGAGGAGATGCGGTCGCGTTTTGTGTGCCGCGCAAGACCGGCCTCGGCGGGCAGGTCGAGCAGCAGCGTGAGATCGGGCCGGAGGCCGGAGGTGGCGTAGTCATTGAGCATCTTGACGGTAACCAGATCGATCCCCCGCGCGTAACCCTGATACGCAAGCGATGAATCCGAAAATCGGTCGCAGATCACGATTGCCCCACGCTCCAGCGCCGGGCGAATCTTTGTATCCACATGCTCAGCCCGCGCGGCCTCGAATAGCAGAAGCTCGGCCCGGTCGGAAATCACGTTCTCCGAGCCGAGAAGCAGCTTACGGATGCTGTCGCTTAGCGGGCAGCCGCCCGGTTCCGCAGTCACGAAAACCTCGAACCCATCCGCCGCCAGCTTCTTTCTGAGCCGCGCCGCCAGGCTCGATTTCCCCGAGCCCTCGATGCCTTCGAGGGTTATGAAGAAACCATTCTTTGGTAACGCTTTTCTCATGGGGGTTAGAGATGAATGCAGAATGCAGAGTGCAGAATGCAGAATGACCTGTGATTGAGAGGTCCCTTCATTCTGCATTCTGCATTCATCATTCTGCATTCCTGCTACGGTCTGAATATCCTCACCCGCCGATATGGCTCCGTGCCGACGCTCTCGGAGGTCAGGTCATACTTCTCTACAAGCTGATGCTGCAATCGTCTGAGGAAGCTGGATTGAGGCTCAAGCTCCTGCGGCTCGCCGGTTTCCATGAGCCTCTGGACCGCATCTTCGACGTTCTGAATGGCATCTTCTTCCTCGTTCGACGGCCCAAGGTGGAAGACTTCCCGCATCACGCCGGATATCTGCGCGTAGGTGTTGCTCTTGATCACATACACGGGCAGGCTCCGCCGCTTGGCGTCGGCCAGCATGTTCACGCTCTTTCGCTCGTGCGTCTTGAGGGTGATCACAGCGTTGGCGTCCTGCATATCTTTCGTGATGTACGCGGGCACTCGCAGTTCCTTTATCGCCCGTTCGAGCCTGTTCCGGCTGACTCCGTAGGGGAACACTTTTACAATCGCCGGGATCGGGTTCGAGTCGACGATCTCATGCTCGTGCTCGAACTTCGCGGTCGTGGCCTGAGGACGCGAGGTAATATCGCTCGGTTGAACGACCTCGACCTCACCCTCGGGGTTCCTCACGCGAATCTCAGGCCGAGGCGGCGCGCCGCGCAGCATCTTATCGACTATACTCGCGACATCGTGGTGGATGGCGAGCTTGTCCATCTCCATAATCTCGATCAGCACGTCGAACGTCGGCGGGGCCTTGCGCTCCAGTACGCTTTTCTGTGTGCCTCGCCGCTTCGCTTCCTCGTCCGACAGGGTGACCGTCTGAATGCCGCCCACGAGGTCCGAAAGGGTGGGGTTCATAAGAAGGTTGTCGAGCGAGTTGCCGTGGGCGGTCGCCACGAGCATAACGCCGCGCTCGGCGATGGTGCGGGCCGCGAACGCCTCGGCTTCCGTCCCGATCTCGTCGATGACGATGACCTCCGGCATGTGGTTCTCCACGGCCTCGATCATCACCGCGTGCTGCTGGTCCGGCGTCCCCACCTGCATCCTGCGCGCATGGCCGATGGCGGGGTGGGGGATGTCTCCATCGCCGGCGATCTCGTTAGAGGTATCCACGATCACCACCCGCTTCTTGAACTCATCGGAAAGTATTCGTGCGACCTCGCGAAGCTTGGTGGTCTTGCCGACGCCCGGCCTGCCGAGCATCAATATGCTCCTGCCGCCCTCGACCACGTCCCGGATGATGTCGATGGTTCCATACACCGCGCGCCCGATGCGGCACGTGAGTCCGACTACGCTCCCCTGGCGGTTGCGGATGGCCGAGATGCGGTGGAGGGTGCGCTCGATCCCTGCTCGGTTGTCCTTGCCGAACTGCCCCACGCGCTCGACCACATAAGCCAGATCCTCCGCCTTGACCGCGATGTCCGAAAGTTGCAGAACCCTCAGCGGGAACCGCGCCTCCGGCTCGCGGCCGAGGTCCATCACTATTTCGAGCAGGTCCTCGACATCCTCCTGCTCCACCAGCCGCTTTCGCACCGCCGGAGGCAAGACATCGAGAAGTTGCTCCATGTTGTCAGTGACCCTGAGCTGCTTCATGCCCAGGATGTTTCTTTCAGGCATTGCCATATTCTATCCAGTATCCCGAGCGGGCGTGCCGGTCGCCTGCATACTGATTGTTTTCCACGTCCCCGACTGAATTCCTGCCCAGCCGGGGCCGGGGGGAATTTTGAATTGTGAATTTTGAATTTTGAATTGGGGAAGGGATTGGCCCTCCCTTCAATTCATAATTCAAAATTCAAAACTCAAAATTCGAGTTAGAGTTCCCCCTCTAACTCGTACATGATCACGGCGCTTGCCGCAACCGCCGCTGTTTCGACTCTCATGAGCCTCTTGCCCAGCGAGACGCTGATCGCTCCGGCTGATTTCGCGAGCGCAACCTCCTCTTCGGTGAGGCCGCCCTCGGGTCCGATGATCAAGATCACCGTCTCGGCCTTCTGATTCGCCTGGAGGGCGGATTTGAGCGAGACTCCGCTCTCTTCCTCCCAGGCGACCAGCGCAAGCTGATGGCTGCTGATCTCCCCGGCGAGTTCCGAGAACTCTATTATCCCCTCAACCTCCGGCGCTGCCGCGCGCCCGCACTGCTCTGCGGCTTCGGCGGCAATCCTGCGCCATCGCGCCAGCCTGTCGGCTGATTTCGAGGAGTCGGGGCGGGCAACGGTGCGCTCCGAATTGACGATCACGTATTTTGATATTCCCAGTTCCGAGCACTTCTGAACGATAAGCTCAAGCTTATCACCCTTTGGAAGGCAGACCGCCAACGTAACCCGTAGCCGAGGCTCACGCGAGCAGGCATTGGTACCCAATATTCTGGCTGTTACCTCGTCTTTCGACAGGGCGCTGATCAGGGCATCGTGCTCATTTCCAGTCCCGTCGAGCAGGCAGATGAAATCCCCCTCCTTGAGGCGAAGGACTTTCGATATCTGCCGAGCCGGATCGCCGGTCAATACAGCCGTACTGCCGTCGATCTGCTCGGGACTAATAAAGAACCGTCTGTGATTGCCCATAGTTAAGCTCGGAATGATGAATGCAGAATGAAGAATGCAGAATGACCTAGCATTGCGAAGTCCCTTCATTCTGCAATCTGCATTCATCATTCTGCATTATCAAACTGACCCACTCCGCGTCCCGCCTCTGTTCCAGCATCTTGAGGCCCGCATTCTCCAAAGCGGCAATGACTTCATCCGCCCGCTCTGTCACGATCCCCGAGGCGATCAACGTTCCACTGGGTGCGACCTTCGCCGCGAGGTCCGGGGCCATGTCGATGATTACCCTCGGAACGATATTCGCGATAACCACATCGGCCTGCCCATCGAACGCCTTCGGCGAATCGGCGCGGTCTATCTGGATAACTCTATCAAGGCCCAGCCGCTCCACGTTCTCGCGCGCCGCCTCGACCGCGACCGAATCGATATCCAGCCCCACAACCCGCGCCGCGCCCAGTCTTGCCGCCACCATCGCAAGGATTCCCGAGCCGGTACCGACGTCCAGCACCGTATCGCCGCCTTCAATATAGTCCCGCAGCGCCCCGATGCACAACTGGGTCGTCGGATGGTTCCCGGTCCCAAACGCCATCCCCGGATCGATATCAATAACAACATCGCCCTCCTCGGGTTCGAACTCTTCCCAGGAGGGCTTGATTACGATGTTGGATAACCTGATCGGCTTGAAGAACGTCTTCCACGCATCCGCCCATTCGTCTTCGCTGACCCACTTCAGGCTGATCTCGTCGGATGCGAGCGGCAGGCCCAACTCCGGCAGCCTGCGAATGCGCTCGCGGATGTTTGACAGGCGACCCTCGAGCCTGTCATCGACGGGGAGGTAGCCTATTACGTTGGGGTCCGGCCCTCGTTGTTGGTCCGGGATTTGCAATCCCGGACCTGTCTGCGAGGCGGCCCACGCTTCCGGTGAATTGCTGTCGATCACGCGAGAGATCGATGTTCCCCCGCATCCCTCTTCCATCAGAACGCTGCTGACCGCGTCCGCTGAGGCATCGGTAGCCTTGATGGTGATCTCGGTCCATCTCATAATCAGGAGAAGGCGTCCTTCACGCGCTCAAAAAAGGTCTTGCCCTGGACTTCCTTAATCTCCTCGCCTCTCGATGCGGCGAACTTCCGCAGGAGCTCCTTCTGCTCGTCGCTGAGCTTGGTGGGGGTTTCGATCCTGAGAACTACGTTCAGGTCGCCCTGCCTGCCGCCCGTGGGGTCGGGCATACCCTTGCCGCGAAGCGAATAGACCTCACCCGGCTGCGTTCCCGGGGACACCTCCAACTCCTCGTGACCGTCGATCGTCCTGACCTCTATCGTTCCGCCGAGCGCCGCCAGAGAGAA
>JAMCYN010000067.1:0-6336 GCA_023474015.1 Armatimonadota bacterium
TCTCCCAGGTCGACAAAGCCGTCAACAGTATCATTGACAACGCACGGTTCCGAGCCGCCGCTTGAAAACGGCTCAAATCGTAACTTGACTCA
Source organism: Armatimonadota bacterium (assembly GCA_023474015.1). The sequence goes on from JAMCYN010000067.1 coordinate 93, forward strand.
GTTGTAAAGATCTTCGCTTATGAAGCGAAGCTAGTAGCTCAATTAGAGTGAATCCCATGCGTCTGTTTGCCATCTGAACATCCTCCATTACCAACACTTGACCTCTTAGCCTTATTCGATCTCAGTAATCGTCCCGCTCTCGTCTTTGCTCGCCGGTGACCGGAGGCGCGGTAGATTCCCGAACAACCAGTTCCGAAGGCAAAATTATCTTCTTTGGAGTGCTCTTGCCGCCGACCAACAGCCGTTCTTCCAACTCGTTAACAGCTATGATTGCAGCCTCACGCACGGGCAGCTTTACGGTCGTGAGCGGCGGCTGGAACAATGCCGACATAGGGTGATCGTCAAATCCGACCACGCTTATGTCCTCCGGTACGCGGAGTCCTTCCTTGTGGAGGGCGGAGATCAGGCTCATCGCAATATAGTCGTTAGCGGCGACAACCGCGGTAATATCGTTGTGCTTCAATTCGTAGACCAACTCGATCCCCACCGGCTCGTCGTACTTCGGCTCAACAAGCATCGGCTGGACGAGATTAGCCTCGGCCAGGGCGTCACAGCAGCCGATATACCGGCCCCGAGCCCAGAAATACTTCTTGGTGTCTCCAATAAACGCCAGCCTCTGGTGTCCAAGGGTTAGAAGATGCCTTGCGGCAACAAGTCCGTCCACCCTGTCGTCGATCAACACATACGATGCCTCGAGTGACAGATGCGCGGGGTTAAAGAAGTTGACCACGGGCTTGTCCGCCGGAAGCGCGGAAACGTCCATCGCCGTTAAGGCGATTACGCCGTCGGATTGGGACAATGCCGTGGGCAGGTCGTCACCATTGCTGACAGTCACAAGAATGCAGGTCTCCCCGTGTCTTGATAGTTCGGATTCTATATTCTGCAAGATTACGCTCAAGAAGGGGTAGTCTATGGGGTCGGCTTTGGTGGAGTATGCAACACATATCATGTGTCGGGACTTCTTCAACGTCTTGCTCACGGTTGTTCCTTTGCCCTGAGTTCTGGAAAGGAGCCCCTCGGCGACGAGTGATTCAACCGCCTTTCGGACTGTAGGCCGGCTGATCCCCAGCTTCACGGCCAGTTCCCTTTCCGGCAGCAGCCTGCTGCCCACTTCAGCTTCGTGAAGCCAATCCAATAGTTGTTTCCTGGCGATATCTGTTTTTCCACCCGCTGATTCTACGTCCATCATTGCCTTACTCCATTAGGTTACCTAATCATTACCAATAATTTACCATGGTATTCGTGCGCTGTCAAGACCTATTTCTTAATTATTCTTTATGACCCGGCGTCCAGCGCCGCTGTTGCAAGGATATACCTCTCGCCGGTAGCCGCGTCGGTCCTCACGGAGCCGGCCACGATTACCCTCTGTCCGACAGTGACTCCGCCCCCAACCATATTGACCCTGATCCCGGCGTGCCTGTCCATCTCTTCCACATAGAAACTGTCACTGAACCTGGCAGTCACGGCAACTTGTCCGGTCAGCACGGCTGTAGTGTCCGACACCGCCTTGATCTCGCTGATTTTCAGAGGCCTCGTGTAGCTCGTGCCCAGTCCGTATTTGTCCGCAAGGTAACTTCCCACCAGATTGCGCTCCGCGTCGTTCAGCTTGCGTCTGTATATCAGAATCTCGGAGATGTCGGCAGTGGGATACGTCCACGCAGTGTGCCAGAATTCCCAGTGACCGATCTTGATTCCCCTGGGTATATTGGTAAAGCTGGTGGGACTCCCACCCATACCCGGTGGCGCGCCAAGAACGCCGTTAGCGGCGCATCTCGTGTCTGTCGCGCTCGTCCCAAACAGGCATTCGAGAATGCCCGCGGTTCCAATGGAGGCGCCGTTGGCCTGCGCGAAATTACCCATTGACGTGGAATGGAAGGCGTTTACCCCGCCATAGCCGATCATCGCCGCCTCATTGACAGTGTCATCGACATCCGTATAGCCGAAAGTCCCCTGAGAGTTGTCCAGAACGTTGACCAGAGCGGCATTGGTGAAAGTAACATTCGCCACAACGGCGAAGATCGTATACTCAGAGCTTTGCAGTGCGGTGTTGGCATCGGCGCGAAGGTATATGTGATTCTCAGCCCCGGCCAGTTGAGGGCTGAACCCCCCCGAGAGATGCACAGCCGGCTTCCCACCCAACTCGGGCACGGCGGTCCTAAAAGTGAACTGCGGTTGTGAAGTACTGTTGTTCCTAGCCGTCAGATCTCCCATGCCGCTGCCGCTGCACTCACGCCACTGCGCGACCGTCGTGCCGTCGATCAACGTCACCACCTGCGAGGCTTCGTACCAGGCCGCGAGGTCCTTGGTCACCGGTGGGCGGTTCGGCTGTGCAATACTAAGCGTCGTCTCACCCGATCTCGGGTACCTGGCCATCAGCCAGCCGTCGAATGCCTCGAAGTGATAGCCGATGCCCGTGGCTAGTCCGTTCAATGTGACATTAAAACCGGCGCCTGTTACATAGTTTGGAGACGCGGGGCCTGTCATGTCGTACGGAATGCCGTCTACCACTACCCTTACGTAAGCGTCGGTCGATGTTCCTGGGCCGTAACCGTTCTGGTCTGAATAGGTCACCCTGAAAGTCGTCGCGCCGTTCGATGAAGTCTGGCTGGCGTTCGTCAATACCGGCGGGATTTCCCCATTGACCTGCGCCATGGTGATCTGATTACCGGCGTTGAGAGGAAGGAGTTCATAATAGCCGTTCGGCGTCGGCATCGGAGAGATGCTGGGCAGAAATCTGTATAGCTGGTAGGCTTGGATATTATGCACGGAAGTCGCGTTCGAGCCATGGGTCCCCCAGAAGCCGAACAGTTTGGTAAAAGGCGAGAAAAGGACGGTATAGACAGGACACAGCATCGGATCGTTTGCCGGGGGAAGGGTCCATTCATTATTGTTATTCGGATCGTTAGTGGACCTATAACCATGAATATAGGCGAAGCTTTCGTATCGGCAGTTGAGTTCGGTCAGGTCCTCGCCCGCGAATGTGACGCCGGGCAAGGCCGCGCACAAGTCCTTGTGGAGCTGCACGATGCCCTCGAGCGAGTTCATACCATTGAACATCCCATGGCCGTCCTGATAGTTGCCAAACGACTCATCCAGCGACACGACGTCCGGGGTGAGGTAAGTGGCATTAATTCCGGTGGATATCTGTCCCACCAGGAACTGACGCCAAGCATTACCGGCCGGGTTCATGACCGACGTGCCCGCGTACCAGGTCGGCAGAAGGACGCCCGTAAAAGGATCCGACTGGTGATATGGCTGGTAAGTGGGGTAGAACGGACTGTCCTGACGGCACTGTAAGATGTTCACCCAGGGCATTATCCTAAAGCCGCTCCTCTGACGCCGACCGAGCCACCCAGCGCCGGCCGCGGATGGTGTGTAGTCCGGAAAATGGAGACCGTCCCATGGGTATAGCAGCCAACTTGTCGTCCCCACTATTATCGCTCTGCTCGAGCCTACCAGCCCCGCAACCTGGCTGAACAAAGAATCCGTGGCTGAGATATCAATGTTGTAAAGCGAGAGCTTGACATCATTCACCCAACTCGGGGTGTCGCCGCGAATCTCGTAGTTCCTCGCCATCCACTCCCGGTATTGATGGACCGGCAGCGTCCAGTTGCCTTTGAAAGTCGATATTCTCCAGTTCACACCGGTGTAACTTGTATGGCCGGTGAAAGGCGCCGTAACTTCGCTGTCGAATGCGAGAGATGTCCGCGTGCTCTGCTTGTTAACATCGATGCCCTTGAAGTTGTAGGCCGTATCATCGCTTCTTATCCAGAATCCCTCATTGTTGCCCTGCACGACCGCAAACTGTGCGCCCAGGTGGTAGGGCCACATGAAGTATTCCCGCGTGAATAATGTTGGATTCTTTACCCCACTGATGCGGGCCCCACCGGAACAAGGCAAAATGACATCCAGCGAGGTAACGATGCCATCGATCCCCCATCTCAGCCTGTGTAGATCGCTCCTGGTACTGCCGGAGGTCCTCATCTGGACAACGATATCCTTTGTAGCGGTATCAAGCCGCGCATTGATCCAAACGGTAGTATTACTCGCCAGATCGTACCGCCACTCCACGGCGTAATTGGACGGTCTGGTAAGACTTAACGCCGTGTTCAGGTTGGCGATGCTGCTTCCGGGGTATGTAATGTCTTCATAGGGGAGAAATCCGCCATCGGTGGCTCCCTGGGCATAGAGGACGCACGACCGAGTCTGAGTACCGGAATCGGGTGTTATATAGGATGTGCCGGTCTCTTTATTGATTAGCGTCGTGAGTTTACCGTTATCGAACGTCGCGCTGAACTTGGCCGTATCGAAGTAAGCCTTGTTTCCATCAACCATAACGCTATCCGCAACGCACGCGCCGGCCGCCAAGACGGTGAACAGCGCGGCAAGCAGGACGCGAATTTGCAGGCCGTACCGGCGCATGCCGCTTTGAGATCGATCATACCACACTTGCATTAGTACCCTTCTCCGCCCCGAACTGGCTGCCTGTTTACCTATGCTTTACCAGGAATTTACCGTACTTATCCCCGATTGTCAAGTGCTATTTTCAAAAAACTCAGTATAGAAGCGAGTTGCCGTAGCCGATGATTCCGATTGCCGCGAGTATTACCGCGATAGCAACATACATCGTCCTCAAAGGAGTACCTTTGCCGTCGCGCCACTCGCCCGTAGCTATCCCGAGGATGTTCGAAATAAGAATAGTGCAGCCCATATAGATGGCCCAGCCCGCGGAGCCACCCAGCGCGCCCATCATTCCCGCCGCTCGACCATATATTGCCAAAGCAACTATCCAGATCAGCCCCATCAGCGCCGCGAGAGGCCAGTGGCCCACAGTGCCGGATTCCGCGAACCTGGACCAAGTCCTGTTTCTTGTTAAATAGATCGTGCACGCAACAACGTTTGCCACAAATGCGCCAAGAAGAGCAACGGCCCATATCGCGTCGGATGCGCCAACACCCGATCCGCTCGCAACCGCCGCCGCCTTTATCTTGTCACCGAATGTAAAAGCGAAGTTGAGCATCGGGCTGAAAATTCCCGACATTATGCAGATAATCAGGCCCTTGACGAAGACGCCGGTCGGTTTTTTCTCGCTCGGGGGTCTGTCTGCCGCCTTGGTCCTCAACACCTGTGCCTCTTTCTTCGCCCCCGCTATCGCGGAAACTATGACGCCCCCAAGCATGACGACGATTCCCGCGGTCACGGTCGCGCCGCCGGCCGTCGTGAAGACCGACGGCTTCATGGCCATCGGAACAAGCGAACCAATGGCCGTGATCAGACCTACGCCGATGGCGAACCCGAGGCTCATTCCGAGAAGAGCGATACCCTGGCCGAACGTAACCGCCCCCACCCCGTAACACAGACCGAACAGGAACACGAGCCCAACCGCTCCCGTGCCGGCCTTTGAATACACCGAAAACAAATCGGGAACACCCAGGTAAGCGATTACCCAGGGGCCGATCAAGAAGGCAACCAGCACAAAGACGAGCCACACGTTTTCCCACGCCCACCTGACAGTCTTTTTCATGGGCAAGGCGAAGCTTCCGGCCAATGCGCCGCTGACAATCGCCAGTGCAAGACCCAAACCTGCGTTCATTAAGAGCCTCCTTTGCCATTAGACGCGGACAAATCAGTAAGCGCCGTATTTGTGAATGGCGTTTATCATAGTGATGAAGTTGTCGTGCGGGACGTAGTTCACGATGCTGTGACTGCAGCCCGCGATCCATCTGCCACCCGGCTTGAGCGCATCCATGTGCTCCTTGACGTCCTTATCGACCTCCTCCGGGGTGCCCGTGGCGAGCGGCCAGGCAAGATCGATGTTGCCGTGGAGTGTGACTCGATGCCCGTACCTCTTCTTGAAATCGCGGTAATCGACGCCGGAGGGATCCATCGTGGTAAGGCAGTCCACGCCCATGTCGAGGAGCATGTCCACAGCCTCGTCGATCTTGCCGTCGCTATGGAACATGATAGGAATGTCGGCATCGCGCATCGGGGCGAGGATTCGGTCGAAGTGGGGCCTCCATATCTCTTCAAAGACATGCGGCCGCACCAACAGGCCGCTCTTGAATGCGAAATCGTCCGCCGCGAAGAATGCGTCGACCCCGATTTCGATGGAGCGCTTAATAAGCTCGGCATAGTAGTCGGCTGAGCGCGACATAAGTTCATCCAAGAGGTCACGGTCTTCGTAGATCATGATCATGGTGTCGTGCATTCCAATGACGAACTCATAGAGGGCATAATCCTAAAG
>JAMCYN010000067.1:6346-16656 GCA_023474015.1 Armatimonadota bacterium
CGAATATGACGCCGATATTGGTGTCTTTTACAGCCTCGTTGTACTCTCGTAGATACTGGAGACGCTCTTCCATATCCTCTTGGGTGGGCCAGATTATGTTCTCTAGGTCGGCTCGAGTCTTGACGCTGCGGTCTGTGATGGGTCTTGGAGTGCCATCAGGAGCAATTCGCTTGAACGGCGTCCAAAAAGCTTCCATGGCGATGGCGTCCTGCCCGATGAGCCGACATACCTCAACGTAGTCCTTGGCATACATCGGGCGCACCCCTTCGGCGGCCTCGCTTCCCTTGGCGGGATCACCGCCGACTCCCAGTGTATTGCCTGCCTTTCTCCCAAGAAGCCGCTCGACGTGTTCGTCCTCGATCAGAATCTCGAAGTTCGGCACTCGGTCGGTCTTCTCGCCCTTGAATGCCGCTCGCAGACGCTCTTTGCTCGATCCACATTCAAAGGGCTCGATCTGTAACATAGTAGGACCTCCTAATATAACCACCGACAACAAAAATCAACGCCGCCGCGTCTACTCTTTCCTTGACAGCGATGGATCACATTGCCATGTCGTAACCACCAGATTACCAGGACTTTACCATGACAAGCACATCATGTCAAGTGCTTACAGAGTTCAAGAGTCTGCTCAATATGATGAACAATAGGACCACGAGCGGTGGAAACACGAGTGGCTACGGCGGCATGGGCAGCGGTATGGGCTCAATGATGGGCGGGATGAGTGGAATGAGCGGCTATGGCAGCGGCGGCAGCTACGGACGTAGCTGGTGAGGAAGCGCCAGATGCGACTTACGCCGCCTCGCTCTTTTTCGGTTCGGCCTGAAGTTGAGCTATGAACAGCTCGACCAGTTCGGGGTCGAACTGCGTCCCGGCTCCGCGCCTGAGTTCGTCTAACGCCTCTTCGACGCTTAGAGCCTTGCGGTAGGAGCGGGAGTTGGTCATTGCATCGTAGGCGTCCGCGATGGCGATAATGCGGGCGAGCAGAGGAATGTTCTTTCCCGAAAGGCCGTTGGGGTATCCTTTGCCGTCGTAACGCTCGTGATGGTGCTTGACCCCGGGAATAATCGAGCCCATTTGCTGGACGTGTTTCAGAATGCGCGAGCCGAGCTTGGCGTGGTTCTCAATCATTTTCCACTCATCATTCTCTAGTGGCCCTGGCTTGGACAGGATTTCCTCGGGGGTGCCAATCCGACCAAGGTCGTGAAGAAGCGCGGCGGCTCGTAGATTGCTAATTTCCTCAGCCGACATTCCCAGGCCTTCACCCACGGCGATTGACATTTGCATGACGGCGGTGGAGTGTCCTCGCATGTGACTGTCCTTGGCGTCCGCGGCGGCGGCGAGCGCCTCTATTGCCTCCATGTCTTCCTCGTAAAGAAGGGGTTTCACATGGCTGGCAGTGGCGCGGTAGGAACGATGGCATTCCTCCTCATAGATAAAGCAATGGTTCTTGCCGCGCTGTTTGGCATAGTAGAGGGCCGCGTCGGCGTTTAGGACCAGACCGTGATGGGTTTGGCCGTGCTGTGGATAGCTTGCGACTCCCGCGCTGACCGTGGTTACCTTGTTTTGACCGAATGCAATCTGGCTGTGCTTCTGGGTGGCCTGACGGATACGCTCCGCAACCTCCAAGGCCTCTTTGGAATCCGTTTCCGGAAGTATGACCACAAACTCCTCGCCGCCGTAGCGCGCGAGAACATCAATGTTGCGGATGCACTTGTCGCATATAGCCCCGAACCACTTAAGTAGCCTGTCGCCTTCCTGGTGACCCCAGGTGTCGTTGAAGCTCTTGAAGTTATCCAGGTCCAACATTATGACCGAAAGAGTGTGATCATAGCGTGATGCTCTCTCGATTTCCGCGCAGAGCCTCTCCTGGAAGTAACGGTGGTTGTATATCTCGGTAACACCGTCGATGTTGGCTCTGAGTTCGGCTTTTCGCCGGTGGTAGACTTCCTGGTCGAAGAGATGGCCTATCACTCCGGCGATGCTGATGCAAATTGCCTGCCAGATGAAAAACGAGATCGAGTGGCTCTGGAATGAGTCGAACAGGTCCCGAAGGAGTGTCTTGTAAAGCTCGATGTCGCCCCAACTGGCGGACTCCATGCCGAAAGCCAGGAGCCCGACTATGTAAGAGGTCGTGGCGAAAAGGAATCCACCGAAGTAGAAGATTAAGCGGTATTTGAGGCCGAGTCTCGTTTTGCTGCCGGTCATTCGTGCTCCTTGTGGTCCGACCGGCGATCCCCACGCAAGCGGCAATAACGGACGCCGCCATCGAGCAGTCATCAAACTCGGGTCGGGCCAGAGAAGTTTACTAACTAATAGTATTATCGTGGATTTGGGCTTTCAGCTTGAGGGCGGAAATGTTGGGATGTCGGTTTGGATTATTTTGCATATAAGGGTTGACAAGGCAGCTTGGCTGCGTCTATAATAACGGATGAGGTGAAATACGCCTCTCCGATACCACACAACTGCAACCTTACAACCGAATACATAACCTAATAAACAACATAGCGCCGAGTCTCTTTAAGAGAGCGGAGGACCCGACCCTTTAAGGGGGCAAATCCGGAAACGGAGGGGGTCCTTCCTACCCTAGCCCGACAGCTAACTCCGCAGGCGTGGAAGGAAGATACCTTTGAAATCAGGCCGCGTGTTCACTGCTCGCGGCTTTTTTGATGCGTGCGATGAGATTCGTTCAATTCTCTGACGTCCACCTAGACTCCACGGTCGGCGGCTCGATGAACCTGCCCGAGGACAAGAAATCCACCCTGCGGCGGGACATGCGAACCGCCCTCGCGCGTGCCTGCGGCCTGGTCTCCGAGTACAAGGCCGATCTGGTGCTGATTCCCGGCGACCTGTTCGACCACGAAACCGTGCGCGCCGACACCGCGACGTTCATCGCCGACTTGTTCCGAAGCATGGCCCCGATCCCCATCTTCATAGCCCCAGGCAACCACGACAGCCTCCGCCCAGGCAGCCCGTATATGCCCGTGGGCGGGGTCGAATGGCCCGCCAATGTTCACATCTTCACATCAGCCGACTTCGAGAGCGTCGCTATCGATGAACTGGATTGCGGCGTGACGGGCATGGGTCACGCGCACAGGGGCGTCACGGATCGCCTGCTTGCCGGAGAGGTTGGGCGCGCGGGGAAGTCGGTTAATCTGCTTATCTTCCACGGATCGCGGGACGGTTACAAGCCATCGGAAAAAGAGAGCGTGATACCGTTTTCCGATCAGGAGCTTCTGGCCCAGGGCTTTACTTATGCCGCCATCGGGCACTATCATTCATTGAGCCGGATAACGGACCCGAACGGCTGCGTGCGCGGGGCCTACTCGGGGTGCGTGCAGGGCAGAGGGCTGGACGAGGCCGGAGAAAAGTGCGTGATTATCGGCGAGATTACTGCCGATGGTCGCGTTACGCTCGATAAGGTGGAGGTCGCGCCGAGGCGGGTTATAACCGTGGAAGTCGATGTCACCGGCACGCGGAGCGACACTGAAATGCTGGGCAAGATCGACGCCGCGCTGACGGCTAGCGGCGCGCGGCCATGCGACATGGTGAATATATCGCTCTACGGCGCGATCGCGCCGAATCTCACGCTGGACACTTCGCAGCTCGAAAACTCCGCGCGGTTCTTCCACGTGAGCATCAATCGATCACGCGTGCGGCCCGATTACGATCTCGAATCGCTTGTCGGGGATAACGCCGCGCCGTCGTTGAAATCTGAGTTCGTGCGTGGGATGCTCGAACTCGAGCGGGGCGCGACGGACGATGTCGAGCGGCGGGCACTACGCGATGCGATCTATTATGGCCTTTACGCGCTGGATGGCCGGAAGCTGGAGCCGCTTGATGCGGATTAAGTCGATCCACATCAAGGGATTCGGCTGCCTGGTTGAACGGAGCTATGAGTTCCCCGAAGGCAAGGCCGCGTTGGTGCTCGAAAACAACGAGCGCGGGAAGTCCACGCTGGCCGCGGCTATCTTCGCCGGGCTGTGCGGGTTTCCGAAACGCAAGGTCGCCGGGGAGTTGGTTAAGCTCAAGGATGTCTACAAGCCCTGGAACGGCGAGAACTACGCGGTCGATATGGAGATCGAGGCGGCGGGCAAGCATCTGAGGCTCGAGCGCGACTTCGCCCGAGACCGCTGCGTCATCAGAGATGCATTGACCAACAAGGACATCAGCGCCGAGTACGATCAGGACCTCACCCTGCATTTCCTGCGCCTGCCCAGAGACGACTTCCAGCGCATCGCCTTCATATCGGGCAAGGAGGTTCACAGGTTCAGCTCTTCGCCGAACATCCAGGCCCGGCTGTCGGCGATGATCGACGCGGGGGCCGAGTCCGGAGCGGAGAATGCAATAGCGGCGCTCGATGACGCCAGGTATACCCTCGCCGGCAAGTCTCTCAAGATCGAATCGGCAATCTCGCGGCTGGCCAAGGACGTTGACAGCAAGCAGCGGCGGATGCGCGAACTTGACACGGCGCTTGATGCGGTCGCGGACGAAGTCCGGGAGTTGGAGCGAGCACAGGGGCAGTGCGGGGAACTGTCGGCGCGTCTCGATGAACTTGACCGCGAATACGCCGCCGCAAGGTTAAAAGAATTGCGCGAGCAGATAAGCGCCGCCGAAACTCTGGATAGCGAGGCAGCCGGGCTCCGCGAAGAGCTTGCGGGCCTGGAGCAATTCGCCGCGTTCCCCGCCGAACGTAAGACGCAGCTCGCGAAAGCCGTGGCGCGAATCGATGAGCGCCGGGATCAAATCGCGCAAATGGAAGCCGAATCGGAGGAACTGCGGCGGGAGTTTGAGCGGATCAGCTCCGAAAGGCTGCGCGTGATGGACGGCGAGCAGATTTCGTCACGCATGGTCGGATATGTCATGCTCACAGCCGGAGGCTTGTGTGGGCTCACGTGCCTGGGGCTAATGATTCTGAAGATTGTCGGCATCGTGCCCAGCCTGATCGGCACGCTGATCGGCGTCATTGTCGCCGCCACCGGGGCCGTTCGGAGCGCGCACTCGAAGACGGGGCGGTCGGAGTCTGTGATCTCTCTTGAAGCGCGATTGCAGGAAATCGGACGGAGGCTGGCCGAGCTGGCACGTAATATTGAGACTCGAGGGCGCGATATTGATGAAGAACGCGAGATCGTGCAGTCGATTGCTCAAGACGCCGGGATCGACGATTCACCGGCATGTGACGACGTTCTCAGGCGGTTCGAGGAAATCGAGGCGCATTATCGCCGCTATAGGCATATAAAGGATTCTCTTCTGCCCGCCGTGCTCAAATATGTGGCCAAAGACGAAGATATGAAGGCGCTTAGGGCAGAGGAAGCTGAGCTTGCTGCACGGACCGCATGCACCCATAATGAAGCATTCCCCTCCCAGAACCGGTCATCGTCTTCAATCGACAGCGACCGGCAAGCCGTCAGAACTAAGCTCGACCAGACTCAGGCGGCGATACGGGACCTGGAAAAGAGCGTTGGGGTGTGCATCGAAAACTACCGCCGCGAGTATCCGGCGCTCGCCGAGGAGCTTGAAGCGCTGCAAAGCGAGATGGAGCGTGCGGCGAGGTTCGGCAAGGCAATCGAGGCGGCAAGTGGGGTTATGAGAGAGGTAGCTGAGAAATCGCACCGCAGGTGGGCGTCGGCGCTGAACGAGCGGGCGTCGGCAATGCTTCCGAATCTCAATCCGGACTACGATACGCTTCGATTCGACGATTCCCTGTCATTCACCATCAGGCACGTCGCCGACAACCGGATAATCGAGCGGGCGGATATCGACTCGTGTCTGAGCACGGGCGCGAAGGACCAGATCTACCTGGCGGTGCGGATGGCGTGCTGCGAGGAGCTATCGCGGGCGGCGGAACCGATGCCGATCATCCTGGACGACCCGCTGATTGCCGCCGACGACACACGCTTCACCGAAGGCTTTCGATATCTCGCGCGCGGCGCAGCCGACGGCCGGCAGATCATCATCCTGAGCTGCCATAAATCCCGGCATGAAGCGTTCTTGCGCGAGCCATGGTTCTCGGATAGCGTATCGGTTCTCAACCTTTGAGTCGCACCGGCGCGCGGAGAACGGTTTCGCGCATGCGCTTGGTCATCCTGATTCGCGTGCCCTGGCGCGGCATCGAAGTGTAGTTCACGCTGTCCATCAGGCACTTGATGAGTATGATCCCGATTCCACCCTCGCGGTCCAAATCGACCTCGGGGGTTATGCCGTCCGGCGGAGCCGCGAAGCCTCGGCCCCGGTCAATTACTTCGACAGTCAGACCCTCTCTGCCGCAAGCGCACTTCACCCATACCGGCATGGTCTTCTCGCAGCCGGAGTAGGCGTGCCTCACAATATTCGCCACCGCTTCAGAGGCGGCTATCTCCAGTTCCTCCACGGCGGAGTCCGGCATATCAGCGGAGTGCGCAAAGTCCGCCACGGTCCGTCGGACCGTGCGAACATATTCAGCCTTGCACGGGACCTTGATTTCTATCTTGTCGCGAATATAGCTATCTCCTGAAACCATCGGCGCGTTCCTCTCGTTTTGGGCGGCGGAACATCGCATACCCATTCTGTACCCCCAACGTCACGGCGCGAAACACTGAACTGATTGGGCTTGGGTATTTGGGTGACCTTTGCAGGAACCTATCGATATGCGGCGAAACATCTTATTATCGATGGTCGTCATAACACTGACTCCGTGGTCTATACAAAAGCAGCGGCTTGAAGCGTCTATAGTATTGGAAGCAGCAAAAAACTATGATCACACAGACGAAAACCAAGAGCGGAGCAAATCTGTTGACAGGAAGACCCGATGCGGTGGAGATTTGGCTGCGGTCAATTCACGAGCAGAATGCGCAGTCTTTGTTTCGCTATGCACTGGCGCTGACCTGCTCGGTTGAGGATGCCGAGGACGCCGTGCAAGAGGTATTCGCGCGAATTTCCCGTGAGTGGAGGCGGTTCATGGAGGTGCGCAACGCAAAGGCCTACCTCTACTCCGCCACCCGAAACGCCGCGTACAGTATCCTGAGGGGACGCAGGCGCTGTGAGGCCTTGCACGAGGCAATATGCGCCGACCTTGCCACCGTCTGCGCGCCGGAAGTCAAACAGACCTCCGCAACCATTATCTCGATCCGCGAAGCCTTTATCGAGCTTACCATCGAGCAGAGGGAAGTCGTGGTGCTCAAGATACTCAATCAGATGACTTTCAAGGAGATTGCCGAGACGGTGGGGACATCGGTCAACACGTGCGCGGGGCGATATCGCTACGGAATCGAAAAGTTGCGCCAGGCAATAACTGTTTCTCAGTAATTCACGGTAGAAAACTAGCACTTTGTCATGCTGAACTCGATTCAGCATCAGCGCACAGACCCTGAAACAAGTTCAGGGTGACAAATGCAAGCGATGAAGCGTGAATTACTCATGATGAGTGTTGAGGTGAAACAATGCCGCGTTACCATTATACAGCGCAAATCGGCGTCGGCGAGAGGGTCAGCGCCGTAGCTGAAGCGCCGAACCTGCCTGCTCTGGCCGCGAGCCTGGCCGCCGAGGGGGCAAGGATCGATTCAGGTCGTGAGGTTCCGGAAAAAGCGCCGCGCATACGGGGCATCCCGTATTTCGAGATAATCGGACTCTACCGGCAAATGGCGTCCTCGATGGAAGCAGGTTTGCCACTTGCGGAGACCATCGAGATGCTCTCGAACGAGTCCCGAAACGTCCGGCTCAAATCCCTTCTTTACTTTCTCAAGGCCAAGGTCAGTCAGGGCACACCCTTGAGCGAAGCCTTGGGAGCATTCCCCGATATATTCCCTCGGGTTCACGTAGCCGCCGTCAGATCGGGCGAAGAGGGCGACAATCTCGAAAAGGCGCTCGGGGACCTCGCGGACCAGGCCGAAGCGCTCTCGAACATGAACCGCCGGTTCGCATCCGCTCTTGTGTATCCGACGGTGATCGCGTTCTTCGCGCTCGGGTTGTTCAGTTTCAGCCTGATGGTCGTGGTCCCGCGATTCGCGACGCTCTTCAGCGATCTCGGCATCAGGGACTTGCCACCCATCACCAGATTCGTAATCTTCCTGACGAGCACGGTCCTGCCAACGGCGGTACCAATCGGCCTGGGATTAGTGGTCTTCATGGCATTGATCCTAACGCAGCGAGAGGCCGCATCGGGGAGGCTGTGGCTCGACAGGTGGAAGCTGCGGATACCTATTCTTGGACAGATTGTCGAGAAGGCGGCGCTGGCGCGCTTCTCCGGAACGCTCGGGCTGCTGCTGGATTCGGGCGTGGAACTGCCCAGGGCTATCAGGCTGGCGTCCGAGGGCGCGGGGAATCGAGTGATTGAGCATTTGTTGAAAAACGTCTGCGCCGACGTGGAACTGGGCAATACCCTCAGCGAATCGATTGACCGGACAGGAGCAATGCCTCCGGCGCTGGCGTGGCGGATTGGGGTCGGCGAGGAATCCGGAGCGCTGTCGGACGCGCTGCTGAGAATGAGCCGCCTCCAGGCGAGCCAGGTGGAGAGCTTAGTGACCTCCGCCGCCGGCATCCTGGAACCCGCACTGATAATCTTCATTGGAAGCGGCGTCGCGATGCTGGTAGTTGGGCTGATTCTCCCGTTGGTGGCGATAATACAGAACCTGAGCGGGGGAGGCTAGGAGGAAATCAATGGCGGAAATTCTATATCACAAGCAGGGTTTTCTAGGACCGAAACTTGAGCTGCACATTGCCCCGGAAGGGCTTACGCTGGTTGGTCGCGGGGGCAAGGAGTCTGTCGAGTATGCCCCGGTGGCGGAGATCAGCGACGTAACGATCAAGCCGCGCGGTCGGAAGGCGAATGTCAGCATTATGTTTGGCGGCGCGCGCCCGGCATGGCAACTTAACGGGCTGGCCGCGCCCGCCGCTGAGTGGGTGGAGGCCGTCATTGGTGAGGAGAAATCGGCCGCCGACAAGCAGACCACACCGGCTTACTCCAAGAAGATGTTGATAGACGAAGTCCACGCCATGTGCTCGAATATCCTATCCACGAGCAAGGAGCATGCGGCGGTGGACCTGGTCGATTTCCTTCTGGCCCAGGGAATCCTGCACGGGGCAAGCGACGTCCACTTCGACCCCTACAGCGATTCGGTGGCGGTGAAGTTCAGACTGGATGGGGTCTTGAGCGATGTTGCACAGCTCGATTCGGGAATCAAACCGAAGCTGACCACACGGCTGAAGGTCGTCTCCCGCCTGGCTACTTTCAAGAAATCAATCACCCAGGAGGGCCGCGCCGCCGTGCGCATGGGCAGCCGCACCGTCGATCTCAGGTTCTCCGCGATCCCGACTATCCACGGCGAGAAGGTCGCGGTGCGTATCTTCGACCCCGCCAAGGGCATCTTCGCAATCGACCAATTGGGGATGGGCGCGGAGATGGTTTCGACGTTCAGGAAAATGCTGATGCAGCCGCAGGGCACCATCCTGCTCACCGGCCCCGCATCGAGCGGCAAGACCACCACGATGTACGCCGCGCTGACCTACCTGCGCGAGAACAGAAAGAACCTTTCGAGCATCGCGACCGTCGAGGACCCCGTGGAGTATGACCTGCAAGTGGTCAACCAGACCCAGGTCAACAACACCGCCGGGCTTACTTTCGCTACTGCGCTTCGGACCGTGCTCCGGCAGGACCCTGAAGTAATTATGATCGGGGAGATACGCGACCGGGAAACGGCGGACATAGCGGTTCAGGCCGGGCTCACGGGGCACATGATTCTGAGCACGGTGCATGCGAGGAGCGCCGCCGGGGTACTGTTGAGAATGATCGATCTTGGGGTCGAGCCGTTTCTGCTGACATCGTCCGTGACGGCGGTGCTGTCGCAGAGACTGGTCCGCACGATCTGTAAGTCGTGCGCCAAAGATTGCGTGCCGACGGACGAGGAGCGCGAGAGGTTCGGCCTTAAGGGCAGCGACAGGTTCTATACGGGCCGGGGCTGCGAGAAGTGCGATCATACGGGATACTCGGGCCGAACGGGCATTTTCCAGCTCGCGCCGATAAGCGACGCCGTGCGCGACATGGTCCTCAGGCGGTGTTCGCTTGGCGAGCTCGAAACCCAGTTCGGACAAGAGCAGATCGGGACCATGCTCAAGGATGGGTTGGAAAAGGCCGGGTCGGGGATCACGACTCTGGAGGAACTGACCAGGGTGCTGGGGTAATTGGACAATGCGCAATTCGTCCGACACAGTGCGAAGAGTGATTCAGGCGCGGTGGGTGATGTTATGGGCACTCGTGCTCTTCGTCACGTGCGCCCAAAACGCGGGGGCTGGGTGAGGGTCGCCAAGTCCCGTGGAGGGGGCAGGGTTGTTCTCTCCGA
>JAMCYN010000046.1 GCA_023474015.1 Armatimonadota bacterium
TTTGCTTGCCCCTTCCTCCAGACACACCCTCGCGGAAATGCCCTTGGGGTCCAGCTAGTGGTTCCTGTCACCAAGGCCCACAGGGGTCTCCCACCCCCTAGTCGCAGCGCCCTGCCGGGCGCACACATACAAAGGGGATTGCCATAACGCAATCCCCATAATTAGAGCAATTGTCATCAGCCTCCTACGGCTGCAAGCTGTCTCCAACGGTGCCCGTTCCCGACTGAGGAATAATCGTCGGAGTGATGAAGATCAGGAGTTCGCGGTCTTCAACCGACTTCGCGTGCGTCCTGAACAGGCTGCCGACCAGCGGCAGATCGCTGAGAATGGGGATTCTCTGATAGCTGTTTGAGTCGTTCTTTCTGATGAACCCGCCGACAACGATCGTCTCACCGTTGGCGACGCGCCTGGTGGTGGACAGGGTCTGCATCCGCTGCTCGGGAATCGAGCCCGAACCGCTCGGCCCAACAACCTGCTGGCCGGTATCAGCCACCTGCGGCATCAGCATCATCGTGATCGTCTGGTCGCCGTTCACACGAGGAATCACATAGAGCATGGTAGAAATGTTGATAAACCTTGGGACGGCCTGGTTTAT
Organism: Armatimonadota bacterium; assembly: GCA_023474015.1. The sequence continues at coordinate 596 of JAMCYN010000046.1, forward strand.
GACGTTGTTCCCCACGACGGTGGAGACCGTTTCCCAATACGGAATGACTGTATTGATCATCAGCGTGGCCGGCTGGTTGTTAATGGTCGAGATAATTGGAGCATTGACGACACGCCCCACGTCACTCGTCAACTGCGCCCTGAGCTGAGCGGTCAGGTTGCCTGCGGTAAAGCCGAATGAAACGTTACCGGACGGCCCGAACGACGTATTGAAGCTCTCATTGAGCCGATTAAGGCTCCAGTCTATGCCGAAGTTCTTGACATCGTGCGTCGTGACCTCGACAAACTCCGCCTTGATGCTCACCTGCTTCGGCGGCACGTCGAGCATGCGGACGATTTCCTTGAACTTGGCGATACCTTCGTCCGTGCCCTTGACGATCAACGAGTTGTCCAAATCAAAAGGCTTCGCATCCTGCACGCCGTCCGGCCACAGGAAATTGCTGCTGGTGCTTGTGGACGAAGTGCCGGATGTGCCGCTGGGAGTAGTGCCGCCGCCGCCCGTGGTCGACCTTGTGGCCCCAGGGTATCCGGGAGGCATGGCCGGCATCTGACCAGCGCCGGTAAACTGGTCGGCGACCCTGCCAGCTCCAGGCGTGCCATTATTGGGGCCGACCGTGGGAACCACCGGCTGGCCGTTCCTCAGCCCACTCATTCCGGTCGGATCATAAGAGTTGCCCTGCTCGGTAACAACCGACAGAGGGCGGGTCTCCGATCCGGTAGTATGCACTTTTCCAAGTTCATCCGGACCGGGAACGTTATAGAGGGGGCTTAGGTTGACGGGTTCGGAGCTCAGAAGCCTAAGCAGGTCTCGCGCGTTGGAATGCACGAGCTTGAGCACGACAGTCCTGCTCTCCTGAACCTCGGGCGCCGGAGCGATCATCAGCGGCTCGACCGGAGGCAACGCCGCCTGGATATCGTTCAATGGCACCACGGGCTCGCTGGAGAAGACGCCGCCGATCACGTATGTGCCGTCATCGGTCTTCTTGTAGGATATGCCGGCGCTCTTCATAATATAATCCAGCGCCTTCTCGATGGACACATCCTTAAGGCTCGCGGTGATCCTCTTTTCAAGCTTCGAGTCATCGGCTATAACAATGTTGATCCCGCTCTGCGCGGTCAAGACCTCGATAGCCTGTTTCAAAGGCAAGTCCTTCGCCTCAAGCATAACGCCGCCTGCAACCGCGCAATCCGGGGCCATCATCGCGGCGACCGCGACAAGCAGCGCCGCAACCCACAGAGCCTTGGCGCTTAGTCCTCGCCAGGGCTTCCGTATACAATGCATTTGTTGTGTCCTCCTCCGGTCAACAGCACAAAAAACCATAATGCAATACTTCCTTACCAACTGCGTCCGCCGCCGCCATAACTGCCGCCACCATAGCCGCCGCTCATGCCGCCGCCCATCATGCCGCCGCCCATTCCGCCCATCATGCCGCCGCCCATTCCGCCCATCATGCCGCCACCCATTCCGCCCATCATGCCGCCGCCCATTCCGCCCATCATACCGCCACCCATGCCGCCGCCCATCATGCCGCCTCTCATGCCGCCGCCCATTCCACCATAACCGCCGCCCATGCCGCCGCTGCTCTGCTGACCGTTCATCATGCCAAGCAACTCGGAGGCTCCGGTGTTGCTAAGCGAGATCTTCTCGATCTGGGTCTCCTCGGTGGTTGTATCATCCACGGCGCTATCAGTAGCCGAAGTCGCGACGGACGGCTGAGTAGAGACGTCGGTCTGAGTAGACTTCTTGTTTATCAGGTAGATGTCGCCGTCGATGCGATAGGTCAGGCCGGCGGTCTTAGTGAGGCTCTTCAGAGCCGCATCAAATGTAACGTCCTTGATGGAGATGCTTGGTATGGTGCCCGATACATCGGGCTGGATGGCAAAATTCTTGCCCGTGCCTCTGAATAACGACTCAATCGCGGCCCTTACGTCCACGTCTTTCAGGTCTAAACTAACCATCGTGGCGTTGCCGCCCTCAGCCGCATAAACAGTCGCGCACGCCAGCGCGGAGGCAATAGTAACAACTACAGCCACAGCTAACCATCTGCAAGAATTGATCTTCATTTCAACTGCCTCCTCTGCACACGCCGCCTATTGTCCGTGAGCAGCAACAACCTCGTGTAATGATAGCACACTTCCATTTGACTCAACGAGCTGGTCAAAGGTTCCAGCCTACGCCACCGTCTACATCGGACGCCGCCCACCAGGCATTGGCGGCATACCAGGTATGCCAGGCGGCATTCCCGGCACCATTGACGGACGGCCGATCCCTATGTCCGGGGAAATACCGGCGTCGCCTACATCGGCTCGCGGTGCGGCGGCCATCCTTATAACCAGACGACGGGGTTTGGAGCCGGTGGTGGTCTTAAGAATGACCTTGTCACGCTCGATCCTCTCCACCATGGCAAGCCGGTCATCGAGCATATCACCCGGCTGCCGAACTTCGGACTTGCCGTTAGTCTCTATGATTGCGAATATCCTGCCGTTAAGGAGCAGCCCAGCCATTCTCCGTGTCGGCTGCGGCTCCTCAGGCTCCGCCTTCCTGTCTCCATCATTACGCAGCGGATGCGGCAGCGTGATGAACGGAAAGTCCGTGATGGGCGGCAGTTGCTTCTTCTTTATCTTCGGTGGCTTGTAGCCGATGGGCAAGAAAGGATCCTTCCTCGATTCCAGCATAGGCTGAACCTTCGCGACCAGTTGGCCGTTCTTCGCATCCGCGGCAGTGGCCGGGCCTACCGGCGCGGGTGTGGCAGGCGCAGCGGGAGCCGCCGGCGCGGCAGGAGCGGCAGGCGCTCCGGCGCCCGGAGGCACACCAGGCATACCAGGCGGCATCCCCGGCATACCGGGCGACCCACCAGCGGGCGCGCCCATATCGGGATTCGTAGGCGCTTCGGCGGAATCCGAACTGGAGCCACCACGCATCGTCAAGAATACGACAACGACAGCGATGACAACAATCACCCCAATACCGGTAGCCACATAAGGCATATTTTTCTTGTCTTTAAGCCAATCCATCAAGCATTACCCCAATCGCACCCGAGCCTTACCGTGGCATCCCCGGGGTCCCGCCCCCAGCAGCCCCTGTTCCACCAGCCATTTGAATCATCGGTCCGCCCTTTTCGACTGGGAAGATGTAGCACGTGACCTGATAAGCCACGGACAGGTTGTGCGGGCCGCTTCCGTTCAGCGCCGGAGGCCCTACCATTACCAGCCTCTTGCAGTTGTTCCAGCGCCGCACATTGTCCATCAGGCTCTTGAAATCGCCCGTCGCCTGCACCGAACCCAACTGAATCTGAATTACATCCATATCGAAGACAGGATCATTAGGCGTCGTCGGGAGCGGCGGCATCTGGAAATGGGCGCTCTGGATGGTCACGTTCTTATCGCGAGCGAAGCCGTTAAGCAGCGGCCCCAGGACTTTCGTATACTCTTTCCAAAGCTCAAGCATCCCGTACTCACGGCGCGCGAAGCTCAGGTCCGGCATCCGCCTTTTCATCTCCACATCCAACTGCTGCTTGGTCTGGGTGACCTTAAGAACAGCAGCGTTGAACTCGGCAATCGCCTGCTGCTCCGAACTCGCGTTCCCAACGGTCGCGGCCGCATCCCTTCTGGAGGTAGCCGCGGCCAGCTTCTCGTTCTGTGGCTTGATGATCAGAAAGAACATTCCAGCCGCCGCCGCGATGCAGAGAAAAGCGCCTATTATGATTATATGTATCTGTTTGAGTTTTGAGAGGCTCATTATCATTCCTTAAGAGTAACGGGAGTCCCCTACTACGGCCGACCCGGCATTGGAGCCATCCCACCCGGCATTGGTGACATCGGAGGCCCTCCCGCCGAACCAGGGGCATAGGCAGGCGCTCCGGCTGCCCCTGCAGCCCCAGCCACACCCGCGAATGCCGGAGCGACAATCGGCGTCTTGAGTCTGCAAGACACGCTGAAATCTATCCAGTTCGCTATGCCAGGCGCTCTCTCGACTCCGGTAGAAATCGCCCCTATCCCCGCAAGGCTGCCTTGCGACGCACCCGGCATAGGAGGCATACCCGGCATCGGCGGCATACTGGACGACCCACCAGGCATTGGCGGCATCCCAGGCATCCCGGGCATCCCACCGGGCATCCCAGGCATTCCACCCGGCATCCCACCCGGAGCAGCGGCAGCACTCAGATTCTGCCCGGTCGAAGCCCCCTGGAACGCCGTGATCACCACCTCCGTGAAGAGATCGGTGGCCTGATACATATTCAGCAGATACCTGCCGAGTTCGTCCAGCGACTTCACCCTGGCCGTCATGGTAACCTGCGCCCCATCGCTGACCATCGACGTAAGCTGAACCTTCTCATAGGTCCAACTCGCGACCTCGGCGTAGAGCTTCGGATACTCTTCGTTATACTTGAGCACCGCTTTGATGAAATCCAGCTTTTTCCGCATCGGGTCAATGGACGCAAGCATGGTCTTGGCCTGGTTTTGAATCTCTTCGACCTTGACCTTCCATGCCTCAGCCGCGGACGCCTGGTTCTCCATATCCGTTACTTGCGCGCTCAACTTGGAGCCGTAGGTCATCCCGCCGGCGATTATGGCGATCAGCACCACCCCGAACGCTATCGCGGTGTTCCTGATAATCGCTTTCTGGTTTATAGTCTTAGGCAGCAGGTTTATCTTTATCATCTTGCTTGCGCTACTCCACCCATCAGCCGATCATATCTCTAATCGCCAAGCCGATGCACACCGAGAACAATGGCGACATATCTTTCAGATACTGCGGGGACGCTTGCGGCACCTTCACCTGAAGTTTCTTGACCGGATCGGCCACCACCACCGGCACGCCCAGTTCGCGGCTCAGAAACACGTCCAACTTCGGCATCTTCGCCGTGCCGCCGCACAGATAGATCACCGATGGCGTCTTGGAATACTTGGTGCTGTAATACTCCAGCGACCTTCTGAGTTCCGTGGCCAAGTCCATCAGCACGCCCGAGATCGCCTGGAACACCTGGTCCTGAATCGAATCAGACCCGCCGGGAGCCGCCTTCGGAGCCGCGACAGGCTCCATATAAGCCACCTTGTCGCCCGGATCGGCGGCCTCATCGGCGTCGCTCAAGTCAAAGCTCGGCGAGGCAGGTTCTTCCTGCTTAGGCGGTGCGGGCTCGTCGTCCCCTAAGTCGAATACAGGACTTGCCGCCTCCGGAGCGGGAGCGCCGGCCCCCAAGTCGAACCCGGACGAATCACTTCCTCCGAAGTCAAACACCTGTCCCGGAGCGGGTTCTTCTTCCTGCTGGGGAGATCCAAAATCAAATGCCGGAGACGCGGGCGCCGCCTGATCTCCAACCCCGAACGACGCTCCCGCCAGCGGATCAATATCGAACACCGGCCCATCCACCGTGCTCTGGAACTGGGTCGGTTCCGCCGGAGCTTGCGGAGCTGGAGCCAAGTCCTCACCGAGATCGAACGGAGCATCCGCCTGCGGTCCGACCGCCGTATCGAACGAAGTCGGCTCGGACGCCGCCGGAGCGCCGAATCCGCCTTGATCGCCCGAACCGGCGTCGAACGCGTCGAGGTTCACCGCCGCATACTCTCGCTTGGTGATCTCGGCCTGCTCCAGGGTCTGCCCCATGGCCTCTGCTATCTCGCGGGTGAAGCTGACTCCCGCGATGCCAAGCGGCGGGCTGGGAAAGGTCAGTATCCCGTCCTCAAAAATACTCAGATCGGTATTATTGCAGCCGATATTGACTATCGCGACGACTTCACCGCCACCCGAGCCGTTCTTGTCCACCTCTACAAGCGACCTGCTGGCCGCAAGAGCCTCTATATCGATGGCAGTCGGCTTCAACCCGGCAGCGGTCAGCGTCTGAACATGCGTATCGATCAGTTCCTGCTGAGCCACTGCGAGGAGCACATCCATGTTCTGAGCGTTAGGGTCGGCGTTAGGCTTATCCAGGGGCTGGAAGTCCATCACGACTTCGTTTGGTGGGAACGGAACGTGCCTTTCGACTTCCCACTTCATCGTCTCGGCAAGCTCTTTACCGCTCATCTTGGGCACTTCGATGACGCGCACAACCACCCGAGACTGACCCGCCACGGAGCTAACAGACTTCTTAGTCTTGATCCCGTTCTCGGCGAGGAGAGCCTTAATTGCCGCGCCAAGCGCCTTGGGATCGACTATTACTTCATTCTCTATGACACCGGCGGGAGTCGGCGCGACGCCCAGGCCAGTTATACTGATCCCGTCCTTTCCGTACTTGGCCTCGGCGACTTTTATCAGGTCGCTGCCTATATCCAGGCCAACCACGGCGGAAGGTTTCGGATTCCGTGACGGACTCATATTTAGTTCTTCCTAATCTCCATTTGAAGAGCTGTGCACGAGGAATATCGTAGCATCAAACCCAACGGCGTGTCAATGCGGGAGGCAGGGAACAGGTTACAGGGATTAGGGAACAGAAGGGATCTGCGCGCCTCCCTTCTGTTCCCTAATCCCTATTCCCTGTTCCCTATCCTACGGCTTTCTGGCGGCGAAGTCCGGGCTAAGGGTTTCCCAGAACAGATCCGACGTGCCGCCACGAGTGCTTGTCCAGAATACCCATATCTTTGAAGACAGAACAGGCTTCCAGGTTCCACCAGTGAGCGGTCTTTCATCCCAGAACTTCGGATTTGGGTCCGCGAATGCGTATATACTGCCCTCATTGACGTTGCTGTCGCCGGAGAATCCCAGAAGCGACTGCTCCGGAACCTCCATTTGCCAGAATACATCGGACGCGACAACCGTCCCGGTGGTGACATTGTTACCCTCGGTGGCCTTATACGTGATGGTGATCGGGCCAGGCCCGTTCGGCAGAACGTCGGCACTGCCGGACTTCAACAGCGAACGGTATCTCTCATCAATCTCGGTGAAGTAGACCTTCGAGCCTGTGCCGTCGATCTCCCACGGCCCCAGAGCGCCATCCACGGCGGTAATCTGATATTTTGCGCCCGGCGTCGGGGTAATCAGTTTCGCTAAGTCAACACCCACCCGATAGGTGGTGAAGAATATCGTGGAGCTCTCTATGCCCGTGCCGGCCTTGCGCCAGAAAACCCACAGCCTATCCACCGGCGCAGGCGGCGCGTTATCTCCGGCCCAGGTCTGGCCGAGCCCCGGGTTAGGGTCGTCGCGCTCTACGGTGGCGTGCCGGTACATCTTCGTGCGTTCGATAAATGCGCGGGGGCTGTTATTGACGGCCTTATCGGTCGTTATCTTCCATGTCTGCGGAGTATAGTCAGCGAATATCTCGGATACATTGAACCCGCCGTTGCCATCCGGCACCTCCGGCAGAGCCTTGGTGAACCTGACTATCCCCGCCGAGTAATCGATCATCGTCTGCCCGAGTTTTTCGCTCTTGAGGATGCTATCCGCGTCCGTGCCGAAACTATAGTCGTATACGTAAACACCGGTCGCCTCGTCGATCTGAGGAGGCAGCAAGTTGCCCGCCGTATCCCGCATCTCAGTCGCGCTGAGTATTGAGCCGTCCGGCAGTTTTACCCACACGTAGGGCAGGTTATACAGGTTCCTGAAGGGGTCCCTCGACTGAGCGGGCATTCCGGAGAGTATCCCATCCACGAAGTTCTCATACTGCAAATGCTCGACCCGGCCTGCGTGATCGGCGAGCACCGTCTGCTTCTGCGCGTCCGAAAGGCCGTCCAGGCTCGACTTATCCGGCCTGATCCACGCCAAATGTCTCGAAGTATAGAACCCATACTTAGAATCGCGCTCCAGCTTCTCGGAGAACACCCGAGGCATCGGCTGGGCTATTTCGGACGGCGCGCAGGGGTATACGTAATTGGCGTCATTCTTAGTGATCGCCATGTAGCGGCCAAGAAGAACGTCAGGCGACTGGTCCAGCTTGGTCGATCCCGAATACACCAGGTCGATAAACTGCCGACCCAGCGGATCCGCCGAGCTGGCAGACCAGAAGTGCCTGAGAACGGCGTTCGGCGAGCTCACGGACGCCAGGCAATCCGGCATCCTGACCTTCGCATCATCGGACCAGAGGTCCTGCCCGGTGCCCTCGCCGGAAGCGTGCGATAGCCCCGCATCGTTGTTTGAATAGCAAATCGACCATCGGCCATCGTTGCCACCCTGCCAGAACATCCACATCCGGTCCTTAGCCTGGACGCCGTCAGTGTAGCCGCCTACCGCCACGCTCGGGCAGCGTTTCACCTGCACCGGGTCATGCGGAATACTTTGAACTTGGGCCCTGCCGCTGGTCACGTCGCCGCCCGTCGCATCGGTGTAGAATATCCGATGCTCCTGAGAGACTTTATTGCTCGTCGGATCAATCAGATCGGCCACGCCGACCCACGCGAGCCAGGTCCTTCCGGAGCCGGCATCCTGAGCCACATCCAGGTTTTCGGCGATTACCGGCGAGTGATGTTTCACGGACGGCAGCCCGGACGGCCCTCCGAACTGCCACTCCATAAGCTGCAAGCTGGAGTTGCTCCCCAAGAGTTGACTCGGCCAATGTGATCCGCCGAAATCGGGCAGCAGAGGAGTCTGGAGGGCGGTCGGCGTGACCCACCATCGGTCCGGGTCCGCGCCGAGCGTCTGCCAGCCCTTCATCCGCGACCCGTTCTCTTCCCATTTCAGGTCGGCGCGGTTGATAAACCACGGCGCATTGGCAAAATCGGCAAGCTGAGGGTTGCCCGGCAGCCAGTTCGACGGATACAGCCCCGGATTGTACATCCTGTTGCTCGACCAATAGAGGTGAACATCTCCAGTGACCGCGTCCCTGAACGCAGCCGGTGTGGAGTCTCCCACTCGCGGAATCGGCACGGCGTTCCCCGAGGCATCCCACGGCACATCCACCTGCGGGAGCATAGTAGGCGTCACGCCGCCCGTAATTTGCGCCTCCCGCACGGTCGCCTTCATCTGGAAGCTGGTCTGGGCGACCGGTTCCGGCTTGGGCGTAAGACCGATATCGAGCGCGCCATCACCATCAAGATCGCAAAACACCGGCACATAGGGCAGCTTGAAGATGCCGTCATAGCTCTGATAGGTCCCGATGGGCTGGGAAAGCGGGATGCGCAGACCGACCCTCACCGGCAGCGGCTGGTCCCTCGGCTCGCCTGTTGCGCTCACCCATCCGCTCGTGGCAAACAGAGCCTGCGCGTTCGAGACCGTTGACTGATAGTCGATATCCCATTTCCGCCTATCGGGAATGGTCATGAGGGTCGGGTCCGGGTCCCCCACCCTGGCCTTGCTGAGCGTATAGCCGACCCCCATCGTGGTAAACGGCGGCGCCTTGAAGGCCGCTAACCCAAGCGCCAGCGGCGCGCTCCAGTCCAGCGAGCTTGTGATGGCCCCCGCCGGTACCGGCGAGACGGGGCTTGACTGGTCGCTGAACAGTTGCACCTCCCTGCCAATATACATATTCGGCAGATTGACATTACCCGCGTTCTTGATCGTGACATCCTTGAACCACTTCTGGACCTCGGGGTTCGGGTTGAACGCGTTAAACTCCAACGGGCCGAACATGCCGTCGCCGAGACCGTGCGGCGCGCGGCCAATGTCGATCAACTGCTCCTGCACCTCGACCTTCGGGTCCCCAGGCACCTTCAGTCCCATGCGGAACTTTCGATAGACCTCCTGGTAGGTCGTGGGGCGCCCGTAGACACTATCCCCGGAGTCGAATTCGTTATTGGGGTTTGAGTCGATATAAGCCGGCATGGTCTTGGTGTAGCCCGATAAGTTAGCGGGCTGGAACCTCGGCACTTCCACGGACGCATAGATCGTTTCCGGCCTCATGATCGCCGTGTTGTAGTCGGCGAAATTCGATCCGATGGGGATCACGGCCAGCACCGGCGGCAGGGTAGTCTGCTTGAGGGCGGGGCGGTCGTCATCAGTCGCCTTGCGAAAATCCTCGCGCGTCTTCGATATATTCGGATAATCGACCGAGCCGGGCCCGAACTCCCACGGGAACTGCACGCCGCCGGAGTTGGAAATGGCGGCAGGCCCTCCGCGCCACCCCAACTCACCCGAGTCGATGCGGAACTTGTCGATCACCGCGGTCTGCCTGACCCCGCTTGCGTCCGTCCCGGTGGCCTTGCATCCGGATGCACTGCGATCCATGATCCCCAGCCACGCCTCCCGGGAGGACGTGCCATGAGTCACGAACAGCATGTTGAGGAACGGCACGATGCCTGTGTCGAAGGTCCCGTCGTCATTCAGTATACCGTTGCCGTTAAAATGGGCCTCCGGGTCATTTCGATAGGTCTGGTAGGGATTGGTCCCCGTCAGTATCCTCGGCCACGCAAGCGATATAGCCGAGAGGCCGATGCGGTCTTGATCGTCCCTTATCGCAAGCGGATTATTGATACCAAAAAGCTGCTCCTGATACTCGCCGCTTTCTTTATTGATCAGCGGCTTCGGCGGCGATCCGGTCATCAGTCGCGCGAGCGGAATCCTCTGCGTGATCGGCGTCTTATCCGTGCTCTTGAGCTTGGTCTTGATCTCGGCTACCAGCACCCAACCCGGCCCCGGGCTGAACGGCGGGTTCTTCTTGGGATCTATGTAAATCTGCGCCAGCGCATAGCAGCGTTTGACGGTCTCCATACTCCCATCCGGGTTCTTCACCTGCAGCGGATCAGCGACGTTCTTCCCAGTGTCCGGGTCGATCCCTTCCGTGCCCGCCTTGAGCAGTGTGTATTCCTTCAGAATCACACGGCCGGCCAGGCGCACCGTGCTCCCGGCGCTCGACCCCGAACTCGTATTCTGGAAACTGAATGTAAAGTTGGACCCCGCCGAGGACGATGTCCTGCCTGTGAGAAACTCCAGAGGAGGCAGGTTCCAAATGATTATGTTTAGATTCTCTCCCCATTCCAAGTAGACGGGAGTGTTGCTCATTCTATCGCCGATATTCGGGAACAGGTGATCCTTGTTGTTCAGGGTGTCCCTGGCGCTCCTGCGCTGTTGCGCCTCATCCAGCAGTTTCGTCTTGAGATCGGCATCGCTGGGCGGATCGGCAAGGCCCGTCGGCATCTTCATCTCCTGGCTGAGTATCCAGTTGTCATCGAAGGCAGTGCCGGGCAGAACCTCATATTTGCCGCTGGTCGCCGTATCGCCGGGGTCGCGCGTTGATGAGTTCGCGAAGAAGACAGGGTTAAACACGTCCACCTGAATATCCGTATCAGGGGCAAGCTTCTCTACGGCCTGCGAGCGATCATTAGGCTCGCCGGAGAACGGCCAGTATCCGCCGGCCCAAGATCCACCCCATGCGCCGCCATATTGCGAAAAAGCGTACAGCCTGCCATCAGCGCAGCCGACATAGATATAGTTACCGACACCGCTGGCCGAACCCGGCAATGTGAATGTAGTCACGTTCGGCGACGAGAACAGTTCACCCTCACACTGCCAACCCTTATAGTTCTTCTTGTCGGGACCATCGGGAGTTCCAGTCACTGGGTCGAACAGCCAGTCGCTCTTGCCGTTATCCGCCCTAAACCAGTGAAGGATGCCGTTCATGTCGCCGACATACATCGTCTGCGTTTCCTTGAGTCCAGGAATGAACCCATCGAACGCCGGCGCGGCCTGTATCGGCGCAAGCACCGACGGCTCCCAGTAATCTATCACGCTGCCCGGCGCTCTGGCGGAATTGCCCGTGTCGGAATCGGTGGTCTGATACTGCCGCCTGAGGAATGAGAGCGGCAGGGTGGAATCGGCGCCCATGGTGTATATGTGGCCGTCCGTGCTGCACGCCCACACCCTGTGCATGGCGTTTACATCAGCCACGTTCGGCGTGGAATATCTGAACGCCCCGTAAGGCAAACCCGTATACTTCTTGGTACTGGGATCGACGACCGGATACTGGCCCCTGGGCGTGCCGGTAACCGCATCCAGGCAGTAGAATGTGCCTTGGGTCGAGCCGACGAACAACTGCCCGCCGTTGCTCTTGTCCACGGTAATCGACGAAGTAAACCCCGGCGAGGACCCAGGCTCGGGGGCCTCATCGCTGCTCGACGCTGTCGAGGTGTCCTCGAACTCCCACTTCAGCGTTCCATCGTCACTGTTGACGCAATACACCTTTCCCGACAGGCTTTCTATATAGACCTTCTTCGCAAAATAAGCGGGCGATCCGCCCGTCTCACCCATCGACGGGTCATCGCCGCCACCGGGAGGGCTGAGGCTTAAGCTCGTGCGCACCTTGGGATATATCCATTTTACGCGCCCCATCCTCTTTACCGGGTCGCCTGCCACTTTGGCGTCGAACCCAAGGAGCCTGCCGTTGGCGCTGGCCGCGTATACCTCGGAGGCAAGATCAGATACATTGGCCTGGTTGTAATTTTCCAGTTCGAGATCAACGTTGGTCGCCGGCGTGCTGTAGGTGAACGCCCCAACGGTTTCCGGCACGATCATCATTGCGTCCGCGACGACAACATAGTTCGACGCGTCCGCCAGGCTCGACTTGTTGGATAGCGACACCTTCTCAACCGCGAAGTAGGATCCCAGCTTCACCCACCTGCCCTGATTGGAAGCGATGGACTGGTCTACCTTGACCGTTGTAGTCTCCGTATTGCCCCCGGACACGGTGTAGGTTATGCTGTAGAGGGCGTCGCTGGCGCGCGGCTTATTGCCCTCAATAGAGGCTATGGCTGTCGGAATCCATGCGTAGACCGTATACGACCAGCCATCCCCCTGCTCTCCTGCCAACTGCCTGTCTTCCTTGCCGAAATTCCATTCGACGAAAGCTCCGCCGCCGCTGTCGCATGCAATCCACCGGCATCTGCCGCCAAATGCGTCATTTCGATAGACTTGAGGAATGCTGTCGGCGGGGGACGAACTCCACCCTGAAGCAGTATCACCTTCAGACCTGGTGATACCCGGCCCCTTCCAAATTAGCTTCCCAGTTTCGGCGTTCAGCGCATATACCTGCCGGTCCGATCCGGTGATATAACACACCAAATCCGAGCCCACCTTGGCCAACGACGGCGAACTGTATATGCCACCCTCGATTGGGCCTTCTAGAGCGTCCGGGGGGTTGCTTTCCGTCAACTGCCGGAAGTCCCTGGGATATCGCCATATCGACGTGCCAAGCTTCGCCGCGATCAGCTCTCGCTTCTTCTTTTCGCTGTCGGAGAAAGAGAAGTCGTCTATGCTCTTGTTGTCCGGCGTAATGCTGTTGACGCAATACACGGCGCCCATATCAAGTGCCGACTCGTCCTTACTCAGCGGCTGCTCGACGGTACCCAAATAGACGACCGGTATCTTTCCGTTGAATAATGGGGTACCGCTCGGGTTATCGGGGTCAGGCAGAATGTAGTTTGCCTCCGCGCTGACAGGCGAGGAATATATCTCTTGACCCGTGGTGGGAACGAACTTGATCGCATCGGCCGCCACGCGGATGTCGTAGGCCGTGATGTTGGTCTGCAAGTCGTCGGTCTGGTTGGTCAGGACGACCTTGAGGTCCTTGGTGGTGAAGAACGAGAACGGCTTCGTGCTCAGCGGCTGCCAAGTGCCGCCATCGCTTTGGTCAAACCTCAACACCGTCTCCCCGCCGTCGTCCCAGATGTGATATTCGGCCTGGATCGTGTAGGTGTATGACGGTGTCTGCCCGGTATCCTCCGGCAGCGGCGGGATCCACACCCATACCTGATAGTAGCCCCTTGGGAGGGTCGATGGGAAAAGCCATTGAACGTAAGCCACATCCGGGTCAACGGCAGCAGGCTTCGGCACGGCGGGCAGCCACCAGAAGCTGTGGTCCGTGCTGTTGGGGAACTCATCGGTCGCGCCCCATGCCTCGGAATCCCGGCCCAGGCTCCACGGGCTTCCGACCTTGTTGTGCTTGCCGAAGTTAACCGTGTCGCGGTTGTCGACCACCTGCAGGCTCTCGTCCACCTTATCAGCCGTGGCGCGAGGGAATACCCATATGAGGTTCAGCGAAGCGGGGTTTCCTACCTCCGAGGCCGATTCGTTAAGGCCCCGGCGCAGCATGTCTCCATGATAGGTGGGCCACACGGGAGTCGGCGCGTTCTGCGCCCATACCCCACCCGCAATAAGTGCCAGTACAACTATAAGAACCGCCACACGCCACCGGCGGAATCCGCAATCCCTCATAAGGCCCTCCGTTACCACCTCGACCTTTACATCCCTCAAAACGGCAAGTCGCACGTCAATTGTTCGACTCCAAGCCCTATATAATTGTTCCGTCCCCAGCCTTCCATGCCGGCACACATTATAACATGGTTGCGAGTTTGCGAGTTAGAGATTTACGGGTTCCCAACGCGCCAACCCGCAACCCAAGAACCCGCTAACTCATCAGTCGAGATTTTGGCACGATTTGTGCACTATTAAGGTTGTCAGGCGCACGCCACGCTGGAGGAGAAACATTGATGGAACAACGAATATTTCGACTAATTATCGGCCTTGCGGTCGTGACAATGCTGATCACGGGGTCAATCGGCGCGGCAAGCGCCTACCTCGCCACCGGCATCAGCTCGAATAAGGTCTACAACTTCCAGGCCGACACGCCCGGCGGACCGATAATAAGCTCGCTCTACTACCAGTTCGGAGGCGGAGCGACCCTTGGCGGCATTGCCGTATCCAACGGTTACGCATTCATTTCGGACACATCCGCCACAAGCGGCCTTCTGCACGTACTCAGGCTCGGGTCCGCGAACCCATTCGTCGGAACCGTCGAGCTGAAATCCGGCGACACGAAAGTAGTCGAGGCGGGCGGAGTGGCTGTCGACGCCAACGGCGGCGTCTATGTCCTGGACAAGACTGCATCAACCTCCGCGATGTATGCCTACGTTAACCCAAACTTCAGCAACATCGCCGGTTCCACCGTCAGCCTCGGCGGCCTCGGCGGGTTCAACCCGCAGGTAGGCATCGCGGCCAGGCAAGGCTCGGGCGCGGTCATCCTGACCGGTGGCACAAGCGTGTGGAACAATTCCTACGCGGCTGCGGTAGTTGGAGCCGGAGGCGGCACGCCCACACCGGTCGACAGCGGCGTCATCGACAGCAGCATCCCCTCGGCAATCACCGTCAATGGGAGCAGCGGCAACGCATACATCGTCACACGCCCATCGGATGTGGCTGTGAAAAACGGCCAGTTGTTCGCCGTCGACCCCTTATTCGCGAAGCTCGGGATTAGCACGGGCCTTAACCTGCCTGGTGTCCCTCACAGCGTCGCGGTCGCCGGAACCGATGTTGACTTCCTGGCGATCATTGGGCAGGGCAGCGCGGGAGGGCTTCAGGCGTGGAAGGTCGCTCTTGAATCGGGATCACCGACAGGCGTAACGGCCACGGCGATACTTAACGCATCCGATAACTCCGCGCTCCACTCATGCGCAAGCTCATCCGACGGCAATATGCTCTGGTTCACCAGCCCCGCCTCTCAGCTTCCGCAATCGCAGCAGACGGTTGGCACGCTGGACCTCACTAATTGGACCGACGGATCGCATCCGACAATGAACTTCATCGGCCTTGCGGACGGCGTGAGCGCAATCGCAGCCTACGACTACGTCCCTGAGCCATCAAGCCTGATATCGCTCCTCGGTCTCGCCGCCGGGGCGTTCACCGCCCTGCGGAGACGACCGCGCTGAAAACCGGGGACGATGATTGGCGTCCAAACGTCGTCTAGCATTTGCCTCGGTGAAGTAATGAGATGGCTGACCCTCTAAGGATGCATTAGAAGTAATAAACCTTAGAGGAGGTCAGCCAAAATGAAATACGGCGGATTGGATGTACACAAGTCGTTCATCCAGGTATGTATTCTGGACAGGGAGCTGGAATCCTGCGATGATTTCAGGATCGACAGCAGTCGGGAGTCTCTGAGGGAATTGGAGCAGTTGCTTTCTGAGACTGAATGTGTTGCTCTGGAAGCTTCAAGCCATTGGGGATGGGTTGTAGACGAGCTTGACGGGATGGGCCTTGACGTTGTGCTTTCGCATCCCTCGAAGACGAAGGCGATATGTTATTGCCGAGCGATTCTGTCCCCTCTATTGCTGAGCGAAAATGTCCCCTTGATGTGCTTTCATGCGATCTTTGTTGCTCCAATCACGCCTCCGGGTTTTGCCCTTCTGGATGATCCTTTGGCA
>JAMCYN010000034.1 GCA_023474015.1 Armatimonadota bacterium
GATTCCTCACCTCCGGTTCGGAATGACTATACTTGTGACTTTGTTCAGAAACCAACCGATCGTATCAACTGCCGACTCTCGACTGTCGACTACCGACCATCGACTCTCGACTATCAACTGCTAATGAAAACTCAATGCAATGGACCGGACAATCAAGTGCCATCCGTCCACCAGCACGAACAATAATATCTTGAACGGCATCGATATCATCACGGGCGGCAGCATCATCATGCCCATCGACATCAGGGTAACCGACACAACCATGTCGATCACCAAGAATGGAACGAATATAACAAACCCGATGGTGAACGCCGTCTTCAGCTCGCTGATAAGAAACGCCGGTATGATGACGTGCATCTGTAAGTCATCCTTAGTCTTGGGACGCGGCGCTTTGGACAGGTTCACAAACAACGCTATGTCCTTGGGCCGAGTCTGCTTGAGCATAAAGTCCCGCAGCGGACTGCTTGCCTTGTCGGTGGCATCCTGAAACGACATCCGATGCTCCATATAAGGCTGAAGGGCGCTCTGATTGATCTTCTGGAGAACCGGAGCCATCGTGAAGAATGTTAAAAACAGCGCCAACCCGACCAACACCGTGTTCGGCGGAACCTGCGGCGAGCCAATCGCGCTGCGAGTAAACGACAGGATAATGACGATTCTAGTGAATGAGGTCAGCATAATCAGCAGCGCGGGCGCGAGCGAGAGCACTGTCATCACAAGCAGTATCTGCAAGCTGGTCGAAACCTGCTCAGGGCTGTTCGCGCGCCCCACCCCGATATTGATGTTCGGAAGCGCCATCTGGGCCTGGCACGCGCTCGCAAGGACGATCAGCGGAAGGGAAATCGCGAAAGCGCGAAATAGCGAAAGCGCGAATGGGAATGGAGGGATTCGGAAATCCCCAGATTGCCCTTCCGTCCCGGATTGCAAACCCGTATGAACGTACGAGCCTTTCCTGTTGCCTGTTGCCTGTTGCCTGTTCCCTCTCCCTTCTCTATTTCGCATTTTTGAATGTCCTTCGTAAGCCGCCGACTTCCCTTACCTTGTCCTGCATAAATGAGTTTGAATCCCTGAGCATCCTGGCGACGTTGCCCGCGCTCTGGGTCGAGTCAGGCTTGTTACCCAAAAACAACGATAGCTGCTCCTTGAACCCCAACACCTGCTGGCCGGGTTCGGGATCGGGCACATCGCTCGGGTCCAGTTCGGCCAATAGATTGACCTGGCTGGGCGTCGAGGCAACCAGCAGTTTTTTGGAGCCGATTTCCACCAAATGCAGCGATCTATTGGCCCCCAGCGACGATTGCTCTAATACTCGAATGCGACTCCGCGCCGGACCGCCGACCGTGCCGCGCATGTTCGTGAACTTCTTCAAGCCAAGTATCGTTGCATAGCACAGCCCGAGCACTACAGCGAGCTTCAGCAGGAAGCCAAGCACCGTCACAAAAACGGGCGCTTCCTTCTCCTGGGGCGCGTCCGATTTGTCATCGGACAGGCCCAGTGAAGCCAGGTAGTCCTGGTCGGCCTGCGTGGGCGATGCCTTTGCATGGGCGGCGGGCTTCCCGCTGGGAGGGTTTGCCGTGCAAGCGGCGCCTGCAAGTGCAAGCGTCGTTACCACGAGCATAACAGCTATACTAAGCCGCCTTTGCATTAACATCTCTCTCTTGCTTGGTCACGATCTCGGTGATCCGGACGCCGAAGTTCTCATCAATCAACACTACCTCGCCCCGCGCCACAAGCTTGTTGTTAATCACTACCTCGACGGGTTCGCCCGCGTGCTTGTCCAGTTCGACTACCGTGCCGGGCCCAAGGCCCAATATCTCACGCACATGCAGAGTCGCCCGGCCCAGCTCGACCGCAACCTGGAGCTGAACATCAAGTATCAGGTCAACTCCATAGCGAGGCGATGAATCTATAGCCTGCGACAGCGGGCTGAACTCCGCCGGGCGGACAGACGTGTCGGGCTCTGAACTCATAGTAATAGTGGGAGCCGACGCCGCCTGCGCTACCGCCGCCATTTCTGCTTCAGGCGAGGAAGCGGCCTGCTCGGCCTCGGGCGCGGCTGGGGCTTCACCCGCCGCTCCACCACCACCACCCATCAGGGCCTCTATCTCTTCCTGAGAAAGTACTTCATCGGACATATCTAACCTCCAAACCAGGATAACATCGTAAGCGCTCTTGATGAGTACTTGTCATGCTGAACTCGATTCAGCATCTCCTTCGCACGTAACAGATCCTGAATCAAGTTCAGGATGACAGCAAGACTGAGCTGTTACGATAACATCACTGCATCGCGAATTCGCTAAAATATACGTCCACGGCCTTGGTCCCGCTCTTTTCCAAACGTTTATTGACCGCGACAACGACTTCTTTTTTGAGTGCTTCCTTGCCCTTGGGGTTCACCAGTTCGGCAAAGTGCTTGCTGCTCAACACTTGGATAACGGCATCGCGAACACCTGGATCGCCGCCAGCCTCGCCGCCTTTCTCGCCACTGCCGATCGCCGCCGCGCCCTCGACCTCAAGCACGATGTTGGTCTTCAGATACCTGATCTCTGCGCTGTCGGCAAGGTTCACAATGAACTCGCCGAGCTGCATCTCGGTCGTGGGCGCATTCTCTGCCTTGCCGCCACCCTTGTGACCCTTGCCCATCACCATGATTCCGAGGCCCGCCAGCAAAAGCACTACCGCCAGCACCACGATAATCAGCACCTTGCCTATCCCTTTGTTGTCAACCATCATTAATCCAGCCTCCTTTTGAAAACGGCTGCGTTCGGATCGCTCAGCCTGCGCGGTTCGTTTGTCGGAAGAGTGCCCGCCACGCTGTCGGGACGCAAAATAACAATCTCCACCCGACGGTTGCGCCGCCTGTTAGCCTCGCTATTGTTGGGAACCCTGGGCCTGGCGCTTCCACATCCGGCGGCTGAAAATCGAAACGCCGGGAGCCCATCCTGCTCAACCAAATACCTCAGCACATTCGTCGCTCTTGCAGTCGATAACTCCCAGTTACTCGCGTAGACCGAGCGCCTGGGCTTTAAGTCGCATGTATGGCCTTCGACCTGAATCAAATTGTCCATCTGCCCCAGCGTCCGCGCTATTCTGTCGAGCAGCGGGTAGGCCTCCGGCCTGACCTCCGCGCGTCCCGGTCTGAAAAGCAGTTGATCGCTGCGCATCGTGATCACGACGCCTCTCCGGTCCTCCCCGATCTGAACCGACTCCTTGCC
>JAMCYN010000169.1 GCA_023474015.1 Armatimonadota bacterium
GGTACCAGCCTGGGCGAGACGGTCACGAAGATCAAGAGCAGAGATCGGATTATTGATGACTTAGTCACACCGGGGCATTTCGACGGGGAGCCGCGTATGGTGTTGGTCGGGGAGCTTCGAGATAAAGAATCGCGTCAAAACTTATACACGGCTATACATTCGTTCAGTCCAGGGGAGCCCGTTGTGGGTAAGAGGATTGAGGTCGAACTGCCAGAGGTAAATGTAAATCACTACCCCAGCGAGCCCCGCAATCACAACATCGTGCGAGACACTCCACTAGAGGCGTGGCGCGAGTTGGTGTTCCGTCTGGTGAGGTTCGGACACCTCGTGCGGCTTAGAAAAGGGGACAGGCAGGAGTTGCAGAACGTCCGGGTGGTGGTTCGATATCCCCAGTTGGATGAAGACGAGGACCTGAGAAAGTATAACTTTTCTCTCAATGAACTTATACAGTATCAGCATGACATGCTCGTCGGGCCGCTGCCGGAAGATCACAGCTATACCTATGGGAACCGGATTCGAGAGTATTACGGTTTCGACGCGCTGGACAAATTCGCCGAACGGCTTAAAGAGAACCCGCAGGACCGCGATTGCTATCTCGCGCTTTGGGACAGCCACCACGACATCGATTCCGACGACGCACCGTGCCTGGTGTCGCTTTTCTTTCGGGTATTCGACGATCAGCTCACCCTCACAGCCACTTATCGCACTCATAACGCGCTCGATGCGTGGCTCAAAAACGTCTACGGCCTGATGAAAGCACAGGAAATCGTTGCGGAGAAGGCGGGACTCGAGGTCGGGCCGCTAACGGTTATCAGCCACTCGATCAGCGTCGATCCCTCCAAGTATGATGTCGCCAAGCGTGTGGCGAACTCCAAGACGTTCTCGCTGGAAATCGACCCCAACGGGCAGTTGATGGTCAGTATCGAAGACAACGAGATCGTGGTCCGGCATACTAACGACGAAGGAGCAGTGCTTAATGAATACCGTGCGCGAAAGGCCGAGAGAATCCAGCACGAACTCAACCGCGACTGCGTGATCTCCGACATCAACCACGCGATGTACATCGGCAGGCAGCTTGCTCGTGCCGAAATCGCCTTGCGCACCGGCGAAAAGTTTGAAGAGGGGTAGTATAAGTGGCCGGCGATGACCTGAGGAAAAGAATCGAGGCGCTTAACAAGAAGCCTCTGAGAAATGTGCCGGAGATCGAGACGCCGCGCACCGTACCTGCCGAGTCTCAAGCGCGAACCCGTTCCAAGAGCCGTGACTTCGGCCCCATAATCAATCTCGAGGATGTGATCGAGGGCGTCGCGAGCGAAGCCACCGCAGGACCGGGATACTATCTGGTCGAAAAGCCCGCGACCGAGCTTGAGGCCGAGGCGGTCCTGATCCACCAGCGGTTCGCGCGAATCGCCGGCCATCCGGACGGTACGGCGGCGGAAAGAATCACGAAGGCGTGCAAATCGGAACACATCGCGCCGGAGGAGGTGGTATTTCTCGACCTCGAAACCACGGGCCTCAGCATGACCCCCGTGTTCCTCATCGGCACGATGGAGTGCCGGGACCACGGTTTCGTGTTCAAGCAATACCTCGCGCGGGATTATTCCGAGGAGACGAGCATTATTGCGGCGTTTGCCGAACGACTGAACAACACTCGGCTGCTGATCACGTTCAACGGCAAATGCTTCGATGTCCCCTTCCTGCAGAATCGCGCTCTGGCCTCCGGATTACGCCTGCACGGCACGCATCATCACCTTGATTTGCTGCATGAGGCGCGGCGGGTCTATGGGCGAACCCTGCCAAATTGCAGGCTGCAGACGCTGGAGCAGATGATATGTGGCCGCTACCGGGAAGACGACATTCCCGGCGCGGAGATTCCAAAGGCGTATCATGAGTTCGTGCGCACCGGGAACGCCGACAAAATCGGACGGATTATGCAGCACAACCTCTACGACCTCCTCACGATGGCCGACCTGATGCACCGAATGTGGAACGCCGCTACATAGCCTGTTTGATGGCTCCAACGGCGTCCTGGGCTTTGTGCCGAACTCCGCCTGCGATTCCCGTGATCTTGTTGCGCGCCGAGCCGGCCACATTCGACACCTTGCGGCGCGTAGTCTCTCCACGCTCCGGCGCGAAAAGCATCCCCACGGCGGCCCCGACGCCAACACCGATCAACACACCGAAGAAAAACTGTCTTGACATAGTGTCTTGCCTCCTACACAAGCATAATACCACAATGAGGGGGGCTATCTAACCCTCTCGAACGATGTATCGAACGTGGGTGCTCACGCTCTCGCGGACCCAGATGTAGTCGTCATCCGCCTGACAACGAGCGCGGGGCTCATAATACTCCGGAGGCTCCTCTTCCTGCGTCTTGAGCCAATCCACGTATGGGTCGTGCTCTTCGCCGTCGCGCCAGATCACATTCCCCCAGCCGTAGGTCTTGCGCGCGCGGCGCTCGGGGGTCTCGGGGTTCAGGTCGTGCTCCTCGATAACGGGCCGCTTGAAACCCGCGACCGGCAGCGCGACAATAAAACCGTCTGGGCCGTTGATGTCGATCTGAAAGGCGTCCTTCGTGTGACGCCATTCCACTTTGAGAAACCCGGGATGCGTGCTGAAGCCGCCCTTCGCCCACTCCAGGTCGCCGGTATGGGGCTGGATGATGACAACCGGAGACTGCGGCGTTGAGGGCTTGATGCCCAACACCTCCGCCAAAAGGAAATAGGTCGGCGCGCCTGAAGCGGCATAGCAGCGGCTCGTCGGAGAAGCGGCGCCCGAGGCGGGGTCGAATGCGTCCCACCAGGCAGTGGCCCCACACTGAAGCATCCCGCCCCATATTGCACGGATTTGCTCAAGCGCTTCATCGACCATACCCAGCCTCGCCATCGCTTGCAGCGCGTAGAGGCTCCAACCGATGTCGCCGCCCGTTATCAATCCTCCATTCGCCCTGATGGACTCCGAATTGCGAGCATCCGCCAGGCCGAAAGCGACACTCGCAGCCATCGCTCGAGTACTCAAAGCATCACGTGGAAACGTACTGTTGAACATGTGGAAGACCGCATCGGCCCGAGAATGCCACAGGACCGAATCGTCGTGTCTATCGAGCACCGCCGCGAGCTTGGAGGCGTCGCGCAACGCCTGATAATAGAATGCGCCGCACACCGGGCAGGCATCCCCGCCGTGACCGTGCGGCAGCCCATCATCGCCTTCTATTGCCCGAAGACGGTCGCTAATCGCGGTCCACAATGCCGAATAAAGCTCCTCGACTAAGTGGCGGTCGCCCGTGTATAGACAATAATCGTGCAGCATCATCACCCAGATGAGAGGTTCATCGGGGCAGCCCGGCGCGCCGGATTCATTGCTCGGAACAAGCTCGCGCAGGGCTTTTGCGG
This sequence comes from Armatimonadota bacterium, assembly GCA_023474015.1. The sequence continues at coordinate 3,393 of JAMCYN010000169.1, forward strand.
CAAGGTCACTTTCGAAGAAACTGTAATAATTCAGCACGGCCTGAATCCGCGCAGGCCCGAGACGTTGGCTGGGGTCCGTCAGGGGCGAGGTCTCGTACGTTTCCTGCATGCACAAGCCGAGTGTGTAGACCCCCGTCCGATAGATTTCGTTGAGCAAATCGTCGGAGCACTCAAATGACCACGCCTGGGTCGCCGGATAGCCTACCTCCACGAGCGAAACGCTTTCGATATGGACGGGTTGGTCCAGATCACGGAATGTCAGTTGCATATATCTAAAGACCCTGCGACCGAACGACTGCCACTCCTGCCTGCCGCCGTGCAGAATCACACGGTCCGACTGCCCGGCACGGTCCAACGCGCCGTTTGAGTCCAGAATCTCGCCATAAGCCAAATCCACGACGCCGTACCGGCCATCGCGCACCCTTATGGTTGGAAACCCGACGACCTCCCGGCCAAAGTCGAGAATCACGGTCGATTCGACCCCCACCGGAGCCACCGCCACATCCCGTGAGGCGCCGACGAGCCTACGGACGTTCTTAATCTGGCCCGGCTTGGCGGGAGATTTCTCACGATCGTTATCCGGACATGGCGCATTGCCGCAACTGACGACCTTCTCCGGAAACGCCTCTCGCATACGCAGCGGTGGAATTGGTCGGCGAACCAGCTCAACCCATGGCCCGGCCCCGACCTCACCGATCACTTCGGGCTCGTCCCAACTCGAATCGTCGTAGCCGACTACATTCCAGCCGACCGGCTTCTTCCGGGAATCGTAGAGCTCCCGGAAGCCCATATCGTCAGACGCCGATTCATAGTCTTCGGCGGGCAGCAGTTTCCACGTCTCGTCAGTAGCTACGACCAGCTTGTCCGCATCTCCATTTCCGAGATCCATTTGGAAGAGGAACCCCCCGACCATGTCCACGCCGGGATTATAGCACAGCGCGCCGATGACGTTGCGCCCCGGTCGCAAGTAGCGTTTAAGGTCGTATTGATCGTAGTATTGAACCTGCGGGCGACACGGGCCGGGTCCGCGGCCCACGTGGCGGCCGTTGAAGTAGAGCTTATACTCGGAGGAACACGTAACGCAGGCGGTCGCAAGCGGCGTTGACTCCAGATCGACCTCCTTACGGGCATACAGGTAGAAGTTGCGCGTGCCTGACCGCGACTTCGCCCAGATCCATTTCGCTTCCCAGTTCATGGGCGTTGGTCGATCCTTGAACCCATTTCGGTCTTTCGGTCCTTTCGGGTTTTCGTGATTAATTCCCTTCCTCAACTGAATCCTTCAGCGCCTCGAGCACGTGCTGGACGTGAGTGCCGCGCCAATAAATTCTATCGCATTGCTCGCAGTAACCGAAGTCATGCTGGGTTTTATACACATACGGCGGCACGCGCTCCCCGACCTCGGACTTCGGGATGGGTCTGATCTCGCCGTTGCAGACCGTGCACCTTGTGAAAAGCGAATCCTCCGACAGACGAAGGTCCAGCGCCTTGAACACCTGCCTGACCTGCTCGCGAGTCGTGCCCCAGTCGACGAACACACACCGGGCGCGCACCATCCGCCTCTCGCACAGCCTCACATCGCGCGTCAACAGAACTCGATCCTCCCGCACCGCGATACGGACCAGTTCCTCATCGTCGGCGTCGAGGATATACACGGTGTCGTACCCGAGCATCCTCAACCACTTCGCCAGCTTTCCGAGCATACAATCCGCGATGAACTTCATGTCTAAACCGTCACGATCCAGGAGTACGCGACCTCAAGGGCTACTGATGATAGGTTGGACGTGGAGGGGACGGATTCCTGCACACTAACTCGCAGCTTCCCCGCCCTGGACAGTGTAACAAAAGCCCCTGCGGTTAAAACCACGGCTATGAAAACACAAAGTCCCGTGTCACCACACGCTCTTTACTTCTTCCACCTCTGCACACCATGATTCTTGCGGCGGCGGGAGCCATCATACTGGATTTCCAAGTTGGCAAATGGGAGAGGTAGCCTGGGGTCGTGCAGCCTGTCGAAGGATGCGGCGGTTGTCATCGATGACTTCATCTATGTCCGGCGCGTGCTTCGACGGGGCTCAGCATGCTCACATTCGTGCCCAATCAAACGTGATGTGAATTAAGATGCATTCGCCCTCACAGGACCGACGCCCCATCACATCGCCTCAATCTGCTATAATGTAATCCGTATGGACACGAAGATACTCAACGAGCTAAACGAACAGCAGCAGGCGGCTGTTTTGCATAACGAGGGACCGGTCCTCGTGTTCGCGGGAGCCGGCAGCGGGAAGACCAGGGTACTGACCTACCGGATCGCCAACCTCATCAAGTCGCTCGGCGTGCGGCCCTACAATATCCTCGCGGTGACGTTCACCAACAAGGCCGCGAACGAGATGAAGGAGCGAATAGAGGCGCTTCTCGGAGAGGGAGCGGGCCGAATGTGGGCGGGGACGTTCCACGGAATTTGCGCGCGAATCCTGCGAGAGAAGGGCGAAGAGATCGGTATTGACCGCAACTTCACCATCTTCGACGACAGCGATCAAATGGCGCTCATCCGCGAGTCTGTGGAGAGCCTGGGCTGGGACCAAAAGACTTATCACCCACGTGAACTGCTCAATCTTATTTCGCGCGCGAAGGAACAGCTCGTTCTGCCGGATGAGTTCGGACGGAGGTATGTCGGTCAACTTGAGAATGCCGCCGAAAAGGTGTATAAGGTCTACCAGTCAAAGCTGGCGCAGAACCACGCGCTCGACTTTGACGACCTGATAATGTATGCCGTCCTCCTGTTAAAGAATCGGCCCGCCGTGCTGGAGCACTACCAGAGCCGCTTCCATTATGTCCTCGTTGACGAGTATCAGGATATCAACTATTCGCAATATCAGCTCGTGCGGCTCCTCGCGGCCAAGCACGGCAATATTTTCTGCGTCGGGGATGATGACCAGTCGATCTATCGATGGCGCGGGGCGGACGTCGGGATCATCCTCCAATTCGAGGCCGACTACCCCGACGCCACTATCTACAAGCTCGAGCAGAACTATCGCTCCACGAAGAAAATCCTAGAGGCCGCGCACCACGTGGTCAAGCGCAACCAAGGCCGCGCAACCAAGAAGCTCTGGACCGAGAATGACGAGGGCTGCGACATCGAGATCATCGAGTCCGCCAATGAGCGCGACGAGGCTGACACCATCGCCCGCTCAATCGAGGACAAAACCGTCTTCGGCAATCGGGACTATTCGGATGTCGTGATTCTATATAGAATGAACGCCCAGTCACGCGTATTTGAAGAGGCCCTGATTAACAGGCGGATACCATACCGGCTGATTGGGGCGGTACGGTTCTACGAGCGCAAAGAAATTAAGGACATCCTCGCCTACCTGCGCCTAGCGGTGAACCCTTACGAGACGGTGAGCCTGCGGCGCGTCATCAACGTGCCCACGCGCGGGATCGGGCAAACATCGTTCGGCAGGCTCGAAGAGTTCGCGATCCACGAAGAGATCACGCTTTTCGAGGCGCTCATTCGCGTCGAGGAGGCAGCCGACATCCCCAAGCGCGCCCGCAGCGCGATGGCGCAGTTCGCGGAGATCGTAAAACACATTCACGAAATGAGCGCGAACGTCTCCGTGCGCGCGCTGGTCGAGGAGATTCTGCTGGTGTCCGGCTATGTCAAGGCTCTCGAGGAAGAACACACGATGGAGAGCCAGTCGCGGCTGGAAAACGTGAAGGAACTCCTGTCCGTCACGGAGCAGTTCGAGGCAGGCGGCGGCGATACCAGCCTGCGAGGATTCCTTGAGCAGGTCGCCTTGATCTCCGACATCGATACCTACGACGAGTCCGGCAAAGCCATCACCCTCATGACCCTGCACGCGGCCAAGGGGCTGGAGTTTCCCATCGTCTACATGGCCGGTATGGAGGAGGGACTCTTCCCCCACAGGCGCTCGATGGATGATCGCGAGGAGCTTGAAGAAGAACGGCGTCTGTGCTACGTCGGCATGACCCGCGCGCGCGAAGAGCTTAAGTTTTCCTACGCGCATCAGCGAATGCTCATGGGCCAGATCCAACGCTCGGACATGTCGCGCTTCATCCGAGAGATCCCCGAGGAACTCTTCGCCGCGACCATCCCCAAACGCAGGCAGACATCGGACACCGCCTGGCGCACCGAGTTCAAACCGGTCCGATCCACCGGCTCGATCACCTACCGACCCGGGCAAAAAGTGATCCACGAGCAGTTCGGACGCGGCATCGTGCTCAACTCCACCGGCGCGGGCGCCGAGGAACAGGTGACGGTCGCGTTCGACGGCGAGGGGATAAAGAAGCTGGTCGTCGCCTACGCCAAGTTGGAAAAAGTATAGGTGTAGCCGTCTCTCAAATCACACACAAACCCAGCATCCTGAGACAATCCCAGCATGCTGAGCCCAGTCGAAGCACGCGGCCAGTTCTCATCGAAGGCTTGTTGCACTGTATCGGGAAACCCTTTTCCCGATACCTTTGCTGTGAACGAGGGGGTTTCGGGATAGGGGTATCCCGAAACAACTCAACGCGGCCTATTGACAGCTCCACAGGACCACGCCATACTGTCTTAGTAAACCGATACAGAAACTGCCTGTGCGCTCTGAGCCAACTCATTTTCGTTCAACTTGAATGACACGTCGTGCGACAGGAGCAGGAGAATTGACTAAGATGCTGAAAACAGTAACATTATTGTGCGGTTTGGGAGCCACCCTTATTCTAACACTTTCATCAAGGGGATGGTGTGTGCCAGAAATCAGTGCCGGACCCGCGCAGAGTGGTCTGAGTATTCAATCAGTAGAGTTCGAACCGATTGGCTCCGGCAAGAACGTGGTGTACGTTAGCGTTTCTAATCCGATGGCCAAGCAAAAGGTCTTCCTCGTAGACATCCGGACAGATGGTCGTACCGGGTGGGAACGCCAGTACACTGCCACCCTGAACGCAGGAGAGACAAGACGAGTTCATTGCGCTTTCTCTTTCGTTGGGGCTATTGCGAAGGATTCCTCGATAAGGCTCAGGTTCTATGAACCAGTCTCGGCGGGAAGCTGGGACGACAGCCAATACTTCCAGCAGCAGCTATTCAACCTGAGCGATTTCCAGTTGAGAACGTCGGCAAAACTGAAGTCCATGCCGGAATCCGATATCAGGGCAGTTCAGGCCAGACGCGAATTCAGGTCATTCCAGCAGCTTATCCGCGAGGGACACTACGGCAAGATATGGGACTCCGTCTTCTCCAAAGACTACCAGGATGCAGACTTCCAGTCATTGGACACCTTTGAGAAGGCCATGACAGGCTCTGACTCGACTTGCCTGTTCCACTGGGATCGTGATACTCTACTGGGCATGCACCCGGCTTCCGTGGGCAGTTCGAGCAATCTTATCGTCCTCTCGGTGACGAACAGCAAGGAGACATGGCAAATCAATTTCGCCCCATCAAAGAACGGCTGGCGCATCGACTGGATCAGTGGCTATGTGCCAGTCGTTCTTCAGCCCCCCGATCAAGACAACATAGGACAACTTCTGCTAGCGAAAACACAGACGTTCAACACTCAGCACTTCGAGATCCACTACTACAAGAACTCCACTGCCGAACGGGAACTTAGCTCAATAGCACAGACCAGGGAGCGAGGGTATGTCCAAATCGCTGGATCCCTGGGGTTATCCGGATTGCCCAGTGACAGGAAAATAGTGTTGTTCCTCTTTGAGGACATGAAGACCAAGTTCCTAGACACAGGCAGCATTGGACTAGGGTTTGCCAGTGGGGACACCATAGGGGAAGTGTACAATAAGAAGCAGCGCGTCGACCAATACCACGAGACCACTCATATCCTCACGAGACCATACGGCGAGCCGCCAGCTATCCTGAATGAAGGCGTTGCGGTGTATATGTCGGAACGGCTGGGAGGAGCGCCCGCGCTGCGATACCTGGGAGGTAGAGACCAGGCGTTATACGCTCGGGCCCGCGATTTCAAGCAGAAAGGTGAATGGATAAGTCTCAAGGAACTGCTCACCTACGCGGATATAGGCTCACAGGGAAGCCGGACTGTGCTCGCGTACGTCGAGGCTGGAGCATTCGTCAAGTTTCTGATTGAGACGTTTGGAAAGGACAGGTTCCTCGATGCATTCAAGAAACTAAAGAGCTCCGAGGATCCCAAAATCCGCTGCCAGAATCAAGAGGAGCTTGAGCGAATCTACGGGTTCCCCTTACAGAAGCTTGAGGCGGATTGGGAACGGTCGTTCTTGTCCAACAGCCGCTAAGCAGGGAATAAGATATCAACATACAATGAACTCCGCCGTCAGCTTGCTGCGGGGTAGTTTCGGTGTTTCGGGAAGCTTGTTCCCGAAACGAACCTGACTCATCGCCGAAGAGACAAAGCTCGGCGGGAGCCTCGCCCATCACTTCCCCAGCCCCTCACGCTCAAAATCAGCCCCATTAACAACCAGTGAACAACATTTAACCAAAATAACCTCAAAATACGTCTGGCAAAATGGCGTACTTGTCGTCTTATAATTATGGAAGGCAAATTTCTCCTGAGCTTCCCCAGAACCGCCGAAACACAGAAAGGAACTGAAACGCTGAAGCCCAAGTCCTTTCCGCGTCTCATTCCCTTCAGCGCCTCAGCGGTTCAAATACCAGGCAGAGAGACCGGCAAACATTAAATTCCGCAAAACGAACTCATCCCACGCTCAAGCTGAGCACGAGTTCGTTCCTTCATGATGGTAGATTTGGGCGTGAAGAATGCGCCGGTTTACTCACTCTTCCGTTACGGGCACAATAGTATTGGTGGGGCGATATAGTGACGGTCCCCGAATAGCGCGCAAAGAAGGATACGATCATGGAACGGCAAGAGCGAGGTTCCGACAAGCTCGGTTATGACGAGCATGATTTCAAGGTCTGTGATCTGTGCGGCGCGCTGAACCCGGTAGCAAACGACGAGTGCTTCGTCTGTGGTTGGAGAGGTTGGTTTCATTACGATGCAGAGACGATCAAAGATGCGATTAGGTCGCTTAAAGGCGAGTTCGGACAACTTGATGCGTCGCTGTTTGTAGAGGAGGTCGTGCCGAGCACGCCGCCGAGGCCAAGCCTCTGGGCGGAAGTGTGGGGATCATTGAGGAAGCTGTTCAGCCGGGCCTAGCGCACCGAGCCGCGGCTTTGGGTAGTCCGGGGGCCGTCACGATTAGTGTGATCGTGACGGCCCCAGTTACTTGGGAGACTATCTGACGGGCTCCGGAATGAACTGGATATCAGACTCCATTCTCGGCCACAGCCAGCGGACGCAATCCCCGTAGGGACTCGTGCCCGTGCGCATGATGCCGACCACGGCGTAGTATGCGCCGCGCACTATCGGCGGGCCCGCATACCCGTCGGGAATCCGGACCTTGACGCCCAGCGCCGGTTTCTCGGTGCTCGTGCACCTGTTGCCGTCCCAGAGGTTGCTGCCGTCGTCAATCCAAAAGTTGGCCTGGAGATTCGGCCCACCCGTCGGCTCCTCTACGCAGGTACAGCGGCCCCACAGCTTGACCAGCAAGGCTATGCTGTTGAGTCCGAATGCCGGCCTAGGCTCGATCAGCCCGGGCACGAAGTCCATCACGCCAGGCTGGTTGCCGAACTTGCCGCCGCCGGAGCCTTTGTTGGTTTGACCGAGCGGTGTTATGGCCGAGCTTTCACCGTCTATAATCGAACCGTACTCGTCAATCATCAGCTCGCAGCCTACGAGCGTAGTGATGCCATAGCAGGTGACCACGTCGTTGATGGCCCAGTTCTCTTCACCCATGACTCCAAGCTGGCGCGAGCGGCCGCCGACTCTTGCCGGGCCGATATCACGATCCGGCTCCTCGAAGTACCAACCGAGCCGGCCAAAGTTGGCCGTGACCACATCCTTCAGGATTAGAACCTCGGTGCCAATCGGAAAGATCGGAAGGAGCTTCGCCTTGCCCTTGTTGACAATGATCGGCGAGGGGTTGATTTTGACCATGTAGTCCTCGACCTCGCCGTCCTTGGCCGCACCGTCGTACGACAGTCCGCCGGCACTGCTGTAGCGGAAGCGCGCGAAGGTATCTCCGAGCACGGCATTAGCGGGCACTTTGAACTTCAGCTTGTTGACGCCCGGAACAACCGGCACGCTCGCGAAGATCTGATCACCAAGCGGCGCGAAGGTCCCGTCACCGGCCCAGTCGATCCAGGCATCTATCATGCCCGGAGCGGACACGAGGATCTTGGCGACCGCCGGACATCCTCGCGCCAGCTTGGACAGCGTCACGCCGTCTTCGTCCGCGAGATTGACAATATCATCGCCGGTCGCGGTCCCGTTCGGCTGGCCGTCGGGCTCAGCGTCGATCAGGATGCCCATGAACATGTTCGGGGCAATCTGATGACGCGCGCCATTGGGCAGTTTTGTGACGTACGAATCAGGCGCATCGCCGAAGTCCATTTCCACGTGCGGAATCTCGGGCTTGAAGTAGTAGTCTTCAGTCTCACCGAACTGATAACCCGCCGCGGGCCCCGATCCGCCGTACCCCAGCATGGTGCTGGGAGGACTCCAGCGCTGCTCCGACAGCGTAATCCGCATCCAGATGGGAGTCGGATCAGTTGCGATCGGATTCCATGGCAGGAACGGCAGGGACGTAACAGTGTAGAGTCCAGGCGCCGCAAACATCAGCGGCTGGTTCTGCACGGCCCACTCGGGCGCCGGGTTGTTGAGCGGGCACATCATAGTGTCGTCCCAGTCGCCGTCGCGATTCCAGTCGAACCACACGTTGACGTAGAGCTGCTGATTAGGCATTACCGCGGTCACCGTGTACTGGAACGTGGTCGACTGGCAGTTCGGCAGGACCAGCGGGAATATCACGCCATCGTCGGCCAGGTCCTTATCGGGCTGGTCGACCATCGGCAGGATATTGTTGGTCGGGTCTTGATCCGGCCCCGAGTCAGCCTCGTTCTCCAGCGTAACCGCTGGGCCAAGATATGCCACCGCCAGCGGCTTCCAGTGTAATGGGCCGTTTGGCGGCGAGCCGGCCTGGTATTCGGTCGGATAGTTGGCCTGCACTACCATGGGTCCACCAGGAGGATAGGCAGACATAATCGCCCCCGTCGAGTTGGTGCTGTCGGGAGCGTCTCCGAGGTCGTCCTTGGGTTCGTTGGTCTCAGTCGTCGTGAGCTCGAACGCCAGGTCCCAAGACTCTCCCTGCCACTCGATCGGCTGCCCTTGAGCCCACGTGCTGCCCTTTACAGGCGGCCACCCGATCAGTCCGGTCGGGTCGAAGACCTGGAATATACGAACTGCGTCATCGTTAAAGTAGTGCGGCCTCGTCTTCCAACCCCACGGAAAGTCGGTTGGTTGCGTCGGGTCGTAGATAGCGGCTATGCTCAGCCAGTAGACGTTCTTGCCGTCCGGTCCGGGATCCTGATAGAACCACTCGTCCGGGTTGGTCAGCCACTGGTTGAACTGGAAGCATGCTTCGTTTTCCATCTGGCCTCTCGGGTCCTTGTCATAGCCCGCGAAGTTCCATTGATAATTGTCGCAGAGATGCTCCCAGACGATCGTGCCCGGGTGGCTGAATGGAATCTCCGGCGGTTTCGCGGCCACGTCGGTCCAGATGGCGAGATGGAACGCCCTAGGCAGCGGCGGAGGATAGGGCTGAGTCCACTTTAAGAATGATCCCCACCAGTGGAAGTCCGTAACAGGCCTGCGGTCCTTGCACTCCCAGTCGTCCGCCACAATAGGCGGCCCCTGGTGATACATCGAGAACTCATCCCAACCATTGATGAGCGGAACTTGGGTCCCCTGCGATAGGAATACCGGAGGCTGGCTCCACTTGATCGGGTCGGGATTCTTCTGAGGCTGGTTTGGGGTCACGCTTATGTTGTGCCAGTAGTTCCATATCGCCGGAAGCATCCCGCCTGGGGGTGGAACCGGCTGCGGACCGCCGACCCAGGTTGCGTTCTCGTCCACGATAAAGTTCATGCTTTGAACGATATTGAACGCCGGGCTATTTACGTAACCGGTAGCGACCGGGCTTGCCGCCATCACACCGACCATCGCGGTGTTGATAGTGATCGTGGTCGGTATGTTCCACTGAATAGGTTGACCGGGTCCGCATGCCCAATGCCAGGACCTGACGTTTCCAAGGATGTCCTGAATGCCGAACGACACGTTGTTGACCTGGCTGGGCGGCGGCATCAGACTAAACTGCGGAGCCGTCACCGTCAGAGTGATGGTCGAGTTGGACAGGTCGGGGTCGAGGCCGTAGTCATATCGCCATGCGCTCGAGTACTTGACGGTCGGATCTTCAGGCCCATGCCAGACCATTACCAGTCCGGCGTCCTCCGGATTGAGTCCCCCGCTGCCTCCTCCACCCCAAACATATAGCTCCGGCGGCACAAAGCGGGTCGGCGGGTAAGGCTCACCTTCTACCCAGGACGACATGTTCCATTGGGCCATGTAGTCGCCCCATTGGGCTTCGGTCATGGGCTGAATTCGGCCCAAGTCTTTGGCCTCGCTCCACTCTTGAAATGAGTCGACCAGGAAATAGGGCTGCCAACTGGCAGTTGCCGCTGTTCCGAAACTCAGAACCAGCGCCGCGCACAGGACAGCACAGAAGCAGACAAAAGCTAACCGAATATTGTAGTTCTCCATCATACTCCCTCCATTCAAAGGTCATCGGACTATGCCCGTCAATCGTGGAGGGTCGGGGATTTCGCCGGCCGGCAATGAGTTGACGGGCCGCTACGTATTACACACGTTGCATGGCACCACCTCTCACTGATGCTCAACACATAACCGCGCTGAGTATGGACTTGTGAAGAGAGATATCCCGTTTGAATCGACCAGGCGGGAAAAGCACATCGGGATGATATCACCACTTTTGAGGCTTGTCAATAGTCAAATTAGGGGGCAACACAAGAAGGGCGCACGCATTCATCTGACGGCAACACGATATGACATTACGCGGATGTTGGGCTGCATTGTTGGTGATATTGGTGATGCATATTGTCACATGTGGACAACAGACGGGTCCGTATCGTCAACCAAGCTGCAGGTCATTGCTCGCAAACGCCGCCAGTATCCTCTCGTTCAGATCCAGCAGCACTGAATCCTGATACTGAGCCGACGTGCTCCCAGCAAGGCGCACAGTCGTCTTTTCGCCGCCTATCTGAGGCAGACCCTCGCACACGAACGGCGCCCGCACCTTGTCAGGCATCTGCTGGACAATTTCCTGGCCGACCTCGTTCAACACGCGCTTGATCTTCTCCATGTCCGCGCTGGCCGGTACGACGATATCCGTCCACACGCGTAAAACGCCGCGTGAGTGGTTGAACACCTGAACGATATCGCCATTGGAGATGATGAAGAGTTTTCCGGAGGTATCGCGGACGCGAGTCGTTCGCATGCCAAGTTCCTCGACCACGCCGCTGACGCCGTTGGGGACGCCGATGGTAACGTAATCCCCAACTCCATACTGGTCCTCGGTGAGGATAAAGAAGCCGGAGATCACGTCCTTGACCAGCTTCTGCGCGCCGAAACCGATTGCCAGGCCCGCGACGCTGGCTGTCGTGATAAGAGGAACGATATTCACCCCGACCGCCTGCAGCACCATTATAGCGACTATGAACCCGAGCACAAACCCGGCCGCGCTTCTCAGCACCGTTTGGAGCGCCCTCACGCGGGCCTTGCGCACCTCCGAAGTGCCGTTAGCACCGGGCAACCGTATCAATCGGCTGATAACTTTGAATGTGATCAGGCGTACCACGTAGTAGGCGATCAGGATGATAACTACCCTGCTCACCGCGAGCACCACTTGCTCTCCGTGGCTCTTCCAAAACCCAATCCAGAAGCCGGGGGAAATTATCTCAGCGAAGTTCATACGTGCTCCGAAAGGGAAGCGTTCAGTTTTTTGGGGCTTTGCCCCAAACCCCACCAGAGACTCTGTCTCTGGACTCTGCCAGGGAGATGTTCTCCCTGGACCCCCGTCGTTTTAAGTTTTTTATTCCCCACCCTTAGGTGGGGAATAAAAAACTTCGAATGGGGTCTGGGGACAATGTCCCCAGCGCGTTCCAAGGGCGGAGGCCCTTGGTCGGGAGTCTGAGGGTGAAACCCTCAAAATAACTGAACCTCTATCTTCTACGCAGGAACGCCGGAATGTCCAGCTCTCCCTCGGGGATCAGCGCCGCATCGTGCGTCGCCATAGCCGACGGCTTCGGAGCGGACTCGGCTCCCACTGCGGCGGCAGCCTTGGCCTCAATGGCCTTCTGCTGCTGCCTCTCGATGACATCGAAGCCTGTCGCGAGAACGGTGATCTTGACCTCGTTAGCCATATTAGGATCGATTACGGTGCCGAAGATGACGTTCACGTTCTCCGAATCGCACGCCCTGTAGACGATATCGGCGGCCTCGTAGACCTCGGTAAGGGTGAGGTCGGGTCCGCCGGTAACGTTGATCAGCACGCCGCGAGCGCCGTCTATCGTTGTCTCAAGCAGCGGACTGGCGCAGGCCACCTCGGCGGCATGCGTGGCTCTCTGCTCTCCGGTCGCATGGCCGATGCCCATCAGGGCCGTGCCCTGGTCCGCCATGATAGCCTTGATGTCGGCGAAATCGACGTTGATCATACCCGGTATAGTGATAATATCCGAAATCCCCTGCACGCCCTGCATCACGACATCGTCGGCGACCTTGAACGCATCATTCAGGGTGGCTCTCTTTTCGACCACGTTCATCAGCCGGTCGTTGGGAATAACAATCAGCGTATCGACACGGTCTCTGAGTTCCTTGACGCCCTGGTCGGCGACCCTGGCGCGCCTGGGGGCCCTCGAACCGAACGGCTTGGTGACCACCGCGACGGTCAGCGCCCCCATTTCCTTGGACATCTCGGCGATGACCGGGGCCGCGCCCGTGCCGGTTCCGCCGCCCATTCCCGCGGCGATAAAGACCATGTCAGCGCCCTCGAGCAGCCTGCGAATCTCGGGGCGGCTCTCCTCGGCGGATTCCTTGCCCATCTCGGGATTACCGCCCGCGCCCAGTCCCCGCGTGAGGTTAGAGCCTATCTGGAGCTTGCTCTTGGCGCTGGAGAGTTCCAACA
>JAMCYN010000050.1 GCA_023474015.1 Armatimonadota bacterium
TCAGTGGAGTAAGAATGCCAAAAAGAACCAACATAACAAAGATTCTGATAATCGGCAGTGGGCCGGTTGTGATAGGTCAGGGCAGCGAATATGACTTCGCCGCAGCTCAGGCTTGCCGCGCCCTGCGCGACGAGGGCTACCGGGTAATTATTGTGAATTCAAACCCGGCTACGATATCAACGGACCCGTCGATGGTCGACCGCGCCCACATTGAGCCGCTGACCCTGGATTCACTTACGAAGATCATCGAAAAGGAAAAGCCCGACGCGCTGCTTGCCATGTTCGGCGGCGAGACCGCGCTTTATCTTGCGGCGCTGCTGGATCGCGAAGGAGTTTTGAAGAAGAACGGCGTCGAGGTCATGGGCGCGAGCGCCGACTCGATCAACCGGGCCGAGGACCGCGCCCTGTTTGCTCAAACGGCGCGCGGCGTCGGCATCGATATTCCCAACAGTGGCGCGGCGACCTCGATAGAGGACGGAATGCGAGTAATCCGCGAGGTAGGTTTTCCCGCCGCGCTGCGACCGGCCTACACTACCGGCGGCGCAGGCGGCGCGATCTCCTACAACATCGAGGAGTTCGTGCAGATGCTCGCATTCGCGCTCAAGATGAGCCCTACGGGACAGGTGTTGATCGAGCAATCCGTGCTGGGCTGGAAGGAGATCGAGATCGTCGTCTTGCGCGACAGCGCCGACAACGTCGTGTGCGTCACCAGCCTCGAGAATATCGACCCGGCCGGCATCCATTCAGGCGATTCGGCGGTGGTCATTCCCGTCCAGACGATACCCGACTCCCAGCTCGCCGCCCTCGAGGAAGCTTCCAAGAAGACCGTCAAGGCCCTCGGGATCACCGGCGCGGCGAGTATTCGTTATGCCATGGACGGCAAAGGCAAGGCCGTCATTCTCGGTGTCACGCCATGCGTCGGCGGCGCGTCGGCTCTTGCGAGTCACGCAACCGGACTCTCAATCGCGCGAGCAGCCGCTAAGCTCGCCGTCGGCCTTACTCTCGATGAAGTCGGCTGCTCGGCTTGGACAATGCCCTCGGGCTATTACACGGTGAAGCTGCCGCGATTCGCGTTCGAGAAATTTTCGGATTCTGACCAGACCCTTGGCGCATCGATGAAATCCGTCGGGCAGGTCATAGCCATCGGCCGGACATTCGCCGAAGCTCTCCAGAAGGGCATTCGCTCGCTTGACATTTGCCGGTTCGGCCTGGGGGCCGACGGCGCGGACCCAGACGACAAGGACCGCCGCGACCCCGATCTTATCATCGAGAAGCTCGTCAAGCCCGACATCGACAGGCTCTTCTACATCCGCTATGCCCTGGAATCGGGTATGAGCGTCGATGAAATCTCGGGCCTGAGCGGCATCGACGCGTGGTTTATAGAGCGGATCAACGAACTCGTGCTCTTTGAGCACAAGCTTCAAGGCAAATCGCTCGTCGGCGTGCCCTCGGATATCCTGGAGGAGGCCAAGCGGCTCGGCTATTCCGACGTCCAGCTCGCGTATATGCTCGAGACCGACGAGGAGCAGGTCCGCGTCCGCCGCAAGGTGCTGGGTATCGGAACCGACTATGCCCATATCGGCAGCGCACTGTATTCGACGCATAACTCCCTCTCCCCCGGGGGAGAGGGTTGGGGTGAGGGGGAGACCCCGGCTCCAAACACGGACAAGAAGAAAATCGTCATTCTCGGCGCCGGCCCAAACCGCATCGGCCAGGGCGGCGAGTTCGATTACTCAATAGCCCGGGCATCTCTTGCGCTGATCGACGAAGGCTGCGAGAGCGTGGTCGTCAACTCCAACCCGAACGCTATCTCGACCGATCCCGACTTTTCCACGAGGCTCTACCTGGCCCCATTGACTCGCGAGGACGTGCTCGCCGTGATCGAGCGCGAGAAGCCGGTCGGGATCATAGCTCAGTTGGGCGGCCCATCGGCCACCAGCCTCGGCGCGTGGCTTGAAAAGGTGGGAGTCCCGATTATTGGCAGTTCGATGACCAGTATCGACTGCGTCACCGACCGTGGCCTGTTCACCCAACTCCTGCGCAAGCTCGATCTCCGCCAGATGGAGAACGACTCCGCCTCATCGATTGACGAGGCCCTGCGTAAGGCCGCGAAAATCGGCTACCCCGTCTTGGTCAGGCCCAGCCTGATCCAGCACGGACGCGACCGTACTATCGTCTATGAGGGCGATGATCTGGAAGCAATCCTGCGACCCGCGCTTGAAACATCGCCGGAGCACACGGTGCTTATTTACAAGTTCCTTGAGGACGCCACCGAAGTGAGCGTGGACGCGATCTCAGACGGCGAAAACGTTATCGTCTGCGGCGTGATGGAGCACATAGAGCAGGCCGGTGTGCATGCCGGCGACAGCGCGTGTTCGCTCCCGCCGCACAGCCTGCCTGAGGAAACCGTAAATGAGATCAAGCGCCAAGCCAGCCTGCTCGCGACCGAACTCGGCATCCGTGGCCTGATCAACTCACGCTACGCCGTCAAAGGCGGTCAGGTATTCGTATTGAACGCCAACCCCGGCGCGAGCAGGACTATTCCGTTCGTGAGCAAGGCGACCGGCATCGCGTGGGCGGGGGTCGCCGCTCGAATCCTGCTCGGCAAGTCTCTGAAGGCGCAGGGCATAACATCCGAGGTCACGCCCAGCCACGTATCGGTTAAGGAAGCCGTGTTCCCATTCATTCGCTTCCCCGGCGCGGACGTCGTGCTCGGCCCCGAGATGAAATCCTCCGGCCAGGTGATGGGGATCAACGCCAACTTCGGCGGCGCATACATGAAGGCCCAGATCGCCGCCGACCAGGACCTCCCCCAATCCGGCACGGTCTTTCTGAGCGTTGCGGACCGCGACAAGAAGGACGTCGGCGAAATTGGACGCAAGCTCAATGAGCTAGGCTTCGACATCGCCGCCACCCGTGGCACAGCCAAGGCTCTGAAAGAAGCCGGGGTGGACGCGCGCGTGATCTCGAAGATCGGCGAGGGACGCCCCGACGCCACTGACCTCATCAAGAACGGCGACATCGACCTGATCGTCAACACCCGCAGCGGCAAGAAACCGCGCAGCCACGAGATCACCATACGTAGCGCGATGGTCGCCCGTGGCATTCCGATCATCACCACGATCGCTGGAGCAAAAGCGACACTCTTCGGCATGGAGACCGTCCGCTCCCACGGCTCCGAACCCCGCAGCTTGCAGGATTATATGCCGTAAGCCGCCCTTGCGCGGAGCATATGAACGTGATTACCATCGGCAGGGGCTTACACCATCTTGCTCATCACAATAATCCTTCGTCTCGCAATCGATTGACTACACCCACTGCGGACTCACTTCGATCGAGAGTATATATGTGTAACCCCGGCACTCCCGCCTCGAGCAACTCCGCACATTGGCGCGAGGCGAAATCAATTCCAAATGCCAACAGCGCTTCCTGGTCCCCCTCGGGCAAAGCCGCGATGCCCCGACGCACCTCATCAGTGACAGTCGCTCCACAAAGGCCGGCCAACATCTCCATCATTTTGACGCTGTAGATGGGCATCACCCCCGGCAAAATTGGGACCTCTATGCCAATAGCCCGGCATCGCTTAACAAAGTCGAAGAAAAATCCATTGTCATAGAAGTAGTTGGTGATGATATACTCAGCTCCCATATCCACTTTCAGCTTCAGGTATTCCAGGTCTTTCTCTTTGCTCACAGCTTCGATATGCCCCTCGGGGTATCCTGCCACCCCTATGTGGAAGCTGTAAAGTGATTTTATGAATGGCACCAAATCGGAAGCGTGAGGCAAACTATCCGGATGCGGCTGGAAGTCTTTGTCTCGAGGAAGGTCTCCGCGCACGGCCAGGACATGGGTCACCCCTATCGCCTGATAGCTGTCCAGAACGGCAACGATGTCCTCCGGCCCCAATCCGTATGTAGCGAAATATGCGATTACTCGCAGCCCGTATTCGCGCTTTAACTTTTCCACGAGTTGACGTGAACCTTCCCGCGTCGATCCTCCGGCGCCGAATGTAACAGAAACGAAATCCGGTTTTAGGGCAGCCAACGTTTCGATTGCTTTCTCTAAGCCTTCGGCCGCCTTTTCGGACTTGGCGGGGAACAGTTCAAACGAGAGTGTAGGTTTTTGGCTCGTCTTCCAATTATCTGTCAGTTTCATGCAATTACTACCTCAAGAGTCGTACCCGATGGACCGGGAAATTTGTTGCCGGACGATCAAAGCTTCACCACGCAGTCCACGTAATCCTCCCGCACATTCCATTACTACAAAGGGCACGCCACCGAAAGGTGGCGTGCCCCGTATGTCAACTTCGAGCGGATTGTCCGCTAGCTCTTGATTATCTCAAGTTCATTCATCTTAAAGCAATGGAGGATGGTCTCCCTGCGATGAGGGAATGTTATAGGCCGGTGCTTCACGATAAGCGACTCTCCGCCGTCTTCCGCGCCCAATACCTTGCCAAGCATCCCATCATACTCATCCCTGGTCTTCATCCTCACAATTGCACCCGAGAGCTTCGTCTGTGTCATCTTAGACACCTCCCCTGATTGCGGGTCGTTACCAGGTTATCCTGACTAAAGATAAGAGCCCCGCATGTGCCGTGTGTCTACCGAGTTTTTGAACCCTAGCGAACTAGGGCGGAACCCACTGACGTTCCTCGCGATTTCCCGATTGCTCGAGACTGCCACTTGGAATCGCCAAGTAAGGATTCCTGCAATTTTGAGTGTCGGCTCAAAACTTCCTCGACTAATCACGTACACCGCAGGGCCCTGAATCTACCCATTATCGGCTGCCATGTGTATCTTACCACATTGATAGAGGCTTTACAACCTCCAATTGACAGCTTGCCCAGCCGATGATATATTCATGAGGGGTTCTCAAGAAATGAGGCCCGAGGCCCGAACTGGACCGCCTTACATCATCACGCATCCTCGTCCAATATCTCCCATCAACGGAGACGCCCTATGCTCAAAGGCATAGCAAAAGCCGACGATAACGACTCGCCCGGAAATAACTACGGGATCGTTGTCGCACTCGCTAACCTCTCGAAAACGCTCAGCGGCGCCGAGACGGACTCGACCTTCACTGCGGCGGCGGACGCGGGCGCAACCCTTTTGCACGTCTCCAAGGTGGTAGTGTTCCTGCGCGACGAAAACGGCGACCTGACGGTCGGCGGCAGCGTGGGCATGAAATTGGATCAGGACATGCTCACCGTCGCCGAGATCGTGGCGCGCGCTTCGCTTGCATCTTCCGGCTCCGTTACCTACCCGCACGCTTCACTGCACTCGAACGATATGGGCCAAATGGCGAGGAAAGCTAAGATCGCCGCCGCCGTGGGGGTGCCTATGCGGGTCGGAGAGACAAACGTCGGCGTCATCGTGGCGATGACCGAGCGGGCCCATATCTTCACCCCCGCCGATGTCGAGCTGCTGCACGTAGTGGCAAGCCAGGCGGCGCTGGCGGCGTGGAAGGCCAAAGGCTCGGCGCTGAGAAACGTGAGCACCCCCGAGGATCAGGACGAGCTTATCCGGCTCGCGGACCGCAAGATTCAGGAGCTGTCGCTGGTCAACCGGGTCAGCGAGGCGGTTAACTCAACGCTGGACCTTGAAAAGCTCCTCGACATCGCCCTCGAACAGAGCATGGCGGCGGTGGGAGCCGACGCGGGCTCGCTGATGCTGGTAAGCAACGAGACGAACAGGCTGGAGATAGTCGCATCGCGCGGGCTGGCCACGGATCACGTTCGGAAGACTTCGCAGCAGGTAGGAACGAGCATCGCCGGATGGGTTGCGGAGCACGGCGAGAGCGCCCTGATTACCGACGCGAGAAAAGACCTGCGTTTCCGGATGCCGTTCTTCCGTGACAGCATTAATTCCGCCGCGTCGGTGCCGCTGAAGGTGAAGGACACCGTCATCGGCGTGCTTAACGTCAACACGGCCCATCCCGACAAGACCTTCGACGAGCGGGACCTGGAAATCCTCGGGACGGTCGCGAACCAGATGGCGGTTGCTATCGAGAACGCCCGTCTCTACGCCCGTGTGAACATGCGCACGAAGCAGCTCGGGAGCCTCCTGCGGATATCCAAGACCGTCACCTCCACGCTGAACCTCGATGATATTCTACGCCAGCTCTCCGACGAGATATGCAAGGTGTTTGGGCTCGATGTATGCGTGCTGCTTCTGCTCGATGAGTTGAGCGAGCGCTTCAGGTTCGGGCACGCATTCGGACTCAAGACCAGGCGCAAGTATGTGTATTACGACCTTGCGGCCCCGTTCGCGGCCAGGGTGAAACACACCGGCTCCAAGTTGATCGTGCGCAACATCGCGGCCTCGCCGACGCTGCGAACCGACATATCCAGGTCCGAGGGCTTGAGGAGCGCGATTTGTATACCTATTAAGAATAGAGGCAAGCTGGTGGCGGTCGCCGTTGGGTTCTCGAGGCGCAACGAGCCTTACACAAAGTCCCAGGAACACATCATCAGACCGCTGGGCGATCTGGCCGGAGTAGCGATCAACAATGCCAGGATGTACCACCAGAAGTATAAGATGGCCGAGATGCTCCGGCAGAAACTGGTCCCATCAGACATTCCGGATATCGCTGGGCTCGACATAGGCCACAAGTTCGTTCCCGCGCACGGTGTCGGCGGTGACTACTACGACTTCATCATGTGCGGCCCAGGCAGGATCGGGGTAGTGGTCGGAGATGTCGCCGGCAGCGATGTCGAGGCCGCCGAGTATACGACCATGGGCAAGTACGTGCTTCGCACCTACGCGCGCGAGTGCTCGTCACCCGCCGAGGTTCTGGCGAAGACGAACGACATGGTCTGCGAGGACACACGCACGGAGATGTTCATCAGCCTGTTTTACGGCGTGGTCGACGTAGCCCGTAAGAGGCTAACCTACGCGAACGCCGGGTGCGAGCCCGCGATATTCTACAAAGCGGCCGATAAGACCGTGCGTACGCTCGCGGCGGACGGCATGCTCCTCGGCATCAAACCTGGAATGTCCTACGGTGAACAGGTGTTGGACCTCGCGTTGGGGGATGTGCTTCTGGTGTATACGGATGGAATAGTCGAGGCGAGTGTCGCTAACGCGCGGTTCGGCAGAGAGCGGGCGATGGACCTCGTAGCCTCGAATGCCCATCTGTCCGCGCAAGACATAACCGACCGCCTCCACGATGCCCTGCTCGAGTTCGGCCACGGCCGGATTACGGACGATGTTGCTATGGTTGTTATCAAGGTCCGATAGATTGGAACGGGATGTCCATACTCGACCAACCGACAGGACGGAGTTAACGATAAACTGAACCTGGAACGGGAGAGGACCGGAGTTATCCACGGCCTTTTCGCATGGACTTGATGTAGTTGGTGATGTTCTGAAACTCACCCAGCACGAACTCCGCATCTTGGGCGGTTAACGACTTCATCACGCGTTCAACCTCACGCGCGGGGCCGCACCAGGGCTGTCCCGAGTATACGGCGATAAGCTCGTAAGTCTCCACCTCCAACGCTTCCGCCAGCCGCACCAGCGCGCTCAGAGATGGAATCCCATGCCCGATCTCCAGTTTGGCAATGTAGTTTGCGCTCAGACCGGACTTCTCGGCCAACTGCTCCTGAGTAATCCCCAAGGACTTGCGGCGCTCTCGCATCCTTTCAGCCAGCGTATCGAGCAGTCGGTTTATCTTTGCCTGTCTCCTCATCATACCGAAGTTTACGAGTTTACCTGGTTTGTCTCAATGGATAATCCAGCAATATATATTGACAGTCAACACATCTTGTTGCATAATACTACTTGAACAAGCCTGCTTGACAGCGGTGTGCGGTGGGAATGAGGAATGTCATATATGTAGGTAGTAGAAACAAGGGAGGGCGCAGTACCACGGTCCACCCCATTCAGCAACAGCACTACCCAGAATATCAACATGAAGGAGGCAAAATAATGATCTGGCGAGGAAAGTTACTGGAAGTCGGCGTTGTGGTGGCGGTAATCATGCTGCTCGGTTCTATTCCCGGATGGGCCGCTCTGCCCGTCAAAGATGGTGACCCGAACACGATAGGTGAATGTCTTACAAAGCCCGACGGCTCCACGGTCACTCTGACCGGCGAGCAAGTGATCTGGCGAGGCAGGAGCGGGAAGTCATTCGCAATTAAGGAATGGTTTGAAAAGTATTCTCGACAGCCGAGGCTGCTTGTGGTGAGCACCAAGCCGCTGCCCGTTGAAGAATACTGGTCGGTCGATCTGACCGGCACGCTGCATTCGGTGTCAACCAAAGCCGGTACTCAGCGCGTCATACTCGTCTCGCCTGAGAATGTCCGAGTGCGCTGCGACCTCAGGGGCCGACCCATTCTGATTATGCCGATGAAAGAAATCGACGCCCCCTGGCTTACAAGCCGCTCCATCGTCGAAATCGCGGGCGTATCGACGGCTGCCATCACCACAATGGACGGCGGTCTGCCTCCGCTGCCCGATGATCCCCAATCGAATCCCGCCCCCGACACGCGCAGCGGTCTGAAGTTCCTTCCTGACGGTGCTCATGTGCACGTCCGGGACCGGGTAGCGTCGTTTTTGGCTTCAGACTACTTTTGTTTAGAGGAACCTGATCGCTCCTCGGCGATTCGGGTAGATGCTCCGTATGCTTACGTCATGCCGGGCGACCTTGTAGAGATTTCCGGCTCGGTCTGGACGGTAGGCGGCGAAAAGCGATTAGTCGCTGACGTGTTGCCCGATTGGACGAATGACGTGACTGTTCTGGACTCCGGCTACCCCGTGCCGCGTCCGATCGGCATGCCTTGCAAGGCAGTTGGCGGCGGGGCGTGCGGCATTTTCGCGCCCGCCGTCGGTTCAGCGGTCGGCACTAACAACACGGGCATGCTGGTGAGAATTTGGGGCAAGGTCACGGAGGGCTCGACTTCATACAACGGCGGTTATGGCTACTATCTCGATGATGGGTCAAATGTGGTTGCCGACGGCGGCAGGCACGGGATAAGAGTATACGAAGGGGTCTGGCGAAACACGGGCGACTTCGTATCCGGTGTCACCGGGGCCATAGGTTGCGAGATTCCCGATGGGGCAACCGCAAGTATCCCGACGCTTTACGCCACGACCTACTATCCGCCCGCATCCGGCGCTGGAGCCGGAACGGTGAGTGGAACAGTGACAGCGGACGCGAACGCCTCGGGCAAGACCGTGCGCATTTATGGTACGGGCGGTTCAGCTACCACCACGCTGAACTCCAACGGAGTAGGAACGTATACTCTGTCCGCCCCGACCGGTGACCACACATTCGCCGCCGAGCTTGCCGGGTATTCCCGCGATACGGCGAAAGTAACAGTAACGGCTAACCAGACTACTACGTGCAACTTTACCCTCGCTTCCATTGGCAAGAGCGTAAGCATGTTCGCTAATCCGACACGCATCGCGCCGGACGGTTCGAGCACGTCGATTGTCACCGCAATCGTCGCGGATGAGGAAGGAAGGCGGCTGGCGAACCAGCCGGTAAGCTGGAGCTTGGACCTTGGTTCACTCACGGACGCAATGACGACGACTGACGGAAATGGAGTAGCAACCGCCATCGTCCACTCGACCACCAACCACGAGACGGCGACAGTGTGGGCGCAGTCGGGTTCCGCGATAGGTGGGTATTGGGTTGAATACGCTGCTCCCGGGGATCCGTCGATTCTTCCTGTTTCCCCGGCGTATGGTGAAACGCTGAGTGGAGGGCGCTACCTTGAATACTGGATTAATGATCCCGATGGTACGGCTGACAGCTTCCAGGGAGTGGAGATATACGTAGATGGCCAAGTCATATGCTCTACTACGTGGGAAGAGCCGTGGACCTACTGGGATACGTTCACCGTCTCAAATGGATCCCATAGCGTCAAGGCTAAGGTAACGGACGCGATGGGTAACATAATGTTTTCGCCCTTGACCTGGGTGACCACCGACAATCTTGTCAGCGCTCTGGCAAGTTCCAGCGTGGAGGTCATACCTGGAAGTGGAACTACGACGATTAGCGCGTCGCTCAGTCAGACTTCTGACTGGGATCTTACGATCAAGGATTCCAGCGGTCAGAACGTGGTCTACAGCGCAAGCGGAAGTGGGGATAATGTTTCTTATACGTGGGACGGTGATACACCCCTTGATGACGACCTGTTCCAGTACACGGTTACTGCAACATCGAACGGTAAGACTGAGTCCCGTGTGGGTTGGCTCAGCCGACCGACGGTGCCAGACAGCCAAGTCCAGGTACTCTGCGCCGCAGGCAGCCGTCTGTCCGATTGGAGTGAGCGAATCCTGCCCCTGTACAAGTATGCCAAGATACGTGGGTTCAAAGCCAAGCGACTTCCTCCACAATTGGCTACTTACGAGCGAATAGGGTCAATCTTGGCGAATGGAGTTTGTCGCATGCTTCAGATCTATGCCCACTGTGGGATCGGCACCTACGGCTCCCTCCAGTTCGGGACGAAGTACAAGACCAACTTCGAGCTAGCCAATATGGCAATCGTTTCCAACTCGTACGATCTGCCGGCCTCAAATTGGCGTACGGTGGAAGGTTGGGGCCTCAGGAGCACTGACCAGATGGCGTTCGTGTTTCAGGATGGCTGCGAGAGCGCGAAGTACGGTGCCTTCAGTGGTGAGAACAATGACTTGGCCGTCGCGTATGGGTTCTATAATAATCAGAACCTGCAGGATAACGACCGCGCGTACTGCGGATGGAGAGTGTACACCTGGGGCGACGATCTTTACGCAAACTGGATTCGGGATTGGTTCGAGTCCTGGCACTACGCTGGCCGCACACTTGATCGTGCGATCTGGCTCACGTGGTATAATCACTATGGGTACGACGAACCGTACGATAACCTAAGAATGCTTGGTGGTGCGTGGGATAGCCCGCTGGTATTCTTTGAAGCTGGTTATTGAACAGAGGAAACGGCGATGAAGATGCGAGTGGTCGTCATAGGTCTGCTGATTGTTGTCTGTGCTGCTGCATTATGGGTGGCCGCATTGCATTGTAACTGGTTTGGCAGCGAATGGTCGCAAGCGAAAGCGGACACAGAGACGCGGCAAGCAGTCAGCCGAGTTAAGTCGATTCAGATTGCCGCAATTGAGTTAAGGGACCCGCCTTATTTCCTGATAGTGACTCCGGACGGCACGGCTCTGAAACAGTCTGGACTCGACGAACAATCTAAGTCTCTTGCGAAAGTTGTAAATAACCCGGAAGCGATATCTCTAATGCTTACCGGTCTCAAGGAAGCGGTGAAGGAAGAGGTGCAGCCCGTAAACCAGTTGAACAGCGTGGACCTGGTGCTGAAGGACGGGTCCGTAATCGGGCCGTTCTACTACGGGATGAGGCCCGTTGACTGCTTCAGTCCGACTTTCATAAAGGGACTCAGGGCGCTTGGCATAAAGGCCCATCACCGATAGATCCCGATGGAGAACCATCCGACATCAATGGGCCGGGAAACTCACCCCCCGGCCCATCGCATGCAAACTCCTTTCGGTCAGTCAGGCTAAATATCGCACAACCTGGTACAACCCCCACTATACAGGCTGGATGCACAACTTCCTGTGGACCTACGGTGGGCCTGACGTGACGTGGTTGTCACCTTGGTAGACATAAGGAGGCCAGCTCCATGAACAAACGGCATTTCTTGTGGGTGTTGGTGGCTTTGGTGCTTGCATCAATTTTCGGACTGCGTCACCTGCGGGCACGGTCCACGATGGGTTGCTCTATTCCCGTGAACAAGAAACTTGTTTTCGCTAACACGGGTTTCGCAGTCCAGTTGTTCAAGGATGTGACAACGGAACACGGGGACCGGAACATATTGATCTCACCGTGCGGCGCATCGCTTGCGCTGACGCTTGCTTACAACGGCGCTTTAGGTGATACACGCCAGGCTATGGGCATCTCTCTGGGCCTGAATCGAATGAACCCGTCGGAGATCAACAAATCCGTTGCGGAGCTTATGGCTAACCTTGAGAATCCGGGAGCCGGTGTGAGGCTGGCCGTGGCAAATGCTGTATGGATCAGTAAGCGCGCTCCGATAGTGCCATATTTTGTTGATACAGCCAAGAAATACTATAAGGCCGAGGCGAGCAACCTGGACTTCACCGACCCGAGTGCGGCGTCTATCATCAACAAGTGGGTTCGCCAAGAAACGGGCGGTCTTATTGACAATATCGCCGAAGGCTTGGACGACCTGACGATGCTCTGCCTTACAAACGCAGTCTACTTCAAGGGCGTTTGGACACATCGCTTCGATAAGGAGCAAACACACGACATGCCGTTTGTCTTGGCAAACGGGAACGTAAAGAGAGTGCCGATGATGTGGCAGAACGGCACGTTCAGATACTACCAGGCGAATGGCTTCGATGCCCTCGCATTGCCATATGGTAGTGGTCGAATAAACATGTATGTGTTTTTGCCCAACAAGAACTCGAGCCTATCGGCGTTTCTAAGTGATCTGAGTGCGAAGAACTGGGAAAAGTGGATGTCCGGTTTTCAAGGCACGAGACTGCGCGTTTTTCTTCCGCGCTGGAAACTGGAATGTCAAACATCCCTGCGGGAACCCTGCACACGCTTGGGCATGGGAATTGCCTTTGATCCGGACCAAAGCAACTTCCGTGGACTGTGCACGTGTGATGATCGAAACAACGTCTACATCAGTGTGTTGAAGCAGAAGGCATTTGTTGAGGTCAATGAGGAAGGCACTGAAGCCGCCGCAGCGACATTCGGACTTTTTAGGGCCAGGTCGGTGCCCCCGGAATTTAGAGCCAGTAGGCCATTCTTCTATGCGATCAGAGACGATAGGACAGGCGAAATACTCTTCATGGGTTCGATTGTAGACCCTATGCTGTCCGGGGGCGCATCATGAGACCATAATCCGATTCCGATCGCCCGGCTCATCCGTGGGCCGGGCGGGCTCTTGCTCCGCGCGAATGAACCCGCGCCAACCCCCGTCATGCTCATGGCAATCCGTTCGGATTCCGTTTGTCTCCATGGAGGTGATTGACTTGACCAGGGTAGAAGTGATACTTCTCGTGTCTGTTGTCCTGCTGGGGGTCACGGTTCTCGCTGCCGGGTGTGGCACGGGCAAGCCGGGCCTATTGGAGCAGAACGGCATAAAGGCTGCTAATGATCTGACCTTTGCCATGATCGAGATGGCAGAGGGCGGTGGCAACTACCTAATCAATGATAGACCCACCCTGGATCGAGTATACCAACTTCTTAATGATACCGTGCCTGCCACCAAAAATATGTACATAAGGCCGGATATGGTCACATTGGTGCGCAACAACGGTCGTACCGTTTCATTTGCATTCAGTCTCTACAATAGCGACCTTACGACGAAGGACGGTTCACCGTCCTTCGTCAAATTCGTCAAGACGGAGATTGTAGGACACAGCAAGTATCTCGACCGAACACGTCTACCCACATTCACTATCAGACAAGCGGCAAAGATAGAAGGCTCGACAAAAAGGAAAGTGCTGCCTCCTGCGAAAGCCCAGCAGGTACAACAAGCTATCGGGTTTCTATCGTCCGCCTACAAGCCCTTCGGTTGGACTACTAAGACAAGTGACTGGAACACAATTGTCAGTTATTGCACTGCTGGAAGCCCTGGCTTTGAGGCGGTAATGAGCAAGCCAGTTCATTTTCAAACACTGGTTGGCTGGACGGGGCCAGAGCCTCCAAATGGTTCGGATGCGCTCAATCTGGTGAACTTGACTGTAGACCGGATGCTCGTCTATCGAAGCGCGAACAGCGACCTGTTGTTGGCTTTTCACTCAGGAAATTCCTGGTTCGTTACAGGCCCGTTTAATCCAAAGGACCTTCATGGGAGGACGCCGGAGGGCATCTACAGTGAATTGCTAAGCAGTTGAAGCTCAGGACAGATCGCCCGGCTCACGGATGAGCCGGGCGGCCTTTGATACCACGACACCGCGATTCTGGCCGTTCGGACAGGCACAACTTGCTTGTCTGAAATCAGACCTCTATAATGGGCTTATACATCCCACAGGAGAACGATATGCCCGAAATGACCACGGTCGCTTGGAACCTCGGCGACCTTTTTGCCAGTATTGATGATCCCAGGATAGAAAAGACTCTCGACGATTCCCTCGCCCGCGCGAAGCGATTCGGCGAGAACCATAGAGGTAAGATAAATAACGAGGCCTTGACCGCGCAACTGCTGTACGACACGATCCATGAGTACGAAGGCATAATCCAGGAGTTGGTCAAGCCGATCACCTACGCCTCACTCATTTTCTCAGCCGACACAAGCAAGCCCGAGCACGGCGCGCTGCTGCAGCACATCCAGGAGCGGCAGACCGAGATATCATTGCAACTGATGTTCTTCGAGTTGGAACTGATGGCCGCCAAGCCGGAGATCATCGACCGCCTGGTCCAGGACGACGTCCTGGCGCCGTATCGGCACTTCATCCACGCATCCCGGCTGTTCCGCGAGCATCGCTTGTCCGAGCCCGAGGAGAAGATACTCGAAGAAAAGGCCAACACCGGCGGGCGGGCGTTCGAGCGGCTCTTCGAGGAGATGACGTCGGCGATTGAGTTCAAGGTGACGTTAGAAGGCGAGGAGCAAATTCTGACCGAGCCGGAGGTCATCGCGCTCTTGAGAGACCCCGAACGGGAGGTCCGTCAGGCCGCGGCTTCCGCGCTCACCAAGGGGCTCGCCGCCAACGGCCGGCTGTTGACGTTCATTTTCAACACGCTGGTCTACGACAAGGCCGTCGACGACAGACTGCGGCGGTACGGATATCCCGAGCAGGCGCGAAACATCTCGAACGAGTTGGAACCTGACACCGTGGAGACGGTCATGGCGACCTGCGTGGAGAACTACCCCCTGGTCGCGCGTTACTATCGCACCAAGCGCGACATCCTCGGAATTGACACGCTGATGCACTACGACCGCTACGCGCCGCTGTTCGAGGCAAAGAAAGAATACTCGTTCGACGATGCGCGAGACATGGTGTTGAGCTCGTTTGCTCGATTCTCCAAGGAAATGGCCGATGCGGCGGGCGGTTTCTTCACCAACGGCTGGATCGACGCCGCGCCCCGGAAAGGCAAGCGAGGCGGCGCATTCTGCTCGTATGCTACCCCCGACCTGCACCCCTACGTGCTCCTGAGCTACCTCAATCGCCAGGATCATATTATGACCCTCGGCCACGAGTTGGGGCACGGCGTGCACGCTTATCTGTCCCGAGATAACACCTACCTCAACTTCTCGAGCGTGCTGCCCGTGGCGGAGCTTGCGAGCACGTTTGGGGAAATGCTGGTCTTCGAGAGCATCGTGGGCAAGGCCGATCTGGAGGACAAGCTGGCGCTCTACGCCGAGAAGATCGAGGAGACATTCGCCACAATCTTCCGCCAGGCCGCAATGTATCGCTTCGAGCAGGAACTGCACCGCTCGCGGAGGGAACTGGGCGAGCTCACCAGCGAGCAGATCGGTGAGTTGTGGCAGCGCAACATCCAGGCGATGTTCGGCGACTCCGTGACGATGGGCGACGAGCACAAGAACTGGTGGATGTATGTGAACCACTTCATAGGCTCACCATTCTACGTGTATGCGTATTCGTTCGGGGAACTGCTGGTGATGGCTCTATATTCGATGTATCGGCGGGAGGGCGAGACGTTCGTGCCGAAGTTCATCGAGCTGCTTAAAACCGGCGGGTCGTGTTCTCCTCAAGAGCTGCTCGGCAGGGTCGGAATCGACGTTAAAGACCCCGAGTTCTGGCGCGGAGGCGTGAAGATTGTCGAGGCGCTGATCGAGGATTTCGAGAAGCTGTATGCGGAGTGGAAGGGCTGAGAATTGGGAGCTGTCGAGGGTTGGATGAAGCGCACCGCCTCATCCAACTCTCGACATTCAAACTTCAACATAAGCATAGACCGGCTACTCCGAAGCTACGTCCGCCAGTTTCGGGAATACAGTTTCCGATTTGCAATTTCGCTCTTTTGCGATTAGAAAGTTGCCCAGAATGAGGGATGTACCTACTGCCTGAGTGCTATTATGAGTTGACAGACGGCTATTGTACGGCTATAATTCGGACGGTTCATAGGCGAATAAGCTGGGTAATCGGCGCTGAATCCGCTACGTGATTCTGCAAAATTCCCCGGCAGTCGCGGGAGATATCCAATGAACGCTCGACTTCCGGCAATTGCTATCTTGATCCTGTGCCTGATTGCAGTTTGCTCAAGCACAGTATCCTCCGCTACCAGCGAGAGTGTTAGGAAGGGTGTCGGGTTCTACAGAAAAGGCGACTTGGCGGCTGCGGTCGCACAGCTCAAGCGCG
>JAMCYN010000117.1 GCA_023474015.1 Armatimonadota bacterium
GATTCATAGTGAAAGGACTCCATTATGTGCCATCATTGTCGTCACCCCCCGATTGTACAAAGCCCTCCGGGGCCTGTACGCACATAACGATTGGCAGCGCACAACATCGATTATGTGTCACGCCACATAACCGGTGTTCCAATCTCCAAATGTTCCAATGCCTCCAAGCTCGTCCGGTCCAGAGTAGACAGGAACGTGAATCAATGAGAGACCGTCGTAGTCGTGGGCTTCTTGAAGAGCCTTTTTAAGTTCGTCGGGGCTGGTCCCGCCGTGCATCCCCTTGACTCCCCGGACGGAGTTTGCCCATGCCACGTAATCTACTTCAACGTTATCCGTCGTTTTGAAGTCGAGGCCGTATTGGGCAAACTGAAGTGCGCTTATGGCGGCCATGCGGCGGTTATCAAAGACGAGGACGCATCCCCTGATTCCGTGCTCAACCCCGTCTATCAGTATCTGCGGATTCATGGTGAAGCTTCCGTCTCCGCAGAACGCGATTCGATAGCGCCGATCGTCAGTAAGCGCCCCAACGAGGAGCGCCGATGCCGCGAAGCCCATGTACGACGAACCGGTGTCGGTATATGTCTGCCTCTCATGCTCATCTTCAACTATCTGGAGGCCGTTCGCCTGCACATCGCCCGCGTCAAAATACTTGATCGCGTGTACAGAGTCGGCGAAGTCGCAGGCTATCTTGATCGCGGCGGGCTGAGTGAGCACCGGCCTTCCCCACACTGAATCCATCGCCACGGGATTGTCGTAACGGAGTCGCTTGTGCGCTTCCCACTGCTCTTTCTTGATGGTGACCGCCCGCATCCATTCCGAATTGCCGGAGGCAGGCCGGAATCCTTGCCCTACCAGGACGTCTATCCATTTTCTGAGGTTGGCTTTGGCGTCTCCCAATATTGGCAGCGAGCAGTTATAGTGCCCCGCGTGCTGGGGTTCGACGTTGAAGTTTATGATATTGGCGGCGTTCTTCCAAGCGGTGCCCGAGCAGTCCCACTGACAGACCGCCCTCGTTCCAATTACGACTACCAAGTCGGCTTCATTCATGCAGTAGTTGCCGGCGATTGATCCCTTTGTGCCGCCTATCGATACGCATCGAGGTTCAGAATAAGGCACGACTCCCGGAGAACCGGCCCCCGAGATAATCGCGGCGTCGAGCAAATTCGCAAGCTCCACTATTTCCGCTCCACACCCGCGGCTCCCGCCCCCGAGCTTGATGGTGATGCGCCTTGCCTTGCGAACGAACTCGGTTGCCCGTGAGAATACGCTGTCGTCGCCGCAAACCACTGGGGTAGGGCTAAAAGCGGCGGGGAACTCAAGCAGGTTACAGTTCTTGATCATTGCCGGCTGGACATTCATTGGAGCCAGAAGAAAGAAAGGTCCGCTGACCCCGCTTTTGCTCGTATGTATGGCTCCTCGCCTCAGTGCGCTGAATACGGAGCACGGCTCGTAGAGGGCATAGGCGCTGCCCATAACGCCGCACATCCTGAGAAACAGGGACTGCTCGTTCTTTGGAATCTGCTGCATATTGAAGCCTTCGTCGTGCGTGGTCTCATCTCCGTAGATGTGGTAAACACCCGCGCAATTTGACGCGGCGCACAATGCGCCCGCGAATGCATGCATGGCGCCGGGACCGATAGATGTGATCACGGCTGCGGTCTCCCCAGTTTCTAGCTTGAGAGCCGTCACGGCGTGCGCGGCGGCGGTCTCATGCCTGGCGTTGTACACACTCACAAGCCCCAATTGGCTGTAGACGCGCAGTGCTTCGGCTATGTCCGTGCTTCCGTGGCCGAAGACCCCGACGTATTTCCTGACTCCCTGGTTGAGAAGGCCGAGCACCAGTGCCTCCGAGACGGATATGTCTTGGAATTGTTCCATCGCTCCATTGCTCACGGCAGCTTGAATGGTCCTGTGTTCGGCAAGAGCCTTCGCCCTTCGGGCACGTTCGCTCTCGTCAGCCAGCTTCTTTGTCTCCAGTTCCAGCATGTTTGTCACGCTCCTATCCCGCCAATACCCGCACCGGCTACTTGAAGTTTTTGCTTTCATACTGCTGAATCTTCGCAAATCCCTCGGCCTGCACTCTTCTACGCTCCTCAGGCATCCCCGCGCCTATCTCGGCGGAAAGGTAGGCATCCACGATGTCGAGTGCCTGGAGCCTTCCCACCACCCATGCTCCGAGGCAAAGGACGTTCGCGCGGTTTATAACGTAGTGAAGTCTCGCCGTAGTGGCGGACTCCGCGACACCGGCGTAAATCCCCTTGAACTTGTTTGCGCACAGGCACACGCCCATACCGGTCCCGCAGGCCAGGATCCCACGCTCCGCGCTGCCGTCCACTACGGCGGCCGCGACTCTGGGGGCCGTATTGTAGAATACGTCAGGCACTTCTTTGCTCTTCATTCCAAGGTCTATGATTTCGTGTCCCTGTTCGATAAGATGCTCCTTCACCTGCTGCATCAAATCGAAAGAGCACACTTCCGCCGCAAATGCTATCCTCATAAAACTACCCTTTCGTATGATTGATTCATCACTCGATCGACGCCCAACGGTGCAAGATCAATATGGATGGGCTCGTCAACGCCGACTGTCCGCGCCGTCGCCTTAACATAGTGGTCGCTGTAGTTTATTACAACCAGGTCTTCCTCACCATTCTCTCGGAAAAGAACCACCTGGAGATACGCATCCCCATCCACATAGGGCAGCCTGCCGGATGCGAACTCCTCGAGTTCCTCGACCAGTATGTCGCGATGAGACTTTCCAAGACGAAATGTCACCCGGCACAAATCAAATGGCAGAACGATAATCCTCCCGCGTCCGATGTCAATTGACCCGATGCCCATCCCAATCTCGTTTCCGGACGCATCACGCAACATCGATATCGCCTCCACGGCCTCTCGCTTAACAACGGCAATCGAGCCAATCGGATAGCCGGCAACAGAGGTGTCGGTGGCACGTCCCCCGGATAGCACCTCCATGTGAGGCCTCGCATCGGGCTCCGCAAGCGAAAAGTCCGGCAGATCCGGAACATACTCCCGCAGCTTCCGCGCGGCCGGCAGGTCGAGCACGAGCGTCCGGCCTTCCTCAAGCCACCCCTTCGCCTCGGCGGCCACCGTCTTGGGCTGAAATCCGAAAAGACAGATGGTGCGGTCATCAGAGCGTATGTCCGAGGTAAGCCGGACGGGCAGTCCAATTAGCGATAGCGCCTGGTATCCCTTAATCGCGCCGTCCGACAGATGCTCCTCGAGCGATAGCTCTTGCGCCAGACCGGTCCGCATATAGACCGGTATTCCGAGGTACTCTCTACCGTGGTCCCTGGGCTTCGTCTCACCCGGCCAGGGGCCTCCGCCGATCAGTCCGGGCCATATATGGAGCCTTTCGAACTCCTCGGACCACGCCCAAAGCACGGGCGTTATGCCGAGCGCCTCCGCTATCCTTCCCTCCTGTATCATCTGGGCAGAACCCTTGGGCTGGCAGGGCGCGGCCCCCACGGCGGTCGTCTCCCAGCACCTTTCGTAAGTCTCCGGGAGAAGCTCGTCATAGTAGATGAGGTATCCCACGCTTGTGGTCATGTCGAGCGGCAGGGCGTTATAATGCTCTCCCCCCGGAAGCCTGGCGAAGCTCGGTGCCTCGGGGGTATCGAAGATGTTTATGATGTCCGTGCACGCTATCCCGGTCAGGTCCTGGAAACGGCGAGCCGGGAGGCAGGTGCCTATGCGCAGTGTCGGGCTTATCTCGTGGATCGCGCTCTCGAGTTCTCTTGCCAGCGATAGCACCGTCTCCCGGCAAAATGCCATGTATCGCTTCCTCAGCTCAATCGTGTCTTCCGATGCGCCGGTGTCTTGGAAGGCGCCTCCAAACTCATCTCTGGAGACTGTCCTGCCGATAGCGCTGGAGAAACCCGCAAGGTGCAGCGGGCAGAAGCAAAGAGCGTCCTTTAGATCGTCATCGAAAAGTATCCGGCGGAATCCCGCGCGAGCCACTTGCCGGTAGCGTTCGATCAGGATCTCACGGTAGCTCTTGTCCCGCAGACACACGAACCCTTCCCTCGGGTTGCCCTCCAGGTCCATCTGGCACTGGTAGACAGGAGGAACTTGCGCCTGGCCTTCGGGATGAGACGAGGTCATTCCCATGAAGTGCACCTGCACCTCGGGATAATCCCTTTCCGCATCGTCCTTCTTGCGGCGAAGTTCCCGCAGCCTGGCGCTGAACGTGTTCTCATCACAGAACCAGTCGCCGGTACTATACCCCGGAAACGCGTGGATATGACTCACCCCGAGGGCTTGTAGTCTCCCAATATCGAAGTCTAGCCTACTTTGAGACCAGTGCATCTGTCTCCGTACCTCAGTCCCACGTGTTTACCTTTCTGACCGCGGCGTCCTGCTCATTGAACCACCTGTAGCTCACGGACTTCTTTTCGGTGAAGAAAAGCACGCCGTCCTTGCCGTGGCTGTGAAGGTCTCCGAAGAACGACTGCTTCCAGCCCGTGAAGCTGAAGAATCCAAGCGGGACGGGTATGCCCACGTTCACTCCAACCATCCCGGCTCCGACTCTGTGTGCGAACTCCCTGGCATACATCCCGCTTTGAGTAAAGATCGCGGAGCCGTTTCCGAACCGGCTGGAGTTGATCAACTCGAGACCTTCCTCAAAACTCTTTACTCGCTTAATACATAGCACAGGCCCGAATATCTCCTCACGCCCTACCGACATATCCTCGGTTACGTAATCGAACACTGTCGGCCCGAGGTAGAATCCGCCTGGGTGTTCGGGAACGGTAACACTTCTCCCATCCAGAATGAGCTTTGCGCCTTCGGATACGCCGGTTTCTATCCATCTTACGACGCTGTCCCGATGCTCCGCGGATATCAACGGTCCCATTGTCGTATCCGGGGACTCGGCGTGACCGACATTAATGCCTCTTGCGGCGTCCGCTACAAGCTTCACGAGATCGTCCGCTATCTCTTCGAGGACAACAATAGTCGGAAGAGCCATACACCTCTCCCCTGCGCATCCAAAGGCAGCGTTGACTATCCCCTGGGCGGCTCTGGACAGAACGCAGTCGGGCATAACCAGAGCGTGGTTCTTGGCCTCCGTCAGCGCCTGAACCCTCTTGCCGCTGCCGGCCGCTGTCTGATAGATCTCCCTGCCCACCGATGTCGAGCCGACGAAGCTTATTGCCTTAACGTCCGGATGCTCGAGCAGCAGCCTCACCGAGTCCCTTCCGCAGGTGATCATGTTGACCACGCCGGCTGGCAGCCCGGCCTCATGAAGCAGTTCCATAAGTCTCGCCGCCGTGTTGGGCACCATGCTCGCGGCTTTGAGAACGAACGTGTTGCCGCAGGCAATCGCAAGCGGGAACATCCACATAGGGATCATCCCCGGGAAGTTGAACGGTACTATGCCGGCGCACACGCCCAACGGCTGCCGCCATGTGACTACATCAACACCCCTCGACACGTTTTCCAGAGATTCTCCCATAAGAAGCGTGGGAGCGCCACAGGCAAACTCGACTATCTCTATGCCCCTCTGAATGGAACCTACGGCCTCCGCGTGCGTCTTGCCGTTCTCCGTGGCAAGGGTCGTCGCCAACTCCTCGAGATTCCGGTCAAGCAGCACCTTGAATCTGAAGAGGATCTGTATCCTCTCCTCGGCGGGAGTCTGCCACCACGGCCCGAAAGCCTGCTTCGCCGCCGCGATAGCCGATTCCACCTCCTTGGGCAGACATCTCGGAGCCTCAGTGGTGACCTCACCCGTGCTTGCGTCGTGAACGGGAAAGTAATTGTCCGTCTTCGACGCTATCCACTCACCGCCGATGAACATCTTAAGCCGCCTTACGCCATTTGGCCCCGCTGCGTAGGACGCCCCAAGCTCGTTTCTATCCATGACCTGCATCCGTGTCCTCCCTTAGAAAACTGCCTTTGTCCGCGCCATCTCGCGACAGGCTGATACTATGTGCTCCGTGTTGACTCCGTACTTCGAGAATACCTGCTCATCGTCCCCGCTCTCCCCGAAGTGGTCCCCGAAGCCTATCCTTTTCAGCCATGCCGGCTGCTTCTCCGACAACACCTCGGACACGGCTCCCCCAAGCCCGCCGATTATGCTGTGATTCTCGACAGTCACTATCCTGCCTATTTCCCTTGCCGCCGAGATTATCGCATCCTCGTCTATTGGTTTAATGGTCGGCATATGTATGAGCCTTGCGGATACCCCTTCTTCCGCAAGTTTATCCACCGCCAAAAGCGCCTTTGGGGTCATCATGCCCGTCGAGATAATAGCAACATCTTCGCCCTCACGAAGCACTGCGGCCTTGCCCGGAACGAACCTGTAGCTTTCGTCGAATATAACCGGGACCTCGCATCTGACCGTCCTTATGTATACCGGGCCATCTATCTCCGCGGCCGCAAGGACAACTTGACGGGTCTCGACGGCATCCGCGGGGACGAACACCTTGATGTTTGGTATCGCGCGCATTATCGCTATGTCCTCGAATGCCTGATGAGTAGCTCCCGCTTTGCCCGTCGGTACCCCGCCATAACTCCCGTTGATCTTCACGTTCAGCTTGGGATACGCGACCGATATGGCTATCTGGTCGGATGCGCGTCTCGCCATAAACACCGCGAATGTCGACACAAAAGGAACGAACCCCAGCGTGGCAAGCCCAGCCGCGATGACTACCATGTTCTGCTCTGCTATTCCTATCTGGTAGAACCTGTCCGGAAAGGCATCGCGGAATATGGCGGACTGCGTTGATGTTCCCACATCAGCGTCGAGCACGAGCACATCGGGATTCGACTTCCCAAGCTCCACCAAGGCGTCTCCAAAAGCCTTTCGCGGCGCTATCATCTCTCCGATCTTCATCCCGCACACTCCAGTTCGGATAGCGCCTGTTCCAGTTCAGACTCACTGGGCGCCTTCGCGTGCCATGAAACATTGCCTTCGATGAAAGAGATTCCGCGTCCCTTCAGTGTCTTGGCTATCACCACAACGGGACCGTCTTCAATCGATTTCGCCTTCTCGATTGTGTTAATAAGCTCAGGCACGCTGTGTCCGTCGCAGGAAAGGACGTTCCATCCAAACGATTCCCACTTTCGGGCAAGAGGATCGAGGTCGAGAGTATCCCTGGTCCAGCCAGTGAGCTGAAGTTGGTTGTAGTCGATTATCGCTATCAGTCTCCTGACCTTGTGATGACCGGCATACATCGCGGCTTCCCAGACCTGCCCTTCTTGAAGCTCCCCGTCCCCCAGGAGAACGTAAACATGGAATGCCATTCCTCTGCGGTCCCGCCCGAGAGCCATGCCGATACCGGCGGAGAGCCCCTGGCCAAGCGAACCCGTTGACATGTCCACTCCGGGAGTCTTCAGCATATCGGGATGTCCCTGAAGCCTGCCGTCTATATGGTCGAACTCGCACATGCACTGCTCACCGAAGTAGCCTCTCAGGCAGAGAATGGCATAAAGCCCGACCGCAGCATGTCCCTTCGACAGAATGAACCTGTCCCTCTTAGGCCAGTCCGGGCGGGCAGGATCGATATTCATGGCTTTGAAGTAGAGGACCGCGAGGATTTCGCACATAGACAGCGCCCCGCCGGTATGTCCCGCGTTGGACTGATGAACTGTTTTCAGGATCAGGGCGCGAGCTTGTGCCGCTACGCGCTCCGCCGTGATTGCCGAAGTTTGCAAAGAATAGTCCTTTCCGCGCTACGGAACTGGCTTCCGAGTCTTATCTACAGGCTACCTCATTTTCCCCCGAATGTCAAGGGCCGCAAGTCGAGGTCGTTGCGACAGACGCAAGTTTTGTCTGTTCCGATACAGCGTTTATCGACTTCGCATTCAGCCTGCTGTGTCGCGAAGCGTCGTGATACGATTATTGTCACGAAATCATACGGATTCTGCTTCTTTCGAGATCAACCAGGCTTATTAGGGCCTGAGAGTGCTCAGATATTGAATCGACTTCCGCTTTCAGGCAGCCATCCGACCATCTGCCTTAATTGTCCATCTTCTTGTTCCTTGCCATCGCAAGTGCTCCGCCTATCGCCAGACTTTCGCCCAAATCCGGCAGCAGACTCTTGAGATCGCAACCGCCTTGTCGAATATAACTCATGAATAATTGCTTCGTAATAACCACTTCGACAGGGAAGACGCAAAGAGGGAAATCTTCGAGTTTATCGAAGTGTTCTATAACAGACTGCGGATGCACTCATACCTGGGCTACATGAGTCCGATAAAATTCGAGAACGCCGCAGCCAAAGCAGCTTAACAAAGTATTCCGTTTTTCGGGGTTCAGTTCAGGGGCCTGAAGGGATGGTGCAAAAATTGGAGCATTGCGAGCCACGCACGAGTGACGGCTGTATAGTCCACCTCGTTGCGCATACACACTGGGATCGCGAGTGGTATCTTACGTTCGAGCAGTTTCGAGTGAACCTTGTGCGCCTTGTCGATAACCTCATCGACATCATGCGCAACGAGGACTACCGTTACTTTCTGCTTGATGGCCAGACTGTGATCCTTGAGGATTACCTGGAAATTCGTCCGGAGAACGAACCTGTTCTGGTTGATCTCGTGCATAGCGGGCGGCTGTTGGTCGGTCCGTGGTATGTTCTGCCCGATCTTTTTCTTGTCTCGGGCGAGTCGATAGTCCGCAATCTTCAGCTTGGCACGCGCGTTGCCGAGAAGTTCGGCGGGCACATGAATGTTGGCTATATGCCCGATCAATTCGGTTTCCCCACGCAGATGCCACGGATACTCACCGGTTTCGGTATCGACAGCGCGGTGGCGTGGCGCGGCTTCAACGCCCAATTGCCCTCGGAAATCCGCTGGCAGTCACCGGATGGGAGCAGCGTTTTGGCCCACAAATTGGAGGGCAAACTCGGATATTTCAACGCGAAAGATCTGGATATGGAGTCGGCGGAAAAGGCCCGCGCACAGATCGAACAGGCGCTTGAACGGCTTGGTGCGGCCCGCTCCGGTTCCCATGTGCTGCTGATGAACGGCGTTGACCACGAATTCCCGGATTCGAGACTGCCGCAAGTTATAGATGCGGTGAATGGAACTGTCAGCGACATCAAACTCATCCAGAGCACGCCGCGAATGTATCTGGACGCAGTGCGGGATGAGGTGAAGGATGCGCCAATAGTGCAGGGCGAGCAGCGAGAGTCGGAACAGATGGAGATGCTGCAGGGCACACTGTCTACTCGAATGTACTTGAAGCAGCACAATGAGCGCACCGAAACCATGCTCGCCCACGTTGCCGAGCCGCTTTGCGCGTTTGCCTGGCTTCTCGGCGCGGAGTATCCCGGCGCACTGATTCACCACGCTTGGAAAGAACTGCTGAAGAACCACGCCCATGATAGTATATGCGGCTGCAGCCTCGATGAAGTTCACCAAGAGATGCTGACCCGGTTCGCGTCCGCGCAACAAATCGCGGGGATGCTGTCCGAACA
Source organism: Armatimonadota bacterium (assembly GCA_023474015.1). Next base: position 9,435 of record JAMCYN010000117.1, read on the forward strand.
CGCGACCAAGCGCATTGCCGACGCTCTCTCGGCTGCGGGCGGCTCCGGGAGTGCCACGCATTTGTTAGTGGTAAACACTCTGCCCTGGAAGAGGACCGAACTTGTGGATGTCGAGTTGAGACTGCCCAACGATGCGGCTTGGCGCGATTTCACCATCTTCAACGGCGAGTGCGATATTCCTTATGCAGTGGTATCCGAGGACGATGAGTTCGTGGCGTTCAACGCCGCCGATTCGTTCGACAAATTTCCAACGTTTGACAACTGCCATAGGTACACGCTCAGGCTGCTTCTCGAAGACATACCTGGGTGTGGGTATCGCGCACTGGAGGTACGATCTCGCTCGGGTTTGCGTGTAGAGCCGTATTGCGTTGCCGATTTCACCACCGACAATGGCATGCCGGGCGCGGAGACGGATAGCCTGCGTCTTTCGTTCAACTCTGTCGGGACGTTCGACCTACGCGACAAACGCTTCGGGCTCGACTATCGCGGGCTGCATTTCTTCGAGGACACCGGCGACTGCGGGGACGAATACAGCTACTGTCCGCCCGATGCCGATTCGACTTCCTCAAGCCTCGGGGCGGACACGAGAGTCTCGCTTGAAGTCTCGGGGAATGCATTCCGGACTTATCGAATTGATTATGTGCTGACCGTGCCGGTGCACCTTGTCAGGAGCAACACAACAAGACGGTCGGACGATGTGTTCAGCTTGAGCATTAAGTCGTGGTTGACCATCGCCGCTGGCGTGCCCCGCGTTGACATCGTGACAGAACTGGAGAATAATGCGCGAGACCACAGGCTGCGGGTCTTGTTTCCCACTGATGTGGATTCTGATTATTCGTTCTCGGAGACCGCATTCGACATCGTCAAGCGAAGCGTGGATGTCCCTGAGGTCGAAGGCTGGACGGAGGATCCTCAGCCGACTCATCCACAGCTTACTTTCGCGGGTGTTGCCTCGCCTAGTCGCAGCCTTACAATTGGGAACCGGGGGCTCACCGAATACGAAGTGCGCAATGATAAGCGCCGCACGTTCGCGCTGACCCTCCTGCGCTGCGTGGAGTGGGGATCACGTGGTGATCTTTCCAATACCACGCGCGCTCACCGCGAAGATGGCGGAGATGGATGTGCCTTCATGTACACGCCTGGCGCCCAGTGCCCGGGTACCCACCGTTTCCATTACTCGGTCATTCCCGGTGTAGGTGACCCAGCCAGCAGCCTAGCAGCAAGGCAAGCTTATAATCACAAGGTTCCGTTGGTGGTCCATCAGAGGATGCTCCCGACCGATCTGCCAGGAGCAAGTTCATTCGTTTCGACTTCTGTTCCAGCTTCCGTCGTTCCAAGCGCGCTCAAGGTTGCGGAGCGTGACGAAATGCTCATCATCAGACTTGCTAACCTCTCGAACGACCCGTCCCATGTCGAGTTCGCACTCAAACAAGGCATTGACCGGGCGGAGCTATTGGATCTGGCTGAACGTTCACAGTCGGACCTTGACGTGCGTGCCGACGATGGCGTCACGGTGATCAAAACAGGTCCGAAGACCATTCTGACGCTCGGACTGACTCCAAAGGCGCGATCAACGGTAGTGCAGTGTGAGTGCAACCAATGATAGCGCCGGCACGTGCCGGCCGAGACGAATCGTCAATACACTGCCGTTACCTGTACTCCGCAGAAACCTCGTCCGAGCGGCATTCTGGGCTTTGGAACTGGGGGTTGGGAAATCCGTAAGGCCTGACTGAGCCACGGATGTCAGGAATTCGACGCTCCTCAGGCTGACATGTTCACGTATAAGCTTAAGATGAGGTGCCTCGGCAGCCATGCAGACGTAATGAAGCGGCCGGCATGTCTGGTCAGGCAGTAGCGGAATGGTATCTGTATTGATAGTTCAGGCAGCTTTTGCTCGATAGTTGTGGTATAAGCCGCTGAGAATCGGCTTGGATTCCAGCACGGCGTCGGGCGAAAGCTGCGGTTTTCCAGATGATGGGTCAGAAAGTGGCGGCCTGTGATCCAAGCTGCTGTGAGTGCGGACCGGATGGTAATAGCTCTTCACATATTCCTTGAGCAGCCTGTACAGGTGTAGCTCGTTCAGTGGGATGATGTGGTCGAGCAGTTCCCGCCGCAGGGTTCCGGTAATTCTTTCGCAATATGGATTCTGCCATGGGCTGTGGTAGGCGGTGCGGACTTCCTCGATGCCGGAACTGCGCAGGAATGCTGGCATGCCGGAGCCATATATGCGGTCGTTGTCTCGAATGAGGTACTTGGGCTGGACGCCGAACCCGGTCACCTCCCGAAGCTGTTGTATCACCCAGAGCATAGTCGGATGTTGAGTGATACCGAAAAGGATGATCTCCCTGCGTTCGTGGCTGATGACGATGAACACGTAAAGCAGCCGGAACGTCAGCGTGGGCACCTGTGGCCCTCAAAAACTAAATCTGAGCACAAAACAGCCGGTTCATGCTATCCTGAAAACATGATAGACCACAGTATCTTTATCCTATTTCTACGCGACTGGCTGTGTTTCCTCTTTCATGTTTGCCGTGGCAACCTGATATCCCGCCAGGCACTTGTTGTAGAAAATCTCGCCCTGAGAAGCCAGTTGGCGATATATGAAAAAGATGTCTTGGCTCACAAACGACCAAAGCACAGGACCACGCCGGCATTCCGACAACTATGGGTCATATTAGCCAGATTCTGCAGTCACCGGCAATCACTTCTTGTTGTGGTGAAGCCGGAGACTGTGATTAGTTGGCATCGCACGGCATTCAGACTGTATTGGGCTCGAAAGTCAAAACCAAAAGGTCGCCCGACAGTCTCGCAGGCAACCATTGCCAAGATTAAGAAGATACACAATGAGAATCCGCTCTGGAGCCCGGAACGTATTCATGATCAACTCGTCAGCCTCGGGATCACCGACGTCCCCTGTCCCAACACCATCGCCAAATACATTCCGGAGACTCGAAAGCCACCGAGCGAGAAAGCGCGTCAGTCCTGGAGAACGTTTCTCGCAAACCACATGCATAATACCTGGGCCGTCGATTTCTTTGCCATGCCCACTATCACATTCCGAGTCCTCTACGCGCTTGTCATCATCAGTCACGACAGACGGCAGATCAAGCATACTGCCGTCACAGCCCATCCAACGGCAGAGTGGACTGTGCAGCAACTTCGAGAAGCAACTCCTTTTGGAGAGCTGCCGAAATACCTCATCCACGATAATGATCCGGTATTCCGCAGCACAGACATTCAGCAGTTCCCGATCGCCGCTGGCACTGAATCAATAAGGACAGGCTTCAGGTGCCCCTGGCAGAATCCATTCGCGGAAAGGGTAATTGGAGTATTACGCCGCGAACTGCTCGACCACATCATTCCACTTGACGAACGTCACCTCTATAAACTCCTCAGGGAGTTCATTGCCGAATACTATCATCCGATCCGAACGCACAGCAGCCTGAATTGCGAGCCGCCAACTCAAGCATCAGTCGGTCAACCCCAGCCGCTAAGCGATGTTGAACTTGATTCCCTGCCGATTCTGGGCGGGTTGTATCATTTATACCAGACAAAGGCTGCTTGACCTATTCCTGATCAGTGACTTCTCACAAAACCGCCCGGACAGTTGAGCGGATGGATAATCACACCTGTCGGTTGTGCCGACTCCGCTTTTCCCATATGCAACGCAGTTTCTTTGCGCCAGACTCTTGGCAGCGCACACTTCCCTGCACCGTAAGAGGCTGTTCCGCCAGTGCCTGTCAGCCCAAGAATGAGCCCAGATTACATTTTTAAGCCCACAGGATTACCCACAGGACAAAAACGAATGTTCAAAACCACATGAAGTAGTTTTTCAGCAGCACCTCAAACAAAAAAAAGGTGAGGCACATGACCCAACCATGGGTGGGGCAGATCCGGGCGGCCATTGACACCGCGCGCAAGAGATGATGAGACGTATGGCAGAGCCTACGTGGCTCAATGTGTCCTGAACGCAGTCCAGTAAGTTCAGTTGGAGATTTTCAGACATTGCCTCGATATTGCAAATCTCTCGGAGCCAATTGCAGTTGGCTGCAATTCTTGTGGCGCTAGGCTATCGGACGCCATTGTCGACCGAGCTCTCACCGAGAACCCCGACGCCGCCACTTCGAAGATACGAGCTTCGGGGCATACGCCCGCGAAGAATCTCCCGTAAGACTGAACACTGACTGTCAATATCGCAATTCTCGTTCATTCCTCTCGCCGAAGGATAACCTTCCCGCGCTGGGGAACATGTTACCTGGAGGTGCGACCCAACCAATGATGAATGTTTACATAGCTGCCACTCGCCAGAACGATGGCAAGACCATTACCTGCCTTGGGCTGATCGCGGCGTTCAAGAAACGACTCACCTACGTAGGCTATATAAAGCCTGTCGGCCAACGCTACATAGAAGTCGATGGCCTCAAGATCGACGAGGACGCAATGCTCGTCAAGGGGGTCTATGAACTCAAGGGCAGTGTGACCGACATGTCTCCTATCGCCGTCCCGCGCCATTTCACCGAGAACTACATAGACAACCCCAATCGCGAAAAGCTGGCGGCGACCATTAAAGAGTGCTACTCGCGCATGGCCTTTGATAAGGACATTGTCGTGGTTGAGGGCACGGGGCACGCGGGTGTCGGTTCGGTATTCGATATGTCCAACGGCGACGTCGCCGCCCTGCTGGGCTGCAAAGTGGTTATCGTTTCGTCGGGTGGCATCGGTCGACCAATAGACGAGATTATGCTCAACAAGGCGATGTTCGACGCCGTCGGGGTGGATATCGTGGGCGTTATCGTAAACAAGGTCGACGAGGACAAGTATGACAAGGTGAAATCATACGTCACCCGCGGTCTCGAGCGCAAGGGCCTTGAAGTGCTGGGCGTTATGCCCTACAGGCCGATGCTCTCCAACCCGACCATAGAGCAACTGTTGGAGGATATACAGGGCGATGTGCTCAGCGGCGAACACAGCCTGGGACGGATAGTCGGCAAGACGGTAATCGGCGCGATGCCTCCATATCAGGCGCTCGAGTATCTGACCGAGGACGCCCTGCTGATAACCCCCGGCACACGTGAGGACATGATCCTGGCCGCTATGAGTTCGTGCCTGCTTGACGGGCCGGACCATACTTGCGTGGCGGGTATGATACTCACTGGAGGCACGCCGCCGCCGCCGAATATTATGGAACTGATCAGCAAGACCGACATGCCCGTTATCCTGGTTCAGGAGGACACGTATACCGTCGCTTCTCGAATCGCCAAGCTGATCGTTAAGATCAGGCCCGGCGATACCGACAAGATTCGCTCGGTCGAGGAGATGGTGGATCAATGCGTGAATGTGGACCGACTCCTCGAAAAGCTGCGAAGTGCTTGACAATGACCTATGAACAGACGCTGGAGTACCTTGACGGGCTCCTGAAGTTCGGAATAAGGTTCGGACTCGAACGTATCACGGCACTGTGTGATGCGTTCGACAACCCTCAAAGTCGGCTCCGTGTGATCCATGTCGGCGGCACCAACGGCAAGGGCTCGACCTGCACATTCGCGGCCTCGATCCTGCGTGAGGCGGGATACCGCACCGGCCTGTATCTCTCACCCTATGTCCACGACTTACGCGAACGCATCCAGATCGACGGCGCAATGATCCCGAAATCCGACTTCGCCGGGATCATCAGCGAGATCAAACCCGTGGCCGACAAGATCGGCAAAACCGACCTCGGCGAGGTGACGGAGTTCGAGGTAAAGACAATGGCCGCGTATCTCTACTTCGCCCGCGCTCAGGTGGACTTCGCGGTCCTGGAGGTCGGAATGGGCGGCCGTTTCGATGCAACCAACCTCGTCCACCCGCTGGTCGCTGTCATCACCAACATAGCCTTGGATCACACCGAGCGCCTGGGCGAAACAATCGAAGAGATCGCCTTCGAGAAGGCCGGTATCGTGAAAACTGGGAGCATCCTGGTGACCGCCGTCGACGACGAGCGCGCCTGGCGTGTGATCCTCAACCGCTGCCGCGAACAAGGCGCCGAGGTTTGGAGGGTAATCAAGTCTAAACCGGACAAGACCGGTTCGCCCTCGGCGGACGTTCAACTCCGCTACAACAGCAGGGGTGATCACTTTTCGTTGCGACGCGGGGAGCGCGTGATACTCGGCCTCAAGCCGGGACTTATCGGCGAGTTTCAACATGTTAACGCCGCAACCGCCGTCTCGGCCATTCTCGCGCTTGAGAAGTATGAGGTCCGCATCTCGGAAAGGGCGATCTCGACGGGTGTCGCTAACGCTTACATACCTGGCCGGATGGAGATATTGCGGGACAAGCCCACGCTCGTCATCGACGGCGCGCACAACCCGGACGCCGCGCGTACCCTGGCGAAATCGATCAACGAAAACTTCCGCTACGAAAAGCTGATTCTCGTGATCGGCATGCTGGGCACTCACTCCGCGGAGGGGGTCCTTTCGTACCTCGCGCCGCTCGCCTCCACAATAATTGCCACGCAGTCGCAGTGGTCCAAGGCTCTTCCCGCGGGTGATTTGGCCGACGCCGCCCGCAAGTTCACCGACCAGGTGGAGATTGCGGAACCAGTCCCCGCTGCCGTCGCCCGCGCGCTCGAAATAGCCGGTGAAAACGACCTTATTCTCGTCACTGGGTCATTTTATACGATTGGAGAAGTCAATCTGGATTGAGGATTTTATAATTGATAAGGGTAAACCCCCGGCTTTGCCGGGGGACTCTCAAAGTTTGACATATGCTGGAGTCGTCCATCATGCTTTTTCAGGAACCGCTCAAAGTTTCTGAAAGGAGCATTACATGGACGACT
>JAMCYN010000013.1 GCA_023474015.1 Armatimonadota bacterium
AGCATGGCGGTCTTGGCCTTCTCGTCGACGGTAAAGTCGCGTTCCTTGGTGAGCCTGCGGACCACCTTGTCCATCTTATAATACATATCGCTGGAGCGGTTGCCGGGGCCGGAGATGATGAGCGGGGTTCGGGCTTCATCAACGAGGATGCTGTCCACCTCGTCCACGATTGCGTAATTAAGCTCCCGCTGGACCAGCTCTTCATTGCGGAACGCCATATTGTCGCGCAGATAGTCGAATCCGAACTCGTGGTTGGTGCCGTACGTGATATCGCACGCGTAGGCTTCCCGGCGGGTCACGGGTCGCAGCTTGTCCCAGCCGTTGGGGTCCTCGGAGACATACTCCGGGTCGTAGACAAATGAGTTGCCGAAATTTCCAGACTCGGCGCTCTGGCCGTGGATCGAGCCGACCGTCAGCCCGAGCATGTCATATACGGGGCCGTTCCACACTGCGTCACGCTTGGAGAGGAAGTCGTTGACGGTGACCAGGTGCGCGCCCTTGCCCTCCAGGGCGTTCAAATAGAGGGGCAGTGTGGCGACGAGGGTCTTTCCCTCACCGGTCTTCATCTCAGAGATTCGCCCCTGGTGAAGCACCATTCCGCCGATCATCTGCACATCGAAATGCCGCAGGCCCAGCGTTCTTATGGCGGCCTCGCGCACGACCGCGAACGCCTCCACCAGCAGATCGTTAAGCTCAATGCCTTCATCGAGCCGCATCCGAAACTCATCCGATTTGGCGCGAAGCTGGTCATTTGTCAGAGCCTTGATCTGAGGCTCGATGGCGTTGATCTTATCGGCTACCTTGCGAAACTGCTTTATCTCGCGTTCGTTGGCGCTAAAGAGCTTGAGGATGTCCATTTGGGTTCCTTCGGTTGCTTCGGTTGCATGCAGCCGAAGCATCAATATAAGCTAAAAAAGGGAAACGTCGGGCCGTTCCCGCAGCTTCCCAATCGACTCAAAACGTGGGTCCAATTATGTATGTACGATATCACAAACACCCCAGGGTGTCAATCCGCCGAGCGTGTGGGGGTGCTTGTCAAATCTGGCGAAAACAGTTATTTCGGGAAACCCTTTTCCCGAAATGCCCCCGCTTACCGAGAAAGTATCGGGAAAAGGGTTTCCCGATACAACGGGCTCTGCTCCCCAGATTTGACACGCACCCAGCGGATGAGTGGGTGATCATGGTTCACCTCCAGTTCGAGAACGCATCGACCGAATATTATCAACGCACTATCACACCATGGCACGACCCGGAAGTTGTCGTGTCGGCCACCTCAAGTCATGGAGGCTGTTATGAGGCTCGTCTCGCAGTGCTGGCCACTGGGAGTCAAGGTGTTTTTTGTATGCGTGGCATCGGCTTTTGTCGTCTCCTTTATCGCCACCGCCGTGTTGTACCATGGGGCGGGCCACTCGCTCCGGCAACAACTGCGCGACCATTTGAAGGCAGGCGCCTCCCTTATTACGCTGGAGGTGGACCCCGTTCTCCACGAGAAAATCAGAACCAGGGCTGATCAGGCCTCCGATTCGTACCGCATCATCCAGAAAAGACTCAGGGCCGTGCGCAGAGCCTACTCGGGTATTCGCAACGTCTACACTATGCGCAAGACCGACAAGAAGAACACCTGGCAGTTCGTTGTGGACACCGACGGCGGCACCGATACTCCGGTGGGACTGGAATACGACGTCAGCGAGCTTCCCGAGATGCAAAAAGCGTTCGACGGCCCCGCGGCCGATATGGAGCCAGCCACGGACAGATGGGGTACCTGGCTCTCGGGCTATGCTCCCATCAGAGATGCCAAAGGCCGCGCGGTCGCAATCCTCGGAATTGATGTTTCCCTAGCTCACCTGAAGCTCGAAGAGTCCAATCTCAGGGAGGCGGCGCTGTTGACATTTATCTACGGGTTCGTGCTCGCGGTAATCGCCAGCCTGCTCATAACCAGAGTCCTGCTCAACAAGGTTCAAGTCTTCAGCCGGGCGGCGGAGAGAGTGCGCGCCGGGGATCTCGACTTTCAACTACCGGCCGCCGGGTCGCCTGAGATCAGGAAGTTCACTGAGGCGTTCAACAGCATGGTCGGCGGGCTGAAGATCAACCGTGACAGTCTGATGGAGCAGGCAACGCGCGACATGCTTACCGGTCTGTACAACCACGTCTATTTCCAGGAACGGCTCACGTCCGAGATCGAGAACGCCGCGAAGTATGGCCAGACCCTCTGCCTGCTGGTGCTCGATATCGATCACTTCAAGGGTTTCAACGACGCCTGGGGCTATTCCATTGGAGCAAGGGTGATAAGGCAGATGGCCGACCTGCTGCGGAGTTGTGTTGGACCCGGAGACATTCTCGCAAGATACGGCGGCGACGAGTTTGCCTTGATTCTGCCCGATACCGATATTGAAACCGGGCGGGCCGTCGCTGACAAGTTGAGACGCGCGATTGAGCGGCAGCAGTTCCGCACAGCCCTAATGGACGAGGTCTTGCCGGGCGACAGCGTGCCGGACGACCGCCAGGTCAGCGGAGTTACGGTAACAATCGGCCTGGTCGGCTATCCTGACAACCAACGAAGCCGGGACGGCCTTGTGATGGCCGCCGAGATCGCCCTGTGCCGCGGGAAGCATCAGTCGCGCAACAGCGTCTGCGTCTACGACGCGATGACCGACCAGGCGGACGATGAACTCGACCTCAACGAGCTTTACCAGGTTCTCCACGACCCCAACGCGGCGGCGATTAAATCACTGGCAGCCGCGGTCGATGCCAAGGACCCGTATACCTGCGGCCACTCCGAGCGGGTGGCCCGATATGCCGTTATGATGGGTGAAGTGCTGCAGGAAAGCGCCGAGACCATTGATACGCTCAAGGTGGCGGGGCTGTTGCACGACCTTGGCAAGATCGGGGTGCCGGACTCGATCCTTAGGAAAGCCGGCAGACTTACCGATGAGGAATTTGATACGGTGAAACAGCATCCATCAGTCGGCGGGAACATCCTGCGGCGCGCCCCACAGCTCGACGTCATCATTCCCGCCGTGATTTCCCACCACGAGAGATGGGACGGCGCCGGCTATCCCCATGGGCTGCGCGGTTCATCGATTGCCCGGATGGCCCGAATCCTGGCTGTTGCCGACGCGTTCGATGCAATGACCTCCGACCGCCCCTATCGAAAGGCCATGCCCTTGGAACAAGCGCTGAACGAGCTGCGCAAGAACGCCGGTGTGCAGTTCGACCCGGAGATAGTCGAAGCGTTCCTCATCGCCATTTCCTCTCAAGGACAGGCTCTGGCCGCATAGTTATCGCGCAGGTCACAGTATGCTTCGGGAGGCTTTTTGCCCCGAAGCTTACCTTTATACGAAGGGCTAACGTCGGTGTAAAAAAGCTCTCCGACGCATCCGTGCACCCGACGCATATCTCACTTCCCACCAAAAACATGACCATAGCCTCATCATACATGAAGGAGCAAAGCTCATCCGTGGTGAACTGAGCCTTAACTATTCACAACCCAAGGAGGAAACCGAAAATGCGTTATTTGTGCATCATCACCGCCGCCTTGCTTCTCGCCGGTTCCGCGTTTGCCGCCGACATCGTTTCGATGCCGACTGCAAACCAGATGAAGGCCGGCGAGTTCGATGCGGCCGCCTACTACTTCGGGCTGGACAATCCCTCGGCTGCTCCGCAGTACGTTCAGCTCCAGACACTCTACGTTGGCCTGACCGACAGGTTCGAGATCGATGTGCACCACGCCAATGTGGACAAGGATGAGGACTCGACCATTCTGGTCGGCAGCTTCAAGCTCTTGTCCGAGACGCAAGTGAAGCCGGACCTTGTGATCGGCTGCCGGAACATCGGCGGCACCGCGACCGCGCTCGACAACCCCGGCACCGGGCTCAACGAAAGGACCAAGAGCGAGAAGCGCTCCTACTTCCTTTCAGCCGCGAAGACGTTCTTTTTCAATCCCCTGATACCGGGCCCTCCGCTCGTTAGGGTGCATTTGAGCTTGGGCACCGAGGACTGGACGCTCTTCGGCCAGAAGCGGCATCAGGGTATATTCGGCGGACTGCAGTTCCTTTTCCGTCCCGAACTGGGCCTGATTGTCCAGAACGACGGCCAGGACCTGATCACCGGCCTCTCTATTATGCCGAAGAATTCCGGGCTTACCATCAAGGGCGGAACCTACGGCGACCATTGGTGGACTGGGATTGCCTATAACAAGGCCATCAATCTGTAGAATCAGAAGTCGGACGTAAGAGGCAAAATCGCCTGGATCAACTGAGACGGCACCCACCACGGAATATGCGGTTCATACTGTGTGGTCCCCCATTCACACACTTTGGAGGGAGCATCCGGACTTGCGCTTCGCGTTGACGTTTGCATAAGGCTGTGCTAGCATGTGGCGCTGATGGCTGCATACTCGTGTTTGCAGCGGGTAGTAATCAACGCTGTTGAGAGTGCGGGTCAGGAGAATCTCGGAATGAAGTTACTGATGGTGGTGAGTGCGTGGCTGCTGGTGGGTGCCGTGCAGGCAGAGACGGCGGTAATAGTGAGCAGGGGCCGTTGTGACTATCGGATAGTGACTCCAGACGGGAAAAGCCCGGCAGTGGCATATGCGGCCAAGGAACTCCAGGGCTATCTCACGCAGATCACAGGCGTGCGGCTGCCCATCGTATCTGAAGCAGTGGCGGGCGATGGTCCCGCGTTTCTGCTGGGGCCGTGCGAGCGGAACACGAAGGCTGGGCTGGTCGGAGAAGCTGCCCGGCTCCGCGAAGACGGAGTGCTCATCAAGACCTTGGGCAACGACATTGCGCTGCTGGGTCAGAATGAACGCGGGAATCTCTACAGCGTCTACGTTCTGCTGGAGAAGTACCTGGGAGTCCGGTTCCTGGCCTGGGACTGCACGGTCGTCCCCAAGCGCGCTGAGCTGACACTGCCAGAGATCGCCTATTCCTACTCCCCTCCTTTCATGTACCGGGAGACTCTCTACTTCAACTCGTTCCCCAAAGAGATCGCCGCGCGGCAGAGGCTCAACGGTCCATATACGAAGTGCGACGCAAGTGTGGGAGGCAAGATTGAGTTCTACCCCTATGTTCACTCATTCCACGTTCTGATTCCGCCGGAGGAATATTTCAAAGATCATCCGGAGTATTTCGGGCTCCAGGCAGGCAAACGGGTTGCCGGGGATATTTTTGCTCAACTTTGCTTGACCAACCCGGACGTTCTCAGGCTCGCGAAGGAGAAGGTGCTGAACTGGATCGACAAGCACCCGGACATCCCCATCATCGATGTCTCCCAGAATGACGGCGACGGCGCGTGCGAGTGCGATAAATGCATGGCGGTCGTCAACGAGGAAGGCTCACAGCATGGGCCGATACTGAGATTCGTAAACGCCATTGCCGATGAGGTCGCGAAGAAGCACCCGGACAAGTGGGTCGAGACTTTGGCCTATGCCTATTCCGCGAAGCCGCCGGCAATCACCAAGCCGCGCGGCAACGTCATTATCCGCTTGTGCCACGTCGGGTGCTACTTCCACGGGTTCGAACAATGCGGGAGGGGCGCAAACCTCACCGGCTACATCAGCGAGTGGAGCAAACTAACCAAACGCATCTTCATCTGGCACTACGCGACCAACTTCGGCCACTACATTGCCCCCAACCAGAACCTCGAGGGCTTGGCAAGAGACATCAAATACTACGGCTCCCAAGGGGTCAACGGGGTTATGGTGCAATGCAACTACCAGGGCCCCGGGGGAGAGCTTGCGGAACTGCGCGAGTATCTCTCGGCCCAGCTAATGTGGGATCCGACGCAAGACCCAATGCAGATAAGGACCGAGTTCTGCAACGGTTACTACGGCAAGGCCTCGGCTAACGTGTTGGAGTTCCTGGGGCTGATGGACAGGATATCCAAAGCCCCTGATGTGCACGCATTCGGAGCGTGGGACCCCCAGAACACAGTATCTCCCCAGTTCGTCGAAGACTCCTTGAGGATTCTGGAACGGGCAAGAAGTGCCTCAGACTCCCGAGCTGTACGCAATCGGGTCGAGAAGCTGATGCTTCCATTCTGGTACATGCAGCTTACCTACTCGGCGAAGTACGGCCTGTCCGACAAACATGCCCCCTCGGTCTGGAAGCAGGCAAAGCGGGTGATAACCGACAACAAAATTACCCACGTAAGCGAAGCGTCCTGGGCGACCTGGGCGGCCGCAACGGAGTTGCGGTTCAAGCCTCTGTCGAAGGATGTAGTGTTGGATCTGACGCGGATCAGTCCCGTAAAGACAGTGGACTGCCTCAGTTTGCAGTTGGGCAGCGTTCAAAAGGAAGGGCGGTCTCTGCCGACGATCTTCCAGCACCCCAACGCAAAAGGCAACGCTGACGCGATCTACGAGTTGCCCCTGCCGAAGCTGCCGAAAGGCAAGAAATTGATCATAAAGTTCGGCACGGTTGTAACCAACAAAACCCAGGACGGCGTGAGGTTCTCTATCTTGGTCGATGGTGCTGAACTCTGGAGTGAGAACAAGACGATATTCGTCTTATCCGAGCAGGCTGCTCCAAAGTCTGCCCAGGACAGCATTCTTCCCAGTGCGAACCCATTCTCAGATCACGTTCTGGACCTGTCGGCCTATGCAGGCAGGACAATCAGCTTGATCCTGCGGGTGAACGCGCTGGCTGATAACTCTTATGACTGGGCTAACTGGGTGGAGCCTAGGGTTGTGCTTGCAAAGTAGATGGCTTCGTACCGCCTACGCCCAGGAAATGTAATTTGCGGCCATTTTAGGGGGTTGTGAGTGGCGAGTTATGCGTTGTGAGTCAAGAAACTCACAACGCACAACACACAACGTTTTTTAGAAGCTAAGCATTCTTGAAATCATACTCGGCGCCTTGTTCGAGAACGCGAAGTTAAGTCCCGCGACCTGAACGCCCCAAGCGAAACCGCTGCCGGTATAGCCGCCCCGCAGAGCGAACTTATTGGTGATATTCCACTCGCCGCCCATCCGGAGCAGGGTATTCTGGCTGTATGCCTTGTTGATATTCACCAGGTCCACTGCATACCTGAAGCGCGCATTCGGCTGAGAAGCTATACCCGCGCTATACATTATCGGGGTGGACATCCCGGCAAGGCCGGCGTCAATGGCGTTGTTAACCACGAGGCCAAACTGAACGATCGAGTTGCGAGGCTGTAAAACGAAGCCCAGGTCTGCTCCAAAGCCGTTATCCTTCTGACGCGGTTGTTCCGTCGCGGCGAGAGAAAGGTCGGTTCCGGAGGCGGTCGCCCCGATGTTCCACGTGCGGACATCGCTGTGCAGCAATCTCATTTTGGTGCCGACCCACAACGTACCATTGCGCGTCCCAAAGCCCCGCCCATATGATACGGCAGGCAGTGAGTATACATACTGCCCGGTGACGGTCGCGCTATCGGCGAGGCTGCTTGCATAGGTCGAGACGTCAGATGCGCTGGCGGTGGGAATGAGCCCCGCCGCTACCAGCCCCGTGACAGTCGTCGGATGTCCGGCGTTTACCCACGCCTGAAACGCCGCCGCCGGATTGATTATTCCCTGAGCCTCGCCCTCGGCGGTGACGCCGAACCGGCCGGTGAAGCCGGTCACGAAGCCGATATTAAGCGTGGTCCGCTGCTTTCCAAAGTCCTCGGCCAGTTGGATGGCATCCGTGGTGTCGGTGCTGCTGACCTCGGAGGTCCTGCTTCGCAGGTCGCCCAACGAAGCGCCTGTGGTACTGAGATCGAAGCTGGGGAAGACGAACTGGAAGTTTCTTCCGCCCGCCGCGCCCGCCGCCGGGTTGATCACCGATGCGGTGGTCGCATCATCCGTGAACGCCAATCCCGCGCCGCCCATGCCGATAAATCGAGCATAGCTGCCGAAATTGATGTCGCTCGCGCCGGCCATCGTGGCGAACGCAAGCACAATCAAAACTGCGCATAGAACCTTCATGATTCCCTCCTGTGAAGAGTCGCGGAGTGTTCTTAACTTGCCGGAACACGTTCCGCGTAAGGGCTTCGCTATCAAGCTCAACCTTTCCTTCATGGACGTGCGAGCGCGCCGTGGAAAATTTGCTTGAGGAAGTCTCCCAGACTGCATTATCGGCAGCTTCCGGCCCAATCCGCAACCCCGCATTCAGGGGAGTTTGGGGAATTAATCACGAAAGCACGAAAGGACGAAAACACGAAAGAGGCATTAATTGCAGATTGATGATTGCAGATTGCAGAGAAGGGACCTCCCTTCCTACATCCTACTTCATCTCTTCGAGTGCCCAGGCCGCATGGGAGCTTAGCACGGGGTTCTCATCTTCGAGCATATCGAGCAGGCCCGGCACGGCCTCTTCGCATTTCAAGTTGCCGGCGGCAACCGCCGCATTGCGCCTGATGCGCGTCCGTCGTATCCATCCGATGGGGCTGCGGCGTATAAGTTTATTAAAGGTTTGCTTGTCTAATTTGATCAACAGTGGCAAGTCCAAACCCGGACTGCGATTAACGGCGAACTCCGGCGTCTTCGGCTCGATACCGGCGTTCTGTGGACAGACCTCCTGGCAGGTATCGCAGCCGTAAATGCGGCCACCGATTGCCCGTCGAAGCTCGGGCGGAATCGTTCCGCTCATTTGTGTAAGCTGGGACACGCACCTTGGCGCATCGACGCGATACGGCTCGGTGATGGCCCCCGTAGGGCATTCGCGCAGGCATTGTTCGCAATCGCCGCATCGGTCTATTGAGAGAGGTTCGGCTATCGGCAGATCAAGGTTGGTGACGATTTCACCCAACGCGACATACGACCCGCATCCGTCCACAAAGACATTCCCGTTCTTCCCGCGCCAGGCTATTCCCGCCAGCACCGCGAGCTTTCTTTCAGGCAGCGGGCACGTATCGACGCATATTTCCATCTTCGCCTTGGGGTGTTCCAGCCTCAGCGCGTCGGCCACGCGCCCCAGCTTCTCGCGCATAACATCATGATAGTCCGCCCCGCGCGCGAATCTAGCGACCCACCCGCACAGCCGCTCGTTGCCGATCTCCACCTCCGGAGGCAGGTAGGATATCGCGGCCACGATCACCGCCTTCGCCCACGGATACATCTTGCGCGCCTCATCCACCGCCGGCGCGACACCCAGGTCGTGCAGGCCCAGTTCAGCCCGCAGTTCGTCCAATTTGTTTTTCGTCATATCATAAATCGCCGTCTCGCCATAGAAGATAGCCTACATAATCCTGTTAACAACCCACCTCCGGCCGTCCTTGACCATCTCAATGTTCACCTCGCGCGCGCTGCCTTCGGGGTAGCTGAGCACGATCTTGATACTCGCGCTCGCACCGTTCACTTGCGGTGGGCCGATTTGGTATTTCGCCAGGTTCTGAACCACCTCGGTGTAATACTCATCGGACATGGCGCGCAGGTCCATATTCCGGGCTTGTAGATCGCTCTCCAGGGCTTGCGACACATAGCTTTGCGCCGCGGCTATCCTTCTGTCGGTCATCGCGACGAACCATTCCTTCGCGACCACCTCAGGGGGCATGACACGAAGCGCGCTCGTGATCCAAAGAATTATCAATACCAACAACACCGCGCCGGCCGCGATCTTGTGGTTCTTCGTCGGTGTCCACTTCTTTACGCTATAATCGAATCCATCGCCGCGCAAGGTCCGCGTGCCGCACGCGATGCACACCTTCTGGTCCTCGTGCAGCTCGGCTCCGCACTTTTGACAAGTCAGCACTTGATATCACCTCTTCAATCAGTTCATTCCGGCGCAGGACGCTTGGCAGGCCGAAGCGCGCGGGCGTTCCGTGCGAGAGCCTTTATCCTTTCTCCAAAGTCCTTATTGGCTGCTTCCCAGCGGCGCAGCAGGAAGTGCCCGTAGGCGCGATAGAACCACTTCAGCACGGCGGCGTTCATCCGCCTCTTCGCGGAGCCCCATCGACCCAGCATCAGATCGAGATTGAGCTTCGCGACCAGCCTTAGAAAGTCCCTTCCGCAGAGCATCTTCACGCATTCACGCAGGCTGTAGAAGCGCTTCATTGCTTTGAATGTTTCTTTCTGCAGCTCGTACGGGCTCATTTTGTTCGGCTGGTAGACCACATGCTGGCCGTCGTAGAGGTGCCATTCCCTGGTCAGCAGACGCCCCTCCCGCTCCATCTCGTTGAAATATGAGGTCCCCGGCAGCGGCGTCAGAATCATAAACTGAACCGTGTCTATACTGTTACGCAGCGCGAAGCGCAGGGTGTTCCTCAGCCCGGCCGCATCATCGTTCTCCGCGCCGAACACAAACATCCCATGGATCATTATCCCGTGCTCATGGAGTATCCTTATGGCCTCGGCGATCTCCTCGACATCCTGCTTCTTGTTGAACTCCTTGAGGGTGGCGGGGTTCACCGATTCCAGGCCGATATACAGGAAGTAACAGTTGCTGCGCTTCATCAGCTTCAGCAGTTCCTTGTCCCGCACCACGTCCGTGCGGGTCTGCGCCGACCAGCCCGGCGTGATCCCCTCCGAGAGCATCCTGTCCAGGAGGATTTTGGTGCGCTCGCGGTCCGCCGTGAAGTTGTCGTCGTAGAAGAACACTTTGTCCGGGTTCAGATATTTGAGCTCTTCGATGACGCTGTCGGTTCCGCGCTTGCGATAGCCCCTGCCGAACATTTTGGTCACGCTGCAGAATGAGCAGTCGAACGGGCATCCGCGCGAGGTGGCGACCGGCTTTATGCCTATCTTCTCGCTGCCTTTGATGAGCGACAGATCGGCAAAGGGCAGCGAGTCGAGGTCACAGAGCAGAGGCCTGTCCGGGTTGTGGCGCACTTCGTCGCCGACTTTATACGATAGCCCGAGGATCGATCCGAACCCCGAGCCGGATTCAATCGCGTCGATCAACTCAGGCAGCGTCTGCTCCCCTTCGCCCCTGACGCAGTAGTCCGAATGTTGCAGGGCCTCGTCCGCGAGGAAGCTCACGTGTGAGCCGCCCATCACCACCTGCACCCCGGCATCTCTGACTTGCTTGGCGATACGATAGGCCTCGGGCGCGGTTGAGGTGGTGGTGGAAATGCCTACCAGGTCGGACTTGAACACGTCATCATAATCGATGTCGTGGAACTCCTGACAGTATACGCCGGCCTCGATGCCTCGCTGCTTGAGCATTGTGCCCAGGAGCGGCAAGCCCAGCCTGGGCAGAGCGATCCGGCTGTAGACGTGGTAGCCCGGTGGTCGCGGCTCAATCAGCGTGACTTTCTTTATCTTGGACATTGCGCTTTCTCCCTCTCCAGTTCGCTAGTCCTCGCCCGGTTCCTGTTTTCGTTCCTTTCGTGGTTAATTCCCTTCCCCGCGAAGTGGCATGTGAAAATGATAATACCCATTATCACGCCTGCCTCTCGGGGTGCTCTTTCCCTCTGATGATGTCCTCAACGATCTTAAGCAGCTCCGGCGTGTTGACTCCCATCAGCTCCACGGGATCGCACTCGACCGCCGACACCACCCTATCCTGTTCAACAGCCACCCGCACCATATCGGTCAGATTATACTCCCCGGCGTCGTTCACCACCATCCGCTCGATGTTCCCATAGAGCCACGGCGAATCAAACACGTAGGCTCCACCGTTGACCTCTTTGATCTCGCGCTGATCCGGCTCAGCGCATTTCTCCTCGACAATGCCGCGAATCCTACCCGAGGCGTCTCGCACGATTCGGCCATAACCGAACGGATCATCCAGCACCGCCGAAGCAAGCGTGACCGCCGCGCCCGCCTCCGTGTGCTCCCGCATCATCCGCGACACGGTCTCCGCGCTGAAAAGCGGGCTGTCGCCGCACATTATCACCAAATGCTCGGCGTAGTGCTCGAACATCTCCCTCGCGCAAGCCACCGCATGCCCCGAGCCTTTCTGCTCCGATTGAAACACATAACCGACCCCCGGCCCGACTGACTGCCTGACTTCATCGGCGCCGAAGCCCACCACAAGCACGATATCCTCGATTCCGGCTCGCGTAAGCGCCTCTATAACATAGCTCACCATCGGCTTTCCCAGCACGGGCCGCAAAACCTTGGGAAACGCTTCGCCGGTCTCGCTCTGAAACCGCGAACCCCGTCCCGCCGCCAGGACAAGCCCCGAGAATTGCGTCAGTTCGCGCGTCATTGCCTCGGCAGCAGCGGCTCCGCGCTCGAGCCGTCCTTGGATATATTGCGAATATCGATGGCCCCGGCGTTGTAGGATACGCTGGTGTAGCCCCCGTCCTTGCGCGGATAAAGCCGCCCGTCCTGAACCTCTCTCTGCCAGTAATCGCCGGACCTGTCGCGCTTATTGAACTCGAAGAGCTTCTTTGTCTTGCCGGTCGCCAAATTGCAGCGATAACCCGCCGTATAAGAGACGAACTTCATATCGGCGGGCGCGTCCGGCCAATTCTTTTTTACGTCGGTCTTAAACCCGGCCTTACCTACCTGGTTCATCTTGCCTGTAGCCGGGTCGAGTACCAGTTCGTGGAACACGTCGCGTCCCGAGGTCACTATCATCACCCCCGCCGGAGACAGCCACAGTCCTTCGACGCGCCCCGGCAGCCCTTCGGACCCGAATATCCGCTTCACCGTGCCGGTCTTCGTATCTGCCAAGTAATACGACACATTCGAGCCGATCTCGTCCTCGACTACCCCGAAGACGAACGTGCCGGACTCGGGGTCCACCGCCGCCATCGTGCCGAGCCGCGCGTCTTTTGGCAGTTTCGTATCCACGCCGCCGCTCATAGTTTCTTTCGGCTCCACCGGAACCAGAGCCAGTTTGAGGGTGTCACCGGCTTCGTCGATCTGCCCGATGAACGGATCCGCGCTCGCGGGCCAATTCACTATGCGAAGCACTTTTCTGCTAATATCTACATCGGAAACCTCTCCTATAACAGACTTCTCCGCATCGACCATCAGCCCGATCCAAGTCTTCGGCGCAAGCTGATCGAGCTTGTCCGCGGCGGCAACCCATAGAGTGTGACGGGTTCTCCAGGTCAGCGCATGCGCGGCGAGACCGTCCTTGAGCGGAAACGACTTAGCCTCGCCCTTTTCGAAGTTGATCACCCACACTGCCGAGCGTAGCTTCCCGGATTCGGTCTTCAGATTCCATGCGCCTGCCCACATGCTGCCGGACGGATTCACCGCCCACGGGCCCATGTCCCCGAGTTTGGCGTGACTCTTCCAGTTCGGCATGTTTCCAATAGGACCCGGCGGTGCGGGTGGCGGCGGGCTCGCTATGCGGACGATTACCGCGAGCAACACCAGGATACCCAGCACGATGTAAAGCAAGCGACTGTTCATTTATGGATTCTCCTTCGGACAAACGGGATGTCACCCCATTATAGTGTTTTGGAGCAGGCAGTGCAAAGTCGAGGCCGGATATCGAGGCGATAAAGCGGATTGCAGGCA
The DNA here is from genome assembly GCA_023474015.1 of Armatimonadota bacterium. The sequence continues at coordinate 13,358 of JAMCYN010000013.1, forward strand.
AATATCAGCTACACTCGGTCAAGCGTTGCTGAGATGTGGTCTGACGTATGTCTAGCTGGCTTTCTTGGCGTGACGCTTCTTCGGTATGATCGCGATGATTGAGCGCAGCGTCCTGTTCACGGATTCCGAGTCAGGGAAATACTCGCGCACATCCGGCTCAAGCGTCACGGATCCCTTCTCGGGCGCAAAATGTTGCTCAGTCACTGTTCCGTCGGCATTCGTTATTCTCACCGTATATCCTTCACGGAATGCTCGGCTGTATTTTCCTCGAACACCGGTTGTTCCGCGAAAATCGTATTCAGGTCGCATATCATCGTCAGTTACATCGTCTGTCCTAAGGTCCTCTTTCTTCATAGGCCTCCCTTTCATATCGTACCGCTTTACGCGCGCTAACAATGCGGACAGTTGATCCCCGGTCGGTGAAGATCACAATCAAGAGGCGTCCTGCCACGGATGTCCCAATCTGAATATATCGTTTTTCCGCCTCAGAGTGATCAGGATCAGGAAAAACGGTCGCCAGTGGATCGCTGAACACCGATAGAGCTTCCTCGAACCTGACGCCGTGCTTGGCCTGGTTCTGTTTAGCTTTACGGGCGTCCCAATCGAAATGCACGTCCATCCCGTCTCCCCTTCTCCAACCCTAGTGTACCCCCGCGCGCCAGCCTTGTCAACATGCCCCGGCGGCTGGTTTCCGCCACGAAACCCCTTGGGTAAACCAAACAACGAAGGAGGGACAACCATGCTGGACACTCTTAGGCTATCACCCGAGGACCTTACCCACACATGCAACCCCGACGACCTTGGCTTTGAAAGCACGGCCGATATCGCCGCCATCGAGGGCACAGTCGGGCAGGAGCGGGCCGTAAGCGCGGTCGATTTCGGGCTTGGAATACGCACCTACGGGTTCAATATCTACGTCGCCGGCAGGCCCGGCACGGGCCGCAACTCGAGTGTCCTTGCTCATATCAACGCGAAAGCAAAGGGCGAGCCCGCGCCGGACGACTGGTGCTACGTCAACAACTTCAGTGACGCCTACCACCCGAAAGCAATACGCCTCGGGCCCGGCAACGGCCCCGTGTTCGCCCATGATATGGAAGAGTTCGTCAAGATCGCGCGCGTGGAGCTTCCTCGGGCGTTCGAGAGCGAGAACTACGAGAAGCGCAAGAACGAAATAATGGAAGTCGTTCAGCACAGGCGGGAGGCGCTGCTCACCGAACTCCAGCGCGAGGCCGCCGACCTCGGGTTCTCAATCGAGGCTACGCCCGTCGGCATCGCTTCAGTTCCTCTTACAGGCGACGGCAGACCCTATACCCGCGACGAATATGATAACCTGCCCGATGAGCGCAAGCAGGAGATCAAGCAGCGCGGCGCAAAACTCCAGGAGAGCACCAACGGATTCGTGTCACGGTCTCGCGCCCTCGAAAAGGAGGCGCAGGACAAACTCCGCGAGCTCGACCGAGAGATCGCGCTTTTTGCCGTGGGCCATCTGCTGGAGGACCTGCGGGCCAGGTATCGTGTCTGTGATGGTTTCGGGGACTGCGAAGCCATACTCGTCTACCTCAATGAGGTCGAAAACGATATTGTTGAGAAGCTTGATGAGTTTCGCGCGCCGGACAAGAACCGTCAGCAGCTTCCGCCGGGCTTCGAGGAGCTGGCCGAATCCGCGTTCGACCGCTACAAGGTCAACGTCTTCGTCACACGCCACAACCGCGACGGCGCTCCAGTGGTCCAGGAGAACAACCCCACTTACAACAACGTGGTCGGCAAGATCGAGTATAAATCCCGCTTCGGGTTCGTGACCACCGACCACAACATGATCAAGGCCGGTGCGGTTCACCGCGCCAACGGCGGCTACCTGGTGGTCCAGGCGTTCGACCTGTTGACCAACCCGTTCTCATGGGATGCGTTGAAGCGTGTGCTGCGGGCAAGGGAGGCCGGGCCGGAGAACATACTGGACCAGTACGGCCTGATGTCCATCTCTACAATCAAGCCCCAGCCTATCCCGCTCGATATCAAGATCGTTATGGTCGGCAGCCCATACATCTACTACCTGCTCTACTACATGGACGATGAGTTCCGCAAGTTCTTCAAGGTCAAGGCCGACTTCGATATCGAGATGCCGCGCACTGATCAGCACATCGCCCAGTATGCGGCGTTTATTACCGATCGATGCAATGATCTCAAGCTCAAGCCGTTCCACAAGAGCGCGGTGGCGCAGGTCGTCGACTACGGTTCACGCCTCATCGAGGACAAGGAGCGCCTTTCGACGCGGTTCATCGAGATATCGGATATAGTCAGCGAGTCAGCCTACTGGGCCGACAAGGTCGCAAGCGACCTTGTAATGGCCGAGCATGTCCGCCAGGCGCTCGATCAGAAGGAATACCGCTCGCGGATGATCGAGGACAAGATCCAGGCGTTGATCGAAGAGGGCGTGATTATGATCGATGTCCACGGCTCGGTGGTAGGCCAGGCGAACGGGCTGTCGGTGTATGACCTGGGGGATTTCTCGTTCGGCAGGCCGTCGCGCCTCACGGCTCGGGTGGCCCCGGGGCGCGGGAAGATAGTCGATATCCAGCGGGAGGCCGAGATGGGCGGCCGCATTCACAGCAA
>JAMCYN010000162.1 GCA_023474015.1 Armatimonadota bacterium
TTGCCGGTGGCAAAGCCCGTTCGGACCCGGACAGCAATCGTGGTCCGCTTGTCCTGCGGCGTCTTCTTGGCCCCCTGGCGGCTGAAATAGCGCCGGAAGTCCACTGACGCCTTCTCGAATCCGCCCTTGAAATCGGACCCCACGGGAGTCGTGGAGCCGGTCGGCAGTGAGAACCTCGTGCCGTCCACGGTGCCAAGTTCAAGAGATACGCCTTCGTAACCACCGGCTGCGGGGTCGATATCGATGTCGCGAGTGTTGTGAACCAGTCTCAGCGAGCCACTCCCGACGTTGCCATTCTGCACGATGTTGATCAGGTCTGAAGCGGTACCCGTCGTATTGAAGAGCAGCGCCGGATCCGCGTCGACGTTCTCGAACCGGCCACCCACATACACTCTGATCTTGTCGGTAAGCGGCCTGCTCAGCGTGAGGTCCCCGCCCTTGCGGCGCTCATTGTAAAATTGGTCGTTTTTCAATGGCCCGCTGCCGAAGATGCCCGAGGAGAACCTGTAGAGAAGCTTATTATACGCGGTCACATTGAGGGACGTGTGCAGTTTGTCTATCCACGGCTCATAGAAGCCTATCTCGTAGCTCCCGCTGCCGCCGGTCGCCTGCGTGGTCCCCTGCTCCCAAAGCAGGTTCAGGCCCTGGGCCTTGCCCTTGAGGTTCGATTCCGACAACCTCGCCTGGCCGACCAGCCTTTGCCTGGAACTATAGCCCAGACCCACCGACACCTGCCCCGTCTTCTTCTCGACGACGGGGATGCTAATCTTCACAAGGCCGACGTCACTGCCGGGATTGATCTGATAGGGTTTGATATCCTCGAGGATGTCAAGGTTGTAAATCTTCCGGATGTCTTCGTTCAGAGTATCCAGGTTGAGTATCGAGCCCGGCTTGGTCTTCATCTCACGAAGAAAGACATATGACCTAGTCTTCTTGTTGCCGGTGACCTCGACGCTCTCGACCCTGTGCACGAGTATCGGAACGGTCAGCACCCCGGTCTGCGGGTCGACGCCGATCTCCTCGGTGACGTAAGCGATATACTTCTTGTCCTTGTAGAGCTCCTGGATCGCCTCGATATCCTGGTTGAGGGTGGTGGTGTTGAGCACCTGCCCAGGCTTGGTCTTCATCACCACGCTGACCTGGTCGATCAATAGCGGAGCGGCCCCGACGATCTTGATGTCGGTGATCTTCGGGTTCTCGGTGACTTCGTAGGTGATCTTGATTCCCTCGGCCGTCTCGTCCTTGTGCACGGTGACCGCGCTGAAGTAGCCTAGGGACATGATCGAAGCCTTGTCCTTCTCCAGCGCCTGATCCGTATAATCATCACCCGGCCTCAAGGTGACGGCATTCTGAATCGTATCGGTATTGATATTCTTGTTACCGGTGATCGCGACCTCCGTCACCCTGACCGATTCCTGAGCCGACAGAAGTGTCGGAAGTAATAGAGCCAGTCCCGCCAGCAATGCCGGCAAGAAGAACCCAGCCACTTTTGATATCCTATGCGCCATCTCCGATGCTTCCTCCATAACTAGAAGTTAGATGTTAGATGTAAGAGGTTAGAGGTTGGAATGTCATATCCAAGGCCTCGGTTCATGCACCAGGGCCGTCGTGTGATTATACTACATGACGCTTGACACGTTCAAGCCGACCTACTTTACCCAAATCCCCGATTACTCATGAAAGACGCGGACAGGAGTGAATATTGCCGAATGCGGATTACAACTCCGTCTCTAACCCATCTTCCCGGCCAGCATATCCGCCGCCGCGATAATCGCCGCTTTCATGCTCACTGAGTTCGCCAAGCCTTTCCATGCAATGTCAAACGCGGTCCCGTGGTCCACCGAGGTCCGCAGCACCGGCAGTCCGAGGGTGGCGGTGACGGTACCGTGGAAATCGCGCGTCTTGGCGGCGATGTGACCCTGGTCGTGATAGAGAGAGATTACACAGTCGAACCTGCCCTCCAGCGCCATATTGAAGACAGAATCTGCCCCTATCGGACCGGTGACATTGATCCCATCCGCTCTCGCCTGACGCACGGCGGGGATCAGGTGCTTCGCTTCCTCATCCCCGAACTGCCCGCCGTCGCTCGCGTGCGGGTTCAGGGCGGCAAGGCCTATCCGGGGATCATTGAACCCGAAATCCATCATCGTGGCGTGCACCCGCCGGATGAATTCGTGGACCCGCTCAGCGTTAATATAATCGATCGCCTGGCGCAGCGAGAGATGCCTGGACAGGAAGAATATGCGCATGTTCTCGGTGACGAACAACGTCAACGGGTTCGAGGCGCCGAGGTAGGTCGCAAGCATCTCCGTGTGGCCGATATGAGCAACATCCGCCAGGCGCAGGGACTCTTTGTTGATCGGCGCGGTGGTGATGGCATCGATCTCACGCGCGAGGCCCAGTTCGCAGGCGCGCCTGATGAAGGCGTCCGCCGCCCTGCCCGCATCCGCGCTCAAGGTCCCCGGCTGGATATCCTGCATTCCCGGTGTCTCCACGTGCACCACCTCCACGGTCCCGAATGCCCCCCTGGCATCTCTCGGCGAGGCGATCGCGACTACAGGCCCCGCGGATATCCCCGTAGACTCCGAGCATCGCCGCAATATCCCCGCATGGCCGAAGACAACCGGCACGCACTTTGCATAGACCTCCGGACTCTTCAACGCCCCCAGCACGATCTCCGGCCCGATCCCCGCAGGGTCGCCGATGGTAATTCCGATTACAGGTTTCTTGTAAGTCAACGTCTCCATCCTCCTTCAAGAACGGGAGCCCTATGTCCGAAGTCCGATGTAAACCGATTCTACCCCGCCCGCGTCCGCGTGTCCGCTGCCGTCACCCCATCCCTTCATCTCGCGCGGGCGCATTTCCTTCAAGCATACGCGCCGTTGGACCCATTGCCGGGATTGGCCTCCAGGGGGTATCATAGGTGCAAACTTCGGGACTGGAGGCTGAGCCGATGGCTTCAAGCGGACAGAAAATTTGGGAAACGGCCAGGTTGTTCTGGCAGAGTCGGACGATTCTCACCGGCGTTGAGTTGGGCGTGTTCGCGGCCCTGGGTGACGGCGAGTTAAGATCGAG
>JAMCYN010000037.1 GCA_023474015.1 Armatimonadota bacterium
GGCAGGGGCTTGTCAGTCTGCTCTATACACATCAACGCTTCGCCTGATTCTTTGAGAACCGCCGTATGCCGAACGGCACGTACGGTGGTGTGAGAGGTGGGGCCGGTGACGACCCCACCTACTCGATTCCCTGTACCCTGTTCCCTGTACCCTCTATTTGCAGTATAATGCTTGTGTTGGACTACGATGATCTACTGGAGGCAGAGATTGTTCCGGAATATGTTTGTGGGAAAAACAATAGGATTGATCGCAGCCGCGGCGGCGCTGGGCGGGATTGCGATCCTTGGAGGATGTGGAAACAGCGGCACTTCGGACTCGGGGGCGCAGATGGGCGGCCCTTCGTCGGAAGTCCCTCAAGCGAAGCTCCCGGCAGCGGGGCCGGCGATTACGACTAAGCTGAAGTTCGACCAGTTGGCGCTGAGGTCCGAGGTGACCCCATACAAAGGCAAGAACGGGCAGACGTTCCTGCGCTTCACCTATGAGGGCACGGACGGCAATATCTACAAGTGCGAACTGCCCGAGGCAATGTCCAAGGGAGAGTTTACGCCGGACGAGTGGAAGCGCACGTTCAATAGCTTCAAGCTGCCGGAAGTTGTCAAACAGACGACATCGGGCAAGAAGTCCGACAAAGGCCTGAACGACTTCCCATTCATATCGCCGAAGCCCAAGGCGGCGCCCACCCAGATGGAAGGCGCGCCGCAACCCGGATCGCAACCAGCGATGCCTCCTATGCCCGGACAGTAAGAATTGCAGAATGATGAATGCAGAATGCAGAATGGAAGGGACCTCTCAATCACAGATCATTCTGCATTCTGCACTCTGCATTCTTCATTTTCTCTTTATATCTCCTGCCTTACCTCAACTATGGAAGAACTACCTTGATGATTCGGCGTCTGATGCGCGGTCAGACGAGACAAGCTGACTTGAGGTATCTACTTCCATGTTCGTGTTCGAGACCTGTCTGAAGGTCGCGACATATCTCGTGTGCGTCGGTGCGGTGCTTGAGTTTTCCCACAGGTTCTACTGGAAGCTCAACAAGCGAATCCTGTCACTGAAGGGTTCGATATTCGTCCGCTCGGTTGCCGCGGCGCTGCCGGCGTGCATTCCGATGGGTATGGCGCTCGCGATCACGCTCGTGTTCCTCACCTACTGGGACCACCAGCCGCTTTCCGTGCTTGGACTCCACTATAACGCCGCCACCGCCGCCTACATCACCTACGGCGCCGGCACCGCTCTGGGATGTGTCACGCTCGTCTTTCTTCTGGGACTCCTCGCGGGGCGGATACGGGTCAGGCGGTCGAGAATCACCAGGAACCGCTGCGCGCACATGCCCGCGTTCGTGGAGGGGCTGACCGCGTTCTTCACCGCCGCCGTGTTCGAGGAACTTATCTTCAGAGGCTACGTGTTCTACGAGCTGCAGAGGGCCTTCGGCGGCCCCGCGGCGATAGTGTCATCATCCATCATCTTCTCCAGCGCGCACTATATCAAGCACCAGCGCACACCCGCCATCTTCACGCTCAACGCGTTCCTTTTCGGCATTCTCGCAGCCATCTGCCGCTACCAAACGGGCACGCTCTGGCTGCCGATAGGTCTTCACTTCGGCTGGAACGTGGTTTCCGGCCCGATCTACGGCCTGCCTTATTCGGGGCGGTCGTATGATCATGGTGTTGTCTCGAGCGACGTTTCCGGCCCGGTATGGTTGACCGGTGGACCTTACTCTTTGGACGCCGGGGTATTGGGCACCGTCGCTCTGATCGTAGCGGCTCTGGGTCTGGTTGCCGTCACCAGCATACACTAGGCAACTTGCCCTGCCGATCAATCGGGGGAGGTCTGCAAATCGATGCAGTGCGACTATTGGTGTAACGATGATAACGAGCAATGGTGCGACCTTGCCGGCAGCGAGTGCAAGTGCGGAGGCAAGGAGGTCGAATGCGCCCTGAGCGACAAGTCCGTCTCGGCCGCATTCCGCGAACAGGAGAAAATGACCATGCGTGAGACGGCGCTGCGAGCCCAGAAGCGCCGCATGAAAGAAGCAAGTTGACGAATCGTCACCCGGCTCCTACCATGTTTGAAACATGCTCTGGGAGAACGGACGATGATCTCACACACAAAATACCTCTGGTTCAATACGAGCAGGCGGCGCGAGCTCGTCAACATCACTGATGAATGCGAGGCGGCGCTCGAAGAAAGCGGGATCCGCGAGGGGATGATGCTCGTCTCCGCGATGCACATCACCTCCGGGGTCTGGGTCAACGACAACGAGCCCGGCATCCACCAGGACGCCATGGAGATGCTGGAACGGCTCGCCCCCGAAGGCCCCGACTATCGCCACCACCGCACCGGCGAGGACAACGGCCACGCCCACCTCAAGAACCTCCTGATGCACCACCAGGTAATCATCCCCATCACCGACGGCAGGCTCGACCTCGGCCCCTGGCAGACCATCTTCTACGCCGAGTTCGACGGGATGCGGAGGAAGAGGGTGGTGGTGAAGGTGATGGGGGGAATGAATATTGCGGAGTAAGGAATGCGGAATGAAGTGAGGGTGTACGGATGCGTCGGGGGCTTTTCTTGTGCTTCTCAATGTATGAAATAGGCTTTGTAGTTGATAAAGAACCCCCTCTGTCGGATGAACTGGGCTCCGTTCTTGTCCACGGGCACGCAGAAAGGAACACCTCGTTCCCTAGTCTGCAAGGCGTCGTCGGTTAGCATGGTGAGACTGCAATTGTATCGCCCTAAGCGAAGGGGCTCAGGCCTGTCTGAGATGAATCCCACGAGCCGTGTGCAGCTCGACTTCGGTGGTACAGCGAACCCAGAGGCAATGACGATCTTACGGGCGGGGAACGCATCGTATTCTGCAAACATGTCGAACTCTCGCTTCCGGTCATCTGGCGGCCTCGTCACTCTAAGTTTTAGTGCATTGACGAAGCGCACCACCGCCCCCGTGTTTGTGATTGTAATGGGGACCGCAATTACCATTCTCCTGTCCGGTCTATATTCGACTAGAAACGAGTTCGGCTTGGAGAGCTGTAGTTTACCTTGGTTGAAGTTGGCATACCACAGCGACAGAAGCGATACAACAGCTGATGCTAGGGCAATACTGCGTGCCCACCAATCGCCACGAGTGCGTGGCTGTTGTCTGGCATTTTCGTTTGCAATATGCGGCACTTCCGCTGAGTGGTGTTTCGGTGCTTTGTGATGTCTCATTTTTGCGCATCCCGGTAACCACTTCCTCCTTGGTTGATAACACCAGAAGCCTATGGCTGCCGTCGCCCCCCTAGTCAAGGAACCGGAAGCTCGACTACTGTCGAAGCTCTTCCACTTCACAGCAGTCTGTTCACCATGCGGACCTCAGGTTCCTCTTCTTCTTCGTAGCAGCGTTTGCGGAACACCGGTCATGGCATCAGCCGGACCTAGCTATAGCATCTTCCTTCAAGCGGTATAAGTACTACGCAACAACGCAGCGGTGCGCTTTGCCGCAAACACGGGGGTGTAACATGCCGTCCAATGAAGAGCGGCCTAGCCCGGCGCTGAACTCCGCCGCCGAGGCCGTGGGAACGTTTATACTCGTCTTCGCGGGAACCGCCGTAGTCACGTCGGCCGCGCTTAACCGCCCCATCGCGGGCGCGTCACTCAACTCACTTGCGGTAGGACTCACTTTCGGACTTGTCCTCGCGGCGCTGGTGGCCTCGCTCGGGCATGTCTCGGGCGCTCACTTCAACCCCGCGGTCACACTCGCTCTCGCGAGCGCGCGCAAGTTCCCCTGGCGATATGTGCCGATGTATCTCATTGCTCAACTCGTCGGGGCCATAGTGGCCGGGCTGTGCGTGTGGGGCATCTTTGGCGGCGAGGCGCGCGAAGTCGCGGCGCTGGGAGCTACGTTCCCGGCGGCAGCAGCCACCATCGGCCAGGCGTTTCTGTCCGAGTTCCTGATCACTTTCATTTTGGTATTCACGATCTTCGCGGTCGCGACCGATGAACGCGCCACTACGGCGACAGTGAGCCTTGCGATAGGCTTCGCTCTCGGCGTGGCTGTGCTGATCGGCGGCCCGGTGAGCGGCGGCTCCGCGAACCCCGCCCGCACACTCGGCCCGATGATCGTCGCCGGAAAGTTCACGGCCTGGTGGCTCTACATCGTCGCGCCGATACTGGGCGGACTGGCAGCCGGGTTCTTCTATGACAAGATACTCAGGCGAGCCAGCGCACCCAAGCCGCAAGAAGAAACCACCGTTCTCGGCCGGGCGGCGTAGGCTCCCCACTCTCCACGAAATATCATGATTAGCTGAGCTTGAACGTGGGGTAAATACCAGACACGAGATTATTCGCACACGAGATGGAGGTACGAAGAATGGTTCAGGTAGGGCAAGCGGCCCCGGATTTCGAGATGGAGGCTGTGGTAGGCGACAAGTTTTCGAGTGTAAAGCTCAGCGATTATAGGGGCAAATGGGCGGTGCTGTTCTTCTGGCCGCTTGATTTTACTTTCGTCTGCCCGACCGAGGTCACGGCGTTCAGCAAGAGGATGCAGGAGTTTAGGGATCTGGGCGCGGAGATACTGGGAGCCAGCATCGACAGCAAGTTCACCCACCTGGCCTGGACGGAGCAGATCGGCAAGGTCAACTACCCCATGCTCTCGGACATCACCAAGCAGGTCAGCCGCGAGTACGGGGTTCTAATAGAAGAGCAGGGGATTGCCCTCCGTGGGCTGTTCATAGTCGATCCCGACGGCGTGCTACGCTACCAGGTGGTTCACGACCTTGCCATTGGGCGCAACGTGGACGAGGTGCTTCGCGTGATCAAGGCCCTTCAGACGGGAGAGCTTTGCCCCGTTGATTGGGAAGACGGCATGGCGACCCTTGGCAGCGCCTAGATCGGGCGGTCCGGGAAGATTCGCATTCTGATCATAACCGGATGGCGTAGTGAAAGGAGACGGCGAAGGCCGGCCGGAGACGATTTGCTCCGAGGTCGGCCTTTCCGCGCGAATGGGAAGTTCGTAGATTGACGTATTCGCGGAGGTGCGGACCGGGGAATTGGCAACCATATTCTCCTGGCGTATCTCGATGATGTTCGTGAGCGCGCGCCCGGGCCGCCGGACGAAGCGTCCTTTGTAGTACATGGCGGAGGAAGCGCCGCCGTCGAGCGCCACCGCGTCCACCGCGCCCAGCGCCTTCATGATGCTCGCGAGCCTGCCGAATGTGACGGGAGTGCTTACCGAAACGAGCAGCAGCTTATTGCGCGGAGTCAGTCCGAGAGCCATTCTCTTGCGGGCGCCGAAGAGTCCACGTTGCCTGAAGCCCTCGGGTCTCGGATTCAGAGCGTAGAATCCGTCCATGAGGAGCCTTGGGCCCGCGCGGAAGCCGGTCTCCACGCCGGTCCAGGGGAACCTCTCGCCTTTCTTCGTGCTCGCGAACTTCACCGTATATGTGTCCCTCAACACGCCCACGACACTTCCGGCGGCGGCGCAGGTAATCCCGCCATTAGGCTTGAGGAAGCAGACGGCGGTCCCGATGGCCCCCTCGAAGGCCGGCTTGCCGGCGATGACTATCGAGCCAACGGGATACAGAGTCCGCGTGTCGAAATAGGTCCCGGTAACGGCGGCAAGAGGCGCCCGTCGCCTGACCATGCTTGGAAAGGACTCGCTGTGGGGAATACCTCTCGCGGGCAGGCCGATATCGACCCGGATGCGGGAGTCATTGAGGTCCGCGGTGATAACATAGACCACTGCGCCGCGAACCCACCGTTTCTCCAGGTTCACGCTGTCGCCGCTAACTGGCGTGGTGAGTATGAGGGTGATCGACATCACGCACGACAGCAACCAGAGGAAAGCGAAGAACCATCGGGCTTTCATAGCTCCGCACCTCCCCGCCGGCCTACAGAGTGAGTCGTCCGGGTCATCCTGAGTGCGAGCGGCTTGCGGCCGGCGTGACATCTGCTGGGCTTGTTCCCAATTATTAGACGAGTCCGGCAGGAATAAGGTTCACTTGCGGAGAATAAAGATGTGAAACAGTGAACAAAAACCTTGTTGGTCCGGATTTGCAATCCGGGACCTCCCCGGCAATCTCGGGATTTGAAATCCTTGCCTTACGTTTGTGCAAGGGGATTACAAATCCCCAAATTGCCCCTTGCGGCCCAGATTGCAAATCTGGCCGAACGGAGAAGATAATACCTTTATTTGCGGACGAGCCCAAACAGTCATATTGGAGAGTGGCCTACTATGCCTGATCGTGGACTGACCCGGCGTGACCTGTATGCCGCCATAATCTTCGCGGCGGTCGTGTATCTGGCGATGCAGTTCGTCCGCCAGATTGTCGATGTCATACTCTTGTTCAGCATTACCGCGCTGCTGGTGGTCTCATTGAGCCCGCTGGTGACCTGGCTCGAACGGAAGAAGGTTCCGAGGGGCGCCTCGGCTACCTGCATGGCCCTGCTTGTTTTGGGAAGTGTGGGCCTTCTCATTTACATCATCCTGCCGCCACTCGAAAGGCAGGTCGCGGACCTTGGCCGGCAGCTTCCGAAGCTGATAGGGCAAGTTCAGAACTGGCTCGCCGGGTTTGAGCGGGCGCACCCGTCCCTTGCTCAGTATCTCCCCAAAGCCGATTCCGTTGGCCCATCGACATTCCGTGAGGCCGGATCGTACCTGGCGGGGGGTATATCGAGGATCGGCGCAAGTGCGGCGGCGCTGGTGGCATCGGTGTTCCTCGTCTTCATCAGCACCGTCTACTCGCTCGCCAATCCTAAGCCGCTTGCCGAGGGGTTCCTCAAGGCATTCAGGCCGGGGTACCGCGAGCGGGTCGAGGCCGCCGGCGCTCGATTGAGTGCGCAGATATTCGCGTGGGCCAAGGGGAATATCATCGCCATGGCCGCCATATTCGCGCTGACTTGGATAGCTCTTTCCATCGTCGGCCTCAAACAGGCGTTCTTGTTCGCGATAATCGCAGGGTTGCTCGAGGCGGTGCCTATCGTGGGACCGATCCTCTCGGCGATTCCCCCCACGCTTGTGGCTCTTGCGACCAACCCTATCATGGCGGTGTGGGTGATCGTGGCGTTTATAGTGATTCAGCAGTTCGAGAACCACATACTGGTCCCGATGGTGATGTCGAGGCAGCTTTCGCTGCACCCCGTCACGGTGATCTTCTGGGTGCTGGTGATGGGCGGATTGTTCGGAATAGTGGGAGTCTTTCTGGCGACTCCGACCGCCGCGACCGCCGGAGTCCTCTACGATGAGCTGTACATCCGTGAGTATTCAAAACGCCACGACGGCCCGAAAGAATGAAAACACGGTAGTTTTGCCAGTTGACAAGCGGGCAATGTCATGCTAACAGTGAATGGTAACCTCCTGGGCGGCAGGCTACCTCAGGATCGGTCGGATAGCGGCTGATGGTCTGCCGCCTCTATTAATCGGGTGTGATCTCGACAACTTCCTCGATCTTGACCCAAATGACATCTCCGCGATGCGACACATACAGCAAGCCCGCTTCCTCGGCCACATCCAGCAGGTCTCCTTGCCTGGTTTCGTAGGTGACATCGCCACTTGCCGACCTGACAGGGAAGCGATAGGTGATTTTCAGTTTCTCCTCGGTCTCGAGTCTCGCCGCGACTTCTACTAGATCTACCAATTCATCCTCCGCCGATGCGCACGGCCAGTGCATAATCCAACCCATGTGAAGTTAGATGCTCTCCACGAAAACTCCTCCCTGTGATAAAATAGCTGTATGCATAGGACCGATATCCACAGCAAGCGGCTGATCGTGGACTTCCATGTTCACGCGTTTCCGGATCACGTTGCCCCGAGCGCTCTCGACAGCCTTTTCACCGCCTACGGCATAAACCCCGTGACGGACGGCACCATCTCCGGACTCCGCGAAGTCATGGACCGGGACGAGGTGGATTACGCCGTGGTGATGCCGGTGGCCACCAAGCCCGCCCAGGTGGTCAGCATCAACAACTGGGCCGCGTCAAGAACGGAGCCGGGGATAATCAGCTTCGGCGGAATTCACCCCGATATCGAGGACCCGGCCGCCGAGACCGAGCGGATTATCTCCCTCGGTCTACCGGGGATCAAGATTCAGGCCAATTGGCAAGGCACGTTCGTCGACGACCCCAGGATGTACCCGATCTACGAGGCCGCCCAAGGCCGCCTGATCATTATGTTTCATGCGGGAGACGAGCCGACCCAATTCGAGGAACTCAGAGCGACACCCGAGCGCCTGGCGCACGTCCATGCAGACTTCCCCGGCCTGACCATGGCCGCGGCGCATATGGGGGGCTATCGAATGTGGGATGAGGTTGAGGAACACCTCCTCGGCAAAGACATCTACTTCGATAGCTCCGCCTGCTTTCCAGAGGATATCCCGGACGAGCGCCTGCGGGACATGATTCGCCGCCATGGCGCCGAAAAGGTCCTGTTTGCGACTGATATTCCGCTCTCAACTCCCGCGACGGAAGTTGCTCATCTCGAACGCATCGGTCTTAGCGATGAGGAGCTTGAAATGATCTTCGGAGGAAATGCGAAGAGGCTGTTGGGGAAGAGAGTAGGTAATGTTCGGCCCAGATAAGACCGCGGCAGACTCACAAGGAACAGTCGAGTCGAAATCCTAGTGCCGGTCCCCGGCATTCGGAACGAAGTCTTGCGCGACGCCTTTACCCGGCCGGCGCCCGAGTCAGCCCCCAACACCCGCCGGATTGAGAAGTATTGGCCTTCCCGACACCCACTCTCGGCGCCGCAGCCGCGGTCAAATCTGAGCCATCCGGCCCATATTCGTTTGTCAGGACTCCTTATACCAAATCTGACGCGCGGCCAAACGCGGAACTAGAGGTTGGAGGCTGGAGGTTAGAAGTTAGAAAATGAGTTCAGGAAGATCCCGCGCGGTTCTGGAGCGAGCGGAGGAACTCTTCTTCTTTCGCCGCAAGGTCGGCTTCGCTCAGCCTCTTCGGCGTCGGTGGTTCGGTTGATGCCTTGTCAGCGCGAACGGGGTCCGGCGCTCTGGCCGGACCTTCTCTGCCGCCTTCCGAGGCGGCGGATTCCGGCTTGGGAGATGAAGAGCCCTTCGGCTTGCCGCCTTTGTTGCGCTCGAGGTCTTTGTCGGAAACTAGCACTTTGTAGCTGATCTTGAGCTGCCTCTGTGCCTCTGTGAGCCTCCCGCGCGCCTCGCCCGAGAGACTGTCCAGCCAGCGTTTGCGCTCAGCTTCCTGCATCGCGAGATGCCGGTCGCGGGCCTCGTCGCTCAGGCTGTTTATGTCTATGTTAACGCAGACTGACCCATCGTCGTAGACCCTGTCCACATTCCCGATCAAACCACCGAAATACTGATAGTATAGACCGGACTTGACGTCATCGCCGGTGACCCCCCTGGTCCTGATCGTAACCGCGTCGCCGCTCTTGAAATCCGCCATGCTTTGGCCTCCTGCACTGTTCTTTCGCCCTTACATGATAGCACTTTCGGCCGATGATTTCACGCTTGGTTAAACGGGGAAGGGATTTCACCACGAAAACACGAAAGGACGAAAACACGAAAGGGGAACAAATGGAATCTCATGTTATGCTTTGCCTGATACACAGCACCCCGTAGGCCCTGAGTAGCCCAGTAGGAGCTATATATTCTTAAGAAGGTAGGTGGGCGTATCGAAGGGCCGGCTAATTCCGCACCAAGGTCTGTACCTTCGGAATCGCCCTTCGATACGGCCTTTCGGCCTACTCAGGGCTTACGGGGGTACAATCTTATTCCTTAATCCTATCCCTTTCGTGCCTTCGTCCTTTCGTGTTTTCGTAGCGAAATTCCCTTCACGACTTCCCTTGGATGAAATCAAAAAGCCCGGGGTTGGGTACCCCGGGCTTATATACGTATTGCTGATATGGTCGGAATGAACTCAGCCCTTACGGTTTGACGCTCGGAACCTGGCGCCGAACGCGCCCGCAAAGGAGAGTGCCGTGGCAAGCGCCAGCAGGCTGCTCGGTTCTGGAACCAGCGTGTCGGTCGGCGGGACAACCGGCGGGGTCACCGGCGGGTTGTCGTCCGTGGGCGGCAGTATGGCCGGAGCCGGACCATCGTTTCCACCTCCACCTCCGCCGAGGGCCGCGAGTGCGCCTCCCAGGCCCGCGAGGCCGCCGAGCCACCCCAGGCCACCTCCGCCACCACCTATTGCGGCGGGAGCAATTGCCGCCGTGGCGGGCATAGCCGCCGCTCCCGCTATTGGCATAGCCGCTAGCGGTCCGGCGGATGCGACAGCCGGCGCAAGAGCCATTACCAAGTCCGGAGGAGCGGTAACCGCCGCGTTGGTGATTATTTCCACCGGGGCTGGCAGGACCTTTGTCTCAATAGCTTTGGTTGCGTTCGCCGCGCCTTGAGCCATTGTCTCAGGGACGGGCGCGGGGGTTTCAGGCGCAAGAGCCGCGAAGGGCTCGGGACTCTTGGACAGGCCGGGCGCCGCGACGGCTCCGGTCGGCTTTGAAGCCGTCTTTACGGCCTTCTTCGCGGGTTTAGAAGCCATTCGAGCCGGCAGCGACGCGCGCAGAGGGTTGCCGCACGACCACGCAAGGAACGGAGTGCCGTCGGCGCTTGCGAAGACATAACTGCCCTTGGGGAGCAGCTTGGTCTTTATGCGGATCGCGCCGCCCTTACCCACATAGTACATTTGGACTCTGGTGGGGCTTTTCAGCGCGACGAGCTTAACGCCGTCGTTCAGGTAGCTCTCCAGTTCACCGGGTGTGGACCGGAAGTGTTGAGCATACCTAGTTCTGGCCGCCGAGTCCTGGGCAATCTCGCTCTTCAGCTCGCTCACGGTACATGCGCGATACTTCAGGAACGAGCCTCCGGGCGTCCGTTCCTTTGCCATAACCGCGTGCGAAACCGTCAGACTCAGTACGCACGCCAGAATAGCAATACGCTTAATCATTTTTCATTCTCCATATTCTCCGCCCTCGCCTCCGCGGTGTTTGTGACTAACGGCGGCGCTGCAGAATGCCTATGTTCATACACCTGTGACAGCGCGCCGTCGGTCGGCGGGTCGGAACGCTCCCCGAAAATCTATACTCAATGCTAATAATGCACAAAGCGTGCCAAATACCGGGGTCATCCATCGACTTTGTGGAATACATACTCAGGAAGGCAGGGCTTGAGGCTGGAACTAAATGTTTGAGCGCCTGAACTCTATTGGGTAAATAGGCTCGACGGGAACATTATGTCGAGGATTCGCGTATTAGTAGAGTCTGTAGGCAGGCGCGGCCTAAAGATGCTCGGTCAGCGGACGATAATTGATAACGCAGGCTTGGCATAAGCAGGAGGAAAGTACTAGTGAATAAAGCTACGCTGGCGCTGCTCGCATGCTGCGTGGTGGCTGCCGTGCTGACCGTCACCCCCACCATGGTATTCGCCGATGAAGTCAGCACAGGCGCGACGGCTAATACGCAGCCGACATCGTCTCCTACTCCAACAGTCATGGCGGACGCGAACTACCGCATCCAAGAGGAAGACATTCTCAAGCTCGACGTGTGGGGTGAGCAACAGTTGAGCAACCTGCAACTACAGGTGACCCCGGACGGCAAAATAAACGTGGCGTATCTGGGTGAAATGCAGGCCGCGGGGCTTACGCAGAGTGAGCTGACCGCCAATATAGTCAAAAAGTTCGAGGACGATCAGATCCTCATCAACCCCAAAGTCCAACTCACCATCCTAAGCCTGCATCAGCCGACCGTGCGCGTGCTGGGTGCGGTTACGCATATGGGAGAGGTTACGTTCAAGGACGGCGATACGATCTTGGACGCTGTTGGTCGAGCAGGCTACAGTGGTGACGCCTGGCTTGAGAAGGCGACCATTACGCATAAAGGCTCCGACAAGCCTGTCCCGATCGATCTTCGCAAGATGCTCAATGGCGACCTCTCGCAAAATGCCAAGCTGCAAAAGGGCGACATCATCAACATCCCTCCTATGGAGTATCAAAACCAGTTCTACGTCATGGGGCAGGTGATGAGGCCGATGATGTACAGCCTTAGAGATAGGACCACGGTTATGACCGCGCTCAATATGGCCGGCGGGCCCACGGAACGCGCGTCGCTAAAGTCCACGGTCGTGATTCGCGGCGGTCCCGACAAGCCCGAGAAGGTAAAGTGCAACCTCGGGAGGCTTTTCGACAAGGCGGACCTGTCGCAAGACATAGCTCTCCAGCCGGGAGACGTGGTCTACGTGCCGGAGACGAATAAGCCCAATTGGAATAAGATATCCGCCGTGCTGAGTGCGATCACATCGCTGAGCTATATTCGGAGACTTGGGCTTTTCTAAGCCCCGGCCTTTGAGTCTGTTTGGGAGGAACAATCCTTGGAGTTTTGGCGCTATTATCGAATAATTCGCAGGAGACGCTGGCTGATCATCCTGGGTATGGTGATCTGCGTCGGCGCTGTTCAATACAATAACATGCGCTCGGTCCAGCAGTATACGGGCCGAACGACGCTCATGGAGTCAAAAGGGATGTCTCGCGAGGGCACCCCGTTGTACCCGGAGCAGTTTATGCAGTTGGACATTCAGCTTCGGATTTCCAACCTCAGCAATATCGCGGTCAGCCAGAAGGTTATGGGTAATGCCGCCGAAACCCTCAGTGACCTGAATCTTTCATTTAGTCCACAGGAGATTCTGGGGCATACGAGCGTCCAACCCGTCAAGGATTCCAATATCCTGGCTGTCGAGGTTACGCTGCCTAATCCGGACGAGGCAAAAATCGCCGCTGACGTGATCGCGGCGGAGTTCAGGAAAGCATACAGTGAACTCAACAACTCCGAGGTCAGGCAGAGCCGTGAGTTCATAGAAGCTCAGTTGCTGACTACGCGGCTGGCGATGGTTAAGGCGCAGAATGCTCTAAGACAGTTCCAGGAACAAAATGAAGTAGTCGATCTTACACAGCAGAACGTGGCTGCCGTGCAGAGAATGACCCAAGCAAAGAGCAATCTGAACCAGTGGGAAGCCACATACCAGGCAGCTCATGCGCGCGTCGCGAAGCAAGAGAGCGAGCTCAAGAAACTGCAACCTATGGAGGTGGCGGTACTATCGACTGCTATTAACCCGGAATGGCAGCAACTCCGGGCGCAGTTGATCTCGTTTGAGACCCAAAAGGCAGGAATGCTGGGCGGTAAGCCCGGCGAGACTCGCCGAGGGCCGAACCACCCCGATGTTCAGAACGTGCAGCGGCAGATTGATGATCTAAGAGAACAGCTTCGCGAGATGGCTCAGAAGCAATATATTCTGTCCGGGAAAACCGAGCAGAAGAACCCGGTGTACGTGAATGCCGTTGACCGATATATAAGTGCCAAAGTAGACGAAGTGGGCGCTGACGCCCAGCTGCAGGCCGTCTCAAGCGTAATTGATGATGTACGCTCGGAGATGGCGGGGCTTCCAGCGAAGCAGGCGAAGTATACAGAATTGGCAACGGATGTTCAGGCGGCTAATCAGACATATGGCCTTATGAGGACCAAACTCGACGAGGCGAAGATCAAAGAGCAGCAGGCAAAGAATGAGGTTTCGCTCAAGACCATCGACCCGGCATATGTATTTCCGGTCAACCAGAAAGGGCTTCTCAAGCTTATTCTCGCTCTGTTACTCAGCCCCATACTCGGCATAGGCGCGGCGTTCTTGCTTCACTACACGGACAATACGGTAAAGTCCGCACCAGAGGCCGAGAAGCTCCTGGGGCTGCCGGTTCTCAGCGCGGTGCCGGGAACAAGGGCCCACTCTCTGCCCAGGCAACATTGTTCGGAGGTTGTGGACGTAGCGTACCAGATGTTGACTTCCAGTTTGTGGGTCGCGTCTCAGAATCAGGATGTGAACTCGGTAGTGATGATAAGCGCCGAGCCGGATGTGGGGCGCAGCGTCACGGCTTCCAACTTGGCCGTTGCGCTCGCCAAGGAGGGCGCGCGAGTGGTGCTCGTGGATGCCGATTTGCGTCAGCCGACGCAGCACTTGATCTTTGGAGTCGAGAACAAAGTCGGCCTCACAAATGTGCTCACCGGCGGCGCGAGCCTTGAGGACGCCCTGGTTCCCACAAAGATCCAGGGGCTTCTGCTGGTTCCGACAGGACCGGTGCCCGACAATCCCGTGAAGCTGCTTCGGTCCGCCGAGATGAAAGACCTAGACAATCAGGTGAAAGCGGCCGCCGACTTCGTTGTCTACGACACCCCAGCGGGAGTCACTTTCCCTGATCCGGTGCTGGTTGCGGCGCAGGTCGGGAGCGCGATCGTTGTCCATTCGGCGGGTCGCGTGCCGAGAGGAAGTGAGGCTGAACTGCGCGCAAAGCTTGAGTCCGTGGGCGTCAGGCTGCTTGGTGTAGTGCTCAACAAAGTAAGACGTGAAGACAGCAGTGGCTATTTCCATTATCGCCGCTCCTACCAGGGCATCGGTACTCCACGGTTGCCCGGCGCGAAAGGCGTGATTCGCAGCTAGACCAGAAAATATGGTTTCTGGCCTGGCGTTTTTAATGCGTCGTGGCCAACAGTATTGGAGGAACCGCCGTATGGGCAGGTCGCCCGAGAACAGTAACATAACCGACAACCAGGCAGCGAAGAACTTCATCTTGTCGTACTGGCCTCTTGTTCTGGTCTGTGCTCTTTTCGCTTCAGTCCAATGGCCGGTTTTCAAGAGCTGGTGGGTGATATGGAACGAAACTGACAGCTACTACTCGCACGGTCCCATAGTACCGTTCATCAGCGGGTTTATGATTTGGTGTAACAGGCGGACTCTCGCCAGGACAAAGATCCAGCCGTCGTGGTGGGGTTTACTGATTTTGATCGCGTCTGTGCCCTTGCAATTCATTACAACGCTGATCAATACTGATACTCTGCACACCCTGACATTCTTTTGCATAGTCTTTGGGACGTTGTTGCTGCTGTTCGGTTGGCGCGTGACAAAGGTATTATTCGTTCCTGTCGCGTTCCTTGTCACTATGATTCCGATTGCATCATGGGCGTTGGATGCCGCTACTGCCCGTGCTCAGCTTGTGTCGGCGGGCGTTGCCGAAAAGTTCCTGTACTGGTCGGGCTATGAGATCGTGAGGTACGGCAACACGATAGTTTCCAGCGATCTGCCGCAGCCTCTCATGGTGGGAACGCCGTGCAGCGGCCTTCGTTTGCTTATTTCCTTGATCACTTTCAGTTGGTTCTTCGTATACGTTGTTGAAGGTGCGCGGTGGAAGAAATGGTTCCTCATGCTGCTGTCTCTGCCGCTGGCGGTTTTCATCAACTCGCTGAGAATTACAATGATCGGCTACGCCGGCTTTTGGACCGGGTCGGCCGAAGCGATGCATACGTTTCACGACTACAGCGGATACATCGGGCTGATCATCTGCTTCGTTATTCTTTTCGGCATCGCCAAACTGATCAGGGTTGGTGACTTCCGGTTCCAAAGCGGGTCTGGTTCGGAGGATGATGAACGCGTGGGATCCGAGTGGCGAGTTCCCAAGGTGGCGATCATCGCGACCGTGCTGAGTCTGGTAGGCCTCGCGATCATCAGCAATGCAATCGAGCCGTTGTATGATCTACCGAAAGGGAAGCTTGATAGGCAAAACTTCCCCGCGAGCTTTGGCACGTGGAGCAGCACCGATCTTGAGATCGATAAGACCACCAAGCGGATTCTGAACAAGGGTGACCTGCTGAGTCGCATCTACACGGACGCCACGACCGGGAGGCAGGTGCAGGTGTTTCTGTGTGCGGCTGTGGACACGTTTACGTTTCACGACCCGCACCTGTGTATGCCGGGAGGCGGGAGTCCAATAACCAAGGACAGGCCGGTCAATCTGACATTCACTCGCCCCAAGCCCATCTCCGTAAGGGCGACCATACTGCAGGCAAAGAACGACTATGCGACGACTCTTGTACTTTACTGGTATATGCAGGGGCAGATATCCTATCCTAGGACGGAAAACCTCAGGGCCCTCAGACGCGCGGATATGATGGAAGACATACGGGCGGTAGTTG
>JAMCYN010000007.1 GCA_023474015.1 Armatimonadota bacterium
TCTCGCTTTCCTCTTATTACGGGACCGGCATCCCGTTATTGCAAAATACACGACACACATGCGACCTGGCGTCACGGTTCTGTAACCGATTGGGTAACCTAAGATTGTTAGAGGGCGGCGTAGGATATTCCCCCTCGGAGGTGATAGGAATGAGGATAAACAGGGCGGCTCTATTCGCCTATACCATAGCATCGATTGCCGCGCTCGTGGCGGGGTCGGCACAGGCGGCGCGCACCGATCTCGAGGTTGAATCGCTTCGCGGCCTCGACAGCCTCTACCTGATAGTCCAGTCGCCGGAAGAAGACCTGGCCGACGACGGACTCACCAAGGACATGCTCCGGTCCGATGTCCGAAAAAGAATCGAGAACGCGGGGATCAAGATAGTGTATGACACAAAAAACCTCGGAGATGACGGTGCAATCCTGCTTGTGGCCGTCAGTTTGGTCAGGAGCGACTCCGGGGTCTACGCGGCCAACATCGACGCGGAGTTGATACAAGTAACGACGCTCTCCCGAGACCCAAACGTTCTGGTCCCCGCGACCACCTGGACCAGCGGTATGATAGTTCTGCTTGACGAAAGTCACGTTTTGGAACTGCGCGCGAGGGTCGGTAAGCTGGTTGATGAATTCATCCAGGACTATCGATCGGCTAATCTGCCGATCTCTGGAAAGCCAAAGATCTCGTGAGTGTGGAGTTGGGAGTGCGGAATGGGGAAGCGCCCTTCCTCACTCCGCATTCCGCACTCTACACTCCGCACTATTGTCAGAACTCGGGCGGCAGTTCCTTGATCTCTGCGTATGAGAACACCGGCCCGTCGAGGCACACGAACTTGCTGCCGATATTGCACCGGCCGCACTTGCCTATGCCGCACTTCATCTTCATCTCGAGCGTGGTGTATATCTGCTCGGGCTTGAATCCAAGATTGTCCAACTCTATCAGGGCAAACTTGATCATGATCGGCGGACCGCAGGTGATGGCGATGGTGTTCTCGGGCTTGGGGGCCAGTTCCTTGAGGTAGCCGGGAACGTGGCCGACATGATCTTTCCAATCGTCATCGCCCTGGTCGACCGTCAGATACAGCTTACCCTTGGTGTTCCACTCGTCGAACTCATACTTGAAGCACAGGTCGCCGGGGGTGCGGGCGCCGTAGATAGTGGTGATCTCGCCGTAGTCCTCTTTCTTGTCAAGGCAGAAATTCAGCAGCGACCGCATCGGGGCCATGCCGATCCCACCGCCGATGAAGAGCAACTTCTTGCCCTTCCAATCGTTGTAGGGAAATGCGTTCCCAAGCGGCGCACGAATACCGACGATATCGCCCTCGGATAGCTCGTGAAGGGCCGTGGTCACCGATCCGAACCGCTTTACGGCGAACTCGATGTAGCCCTTGCGCGTCGGCGTCGAGGTGAGACAGAACGTGCTCTCGCCCACCCCGAACACCGACACCTCCTGGAACTGCCCCGGCTCGTAGTCGAAGCTCTCCCGCAGGGCCTCGTCGTTAAAGACCGCCCTGAAGGTCTTGGTATCCCAGGTCTCGGTGATGATCTTCTCGACCGTCGCGAGTTTGGGTTCGTAGGGATTGTTCATTGTTGAATTGCCTTTCGGCTCTGTATCGATCATTACGTCCACCATTCTACAGTCTCAGCCCTCCGTCTCAGCAGGCTCCTCGCGCTCCGTCGAACAAGTCTTTGACAGCACTTCGCGGATATCCACGCTCACCGGGCACAACTCCACGCAGCGCCCGCAGCCCGTGCAGCCGACCACGCCGAACTGCTCGTGCTGGTATCTGAACTTATGCAGCAGCCTCTGCCGGGAGCGGGGAAGCTGCTTGTCGCGTGGGTTGTGGCCGTGGCCCATCAGCGTGAAGTCCTTGAACTGACAGGTGTCGCGGCACCGATAGCGCTCGGTGCACGTCCCCGAAACCGTGTCCTGAATGTCGAAGCAACTGCAGCTCGGACACATATAGCTGCACATCCCGCACGCGATGCACTTCTGCGCGATCTCGGCCCACGCGGGATCGTCCCAGGCAAGGTTCTCATACATGGCCTTGCCCGCGAACGGCAGCGGCTCGCACTTGGCAAAGAGGTCCCAGACCTGATTGCGGGCGATTGTGTCGGCCTCGGTCGGCTCGCTGAAGAAAGCCCCCTGACACATCTCATCACCCTTCGCGCTCTGGGTTTCGACATAATACTTCTCGCCGAGGTCATACATGATCACGTCGACATTCTTCTTCCAGGTCTCGACGTCGTCCACCGAGTTGCAGAACCAACTCCAGCGCTTTGTGGCAGGCATCACCGCCACAAGCGTCGAGCTATCCCGCCGCGCCGCGTAGTATGGGTCCTTGAACTTATGGTCCAGGAACACTCGGTCCAGCACCTGTATCGCCTGCGCGTCCGGCAGCCACATGCCCATAATGACGCGCGGCTTCGACTCAGCCATCGGGGTCTCCACCGTCACCCCGCTGCCCTTCTTCGAGTCGATCTTGAGCAGCACTTCGTAACGCGGCAGGAGATAGTCCTTGGGCGGCATCATCTGTTTGCTGCCGTCGATAACCGGCTCATCACCTTCCTTGAGTTCCCGAAACTCCGCCGGGGCGTCTTTCCGCTCCATCGGCGCAACGACGGTATAGTTCGCCGCCAAAGTCTTCAGGTATTCCTGTATCTTATCTTTTGAGATGACTTTATCGGACATATCGTTCCTTCTTGGGGTTGGGGGCTAGGGGCTGGGGGCTGGATTGCCCCGCGCCGCGCTTGCCCTCGAACCGACACTGAGTGCATTTCGCAACGAATAAAGCTGCTTCGCCAAAGACGATGAAGCTGCAAGAAACTCGCCCGCATCGTCACTTGAGATATAGCCCAAACGTTGCGCGATCTCGGTTTGGGTCTGCAACTCCGCTAGTGAACCCTGGGCTATAGAGACGTGCTGCAAGAACTCCTTCGTGGATTCACGCGTGTGTCCCTCAGCAATATTTGATGGAATGGAGACTGCCGCACGCCTCATTTGGCTGGCAAGCCCATAAATCTCTGCGCGCGGAAAGTCTTGCGTCATACGATATATATCCTGCACCACTTGCATACCGATCTGCCAGACTCGCAG
The DNA here is from genome assembly GCA_023474015.1 of Armatimonadota bacterium. The sequence continues at coordinate 3,094 of JAMCYN010000007.1, forward strand.
ATCACGGAAGTTTGTTATCGCTCCGCAACCACCATCCCCCATCTCCTACTCCCTATCCCCCATGATGCGCCGGGTCAAAATCCTCATCCTTGTAACTACCCAGCAGCGGGGCCTCTTCGTCCGGGTCGCCGGCCTCGAAGTCGTAGCGCTCCTTGATGACCTTACCCAACTCCCGCGCAAGCTCAGCCACGGGTATATCGACCGGGCACACACGCTCGCACTCGCCGCAGCCTATGCATCGGCCCGCAAGGTGCATCGCGCGGGTGGCGTGGAACATCCAGGCCTCCTCGGGGGTCGCCTTCTTGGCGGTCCACTTAGGCTCGATCCGATCCGCGAAACACGACTCACAGTAGCAGTTCGGGCACACCTGCCGGCACGCGTAGCACCTGATACACTTGGAGAACTGTTCGCTCCAATATTTTCGACGGTCCTCGGGAAGCTCCGGCAGCGCGCACGCGGCAAGCTCCTTAGGCTCCACCGCCTCGCCGAACTGCGCATCGAATATCGCAGGCGTTCGCTTGGTGCAGGCCATGCACATATCGCGCAGGCAGTCCGAGCAATCCAGGGCATGCTCGCCGCTGGTGGTCGTGACCTTGAGCCCGCCGTCCGCCCAATCGAGCGCGGTTATGTCCTGGAGGTGGAAATCCTCGCTGTCGAGGTTAAATGCATCCACCACCCCGCCACAGCCGAGTCCAATTATGTATAAGTTTTCCCGCTTGATCTGGCGCTCCTGAATAAGGGCGATGGTGCTTCTGATATCGCACGGCTTGGCGACGATCCCGACCTTGCCGTCCTTTGCCATTTTCGGCAGATAGACCGCAAGGTTGTTCACGCACGCGGGGTTCCACACGAGCTTCTCGGCATCCTCGAGTTTGGTGATGAAGACGGGCGTGGTCTTGAAAGGCACGCTGGTCGCGCCCCACCCGATCACGACGCTCACCTCGCCGTTCTCCAGTATCCTCTTTGCTTCTTCGCGAATCTTGGTTTCGATTTCAGACATAGTTACTTCCTGGTATCAGGTTAGGGGATTGGGAAATCCCCGATTGGCTTTGGGGTGGCGATTCGGAGATCGCCACCCATCAAGTATGTTACTGCCGACGGCTGACCGCTGACCGCCGACTATTGTTGCGGCGCGACGCCCTCGAATGGCCCGAGTTTCTTGATCTTCTCGGTCATATCCGTGACCAACTCGGCAAACCGATTGCCCTCCGAGGCGGAAACCCACTCGAAGTGGAACCGCTCTTCGGGAATCCCCAGGCTCTTCAAGAGGTCCGTGAGCAAGGCAATGCGCCTGCGGGCATAGTAGTTGCCCTTGGCATAGTGGCAGTCACCCGGGTGACACCCGAGGACCATCACGGCGTCGAAGCCCTTCTGGAACCCCTTCAGAACGAACATCGGGTCCACCCTGCCCGAGCATGGCACGCGGACTATGCGGATCATCTCCGGGTAATGCATTCTCGCGCTCCCGGCAAGGTCCGCGCCCGCGTAGCTGCACCAGTTGCACAAAATTCCCAGGATCGCAGGCTGCCATTCTCGCGGCTGGCTGGTCTCTTCGGTCTTAGTCTCTATGGTTGCTGTTTCTTCTGACATGTTCGCTTCACTCACAGTTTTCAGTTGACAGTTGTCGGTTGTCAGTTGTCAGCCGCACCAAACTGTCAACTGTCAACTGACAACCGATAACTATTTCTTTATCACATACCCCGGCTTGAGTTCGGTGACTGTAGCCGTCGCCCCCTCCATCGTAACGAATCCGCCGCCGGGGCCGGGAGCCTGGGATGTTGAGGTCGATACTTCCAATTCCTTGACAACCCCTACGCCATCGGCGATCCAATAGATGCCGCGGCTCTTGCCGGAGGTAAACGTAAACTTCTGACCCATAATCTCCATCGAGCCCGATATATCGTCGCTGATGTATATTACCTTCAGGCAATCCTTGAACGTGCCCGCGGGGACGGTGACCGTCTCTCTGCCCACACCCTTTGCCGTCATCAGGTTCGTGACCTCGCCGTCGCGCATCGTGCCGACTTCCCAGGTTTTCCCGGCAATGGCATCATTGCTGAAATACATGAGCGGCGGGTCGTATCTCTGCTTCACCGGCGTCTTACCGTCCGACGAATCGTTCTCGATGGATAATATCTTCAGCCCATCGGGGCCATTAGTGATCATAAGTTCCGACTTGTCGCTACTCAGAGAACCGGTCCCGGTCGAGCGCATGCTCGTGCTCTCGACATAGTCGTAAACCGGCTCGCCCTTGGTGTTATCCACCGATAGCACTTCATAGATGCACGCGCCGGAACTGGTGTCATTCATCTTGGCAACCATTCGCCCCTTGTACTCAATGGTCGCCCGCGTAAGCTTGACGCTCTCGTATTCCCACTTGTTACCGACTGCGGTGGGGATGATCTCCACAGAGGCTGCCACCGGCAACCCCAGGGCACAAAGTAAGACTGCAATAATGACTTTGCTAGGCAACTTCCTTACTTCCTCGCCTTCACCATATCCGCCAGAGCGTCGATCTCGTTCAATATCTGCTTGCCCTCGAAGCCGCGCAGATTAGCCGACAGGCTCCGACAGGCCGCCGCGCAGGTTCCGCAGCCCTTGCAGATGCCCTCGTTGACCTTGGCGACAAGTTTCATTACCTGCTTCTCACGGGTCGATTTCTCGCGGTCGACGACTTCGATAAGCTCAATCGCCGTGAATGGGCAGACCTCCGTGCACAAACCGCAGCCCGCGCAGGTGTCTTCGTTGATGTTCGCGATCATCGGCTCCGAAAGAATCGCCGCCTTGCTGAACAGGCCGATCACCTTGCTCGCCGCTCCCGATGCCTGCGCGACCGTATCGGGAATGTCCTTCGGATACTGGCATGCTCCGGCGAGATAGATGCCGTCAGTCAATACTTCGACCGGCTTGAGCTTCGGGTGAGCCTCGGAGAACCAGTTGTACTGATCGGTCGAGATGCCCAGCTTCCGGGCAAGGTCCTTGGCATCGGGCTGAGGCTGCATGGCGGTCGCGAGGACAACCAGGTCCGCGCGCACCTCCACCTGCTTGCCCAGCAGCGTATCGACGCCCTTCACGACCATCTTGCCGTCGTCGGGATATATCCTGCTGACGCGGCCCCGGATATAGTTCGCGCCGTATTCCTCGATGGTCCGGCGGACGAACTCCTCGTAGCCCTTGCCGTTCGCGCGGATATCCATATAGAAAACGTAGGTCTCGACATCGTGCAGCTTGTCCTTCACGAGCAGGGCCTGCTTCGCGTTATACATGCAGCAGACCTTGGAGCAATACGCATGGCCGTGGCAATCGTCGCGGCTGCCGACGCAGGAAATGAACGCGATGGACTCCGGCGTCTTGCCATCGGACGGGCGCTCGATGTGGCCGTCGGTCGGGCCGGAGGCGTTCATAATGCGCTCGAACTGTATCGCCGAGATCACGTCCGGATACTTGCCATAGCCGTATTCGCCCATCGCCGCGTGATTCCATGTGTCAAACCCGGTCGCGACCACGATCCCGCCGAACTTCTCCGTGAGCACCGTATCCTGCTGATCGTAGTCAATCGCTCCTGTCGGGCAAATCTTCTGGCAGACCCCGCACTTCTGATCGTTGAATATGCGGCAGTGCTCGCGGTCGATGACGGGCTTGTTCGGGACGGCCTGCGGGAACGGTCGATATATCGCGCGGCGCAGACCGGTACCGGCGTCGAACTCGCTCGGGATGTTCTTGATCGGGCACTTCTCCAGACACATCCCGCAGCCGGTGCACTTGTCCTCATCCAGGCTCTTCGCGCGTTTGCGAATAGTGACCTCGAAGTTGCCGACGAATCCCTTGACCTCCTCGACCTCCGAGTAGGACATTATCTCGATCAACGGGTGGCTGGCGCAATCGACCATCTTCGGCGTAAGGATGCACGCGGCGCAGTCGAGCGTGGGGAACGTCTTGTCATACTGCGCCATGTGGCCGCCGATAGACGGCGTGCGTTCGACCAGCACGACGGGATACCCTGCGTCGGCGATATCCAGCGCGGCCTGAATCCCCGCGACGCCTCCGCCGATCACCAGCGCGCGCCGTTCCAGGGAAATCTCGTTCCTGAACAGTGGCTCGTTCTTGGCGACCTTGGCGACCGCCATCCGCACGAGGTCGATAGCCTTCTCGGTGGTCTCGGGTGTGCGGTCGTGAACCCAGGAGCAGTGCTCGCGCAGGTTCGCCATCTCGACCATATACGAGTTCAGCCCGCCGTCCTTAAGGCACCGCTGGAAGGTAGGCTCGTGCAGCCTGGGGGAGCACGACGCTATGACCACGCGGTCCAGATTGTGCTCGTTGATCGCGTCCTTGACCATATTCTGGCCCGGTTCGCTGCACATATACTTGTAGTCGGTCGAGTAGACGACGCCGGGCATATCCTTAGCCGCCTCGGCGACCTTGACCACATCCACCGTCTTCGCGATATTCGACCCACACCAGCAAACAAATACGCCGATTCTTGCCATAATTATTCCTTATTGAACCGCTGAGACGCTGAAGATCATAAAACGCTGAATCGGGACATCCATTTCAGCGATTCACTCCCTATTCATCCCTTCAGCGATTCTAACTTCCAGATCGAGCAACGCGCACTTCACAGCAGCCCGTTCCCTAAGATCGCGATGTTGACTGCCCAATTGTCTGCAAATCCCGCATTGCGTTCTGCCGCAGTCCCAGGGGTCTTTCTTGCTGAGCGATCCCAGCGGACGGTCCCAGTTGCGCAGGGCGCTCATAACCGGGCCACCCGGAATAGACTCTGCGAAGTTGCCCGATGCGCTTGCGAATCCACCGGTTCCTCTGCTCACGAACGTGAGCCCGTGTATGACGCTTCATTCATGGCCTCCCACGCTGACGCCCCGGCCTTGCCACGATAGTGGCTCGACACAGGGCTATCGCATGGGTTCAGCCATGACTCTCGCTGCCTTGGATTGTTCTGCGCTCTTCACGCTATCCCTCCACCGCCGCCGGCTCCGGCTTTACCTTGCCAATCGCATCCAGCGCGGGGTTGACATCCACCAAATGGCTCGCGAAGCATTTCTTCACGCCGGGGACCTCCATCGCAAGGCCGAGCAACTCGGTGAAGTAGAAGATCGGCATCGTGAGATCCTCGCCTCGCAGTTTGCCCGCGGCAGCCTGGCGCATTTCCAGATTCGTCAGGCACAACGGGCAGGCGGTGACGATGCAGTTCGCGCCGTGCTTCTTGGCGTTGGATATGATGTCGCCGGTGAGCTTGATCACTATCTCACTCTTCGACAGGCCGAAGCTCGCCCCGCAGCACTCGTTCTTGAAATACCACTCGACCGGCTCCGCGCCGACTATCTCCATCGCCTTATCCATGCTCTTGGGGTCCTCGGGATCGTCGAACCCGAGCACCTTCGGCGGCCGCACGAGCAGGCAGCCGTAGTAACACGCGGGCTTCAGACCGGTGAGCTTCTTCGACACCCTCTCAGCGACCTTGTCGAGAACAATTTGATTCGTGAATATCTCCAGCGCCGAGCGGACGGTTGTCTTGCCCGTGAACGGCTTGTCGAGCAGCGCATTGATCTCATTTCTGAGAGTCTCGTTCTCCCGAAGCTCAACCTCAGCCGAACGCATACGGTTGTAGCACGCGGCGCACGGCGCGATGATGCCCATCTCCATGCTCTCGGCGATCCCGAGGTTCCGCGCGGGCAGGGCGACGCTCAGCTTATGATCGAGGTTATGCGCCGAGGTCGCGCCGCAGCAGTTCCAGTCGGGAATCTCCCTCAGTTCGATACCCAGCGCCTCAGCCACAAGGTGAGTGGACTCGCCGAACTCCTTGGCCGTCGATTCCAGGCTGCAACCGGGAAAGTATGCGTATTTCATAGCGTAAGGTCCTCATTGGCTGCTTCGGTTGCATGCAGCCGAAGCAACTAAAGTTTCATTTTAATCGCGAAAACGCGAAAGGGCGAAACCGCGAAATGAGTCATAACATTGTGCAATTCTTCACGGGTGCGGGCACACGCCACCACTCACGGATATGCATAGTAACCAAGAACAAGGCTTTCCGCTACTTCTTTGCGAACAGCCCCCGCACTTCCCCGCGTCCCTTGATGCGGCTCGGAATCAGCCCCAACTTGCCCTTCAGGAACATCTGCGCGCCGGAGAGGACATCATCGAAGAACTTTCTACTTCGCATTTTGTAGATTCCGATCAGGCTGATCTCATGCACGCGGCCATTGCGGGCCACTTCCTTGAGGAACTCTTCGTGGAACTTCAGGACGTTGGGCTCGCTCACGCGTTTGCCCGACTTGATGGCGAGTTGACGACAGGCGTCCATCACTTTCGATAAGGCGACGCCCCTCGGGCAGCGGGTCGCGCACGTCTCACACCCGGCGCACAGCCATATAGCCGAACTGGACAGCACCTCGTCCCGCATACCAACCTGCGCCATTCGCATGATCTGGTTGGGACTGATATCCATCGAGAATGCCGCCGGGCATCCCGCGGTGCACTCCCCGCACTGGTAGCAGCTTAACACATTCTCGCCGCAGAGGTCCTGTATTTCCTTTTTGAACTTCGAGTCCACTGTAAAACAGGCCATCTCCAGCGAGCAAACTTGACTTCGATCCTGGGAACTCAACGCGCTTTCCATTTCGGCCCACTCCTGAACTGCCGGGCGATTCTTCTTAAGTTATGATAACATCCCGCACAAACCAGCGTCAAGCAGTTTCGCGCGTCCTCAGTTGCTTGACACCGTACAGAACCTTTCATATAATGGCCTCAACTACCCACGGTCAGGAACACCGATATTATACGAATGCAGTCATATAAGATAGTGAGCAGGCTCAGGATAGGCCGGGATGAAGTGCGCGTTCTGGCCGTTGCGATCATTCTGGTTCTCTTAATAGTGCTGTCCGGGTGCGGCAACAACCCATACCCACGCGGCGCGACCGCACGACCCGTGCTATACCGAGCCATTATAGATGACCCCAAGACTCTCGACCCGAGCGTTTCCTATACGGTAACGGAGGCGCAGATCGTCGATCTCATCTATCCGGCCTATTTCCGTTATCACTACCTCAAGCGCGACCCGTTCGTGTTGGAGCTGAACCTCGGAGCCGAGCAGCCCAGGCGCGAGCCGTACGTCTATTCCGTCAAGGAAAATGGCCGGACGGTCGGAGCGCGTGGCGAGTCATGGACGTTTCGCATAAAGAAGGGTTTGCTATTCCAGGATGATCCATGCTTCCCGCACGGCAAAGGCCGGGGCATCAAGGCGGCGGATTTTATCTACAGTTTCCGCCGGATGGCCGATCCCGCCATTCCGTGCCCGGTCCTGAGCTTCTTTGAGGACAAGATCATCGGACTCCACGAGTATGCCGACTACAATCGCGACCGCCAGAGTCACGGGTTACCGGCTGACTATCAGCGCCCGGTCGAAGGGCTGCAATTGGACCCTCACGACCCATACGTTTTCCGGATCCTGTTGAGCCAGCCCTACCCGCAGTTCCGCTATCTTATGACGATGCACTTCACGACGCCGATTCCTCACGAGGCCCCCGAGCGCTACGGACAAGACTTCGCGCGCCATCCTGTCGGCAGTGGGCCGTATCTGCTTGAAGAGCATTCACCCAAGCTCAAGATCGTGCTGAAGGCCAATCCGAACCGGAACTTCGAGGTCTATCCATCGGACGGAATGCCCGGAGACCGTGAGGCCGGGCTTCTGAAGGACGCCGGCAAGCAGTTGCCGTTCGCGGACAAGATCGTTCTCAGGGTAATTAAAGAAGGCCTCACAGCGTGGAACCTGTTTCTTCAGGGCTATCTAGACTGGGGCGCCACACAAGAGGACTTTTCGGCCATAAGTGTGAATCAGGCCATGACGCGCCAAGGGACGCTTTCTCAAGGAATGGTTGATAAGGGCGTGGGACTCCGGAGGACCTCCGGCCCGGTCGTCTATTACTTCGCGTTCAATATGAGTGACCCTGTCGTGGGCGGCTATACGCCAAGGAATAGGAAGGTACGCCAGGCCATTTCGGTCGCATTCAACGCACAGGCATTCATAGACCTCTACCTACAGGGTAACGGGCGTCCGGCACAGTTCCTTATCCCCTCCGGAATTCCCGGTTTCGATCCTAACTACCGCAACCCCTATCGTCAGTACAGCATCAACAAAGCAAAGAAGCTGCTTGCGGAAGCCGGATATCCGGGCGGGATAGACCGCAAGACTGGAGACCGACTGACAATCTACTATGACAACTCCGCGACAGGCGCCGGCGCTCGCCAGGTGCTGGGCCAGATTGCCAAGCAGTTCGAGGCCATTGGCGTCCGCATGGAGCCGCGAAGCTGGCAGTTTGCAGTCCTTGAGGACAAGATCGACAATCGCGAATTCCAGTTTGTGTTCAGGGGATGGGTGGCGGACTACCCCGACCCGGAGAACTTCGCCCTGCTGCTATACGGCCCGAACACAAAGAACAAAGGCCCTAACGTCAGCGGGTATAACAGCCCTGTGTACAACCGCCTGTTCGAGCAGATGCGTTCGATGGACGACGGTCCGGCCCGCATGGCGATCATCCGCCATTTGCGGGAGGTCGCCGTGGAAGACTGTCCCTGGCTGTACCTCTACCACACCGACACGCTGATGCTCTTCAATAGCTGGCTGTCGAACGTCAAGCCGCATGCGGTCGCTAACGACGTAATGAAGTATCTGCGGGTAGACGGTCCTGAGCGCGCGCGTCTGCAGGCAGAGTGGAATAAGCCGAACTACCTGCCCGCAATCGCGCTCGTTGTGTTCCTCATATTGGGGACAGTGCCAGCCGCCGGGGTCGTACGAAAACGGCGCAACCGCAAGGTACGCACGCATACCGGAGGGACTAACTAATGCTGCGCTACCTTGTCAGACGCCTACTATATGCGATACCTATTCTGGTGGGGGTATCGCTCCTCACATTCCTGCTCTTCTATACTGTCAGCTCGCCGCAAATGATGGCACGTCGGAACCTGTCGGCTAAGAACCCGTCCCCCGTGCAGATCAAGGCCTGGCTCGTACAGCACGGCTACGACAAGCCGCTATCAGATCAGTTTAAGAAGCACATGTCGGAGCTTTTGCTCATGCGGTTCGGCAATTCGGATGCGACCGGTGAGCCGATATGGAACAAGATCCGCACGGGAGTCGGCCCGTCATCGCTCGTCGCGGCGCTGGTATTCTTCTCCACTCTTATCGTCTCAGTCACTGTCGCGCTGCTGGTCGCTTATTACCGAGGGACCTACCTGGACGTCTGGGGGGTGTTCCTGTGCGTGCTCCTCATGAGCATCACATACATTGTGTATATCATCGGGGGGCAGTATGTCTTCGGCAAGCTGCTTCGCTACCTGCCGCTGGCCGGCTACGAACGCGGGCTTGACGCGGTAAAGTTCGCGCTCCTGCCGATGGTGATCGGGCTCATCTCGGCCCTTGGGGGCAACGTGCGTTTCTACCGGACTATCATGCTGGAGGAGATGAACCAAGACTACGTGCGCACGGCGCGCGCCAAAGGAGTCAGCGAGCAGGCTGTACTCTTCAAGCATGTCCTCAAGAATGCGTCGATCCCAATTGTGACAAAGACTATACTGTCGCTTCCGTTCATTATGATGGGAAGCATTCTGCTGGAGTCGTTTTTTGGAATCCCAGGACTTGGCACGATGACGGTGGACGCGATCAACAGCCAGGACTTCGCCGTGGTCCGCGCGATGGTCTTCCTCGGAACGGTCCTTTACATCATAGGTGCGGCCCTCACCGACATCTGCTATGCACTTGTGGACCCGAGGGTGAGGCTTGAGTGAGTTATGGGTTTGTGAGTTTCGAGTTACGGGTTAGGGAATGCGCTCCCTTCAACTCATAACCCGCCAACACGAAACCCGAAAACCAACAAATACTATGCTGAGTATGACATTGCAAAACCTGATCCCGATAGTAGTAGTGGTGATCCTAATAGTCGCAGTCGTCCGGGCGGGACGCCAGCCGATCTGGGCGGAGGCCTATCGACGCCTCCGCCACAACTATCTCGCGATGGCCGCGCTGGCCATCATCGCCCTCTACGGGACCGTGGCTCTGCTCGATAGTATCGGCTGGCAGAGTGGGCGAAACGAGCCCTACTTGACGATCATAGACCGAGCATTCCAGCGTCCGAAGGAACGCACCTACTCGGCTCCCATGGCCACGGTGACCACGGGTGAGCCGAGTCCGCACAAGCTGATGGGGAGGCATCTGCTTGGCACCGACGGCGTCGGTGAGGACGTGCTCTATATGACTCTTAAGGGCTGCCGAACGGCGCTTCTGCTTGGCGGGCTGACATCGCTCATCGTCACGCCTCTCGCGCTGCTGTTCGGAATGATGGCCGGGTACTTCGGGAAGCGGGTAGATGATGCGATCCAGTATCTCTATACCGTGCTGGACTCCATTCCCGGCATCCTGCTTCTGATCGCCATGATGATGGTGCTGGGTCGCGGCATCGTGCAGATGTGCATCGCTCTGGGCGTCACTTCGTGGGTGGGGCTGTGCCGATTATCGCGCGGCGAGACCCTGAAGCACCGCGACCGCGAATATGTCCGGGCCGCACGGGCACTGGGCGCGAGCCATGGCCGTATTTTGTTCCGCCACGTCCTGCCCAACCTGATGCCTATAGTCATCATCTCCGTCACGCTCGGAATCAGCGGCCTGATACTCTCGGAGGCCATTCTGTCCTACCTGCAACTCGGCGTCCAGGCCGGGGTCGGAAGTTGGGGCAATATGATCGACTCCGCTCGCATGGAACTTGCGCGCGAGCCGGTAATCTGGTGGAACCTAATATCGGCATCCTCCGCCTTGTTTATCCTGGTTCTAGCGTTCAACATACTCGGGGATGCGCTACGTGACGCCATCGACCCCCGTCTGAGGAGTTCCTAGATGCCGTTGCTATCGGTCGAAAACCTGCGGACCTATTTCCGAATCCCGAGCGGCACGGCGCGGGCGGTGGACGGCGTCGACTTCTCGGTCGATGAAGGCGAGACGCTGGCAATTGTCGGCGAGTCGGGCTGCGGCAAGTCCGTGACAGGGCTGTCGATATTACAGCTAGTCCCGGAGCCGGCGGGATACGTCGAGGACGGCCGGATCCTCTTCAACGGCAAAGACCTCCTGGACTACACCTGGGAGCAGATGCGGCTGATACGCGGCAGTCAGATCGCGATGATCTTCCAGGAGCCTATGACCAGTCTGAACCCAACATTCACCATCGGCGCGCAGCTTGTCGAGGCGATACGGCTGCACAACAAGACCTCCGCGAAGGAGGCAAGGGAGCGAGCAAGGGAGTCTCTTGCGTTGGTCGATCTTGCCGACCCCGCTCAGGCCATGCGGCAGTACCCGCACGAGCTTTCCGGGGGGATGAGGCAGCGCGTGATGATAGCGATGGCGCTCGTCAATCGCCCGAAGCTCCTGATCGCCGATGAGCCGACCACCGCGCTCGACGTCACCGTTCAGGCGCAGATTCTCAAGCTAATCCGCGACATTCAGCAAGAGACCAAAATGGCGGTTCTGCTCATCACCCACGATCTCGGGATCGTCTCGGAGGTTTCCGACAAGGTCGCCGTGATGTATGCGGGCCAGATCGTGGAGTCCGGCCCAACTCGAACGATCTTCAGAAATCCGCGCCACCCATACACCAGGGGCCTGCTCGCCAGCCGCCCTTCACGCTCGCGGCGAGGTCAGGACCTTGCCATGCTCGAAGGCCGCGTCCCCGAGGCCGCGGACTGGCCTCCGGCCTGCCGCTTCGAGCCTCGATGTCCTCATCGCTGGACCCGATGCGCCCAAGAGGCGCCGAGAGTGATCGACTTCGGCGACGGAGTGACCGTGCGGTGCAATCTATATGATACGAAGTCCGGCGGTCCGGAAGTCCGAGAGTCCGAGGAGGAGGCGCGACAATGAGCAATACGCCGATTCTCTCGGTTCTCAATTTAACGAAGAGATTTCCGCTCCGCAAGGGCCTGTTTACCCCGCGAGAATGGAATATTGCGGTGGACAACGTCAGCTTCGACATCCCGCGCGGCGAGACGCTTGCGCTCGTCGGAGAAAGCGGCAGCGGCAAGAGCACGGTCGGATTGATGCTCCTCGACCTGCTCGCTCCGAGCGCGGGTGAAGTGCTCTTCGATGGCCGGCCTGTAGTCAACCGGCGTGGCAGGGACCGGCTCGCTTTCCGGCGTGATATGCAGGTCGTCTTCCAGGACCCCTACGCCTCCCTGAACGCCCGGCTTACAGTGCGCGAGACGCTCACCGAGGGCATGATCATCCACGGAATCGGCGAGACACCACAGGAGCGTGAGGAACGCGCGTTGAAACTGCTGGACGAAGTCAACCTCCCACCCGCGGCGTTGGACAGATACCCTCACGAGTTCAGCGGCGGCCAGCGCCAGCGAATCGCCATCGCCCGCGCGCTCTCGGTAAGTCCCCGGTTCATCGTCCTGGACGAACCCACAAGCGCGCTCGACGCATCAGTCCAGAGCCAGGTGCTCAACCTCCTGCGTACGCTCCAGAGCAAGCACGGTCTGACATATCTTTTCATCACCCACAACCTCGACGTGGTGGCTTATATGGCGGACGACGTGATAGTGATGGAATCGGGCCGCATCGTCGAGCGTGGTATTGTGGACGACATCTTCGACCGCCCTAGCGAGGAATACACCCGCCAACTTCTATCAGCCATACCGCGGTTCGAGCAAGGAGATCATTAGCCATTCCGCAGCCTTAGGTGTTGTCGTGCTGACCCCCCATTCTTGTCATTCTGAGCCGAAGGCGAAGAATCTGCTTTGCACTGAAGGTATGAACTACAACGAAGGGTTAAAAGCAGATCCTTCGTCGTGCCTCCTCAGGATGACAAGGTACAGCGTCAGTGTGACAAGGATTACCGCATCTGCAAGACAAGACAGGGGCTGGGCATGGCTTACTTCCCCACAGCCATTCTTCTCCAGCCCGGCCCTGTGCCCACAGCCGTCAAATACCCCACCATCTCGTCCCGCCGGAACCGCGCCCCGAGGACATACGCATCCGCACCACCGTAGAGCATGACGATTTCGTTCCCGCAAACAAAACTTCCGGCGGGAAACACGCAGTTCAGGGTCTTCGCGTGTGGCCAGGGGGAGTTGACCTCATAAGGAGTTTCGGGTTCTATTATGCACTCACAACGACTCTCGACCACCGATTTTACCCGGTCATTGTCGAAGTCGGTGAAGTTCAGGATGGCGTAGCCGGCAGAGTAGTCCCTCTCACCGGTAAAATGGTAATTGCCGGTATGGTAATCCACGAGGTAGCGGTTATCGCCGAGCGGGAGTGGGGCGGAGCCCGCGCCCAGCCATGAAATATGATATCGAGGGTCCGGCGCGGCGGTCATAATCGTGCCCAGATCGGTCCATGTGCCAGTCGGAGAGTCGCTCACCGCGAGGGCTATGTTGAACTCGCTCTGGCACCCGATCATCGGCCTGTGCAACATCATATACCTGCCGTCGATAGCGCGCGGCAGCATGACGGCGTCCTTGTTGGGATAATCATTGACGTTCCCGCACACCACCCCGAGCTTCTTCCAGTTTGTCAGGTCATCGGAGACGGCCATGCAGATATGTATGTTGTGCTTAACAGGCAGGTTGGGATTGAAACCACAGTAGAGCATGTAGAAAGTGTCACCGATCCGGGTAATGCGCTGGTCCTCCACCCCCCCATAATCATAGCCCAAGGGATCATCCGTCGGAACAACGACCGGATGCTTGAGCCTCTTGATCAGCTCGAGCTTGGGAGTGAAGACGGCAAGTCCCACCGAGGACCTCAATGCGGGACGGCCTGCAACTTCCCTGGGTATCCCTCTGTAGAATACGGCAATCACGCCGTCGCTGAGCCGCGGGTGATCCAGACCGCGGCATTTCAGCATGTCCTTTATCAACTCATCGTTTCGCGGGGATCGTTCGAGGCGGACAGCCGTGGGATTGAGGGTGAACCCGTCGTCCCAGCCGCAAGGGTCGGCCGCTATGAGCGGCAGTCCGTGATTAAGTCGTTCCACGTTGGGTCTTGTGCTCCAGCTATTGATCACGTTAACCTTCCTTGATAGCCCACAGGTCGGCCTCCCGGCGGCGGGAGGCGTCCCCGCTGTATTGCACAATGATGGTTGCTTGCTTGACGGTTATGTGGCGGCACAGAAACCTATGTTAACACCGGCCTGCGCTTCAGTCAAATGTTGTGCATATAGCGTGCCACAACCACCGCACGTTGCTCCTGAACACGGGATTTGCGGGCAAAACCGGTGAGGATAACAGGGAAATGAGGAATGATGAATGCAGAATGCAGAATGAAGGAACCTCTCAATCACAGGCCATTCTGCATTCTGCATTCTGCATTCTGCAATTACCTTCTGCCTCTGCAGTAAATATGACCTCATCCTTAACACGGCCCATCTCGTATGATGTAAGTTTGAACCGTGTGTCTGCTGGGTATATCTGGCAAGCAAGCGGGCAAGCAATCATTATGGGGATTTTCGCCCCACATGGCCTATGGATGGGCCTGTTGGTACGGTTTGTGCAACGTGGTAGCTCGATGGCTCCGGCGCCCCTTGCCGTTGTCGTCACCTTTGGAGGGAGCGTGTACAATATGGTTAAGTGCTTCTGGTGTGGAGCAGAAAACGATAGGCACCAGGACGAATGCTGTGTGTGCAAAAGGAAGTTGCAGTGGACAACCTTCTTTAAGGGCGTACTGCGTCCATCAGTGGGTTGTCTCCTGGGCACGAGGCCCAGCAACGATGCGCACGGGCATGTGGCTCGGCTGAAGGTGGCCTAATCTATTTGGATTTCGGATTGCGGATTGAATGTCCGTTCTTGGCCCGCGGGTGTGTTACCCGTGGGCTGTTCTTCGTTTAGGAGCTTTCATAGCCGCCTGCCGGCCCAGACCGAAGCCACTTCAGCCCCAAGTATGGTGACAATAGCTGAGTAGTAGATCCAAACCAGCAGCAGAATCACACCCGCCAGCGAGCCGTAGACCGCGCTGTAGTTCGCGAAATTGGTGACATAGTAACTGAAGCCGAACTTCGCAATCTCCCATAGAACCCCCGCGAACACACCGCCGATCAGAGCCTCCGCCCATCGCACCCGCGTATAGGGGATGATCTTGTAAAAGAGCGTGAACGTTGCAATCGTGATCAGGATCGGAACCGCGTACCCCACGAGCGCCCACGCCCAGCCGGGAGCGAGGTCAACTATCGGCAGTTGCAGCTTCCTGACCGCGTTTATAGTCGCCGTGATGCCGACGGACACCCCCAGCAGCATGCCCATCATCAAGAGCAGCCCAACAGCCAACAGCCTCTGCCTCACAAAACCGCGTTTTTGCTCAACGTTCCATGCCAGGTTGATGGCGTTCTCGAAGTTCGAGATGACTGATGTCCCCGTCCACAGCAGCGTTATCAATCCAAATCCGGTCGCCGCGCCCCGGCCCCGGATAACCTGCTCCACCACTTTCCTGATATCGAACCCGCCCTGGACTGTCAACGCCGGAGCGTTCTTCCTGACGAGAGAAAGGATCAGGTCCTCGGCGTGCCTGGGCGACCCCAAAAAGTATGACCCAATCGCTATCGCCAGCAGAATCAATGGTATCAACGACAGGAACGCGTAGAAACTGACCGCTGCAGCCACCAGGCTGCCGTTATCCTTCGAGTATTCGCTGAAGACCGTCTTCAGAAACTCAAACGCCCTGCCGACTCGCCCCGGCAATCTCACTACGTCGCCCCCCTAAGAAGAATTGCAGATTGATGATTGCAGATTGCAGATTGGGGAAGGATCCTCCCTTCATTCTGCATTCTGCAATCTGCAATCAGCAATTCCCTAACTTCTGTCTCCAGTGACCGTAATCATCGCTGTCCCGTGGTCCTCGCGGTCGGGGTAATAGGCCTTTACGGTAAAGATAAGCCCCTTCGTCGCCAGCGTCCCCTCGAGCGGGATCGGCCCCATTCCGAACTCTCCGTTACTACCCACGGCGATAGTCTGTGAAGCCACTTGCCCGGCCAGCTTCAGCAGGCCCGTGAGCCCGTTCGAGTAAGTAACCGTGACCATCACCTTAGAATCGGGGCTGGCTTCACCCTTTATCGTAAGCGCACGCCGTATCGTGGCGCCATCGGGAGGCATGGTTATCGCTACGTTCTTCAGTTGCTTGGGCGGCTCGGGGACTTTGTCCAACTTGACCACCGGCACAACCACATGCGCCGGAACCGCCGGAGTCGGAACCACAGGCGCCGCAGGCGGAGCCTTCGCCTCGACGGCCTTGATTACAGCCGGCTCCTCTTTCGCGACAACCGGCTCAATGCCGCCGTCGATGGTCACCAGCTTGGCGGCCTGCACTGGGGAAGCCTTCGCGCCCGAAAGAGTCATATAACCGACCACCGGCGCGTTGGTGACGCTCTTGTCCGCCGGAACCTTAATTTGCCCGCGATACCGGCCCGGCGACACCTCCTTCATAGGGACCGCCGGCATAAAGTATCTGATCTCGAACGACGCCTTCGCGCCCGGGGTGCCGGATAACTCCACCATGATTACATCCCCCGGCTTTGGCGCTGCTGGAGCAGTGTAAGCTATCGACTGAATCTTCGGCTTGGGCGGAGCTACTTTCTCAGGCGCCGGAACGACCTTGCCCTTCTCGACACTGGGGCCGACCTGCGCGGTCTTATCGGTGGTGGCGGCGAGAACTGTCCACGCCTCGTTGCTGGACGGGTTCACGCGACAGATCAGGAGCGTGCCTGGCTTGATCTCCAATACCCTGCCGATGCGGCCATCGAGTAGAACGACCTGCGTCTGGTCATTGAGCGGCACCTCCCGACCATCGCGCAGGCGCAATCTGCCGGACTGCATCCCCGCGAAGTCGCCCTTCACGATGCCGAACAGCGCCTTAACCGTAACCGCGCGGCCGCTCTGATCGAGAATGGCGGTAATCTGATCGCCCGGAGCCAGTTCGCGCGCGGTAACCCGGCGAAAGTCCATTCCCACCTGTCCGCGCAGAATCTTCGCCCCAGCCACCGACTGTATGGTAACGGTCTCCTTGTCAGTCCGAAGCGCCAGCGCGCCGGTATCCCCCGACGGAGAAATCAACGTGCCAACGATACTCTTCCCGCCGCCATACGCCGCGCCAGCCCACATGACCACGCACACCGCAATCAACAAACTCACCCACGCAACTCTCATCCCCACCCCTCCAAATGCGCCTGGAAGCAATTATAGATTATATCAAGGGACCGAAATTACCTCCTTACGCATTGGGGCGTGTCGGCGGCTGTCTTGTCGCGAAGACACGAAGGAGATTTAACAACGAAAGGACGAAAGAGTCGGAATAGTACCTCCAAGCCCCAAGTGTGGGTCGAGTACACCGTAAGCCCTGAGTAGGCCGAAAGGCCGTATCGAAGGGCGGCTGCGAAGGTAGAGGGCTTGGTTGAGAATTACCCGGTCCTTCGATACGCCCACCAGGCTCTGTCTAAAATAGATAGCTCCTACTGGGCTACTCAGGGCCTACGGGGTACTGTTCCCCTAAGCCCTATACTCTATGCCCAATTCCCTTTCGTGCTTTCGTTCCTTTCGTTCTTTCGTGACGAAATTCCCTTCCCTTCTCCAGCCTCTAAATCCCACTTGCAGAGCTTGCTAAATGGTGGTACATTAGAGTAGACGTGGAATGGGAACATGTATCGTGTTCCGTCGTCTTATTGAAAGGGGATGCACTCGTAGCAGGAGGACGCGAGGGTAATGTCATTGGGGAGGATCATAAGCAGGCGAGTGGCTGCCATATTAGCGGCGCTTTTTGCCGTGCCCGTGGTGACGTCTCCAAGCCTGTCGCAAAACGCCGTCGATTCAGCGACGGGTATGATCACCGACGTCGTGGTCGGGCACAATAACAAGGGCCCCTACCCGCTGTCATACACCAGAATGGCCATGGACAGCATGAGCGTGGTCTTGGGCGGCAGGACGCTGCGCAAGGGCGCCGACTACAATATCGACTCCGAAAAGGGAATCATCTCGTTCAACTCGATTGTTGTAAACGATGCGATAATCCGCGTCTCCTATAAGATCGTGCCGGGCAAGTCCGTGGCAACCTCGGGCAAGATGAACGTGCCTGTCACTGTCAACCTCTTGCAGGACTCCAACGCCAATCTCAACGTCACCGGCCTTTATGCTCAGGACGATCCCAAGAACCCGAACGCGGGCAAGACCGTGATCGGGGTCGGCGGCGACAAGGCGTGGTCCGGGAGCAAGTTGACCTCACAGTTCCTGCTGAGCCAGCATAACAATGACCGAAGCGACAAGCAGGCCAGCGTATGGGACAGATCAGCCATCAAGCTCGGCAACGAGATGAAGCTGGGCGCAATCACGCTGAACGGCACATACATGCATTCGGGAAACGACTTCCTGGGCGCCAAAGAATATGGCACGGGCCTCGGCAAGAACATCACGGACCTGAACGCTGTCTACGCGGCGAACAAGTCGTTCCAGGCCATCTTTAAGTTCAAGGATACCGACGACACCACAGCCGCCGCCAAGGGGGCCTATACTCGGTCCAATGAGCAGCAGATGATCGTCGCCCCGGCGGACGCCACCAAGCTCTCACTTACACACTCGACCACCGAGACCGGCAATAATACCGGCTCGAAGAACACGGTGGAGTCGAGCGTGGTGAAGGTCGACCAAGGCATCGGCGGCAATCTGAACGCCAACGTCTCCGTGGGGACCGAGAAAGTCACTGCGGGGGACCAGACCAGCGAAACCCAAACCGAGCAGGTCGGGGTTTCGGGCACGGTGGCGCAAGGGGTGAATGTCCAGGCGGCCGCGGTGCAGAAAAACTCGCAGGCCAACGGCGGCGAGCAAAAGATAACCGGCTCGGTGACGATAGCCCCGAATAAGATCCTGGCCGTCGATGCGAAGTATCAGGGCATTGACTCCGATAAGAACGGCCAATCGACTAACACCGACATGGCCGTCAGGCTGAAGCCCGCCGATAATGTCGAGATTCAGGCTAAGCTGACCGACCAGGAACAGGACGACAAACAGCAGTATCAGCGTGATTTCACTCTTTCGAGCACGCCGTCGAAGACCACAAAGCTGACCGCGTTGTTCAGCCAGCACGGCGTCAATGAAGTGGATGACATCACCAAGGGCGCGATGCTCGAGATTGCTCCGTTCAGCCACACCCGTTTCAGCGCCGGCTACAAATATATAGAGAACGGCTCAAACGTGATGACCATTCGCGACTATGCGGCTTCGACCAGCCCAACCTCGCTGTTCAGCTTCAGCGGAAGCTGGCGCGAGCGACAAGCCCAGACTGGGTTCGCTCCCGATACAAAGAAGATGAACGTCGCGCTCAATCCCGCATCCTCATTGAGCCTGACCGGCGATTACCAGGAGAACCCGGAGGACAACGCCGGCGCGATCCAGGCTATGAACAGCAAGGCCGTCGGTATGCGAATGCGCATCGGGTCCGTCGGGCTCCTAACCGACTACACATCTAAAGACGAATATATTGCAAACAAGCTCAGTGACGAGCGTAAGATCGGCCTCGAGCTGCCGGCATTCGGTCGAGGGAAGCTGACCACCGGCTACAAGCTGGCTCGCCTGCTCAGCGGCTCGGAGCTCTCGACCAGGACATATTCGCTGGGTTATAAGCGCCTGTTGGGCGGGGATTTCAATCTGTCCCTTTCCGGCTACTACACCCAATATATGCAAAACCAGATGACGACTCAGGACAAGGAAGAATACGGCGCGGAGGCCAGCCTGAACGTCAATTTCTAATCAAGTCACGATTGACCACCTGCATTTGTCACCCTGAAATTGATTCAGGGTCCGGCTGGTCACCCAACGAGATGCTGAAACGATTCAGCATGACACTTTGTAAGCCTTCTTTCGTGACCTACCTGAAATGGAGGCAGATACACCATGTCACAGACAGAGATCGACCCGGTCCGCGGCGCGTGCCGCCACATGAGGATTCGATATAAGCTGCAGACCTCACACAAGTCCCCGTTTCCCGAAAAACGATTCCTGCGCTACGAGTGCGAGCAGGGCCACGAAATCGATAACACAAGCGATGAAGATGTCCAGAAGTGTCTGGATTCGGGGATAGCTTGCTGGAGAGAAGCGCCGACAGCTTAGTCCCTTCTCTTACTTCTAATTACTTCGAACTTCTAACTGTACTGGTCTCTAACGTTATACCTTGTCTGGTGCAGTACCTCCGTAAGCCCTGAGTAGGCCCAAGAAGGGCGGCTGCGAAGGTACAGGCCCTGGTGCAGACTTGCCCGGCCCTTCGATACGCCCACCAGGCTTTGTCTAGAATAGATAGCTCCTGCTGGGCTACTCAGGGCCTACGGAGCACTGTGTAGGCTTTGAAGGGCGGACGAAGTCTCTGGCGGTCGAAGCGAAGCTATCGAACAACCTGGGGAAAAGCGTGCCCTACCCCTGAAGACTGACCCGACAACTGCCGAATATGTGACTGAAGCTTACCCTTGTCGGGGAGGATACCAATGGGCATAGAGCGTACTGATCGCGGAGGAGTGCAGCGCGTCTACGAGCAAACCGTTGAAGCGCTGGTTGCCGCGGTAGGACAACGTGACAAGACAGCGGAGGGGCACAGCCTCAGAGTGACCCGCTACTGTACCGCCATCGGGAAAGTCGTTGGGCTTTCCGAACCTGACTTGATCGACCTCAAGCATGCCGCCGGACTACACGACATAGGCAAGGTTGCCGTGTCCCGAAAGATCCTCAACAAGCTGGGCAAACTCACCGAGGACGAGTTTGCCGTGATGAAAAGGCACTCCACGGTGGCGATACGCATACTCGAGAAAGTGGACGGGCTCCAGTGCGCAGTGCCGCTGGTCAAACACCACCACGAACGCTTCGACGGCAAGGGCTACCCGGACGGTCTCGCGGGGGACGATATCCCGCTGGGCGCGCGGATAATCGCCGTTGCTGAGGCGTTCGACATACTCACCTCTGATGTCCCCTGGCGCGACGCAATGGACCAGGAATCCGCCATCGCCGAGCTCGAAACCTGTTCCGGAACACAGTTCGACCCGAATATTGTAACCGCATTTCGCACAGCCATCACAAGCGGGCTGGTGGAGAGATAGGGAACAGGGAATAGAAGGGACCCTCTGTTCGTCCGGAAGCCCGTACTGTTCGTCCGGATTTGCAATCCGGGACGGAAGGACACTCTGGGGATTTATAATCCCTCCCTTCCCTTTCGCGCTTTCGTCCTTCGTGTTTTCGTGGTGAAATTCCCTTCTGTTGACCTTCCTAGCGAACTCTCCGGAAAAAAGATCGCCCGCTTCTTTGACTTTCCGTTGGGGACTTGATATCATAAGTACCCGTTATGGAGTTCACAAATTCGTCGGTCAAGGATAGGCTGACATATGTATTCGACCTCGACGGGGTGATCTACCGCGGTGTGGAGGTGCAACCCTGCGCCAGGGAAGTAGTGACCACTTTGCGGAATCAGGGCCACGCAGTACGCTTCTACACCAATAACGCGGCAAACTCCCGCCAGGATTACGCTTCCAAGCTCGGAAACATGGGCATTCCCACGCCGATCGAGCACATTATGACCTCCTCTTACGCCACCGCGCTCTACTTCGTCGAGAAGAAAGCCACGGGCAAGACCGTCTATCGCGTCGGCGAGCACGGTATGGAGGTCGAGTTCGAAGCTGTGGGAATGCACGTCATTTACGATCAGGAAGAGCCGGACGCTCAAATAGACTTCGTTGTCGCGGGGCTGGACCGTGACTTCCACTACCGCAAGCTTGCGCGCGCCCAGGACGCGATATTCGCCGGGGCGCGGTTCATAGCCACTAACGAGGACCCGACTTTCCCTATGGAGGGCGGCGCGCTGCTGCCCGGCGGAGGCTGTATGGTGGCGGCGATCAGGACCGCGACCGGGACGGAGCCGTTTCTCATCGGCAAGCCTATGACCTACGCGTATGACAAAATCCTGGAGCTTACAGGCACGCCTCCGGAGCGGTCGATCATGGTTGGTGACAGGCTCGACACAGACATCGCGGTCGGCAATCGCGCGGGTGCGGAGACAGTGCTGGTGCTGACCGGAGTGACATCAAGAGAGCAAGCCGAGGGCGCGATGGGAGACCAAAGGCCGGATCGGATTATCAATACGCTGGCGGAACTGCTATGATAAAAGTGGCGCTCACAATCGCGGCGTCGGATTCGAGCGGTGGAGCCGGAATTCAGGCGGACCTGGCGGTCTTCCGTGAGATGGGGGTCCATGGGGTCTGCGCGGTAACCAACGTGACCGCCCAAAACTCGCGCGGCGTGCACAAGGTCTGGAAGGTCGCGCCGAAGATCATCGCGGCTCAGATCGACGCCGTGACACGAGATTTCAAGGTCGGCGCGTGCAAGATCGGGATGCTATACTCTCCGCAAGTGGTCGATTTGACCGCCGAGCGCATACACAGGCGCGAGATACCCAACGTGGTGCTTGACCCGGTAATGGCCGCCAAGCACGGCGAGGTCCTCCTGACTCCGGCGGCGGTCAAGCGCATGAAACGTTGGCTGATCCCAAAGGTGACGCTGATCACGCCGAACGCGCACGAGGCCGAGGCGCTCACGGGGATAGCCGTAACGGACATTTCGACCGCTCGCGACGCCGCGAAGGCATTAGTTGAGATGGGCGCGAAGTCGGCACTGGTTAAGGGTGGGCACATCGAAGGCGAGCCTATTGATGTGTTATACAATGGTCAAGATTTCACCGAATTCTTAGACAAACGGCTCGACAAGAACATGCACGGCACAGGCTGTGTCCTGAGCGCCGCCATTGCCGCAAGGCTCGCGCTGGGCGATAGCATCGAAGATGCGGTCGGATACGCGAAGAGCTATATCTCAAAGGCAATCGACCACTCGGTCAGGCTGGGCAAAGGTGGGCTGGATTATTATGTGGGCACGGTTTCCGGACCGGATTCGGAGATCCGGCATGGGCTTTAGGGTGGCGATTCGGAGATCGCCACCCATCAGCGGAATTTTCGTCACGAAAACACGAAAGGGCGAAAGCACGAAAGGGGAAGGGTTTGGTACACCGTAAGCCCTGAGTAGGCCAAGTGAAGTGATCAAGTTTTCACTAACCTTGGTGGCCGTATCGAAGGGCGGTTCCGAAGGCACGGGCGTTGGTGCAAAGTTACCGGCCCTTCGATACGCCCGCCTACCATCTCAATAATATATAACTTCTGCTGGGCTACTCAGGGCCTACGGTAGTGCGTGTAGCGAGCAAGGTATAACGTGAGCGACCTCTACATCTAACTTCTAACATCTATATCGGGGGGCAAGGCATATGAGCACAAAGTATATATTCGTAACCGGAGGCGTGGTGTCGTCGGTGGGCAAGGGGATCACCACCGCGAGCCTGGGTCGGCTCTTAAAGAACCGTGGGTTCAAGGTCACGGTTCAGAAGCTGGACCCCTATATCAACGTTGACGCGGGCACCATGAACCCGTATCAGCACGGCGAGGTCTTCGTGACCGACGACGGCGCCGAAACCGACCTCGATCTGGGGCATTATGAGAGGTTTGTCGATATCAACCTCACCCAGCTCGCCAATGTCACCACGGGCCGCATCTACGACGCTGTAATTCGTAAGGAGCGGCGCGGCGACTACCTCGGCGGAACGGTCCAGGTCATCCCGCACATCACCGACGAGATCAAGGACCGAATCAAGCTCAACGCCGAGCAGTCCGAGGCCGACATCTCGATAGTGGAGATCGGCGGCACCGTGGGCGACATCGAGGGCCTGCCTTTCCTTGAAGCGATCCGCCAGTTCAAGAAGGTCGCCGGATCGGAGAACGTGATGTACGTGCACGTCACCCTGATCCCGTCGGTCGGCCCGTGGAACGAGCTCAAGACCAAGCCCACTCAGCACTCCGTCATCAAGCTCCGCGAGATAGGTATCCAGCCCGACGTGCTCATCTGCCGCACCAAGAACCGCATGAGCGAGGACATGCGCGACAAGATTTCGCTCTTCTGTGATGTGGACCTCAGGGCCGTCATCGAGGCCCGCGATGTCGAGAATATCTACGAGATCCCGCTGAAGTTCGAGGACGACGGCCTGGCCGATTTGGTCCTTGAGAAGTTTGCCCTCTCCAACGGCAAGCCGAACCTCAGCGAGTGGAAAAAGATGGTCGATATATTGAAGAAACCCAAGCACAAGGCGACCGTCGCGATAGTCGGCAAGTATACCGGCAACGGCGATGCCTATTTGAGCCTGGGCGAGGCGGTCCGGCATGGTGGGGTCCCCCACGACACCGGCGCGCAGGTGAGATGGGTTGATTCCGAGGACCTCACCGATGACAACATCGTGGAGAAGATCGGCGACTGCGACGCAATTGTCGTCGCCGGGGGCTTCGGCGCTCGGGGCGTCGAGGGGAAGGTCGCGTCGATCAGATACGCGAGAGAGAATAACGTTCCATTCCTGGGAATCTGCTTTGGGCTGCACTGGGCAGTCGTCGAGGTCGCCAGGCACATCTGCAAACTCAAGGACGCCAATACGGAGGAAGTCGACGCCGACACGCCCGACCCAGTGATCCACCTTCTGCCGGAGCAGGTAGGGGTCGAGGATAAAGGCGCGACCATGCGCCTGGGGCTTTATCCGTGCTGCATAAAGGACGGAACCCTGGCCTCAAAGCTTTACGGCTCTGACCTCATATATGAGCGGCATCGGCACCGCTTCGAGGTAAACAATTCATACCGCGCCAAGCTGGAGCGCGGCGGGCTGGTGTGCTCGGGCGTATCGCCGGACTATCGTCTGGTGGAGATCGTGGAGGTCAAGAATCATCCGTTTTTCATCGCGACCCAGTTCCATCCGGAGTTCAAGTCCAGGCCGGACCGTCCCCACCCTATCTTCGCCGGGCTTCTGAAGGCCGCCCTGGACTACCAGCGCACGCGAACCGTACCCAAACCGGCGTCCGCCAAGGCGGCAGTAGTCAAGTAGTCAATCCGTGCCCAATAAAGGAACCCCGATCTGTCTGGCGGCGTCAGCCAGCCGGACGTCCAATGTCGCGATCGGCAGATGCGAACGCATAGCGAGTTGCAGATAAGCTGCATCATAGGCAGAGAGATTATGCGACCGAGCCAGCGAGAGGATGTCGTCAAGTGTCTGCTTCGGAGGAACTGCTTCGGCCTCTATCGGAAGCTTGCGAATCATGGACAGAAACTCCGCGCTCTCGGCGGGAGCGAGACGCCCGCGTCTCTCGCCCACTACCAAGGCATTGATGAGTTCCATACACCAGATCGAGGGAACGATCACTCCGCGCGAGCCGATCTCATCTTGAACGAACCTCGCATAACTATCGCCTTCATCCTCGAAACACCATGACATCGCCACAGAGCAATCCAACACGAATCGTCTCAAAAACGTCGGCCCTCCTCGATCAATTCGCGTATGGATAGGCCGTTCAATTTGCGCCCCTTGGCGAACTTGCGCATAGCCTCTACTGTCGCCTGCACGTCTTGCTCATCCGTCGTGTCCATCGGCACCAGCTTTGCCACAGGCACCCCATGCTTGGTTATGGTAATCCTCTCACCGCGCGCCACGCGTTCCAGCAACTGCGCGAGATGCGTCTTCGCTTCGTAGGAGCCTACTGTTTCCATTGCAATCACCTTAGACTAGTCTAAGACTAGTTTACCATCTTTCTCCGTTCTTGTAAACAGATAACAGCGCCCGCTCCCTGCCCATCAACTCATAATAATCCGCGTAACATTCGCCGACACCGCCTCGATCAACTCCCCCGCGTGCTCCATCGCATAATCGAGCGACACGGGGCCGGGGACGATGCTGAACGCGGCGGTGAGGCCCATATCGAAGAGCGTGCGGATATCGCCCGACACTGATCCGGCTATCGCCACCACGGGCACGCCGAGCCTCGATGTCCGTTTCAGGACCCCGCCGATGGTCTTGCCGTAGGCGGTCTGCTCGTCAATCCTGCCCTCGCCGGTGATCACCAGGTCCGCTCCCGCAAGCGCTTCATCAAACTTCGCCGCGTCCAGGACCATATCAATGCCTGAGCGGAGTCTTGCATTCAAAAACGCGGCGAGGCCTGCCCCGAGTCCGCCTGCTGCGCCCGCGCCGGGCATTTCCGCGACATCCTTGCCCAGATCGCGCTTTATCACCTCGGAGTAGTTCACCAGAGCTGCGTCGAGTTGCGTTACCATCTCCGGCGTGGCGCCCTTCTGCGGGCCGAAAATGGCTGACGCGCCCTGTGGGCCACATAACGGATTTGTAACATCGCATGCCACTTCGACAGCAACTTTATCCACCGGAAACTCGAAGCCGGATATATCTATGCGAGCAAGATCGGCGAACGCCGCGCCGCCGGGGGACAGCTCATTGCCATCCATATCGAGGAACCTCGCGCCCAAGGCAGCCATTGCGCCCGCGCCGCCGTCATTGGTCGCGCTGCCGCCGATACCGATCACGATCTTCTCAACTCCGGCCCGCACGGCGGCCAGAATCAGCTCGCCAGTTCCGTAGGTGCTTGTGATAAGGGGGTTGCGCTCGTCATTGGTGAGCAGACAGAGGCCCGAGGCAGCGGCCATCTCTATCGCGGCGGTCCGGCCATCGCCCATGATCCCGTAGAACGACTCGATCACGCGCATCAGGGGGTCATGAACCATCACATGCCGAAGCTCCCCACCGGTCGTTCGCACGAGGGCGTTGACCGTCCCCTCGCCGCCGTCAGCCAACGGGACCTTCACGATCTCGACGGGCCGCGAGCCCGCGCCGAGTTCGATCCCGCGCGCGATAGCATCACACGCCTCCACCGACGAGAGGCTGCCTTTGAAAGAGTCGGGGCAGATGATGATTTTCAACTTGTCATCCGTACAAGAGTAATGGTCCGGAGGCGGGATAGCCGCCGGACCAAGTGGTATCGTCCGAAACAGACGGTGCGCCTTAGCGCTTGGAGAACTGGAACCCTCTCCTGGCCCGCTTGCGTCCGTATTTCTTTCGCTCTTTCACCCTCGGGTCTCGGGTCAGGAAGCCCTGGCGTCGGAGCGGGGTGCGCATGTCGTCGCCAACCTGCAGCAGGGCCTTGCTGATGCCGTGCCTTATCGAACCGGCCTGACCGGCGATCCCGCCGCCCTTGCATCTGGCTATGACATCATACTTGCCCATCGCATCCACGGCCTCGAACGGCTGCATGATGAGCAGTTCGAGGGCCTTGCGACCGACATACTTGGCCATGGGCACGTCGTTAATCGTGACCGTCCCCTCACCCGGCTTCAGCCACACCCTGGCCGTCGCGTTCTTTCTATGACCCGTACCGTAGTATTTTGCGGTCTGTTCCAATACTTATCCTCCGTAGAGTTCTAACTAAACTTGATTTCTTCCGGCATCTGCGCCTCGTGATCGTGATCGGGCCCAGCATAGACTCTGAGCTTCTTGAGCGTGGCATCGCCGAGCTTGTTGTGCGGAAGCATACCCTTTACAGCTCTCATAACGGCCTTGACGGGGGTCTTCTCCATCATCTCGGCCCTACTGACGCTCTTCAACCCACCCGGATAACCCGAGTGCCGATAGATCAGTTCCCCGGGCTTGTTGGCGCCGGTCAATACACACTTATCCGCATTCACGATAATCACATGATCGCCGGTATCCACATGCGGTGTGAAGATGGGCTTGTTCTTGCCCCTCAGGATCTTGGCTGCCTCAACGGCGAGCCTTCCCAACGGCATACCCTCGGCGTTGATCAAATACCACTTCCTCGTCAGTTCTTCCCGCTTCGCAAAAAATGTACCCATCAAATATCCTCTTCAGTACTCAACTTCCACAAGGCACAAACCCTGCGGAGGGGCGGTTTTCCCTGCCAGCCTTCGATCACAGGCCGCCAGTATCCCCGGTATTTCAGAGCCGCATCTCTCGCCCAGGCCCACCTCGACCAGTGTGCCGACGATGACTCTAACCATCGAACGCAAGAATGCGTTCGCCTTTAACTCAATAATAACACGCTCACCGATCCGCTGGATTTCCAGCTTAATCAGATTGCGGACCGTGGTTCCGGTCTCGCTGCCCGAACACGCAAACGATGAAAAATCGTGAACCCCCATAAGGCAGTCCGCCGCCTCACTCATCGCCTTAACATCGAGCGGCCTGTTCACGTGCCATCTATACCGGCCCATCAGCGCGCTCTTCACGTCCCGGTTCAGTATATCATACTTATAGAGCCTGGAGATCGCCGAGTACCTCGAATGAAACCCCGCATCGACCTCGATTGCCTCCAGGGCCGCTATGTCCCTCGGAAGCATGCTATTCATCGCAATGCAGATTCGCTCTATCGGAATCGTGCCCTCAGTGTGGAAGTTGATCACCTGTCCCGCGGCATGCACCCCGGTATCAGTGCGGCCCGAACCGTAAACGGTCACTTCCTCCTTGACGATCTCCGAAAGAACTCTCTCAAGCTCCCCCTGGACCGTCGGCACGCCCGGCTGAAACTGAAAGCCGAAGTAATCAGTGCCATCGTACTCGACGACGACTTTAATATTGCGCACTTACCTGCTCCAGTGTTACCAGGCAGCTTACCATTAATCACGAAAGGACGAAAGGAGCGAAAACACGAAATTAGGAACGGAAGGGAAGTTGTGGGCTATGAGTTATAATTCTTAACCCCCTTCCCCTTTCGTTCTTTCGTATTTTTCGTTCTTTCGTGATTAAAGAATCCAATCAGTCTACCGCAAGCTCCAGCTTAACGACCGGCGCCGCGTCGCCCCTGCGGAACCCGATCTTCGTCAGTCGGGTGAATCCGCTCTGCTTGTCGGCGAACTTCGGCGCGATCACGTCGAAGAGCCGCTTGACTGGGTCCTGTGCGACCATCTCCTCGCGCATCGCCTTCTGCTCCTTGCCGTGGACGTTGAGCATCCCCTTCGGCGGATGCGGAGGCGGCAGGATCTTTCGCGCCTCCCGCCTGGCGTGCACGGTGTTCTCCTTGGCCGTAGTGATCAGCTTCTCGGCGATCCGGCGCGCCTCCTTGGCCCGCGGTTCAGTCGTCTCGATCTTTTCGTACATTATCAATGATCTGACCAGCCCATGCAACAGGGCCATCCTCTGATCGGAAGGCAGACCAAGTTTTCTTCCAGCAACACGATGTCGCATTATCTAATACCGCCTTATTCGTTACTCTACAGGCTCTTCCTCAGCCTCTTCTTCGACTTCCTCGGCTTCGGCCTGCTCAGTCTCTCCGGCTTCCTCGCCGGCCTCCAGATCCTCGGCCTCCTCGTCCTCGAACTCTTCCTCTTCCTCGTCATCCGTGGGCGGAAGAATCCTGAGCTCGCCGCGCTCGCCGCTCGACCTAAGAGACAGGTTAAGCGATTCCAGCTTATCCCTAACCTCATTCAAGGACTTCCTGCCGAAGTTCCTGATGTTCATGAGGTCGGCCTCAGTCAACTGAACCAGTTCGTGAATCGTAAGAACATTCGCCTTCTTCAGGCAGTTGTAGGTCCTCACCGAGAAATCGAGTTCCTCGATCCTCGCGTCAGGCGGCCCAGGCAGCATGCCCATGCCGGAGTCACCGTAATCCGCGCCGACACCCTTAGGCTTCCGCGCGAAATCGAAGAACAGCCTGAACTGCCTATCAAGTATCTTCGCGGCCTCACTGACCGCGTCGGACGGCATCACGGTGCCGTTGGTGGTAACTTCGAGCACCAGCCGATCATAGTTGGTCTTGTGCCCCACCCTCGTGGGCTCCACCGTGTAGCTGACCTTCCGAACCGGCGCGAATATCGCGCCGACCGGTATAATCCCGATTGTCTGCT
The DNA here is from genome assembly GCA_023474015.1 of Armatimonadota bacterium. The sequence goes on from JAMCYN010000007.1 coordinate 32,878, forward strand.
TGGCCTTCTCCTGCTTTTCCGGCAGGACGTAGCCCTTGCCACGCTCGACGGTCATTTCCGCGCGCAAATTCGCGGTTTCGTCGTCCAGCGTCGCGATATGCAGTTCGGGGTTGACTATATCGATCTCCGGCGGCGTTTGAATATCCGCCCCCGTGACCTCTCCCGGACCGTGAACATCGATTCTGATGATCTGGGGCTCTTCATCACTCGCGCCATCCACATCCATGCGGACATAAAGCTCCCGCAGGTTGAGGATCATCTCGGTGGTGTCCTCTCTGACGCCCGGTATTGTCGAAAACTGATGCAGCACTCCATCGATTTTAATGGATGTAATTGCCGCTCCAGGTATAGATGCCAGCAGGACTCTGCGAAGAGAGTTGCCAAGCGTATAACCAAACCCCTGTTCAAGTGGCTCCGCGACAAACTTGCCGTAAGTGGCACCGTCCTCCAGAATCTCGATGCGCGGCGCTACCATATCCATATTGTGGTCGCCTCCGTTTACCTCGAATAGAACTCGACTATTAACGATTCCTGCACGTCCGTATCGATCTCGTCCCTTCCCGGGGCGGATACGATTGACCCTTTGAGCTGGTTCGCGTCGAACTGCAGCCAGGCCGGCAAGGCTCTTCCGCCCGCCGCCTCGATGGCGCTCACGAGCGGCGGGATCTTTCGCGCGCCCTCGACCACCTCTACTGCGTCATTCGGACGTACCTGGTAAGAGGCGATGTTAACCCTCTTGCCATTAACCGCGATATGCCTGTGTGACACGAACTGACGTGCCTGGGCCCTCGATGTGGCCAGCCCCAAACGATAGACCACGTTGTCCAGGCGCATCTCCAAGAGCTGGAGTACGTTCTCGCCCGTGACGCCCGTGCGCCTGGTGGCCTCTTTCATATAGTTACGGAACTGGCCTTCCCTAACACCATAGATACGGCGCATCTTCTGCTTCTCGCGAAGCTGCACTCCGTAGTCGGAGAGCTTACTCGGCCTTCCACTCTTCTGCGAACGCATCCCAGGTGGATATGGCCTTTTCTCCACGGCACATTTGCGGGAATAGCACCTATCGCCCTTTAAATAAAGTTTGACTCCCTCACGCCTGCATTTTCTGCAAACGGGGTTTCCTTCGGATCCCATATGCTAATCGTCTCCTGTTACACTCTTCGTCTCTTTGGCGGGCGGCAGCCGTTGTGCGGGATCGGGGTGCAGTCCTTGATCAGGACCACTTCCAACCCCACCGCCTGCAGCGAGCGAATGGCCGTCTCTCTGCCCGAACCCGGGCCCTTGACGTATACGTCCACGCGCTTCATGCCATTCTCCATGGCCTTGCGCGCCGCATTTTCGGCGGCCAACTGCGCCGCGAACGGTGTGCTCTTCTTGTTGCCCTTGAAGCCCACCTGGCCCGCGCTGCACCACGAAACCACCGCGCCGGTCATATCAGTTATCGAAATAATCGTATTGTTAAACGTGCTCTTAATATGCGCCACGCCCTGAACGATGTTTTTCTTCTCTTTCGCCTTCGAGCGCCCCGCTGCTGCTTTTCTTACCAAGTTTTCCCTCCGAGGTCCGAGGTCGGAAGTCCGAGGTCCGAACTTCTAACTCCTATCTTCTAACTCCTGAGTTCTCACTTCTTGCGCCTGACTCCGACGGTTCTCCTCGGGCCTTTGCGCATACGAGCATTGGTCTTGGTCCTCTGGCCTCGCACAGGCAGACCACGGCGATGCCTCAGTCCCCTGTAGGAGCCGATTTCCATCAGTCTCCTGATGCTCATCGCAAGCTCCCTGCGAAGATCGCCTTCGACCGTAAACTCGCCTTCTATAACTCGTCTCAGTTCAGAGACTTCACCTTCCGTCAGGTCGCGCATCTTTCTATCGGGGTCGACTCCAGCCTTGTCCACTATTTTCACGGCGCTGGAGTGGCCGATCCCGTAGATATAGGTCAGCGCGTATTCTACTTTCTTATCCCTGGGAAGGTCTACACCTGCAATTCTCGCCAAGCTACGTTACCCTCCAATCAAAATCACCAAATCCCGGCGTACCGGGGGCACTCTTAACCTTGTCGTTGTTTGTGCTTCGGATACTGCTTGCAGATCACGCGGATTACACCTTTCCGCTTGATCACTTTGCACTTATCGCACATCGGTTTTACTGAAGCTCTTACCTTCATCTATTTGCTTGTCCTCTCGAAAACGTAGTCGCACCCGGTTCAAGTCCGGCGTCCTATCTTTGGATGTGACAAACGCCAGACCAGCCGCGAACCATCGGCTCCTACTTGTAACGATATATAATCCTCCCGCGAGTGAGGTCATACGGGCTAAGTTCGAGCAGCACCCTGTCGCCCGGCAAGATCTTGATAAAGTGCATCCTTATCTTGCCCGAAACGTGTGCCAGCACCGTATGGCCGTTCGGGAGTTCCACGCGGAACATTGCGTTCGGCAATGACTCCGAAACGCGTCCTTCTACTTCTATGGCTTTTTCTTTAGCCATCTATGGGTTTCGCCTCCCCGGCCGGGACTAGAGTCAGAATGTCCGGTCCATGTTTTCGTATCGCAACCGTATGCTCGAAATGCGCCGACAGCGACCTGTCCTTGCTCACTACGGTCCAGTTGTCGCCGAGCGTCTCAATCTCATAAGTGCCGATGTTGACCATCGGCTCAATGGCCAGAGTCATTCCTTCTTCGAGCCTGACGCCCTTACCGGGCACTCCATAGTTCGGAACATGCGGGTCCTCATGCATCCGCTGCCCTATCCCGTGCCCAACAAGGTCCCTTACCACCGAATAGCCATGCTTCTCGACATGCGCCTGAATCGCGTGCCCGATATCGGAGAGCCGCTTTCCCGGCCGCGCCATTTCGATACCCTTGTAGAGAGCCTCCCTGGTCACCTTAAGAAGACGCATCGCCTCATCGGAAGCCTGGCCTCCAATAGGAACCGTCACAGCCGCGTCCCCGTGCCAGCCATCCATAATTGCGCCTAGATCGATCCCGAGGATATCTCCCGGCATCAAAACCCTGCTGCTCGGGATGCCGTGAACGACTTCCTCGTTCACTGCCACGCACACCGTGTCGGGATATCCCCTGTAGTTCTTGAACGAGCTCGTCGCGCCGTACTTGCGCAGCAGCTCTTCGGCCATCAGGTCGATTTCCCGTGTCGTTGTCTTGCCCGGCACGATCCACTCAGCCAATTCCTTAAGACACCGCGCGACCACGGCGCCCGCGGCTCGCATTTTCTCTATTTGAGCCGGTGTCTTTTTGACTATCATCCGCTAACCAAGCGCCTCGGCTATTCTCTTCTGAATGTCCTGTATGCCGCCCGCGGCGGGGATATTCTTCAATATTCCCGTGCCCTGGTAGTAACCCAGCACCGGAGCGGTCTGCTTCTCATAAACCTTAAGCCGATTTCTGATAGCCTCAGGCTGATCGTCGGCCCTATGGACAAGATCCGCGCCACACTGATCGCACTTACCCTCAGCGCTCGGCCTCTTCGAATCAATATGATACGGCTCGCCGCATTTTCCGCATACTCTTCGGCCCGAAAGCCGCCGCACGAGCTCGTCTTCGTCCACCTGAAGATTGACCACCGCCTCAACCGGCTTGCCTATCTCGGCCAGCGCCGCATCGAGCGCCTCGGCCTGCGCTATCGTGCGAGGAAAGCCGTCCAGTATAAAGCCCTTATCGCCGACCGACGCCAGCTTCTCCTTGGCAATCGCTATAACGACATCATCGGGCACCAGCTCGCCCTTTTCCATGAAGGACTTAGCCTTAAGCCCAACCTCGGTCTTATTGGCGACCGCCTCGCGCAGCGTATCTCCAGTCGAGATATGCGCCGCGCCATACTTATCAGTCAACAGGCTCGCCTGCGTACCCTTGCCCGCGCCGGGCGGACCAAACAGCACAATCCTCAAGTCCTATATCCCAGTTCGAATGCAGAATGATGAATGCAGAATGCAGAATGACTTGTGATTGAGAGGTCCCTTCATTCTGCATTCTTCATTCTGCATTCTTCATTATTTTATGAATCCTTCGTAGTGCCTCATAAGCAGGTGGCTCTCGATGGCCTGCATTGTCTCGAGGGCAACACCCACGACAATCAACAGTGAGGTTCCACCAACCAAGCTGAACGTCTGAATATTGGTTATCGCCGGCACATAATACTGCAGCAGGGCAACTAACGCCAGGAAGATAGCGCCCGAGAGGGTGATCCTGGTCATGATCCGGTCCAGGTAGTCCTGCGTCGGCTTGCCCGGCCTGATGCCCGGTATGAAGCTCCCCCACTTCTTCAGGTTGTCCGAGACGTCCTTCACGTTGAATGTAACCGCCGTGTAGAAGTAGGTAAAGAATATAATCATTGCCGCGTATATCAGCGAGCCCACCACCGTATTGCCCGGCGAGACGTAATTCGCGAACTTGTAGAACCAGTGGTTCGGATTATTCCCCGACAGGAACGGCGCAATAGTCATCGGGAAGTACTGAATCGAAACGGCAAAGATGATCGGGATAACGCCGGCCGAGTTCACCTTCAGCGGAAGGAAGCTCGACTGTCCGCCATACATCTTGTTGCCCACGACCCGCTTCACATGCTGAATCGGTATCTTCCTCTGCGCCTGCGTCACGGCGATCATAAACGCCACGGTGGCGACAAACATAATCAGCAGCAGCGCCAACCCGATAATGTTCCCCGGCCACTCGACCGAGACCGTATTCATAATCTGCGGCGGCAGCGAGGCGATGATGCCCGCGAATATCACGATCGACACACCGTTACCGATACCATGGTCGCTGATCTGCTCACCCAGCCACATCAGGAACGCGGTCCCCGCGACCAGCGTGATCGCTATCTGCAGCACCTGCCAGTTGGAACCCTGCACTGCGCCCATGTTTCTGAGCATACTTGTCGTCCCATAAGCCTGGAACAACGCGAGCACACCGGTCAGCCAGCGGGTCCACAGCCTGATCTTCTTCTGCCCGGCCGCGCCCTCTTTCTGCAGCTCTTCCAATTGCGGGATCGCAATCGTCAGAAGCTGCATAATAATCGACGCGTTAATATAGGGCATAATCCCCATCGCGAAGATCGTATACTTCTTAAAGGCGCCGCCGGTAAACGAGTTGAGCAGGTCGAAAAGACCGCCGCTCAGTTTCGACGAGAGCACCGCCGAGTCAACGCCCGGCACCGATATATGAAGCCCAATCACGTAGACGGCAAACATCCCGAACAGGAAGGTTATCCTCTTCTTCAGGTCCGGAATTCGAGTCGCCGCCAAAATCGAAGCAAGCATCTATAATACCTCCGCCGTCCCACCGGCAGTCTTCAGCTTCTCTTCAGCGCTCTTGCTGAACTTATGCGCGCGAACAGTAAGAGCCTTCGTGATTTCTCCGTCGCCGAGGACTTTTACGCCATCCATGACCTTCTTCACCAGTCCGCTCTCAATCAGCAGATCAGGTGTAACCTCGGTCCCGGCATCGTATCTTTCAAGGTCGCTCAGATTGACAACCGCATAAACCTTGCGACTCAAGTTCCTGAATCCGCGCCTCTGCGGCAGCCTGCGATGCAGAGGGGTCTGTCCGCCCTCGAAGCCCGGTCTTACTCCACCGCCGGATCGGGCCTTCTGGCCCTTGTGACCCTTGGTCGAAGTCCCACCGTGCCCGGAGCCGGTGCCGCGGCCCAGCCTCTTGGGCTTATGTGTCGCTCCCGGAGCGGGATGCAAGTCATTAAGCCTCATTTGTTACCTCCACGGGATCACTCAGATGCTCCACCTCAAGCAGGTGCCCCACCTTGCGGATCATCCCCATCACGCACGCGTTGTCGCCATGCAACGCGGAGGACCCGACCTTGCCGAGCCCCAGTGCGCTGACCGTCGCCTTCTGCCGCTTATCGTATCCTATAACGCTCTTTATCAATGTAACTTTAAGCATCATTTGCCTCATCATCCGGAATGAAGAATGCAGAATGTAGAATGCAGAATGACCTGTCTACTAAGGTCCCTTCATTCTGCATTCTGCATTGATCATTCTGCATTTGTCCTAGGCCTCGACCTCGACGGTCTCTTCCCCCTCGGCTTCTTCGGCGGAAACCTCGGGGCCCAGCTCGCCGCCGGCGGCCATAGCCTCTTCCTGCCGCTTCTTCACGAGCCACGGGACCAGATCCTCGACTCGCTTCCCGCGCAGCTCGGCCACACGATCAGCCACTCTCAAGTTCTTCAGGCACTTAATGGTAGCCCTCGCCGTGTTGATCGCATTGGGCGAGCCAAGCGACTTCGCCAGCACGTCCCTGACGCCCGCAAGTTCCAAGATCGGCCTCACGGCTCCACCCGCCACGACACCGGTGCCGGGACTGGCCGGCTTCATACGGACCTTGGCAGCGCCGAAGTCCTCTTCGATATCGTGCGGTATCGTACTCCCCACAAGCGGGATGTCGATGATGTTCTTCTTGGCCTCTTCCATACCCTTGCGGATAGCATCGGGAATGCCGGCCGCCTTGCCGAGGCCGATGCCCACGTGGCCGTTACGGTCACCCACCGCCACCAGCACGCTCCAACTCATGGTGCGTCCGCCCTTGTGGGTTTTCTGAACCTTGTTCGTTCGGATGACTTGCTCTTCTAAATTGAGCGCATCCGCGTTGATCTTTGGCATGCTTCCTCCTAGGCTCCTAGAACTTCAGCCCGGCTTCACGCGCGCCGTTAGCCAGCGCCGCTACTCGACCGTGATATTGATATCCACCGCGGTCGAAGACGACCTTCTCGACGCCCTTCTCCACAGCGCGCTTACCGATAAGCTCACCGACCAGCTTCGCAGCCTCAACGTTCCCGCCGCTCTTGACCTTCGGTTTGATCTCCGAGTCAAGAGTGGACGCAGCCACGATGGTCTTGCCGTCGTTATCGTCGATCACCTGCGCGTAGATATTGCATACGCTTCGGAAGACGTTGAGTCTCGGCTTCGCGGCCGATCCGATCACCGTGTTCCTCAATCTTCTATGGCGTCTCCGCCGAAGTAGTTCCTTTTCGTGCATTAGAATCTCCCAGGCATCAGGTTTATGGTGACCACCGCGCCGGGCCCGGCCTAATCGCCAGCACCATCCCGCTTTCACGACACCTGCTGCCCATTGTGCGATCAGGCGCCACAGGCGCGGTTTCAATCCTTGTTGGGCCAGATTTGCAATCTGGGCCCCTTTCGTCCCGGATTGCAAATCCGGACGAACAGAGAAAGGACCGGACGAACCAAGTCAAGCTACTTCTTTCCAGCGGCCTTGCCGGCCTTACCGGCCTTGCGGCGAATAACCTCGCCCGCGTATCGAATGCCCTTACCCTTATAAGGCTCCGGCGGCTTGACCTTGCGAACGTTGGCGGCCTGCTGGCCGATGGTTTCTTTGTCGATGCCCTTGATTACGATAAAGGGCATCCTGGTGTTGGTATCCATGCCGACCTCGAAGCTGACCCCCTCCATCGGCTCAATCACCACCGGGTGAGCGTATCCGACCTGGAGGTTCAGGTTGTTGCCTTGAAGCTCGGCGCGATAGCCAACGCCCTGCACCTGCATTCTCTTCTCGTAGCCCTGGCTCACTCCGATCACCATATTGTTGACCAGGCTGCGAATCAGCCCGTGCAGCGAGCGGTGCTCCTTGCTGTCCGAGGGCCGTTCGCAGATGATCTTGTTATCCTCGACTTTAACGCTGATCGCCGGGTGCATCTGACGGGTGAGAGTCCCCTTCGGGCCCTTGACCGTCAGGATTCCATCGTCCTGGCTGATCTGCACTCCGTTCGGCAGCGGTATAGGCAATAGTCCAATTCTGCTCATTACGCTTCTCCTACTCTACCAAACGTAGCACAGGACCTCGCCGCCGATGCCCTGTCTGCGGGCATCACGGTCGGTCATCACGCCTCGGGACGTGCTGATAATGGCAACGCCCAACCCGCGCAGAACGCGGGGAACTTTGTCGCGCTTGGCATAAACTCTAAGCCCCGGCTTGCTAACCCTCTTCAGGTTGCTAATGACCTTCTCTTGCTTAGGCCCATACTTCAACCCTATCTTCGCGGTAGGGAACTGTCGATCCCTGAGGTTCTCGACGTTCTTGATGAACCCCTCTTCGCGAAGAATGCGAAGTATCTCCATATTCAGCTTCGAAGCCGGAACTTCCACGAAATCGTGGTTTGCTGAGGCCGCATTCCGAATCCTTGTAAGCAGGTCGGCCACAGGATCTGTCACGGTCATTCTTGATCCTCCGTTTATCGGCCCGCCACAAAACGTTAGTTTAACATTTTGTGCGATCCGATGTCAAACAATTTCCAGTCCGCGTCCCTCCGTATGAAGGGAACTAAACTTCACAAACTACCAACTCGACTTGGTGACGCCCGGGATAAGTCCCTGGTGCGACATCTCGCGGAAGCAGATTCTGCATATCCCGAATCTCCGCATATAGCCTCTCGGCCTGCCGCAGAGTCCGCATCTGTTATACCGCCGCACCTTGAACTTCGGCGTTCGCTTCTGTTTTTCAATCAGGCACTGCTTTGCCACTTGATCAGCTCCTTCAAGGGTTGCTTCGGTTGCATACAGCCGAAGCAAACACACTCATCTAATTACGACTCTTCCTTCTTCATCTTGGCCGCTTCGGCGATTACCGCTTGGGCCGCCTGATGCGGAACTTCCTCATAATGCGAGAACTTGGCGCTGAACCTGCCTCGCCCGCGGGCGATTGAACGCAGGTCAATCGAATATCTCAGCATCTCCGCCATCGGGACCTGGGCCTTGATCTTCTGTCGTCCTGCCCCGATAGGCTCCATGCCTGCCACTCTTCCGCGCTTGGAGTTCAGGTCGCCGATCACGTCGCCCATAAACTCCTCCGGCACGATCACTTCAACATCCAGCACCGGCTCCAACAACACCGGGTTCGCCTTCTCGGCGGCCGCCCTGAATGCCAGCTTGCCGGCCAACTGGAACGCCATATCCGACGAGTCCACCGTGTGGAAACTGCCATCGTGGCAGGTCGCCTTGACGTCCACCACGGGATACCCCGCCTGAATACCCTGGCCCAGAGCCTCGCGGATTCCCTTGTCTACCGACGGAATCCACTGCCTCGGGATGGCGCCGCCAACAATCGCATCAACATACTCATAGCCGGCGCCCCTGGGCTGCGGCTCGAGCCTTACCCAGCAGTCACCGAACTGCCCGCGGCCACCCGTCTGCTTCTTATGCCGGCCCTGCGCATCCGCGGTATTGGTTATCGTCTCGCGGTAGGCGATCTTCGGTGTCTCCGTATCGACCTCCACACCGAACTTTCTCTTCAGCCGCTCGACCACGATGTCCAGGTGGGTATCGCCCAAGCCAGCCATCACGGTCTGGTTCGTATCCGAATCCCGATGCGTCCGGAACGTCGGGTCTTCCTCGCTCAATTTCTGAAGAGCGGGACCGAGCTTGTCTTCGTCGGCTTTCGTCTTAGCCTTAACGGCCAGCGAATACACCGGGTCCGGGAACGCTATCGGCTCAAGCGCAATCGGCTTGCTCTTATCACAGAGCGTATCCCCGGTACCGGTCTCCTGCAACTTCGCGACCGCACCGATATCACCGGCGCCGACTTCCGAAGTGGCCTCCTGATTCTTGCCCAGGAGGAAGTAGACCTGCCCCACCCTCTCTTCACGGTCCTTATTTGCATTGTGAATGTGCGAGTCCGACTTGATCGAACCGGAAAACACCCTGAAATATGTCAGCTTACCAACGTAAGGGTCCGCCATCGTCTTGAACACGAGAGCGCAAAACGCATCGCTGGGCCCGCGTGTCTCTTCGGCCCCGGCCGGGCTCTTGCCCTTCGCCGGAGGCAGCGAAGCCGGTGACGGCACGCTCGCCGCAACGAAATCCAGCAGCGTGTCAACGCCGACCATCTTCATCGCCGAGCCACACAACACCGGAACGACCTTCCCGCTCCGAACACCGATCTCAAGCCCCTTAGCGATCTCAGCATCATCGAGCGTGCCCTGGTCGAAATACTTCTCCATCAGCGCGTCGTCCATCTCCGCGACGGACTCGATCAGAGCTTCCCGCATACTCGCGATCTGGTCGGCCATATCTCCCGGAATCTCCGACGGGGCGACCTTGCCGTTCTCCCACTTGTACGCCTTGTGAGTCAGCAGGTCCACGACTCCGGTAAACTTGTCCTCGGCTCCGATAGGCAGTTGGAGCGGCGCGACGCTCGTGCCGAACTTCTCTCTCAGCGCTTCAAGTGTGCGATAGAAGTCGGAATTTTCTTTTTCCAACTTGTTCACGAAGAACAGCTTGGTGATACCGGCCTCGTTCGCCAGGTCCCAGGCGGTCTCCGTGCCGACGTCGATGATGCCCGTCCCGTCTACCACCAGCAGCGCGGCCTCGACGGCTCTCAAGCTGCTGATAACATCACCCACGAAGTCCGGGTAGCCGGGTGTGTCGATCAGGTTAATCTTCGTATTCTTCCACTCACATGGCAGAACCGAAGCATTGATACTCATCTTTCTCTGGATCTCGTCGGCATCGAAGTCGCTCGTCGAGGAACCGTCGTCAACGCGGCCCATACGCCCGATAGCCCCCGAAACATACAGCATCGACTCCGCCAGGGAGCTCTTGCCCGTGCCGCCGTGTCCAACCAATGCAACATTCCTAATTGCGTTGATAGAGTGTGCTTTCACAGCGCTAAGCCTCTCTGAAAGGCAGTCCTAAAGCCTTAAGCAGCGCTCTGCCTTCCTCGTCGGTTTTAGCTGTCGTGCCGACAACTATGTTCATGCCTCTCGACCGATCCACCTTGTCGTAGTCGATCTCGGGAAAGACCAACTGCTCCTTAAGACCCATGGCAAAGTTCCCGCGGCCGTCGAACGCGTCCGGCGAAATCCCGCCGAAGTCACGGACTCTCGGAAGCACCACATTGAAGAGCCTGTCCAGGAACTCCCACATGATCGCCCCCCGCAGCGTCACCTTGGCCCCGATGCGCATACCCGCCCTGAGCTTGAAGTTCGAGATCGACCTCTTCGCCCGGGTTACGGCCGGCTTCTGGCCGGTGATCAGCGTGAGGTCGCCCACTGCGTTGTCGAGCAGTTTCGAATCCTGAATCGATGATCCGACGCCCATGCTAACGACGACCTTGGAAACGCGAGGCGCCTGCATGACGTTCTTATACTCAAACGCCTTCATCAGCGTCGGCACGGCGTCGCTTCTGTATTTGTCCTTCAATCTCGCCATCAGCTAACTCCCTTAACCGTCTACCAGCTCGCCGCACTTGCGGCATTTTCGCGCCTTGTCACCATCGGTCGTGGTGGCATTGCCGAGCCGGGCTTCCTTGTTGCACTTCGGACAGATCAGCATAACTTTGCTGATGTCCATCCCCATCGGGACCTGCATCTCGCCGAGCTGCTGCTTGACCATCGCCCGGGACCCCGTTGAACGCGGCTTGCGATGCCTGGTGGCCATATTGACGCCGTCCACGATGACCTTGCCCTCTTCAGGCACGGTGCGTATGATCTTTCCGTGCTTGCCCTTGTCCTTACCGGCCAGCACCACGATCTCGTCGCCCTTCTTGAGCCTGATCTTACCTTCAAAAACAGGTTTCTTTGGTTTCATACTAGTCTCCGCCGCGGAATCTGATCGGGCGCGATTTGAAATCGCGACCGAAACAGAACTCCGGGATTTCAAATCCCGCTCTTCTCTTCCGGGCCGGATTGCAAATCCCGCCCGATCGCGTGTGGGTGTTTCAATCCGCAATCTACAATATGCAATTCAAAGGACTTCGGGCGCCAGCGAGATAATCCGCATGAACCCCTTCTCGCGCAGCTCTCTGGCCACCGGGCCGAAGATGCGCGTTCCACGAGGCTCGTTTGCGTTGTTAATAACCACCGCCGCGTTATCATCGAAGCGCAGGACCGACCCGTCCGGCCGCTGGATATCGTTCTTGGTTCTCACGACCACGCAGCGGACAACTTCGCTCTTCTTAACAGTAGCGCCCGGCGTCGCCGCCTTGACCGCGCCGATAATGATGTCTCCCACGCCCGCATACCGCGCGTTCGAGCCTTTGAGAACTCTGATGCACAGGATCTCTCGCGCCCCGGAATTATCAGCCGATCTTAGTCGCGTATATGACTGTATCATCGCATATCCTCTCTGAGAAGTTGACAGTTATCAGTTATCGGTTGACAGTTGGGAAAGAGACTCCCCTCAACTGACAACTGTCAACTGTAAACCGACAACTTACTTGGCTTTCTCGACCACGCGAGCTACCCGCCATCTCTTGAACCTCGAGATCGGCCTGGTCTCCATAATCTCAACGGTGTCGCCGACGCCGCACTCGTTGCTTTCGTCGTGCGCCTTGAACTTGGTGGTCTTGCGCACAATTCTGCCATAGAGCGGATGCCGGACCAGCGTCTCAATAGCGACGACTACCGTCTTATCCATCTTGTCACTGATCACTCGTCCGCTTCGGGTTTTTCGTCTGCCTCTATCCATACTAGGACACCTTGCCTGCCTTGATCTCGCGAGCCCGAAGTTCAGTAAGAATCCGGGACACGTTCTTTTTGGCGCCGCCTATCGCGTGCGGATTATCAAGCTGCTTCAGCGCGATCTGCTGCCTCATCTTATACAGGTTCTCGCGTTCCTGCTTGAGCAGCGCGTCCAGCTCGACATCACTTGCCTGTTTGACTTTATTTCTGTTTTCAGACTGTCTCGCCAATGTCGCTCTGCTCCTTTCTGGTCACAAACCGCACTGCAATCGGGAGCTTGTGGCTTGCCAGCCTCATAGCTTCCTTAGCCATGCTCTCGTCGACTCCGGACATCTCAAAAAGCATCCGGCCCGGCTTCACAACAGCGACCCAACCTTCCGGCGCGCCCTTGCCGCTTCCCATGCGCGTTTCAGCGGGCTTCTTGGTGATGGGCTTGTCCGGGAAAATCCGGATCCACACCTGGCCGCCTCTCTTTATATGTCTTGTGATCGCGATTCTCGCGGATTCAATCTGATTCGAAGTAATCCACGCAGCCTCGAGCGCCTGGAGTCCGAACTCGCCGAAATCGACCTTATTTCCCTTGTTGGCCTTTCCGGCGCGGGACCCGCGCATCTGCTTGCGATACTTCGTTCTTCTGGGCATCAGCATGTCGCTTAACTTCTCCCTCCGCCGCCGTATCCGCCGCGACCGCCGCCGCCGCGACCACCGCCGCCACCGTATCCACCGCCGCCACCGTATCCACCGCCGTATCCGCCGCCACCGCGTCCGCCACGGTCGCCGCCGCGGTCTCCACGATCGCGTTGCTCACGCCTCGGACCGCGCGGTCTTCTGGCAGCCATAAGCTCTTCTTCGGTCGGTTCGGCCCGCTTGGCCCCCGGCAGCACGTCGCCCTTGTAAATCCATACCTTGACGCCGATGTGCCCGTAGGTCGTCTTCGCCTCGGTGAAGCCGTAGTCAATGTCGGCTCTCAGAGTGTGAAGCGGCACCTTGCCCGACTTCTCACCATCGACGCGCGCCATCTCGGATCCGCCGAGCCGACCGGCGACTCTAATACGGATTCCCTTCGCGCCCATTCTCATGGTGCGGAACACGGCCTGCTTCGAAGCGCGCTTGTATGATATGCGCCTTTCGATCTGCTGGGCAATCGACTCCGCGACAAGCTGCGCGCACGTCTCGGGAGTTCTGATCTCCTGGACATTGACATGCACCATCTTGCTGCCGGATATCTTCTCGATGTCCGCCCGCAGGTCGTCGACACCCTTGCCGCCGCGCCCTATAATCAGGCCGGGCTTGGCCGTGAAGACCGTAACCTTCACTTTATTGGCGGCACGCTCGATCTCGGTGTGCGAGATACCGGCTGCGTAAAGAGTCTTCTTGACGTGCTTGCGAATCCTCGCGTCCTGGAGAACCAGTTCAGCAAAATCCTTCTTAGCCGCGTACCACTTGCTCTCCGGCTCGCGAATGACTCCAATACGGAATCCTACAGGATGAATTTTCTGTCCCAATTACTGACCTCCCATATTAGAGGTTAGAAGTTCGAGGTTAGAGGTTAGAGCCTTCGCCTCGAAGCTAGTCTTTATGTATAGAGCCCGAAGTTGCATTATTTCTCTCCCTCGGTCTGCTCGCCAGTTTCGACGGCCTCAGCGACCACTTCGGCAACAGGAACGGCCCCTTCTTCCACCAGCTGCTCAACGACTTCCTTAGTGGGCGCTACTACTTCCTTCACGGCGCCTTTCGCCTTGGCCGGAGCCTCTTTCTTCGCTCTGGTAGCCTTCGGCTTCGCTTCGGCGGTCTCCGCCGGCGCAGCGGCCTTCGGAGCTGTCTTGGCTACCCTTGCTCCGGGTTTGACGGTGCGCGCGACTTCTCCCTTGCGCTTCCGCTTCTTCTCGGGCTTGGGCTCAGTCTCCTCGACGCCTATACTAATGTGGCTCAGCCGCTTGACCATCCGGTATCCCCGGCCCATCGGCGCGTAACGAACACGCTTCATCATAGGTCCGCCGTCAACCATTGCGGTCGCCACTTTTAGGTTGTCACCATCCATATGGTGATTATTTTCCGCGTTGGCCACGGCGGACTTGAGGACCTTCTCTATCAGCCTAGCCGCATAGTTCGGCGTAAACTGCAAGATTCCCAGGGCCTCCTTGACGTCCTTGCCTCGAATCGCATCTATCACAAGGCGGGCCTTCCGCGGCGAGGTGCGCACAAAACGCGCCTTCGCTAATGCCTGCATACCATTGGCCTCCTAAAAACTAGAGGTTAGAGGTTGGAGGTTAGAGGTTAGAATCCCAACCCCGGAACATCCACCCGCACACCGTCTAATGTACAAAAATCACTTTAGAGAGCTGGAACGCTCAGTATGATGGCCGTGACCTCTATAGGTCCTCGTCGGAGCGAACTCGCCCAGCTTGTGCCCGACCATGTTCTCCGTAACAAACACCGGAATATGCTTCCGGCCATCATGAACGGCGATGGTGTGCCCGATCATCAACGGAAAGATCGTCGAGCGCCGGGACCAACTCTGAATGATCCGCTTCTCGCCTCTCGCGTTCATATCTTCAATTTTCTTCAGGAGTTTGGGCTCCGCATACGGCCCCTTCTTCAGTGAACGCGCCACTTGTATTCCTCCTACTTGCTGCTACGTCTTCTAACGATCATCTTGTCCGAAAGTTTCTTGCCGCGGGTCTTGGTCCCGTGAGCCGGCTTGCCCCACTTCGATACCGGGGTCTTGCGTCCGACCGGCGACTTACCCTCGCCACCGCCATGCGGATGGTCACAGGGGTTCATGACAACGCCGCGAACCGTGGGCCTGATGCCCTTCCACCGCGACCTGCCGGCCTTGCCTATCGAAATATTCTCATGATCGACGTTTCCAAGCTGGCCGATGGTGGCCTTGCATGCCGCCATCACGTTTCGCATCTCGCCGGACGGCAGCCTCAACTGGGCATACTTGCCCTCTTTGGCCATCAACTGAGTGCCCGCCCCCGCGCTCCGGACGATCTGTCCGCCCTTGCCCACCTTGAGCTCAACGTTGTGCACGATGGTTCCAAGCGGGATATTCGCAAGCGGCAGGCAGTTGCCCGGGCGAATGTCGGCGGCCTCGTCGGAGATCACATTATCCCCAACCTTAAGTCCAAGCGGCCACAGTATGTATCTCTTCTCGCCGTCGGCATAGTTGATCAGTGCTATGCGGGCCGAGCGGTTCGGATCGTATTCAATCGACGCAACTTTGCCGGGAACGCCGATCTTGTCGCGCTTGAAGTCGATGACTCTATACTGCCTCTTGTGACCGCCGCCCTGGTGGCGCATGGTCAGCTTGCCCTGATTGTTCCTGCCGCCTGTTCTCTTAACCGGCTTCAGCAGGCTCTTCTCCGGCGTCGATTTAGTGATTTCCTCGAAAGTCGCGGAAGTATAATATCGACGCGCGGGCGACGTGGGCTTATACTGTTTTAATGGCATTGCAATCTCCTAGTTAGGCGCCTTCGAAGATCTGAATCCGCTGTCCCGACTGAAGCGTGACATAGGCCTTCTTCCAATCGGCTGTCTTGCCGGCGGGCATTCTTCCCATCCGCTTGGACTTGCCCTTCACCCGAAGGGTGTTGACCTTGACCACGTCCACCTGCGGGAAGATCTTCTTCACGGCATCGGCTATCTCAATCTTGTTGGCGTTGATATCGACTTCGAAGACATACTTGCTCTCGGCGGAGAGTGACATGCCTTTTTCCGTCACCAACGGCCGCTTGATTATGCTATACGGATCTTTCATCTAACCAAAGACCTCCTGCAGCTTCTCGACGGCTCCACGGGTCATCACAATCCTGTCCGCGTTCAGCACGTCGCGGACGCTCACTCCCGGCGCCACTCGAAGCTCAACTCCGGGGATGTTCCGAGAGGACTTTCTGATCTCCTCGGTAATCCCATCCAGCACCACCAGCGCCTTGCCGTAGACCTCCATGCTGTCGAGGAACGCGGCCATCTTCTTGGTACTGATCTCGTCCAGCTTGATCTCATCGACGACCACCACGGCCTCGTCAGCCAGTCTCGCCGAGAGAGCGCACTTGAGAGCGCCCCGCCGCATCTTCTTGGGCAAGGCCTTGCTATAGGACCTCGGGTGCGGGCCGAATACCACGCCGCCGTGATAGTAATGCGGCGCGCGGATCGAGCCCTGTCGCGCCCGGCCGGTGCCCTTCTGGCGGAACGGCTTTCTGCCGCCGCCACTGACCTCCGACCGCTGCTTCGTATCGGACGTTCCCTGCCGCGCGTTCGCTTCCTCGGCCACCACGGCCTGGTGCATCAGAGGTATGTTCGGCTCGACTCCGAAAAGCTCGGCCCCAAGTTCCAGGTCGCCCACACTCTCCCCGGACATATTTCGCAGAGTGACTTTCGCCATCCGAATTATCCTCCCACCATCTGCCTGCGGATGAAAAGCAGCCCGCCATTGGCACCCGGCAACGCTCCCTTGATCAGCAGCAGATTCCTGAATGCATCCACGCGGTAGACCGTCAGCCCGCGCTGTGTGATCGTCGCGTTGCCCATATGTCCCGGGCGCCTTACGCCCTTGAACGTTCGGGCAGCGTCGGTCGCGCCGCCGGACTGCGGTTTGCGGTGAATCATCGAACCGTGGGTCATGTCGGCTCCGTGGAAGTGGTATCTCTTAACCGCCCCCGCGAAACCCTTGCCCTTCGACGTTCCCGTAACCTTGACTATATCGCCTTCGCTGAATATGTCGGCCTTGATCTCCTGTCCCAGAGTCACGTCGCCGAGATCCTCAAACGGCATCTCGGCAATATGCCGCTTCGGTCCGCAGCCCGACTTCGCCAGGTGCCCCTTGATCGGCTTGTTGACACGCTTCTCCTTGACATCGCCGAAAGCTACCTGCACGCCCTCGTAGCCGTCGTTCTCGACCGTCTTTATCTGCGTAACCACGCAGGGACCGGCCTCAACGACGGTCACCGGCACTATCTGGCCGCTCTCGTCGAAGACCTGGGTCATACCCAGCTTCTTTCCTAGAATTCCATTGACCATTTTCTGATCCCCTAAAGCTTGATCTCGATATCCACGCCGCTGGGCAGGTCGAGACGCATCAGAGCGTCGATCGTCTTAGGCCCCGGATTCAAGATATCTATCAGCCGCTTGTGCGTCCTGATTTCGAAGTGCTCCATCGACTCCTTGTCGATAGTGGTGCCGCGATTGACGCAGTAGATATACTTCTCCGATGGGAGCAATACCGGGCCGGAGATCTTGGCGCCGGTCCGGCGCACCGTGTCGACGATCCGCTCAGCGCTCTGATCCAGCACTCGATGATCAAACGCCTTCAGCCTGATTCTTACCTTGTCCTTGCGCATACTATTGTATCTCCAGTTCCGAGTTACGGGTTTGCGAGTTTCGAGTTGGGGAAGGAACTCCTTTAACCCGCAACCCGCTAACCCGCAAACTCGCAACCCGTTACTAACTAATCGATAACTTCCGCGACAACTCCCGCTCCGACAGTGTGTCCGCCTTCTCTGATAGCGAAGTTCAGACCCTGCTCAAGAGCAATCGGAACGATCAGCTCCGCGGAGATCGTCACGTTGTCCCCGGGCATAACCATCTCGACGCCCTCGGGAAGCTCAAGCGAGCCGGTAACGTCGGTCGTTCTGAAGTAGAACTGCGGACGGTAACCCTTAAAGAAAGGAGTATGCCTGCCGCCCTCTTCCTTGGTCAGAACGTAGATCTCGGCCTTAAACTTCGTCTTGGCCTTGATCGAACCCGGCTGAGCGATGACCTGGCCACGTTCGACGTCCTTGCGGTCGATGCCTCGCAGCAACAGACCAACGTTGTCTCCGGCCTGGCACTCATCCATCATCTTGCGGAACATCTCGATACCCGTGCAGACTGTCTTTCGGGTGTCCTTGATACCGATAATCTCGACTTCGCTCGAAAGCTTCAACGTTCCACGTTCCGCTCTGCCCGTAACAACCGTGCCGCGGCCGGTGATCGTGAATACGTCCTCGATCGGCATCAGGAACGGCTTGTCAACCGCTCGGTCAGGAGTCGGGATATAATCATCGATGGCCGCCAGCAGGTCCCAGATGCTCTTTACTTCATCGGCATCAGCCTTGCCAGTGTTCAACGCCTCGAGAGCCTTGAGGCTGGAGCCAGTGATCACAGGCAGATCGTCGCCGGGGAAGCCATACTTGGTCAGAAGCTCTCTAACCTCAAGCTCGACCAGCTCGAGCAATTCGGGGTCATCGACCATGTCGGACTTGTTCAGATAGACCACGATGTAGGGCACGTTCACCTGGCGGGCCAGCAGAATGTGCTCGCGAGTCTGAGGCATCGGACCGTCAGCCGCCGAAACCACGAGCACCGCTCCGTCCATCTGCGCCGCGCCGGTGATCATGTTCTTGATGTAGTCGGCGTGACCCGGACAGTCCACGTGAGCATAGTGCCGCTTCTCCGTCTCATACTCCGCGTGATAGATGTTGATGGTAACACCACGCTCCCGCTCCTCGGGCGCACAGTCGATCTGGTCATAGGGCGTATACTTGGCAAAGCCCTTCGTCGCGAGCGCCGCGGTTATGGCGGCGGTAAGGGTAGTCTTGCCGTGGTCCACGTGACCGATTGTTCCGATGTTAACGTGCGGCTTTGTTCTCTCGAACCGCTGTTTAGCCATTCTAATCGCCTCCCAAAATAGAAGTTAGAGGTTAGAAGTTAGAAGTTAGAACCCTAACCCTCCGTACGTCGTCTACTTATCTCTTGGCCGGTACCCGGCCGGTAATCTTTGCCGTCAACTCTATCGCGAGCTGGTTGGGCACTTCCGCGTAGTGCGAAGGCTCCATCGTGTAAGATGCCCTACCCTGGCTCATCGATCTGAGCGTGGTCGCATAGCCGAACATATCCGACAGCGGGACCTTCGCGTTTATAACCTGAGTGTTGCCCGACGCGACTTCCATATGCGTGATGCTGCCGCGTCGACCGTTGATATCGCCGATCACATCGCCCATGTACTCCTCGGGAACGACCACTTCGACTTCCATGATCGGCTCCTTCAGAGTCAGCTTGCCCTTCTCGGCGGCCTCTCGCGCAGCCATCGATCCGGCAATCTTGAACGCCATTTCCGATGAATCGACCTCGTGGGAAGAGCCACCGACGAGCGTTACCCGCACATCAACCACCGGGAAGCCCGCCAGGACTCCCGACGCCAGCGCTTCCTCGACTCCCGCCTTGACAGCCGGGATATACTCCTTCGGAACGTCTCCGCCCACGACCTTATTGACAAACTCGAACCCGCTGCCCGACTCGAGCGGTTCCATCTCGATGATCACGTGCCCGAACTGCCCGCGTCCTCCGGTCTGCTTTACGTGGCGATAATCCACCCGGCTCGGCCTGGTTACGGCTTCCTTATAAGAAACCTGGGGCTTGCCGTGGTTCGCCTCGACTTTGAACTCGCGCAGAAGCCTGTCGAGAATAATCTCAAGGTGCAGCTCACCCATCCCCGAAATAATGACCTGACCCGTATCCTCATCGGTGCGGGCTCTAAATGTTGGGTCTTCGTTCGCAAGCCTGCCGAGCGCGACGGCCATCTTGTCCTGATCGGCCTTTGTCTTGGGTTCTATCGCAACGGAGATTACGGGTTCGGGGAACTGAATGTTCTCAAGAATGATCTTGTTGTTTTCAATGCAGAGGGTGTCGCCGGTGTCGGTGTTGTCCAGTCCAACCGCGGCGGCTATATCGCCGGAGAAGACCTGCTGGACCTCTTCACGGGAGTTAGCGTGCATGCGCAAGATTCTGTTAAGGCGCTCGCGCTTGCCCTTGTTTGCGTTCCAAACAACCGCGCCCCGCGAAAGCTGGCCGCTATAAACTCGGAAGTATGTGAGCTTACCAACATAAGGGTCGCTCATAATCTTAAAGGCCAGCGCGGCGAACGGCTCATTATCGGAAGCTTCGCGGGTGACCGTATCGCCGCTCTTCGCGTCAATGCCTTCGACCGGCGGGACATCCAACGGGGACGGCAGGTAGTCCACAACCGCATCCATTAGAGGCTGAACACCCTTGTTCTTGAATGCCGAGCCGCACAGCACCGGCACGAGCTCGTTCTTGAGCGTGCCCTTTCGAATGCCGGACTTGATCTCGTCGGGCGTGATCTTCTGCCCCTCGATGTATTTCTCCATCAGGTGCTCGTCGATCTCGGCGACCTTCTCGACCAGATACTCGCGGGCTTCTAGAGCGCTCTGCCTGTACTCCGCCGGGATGTCGATCTCTTCAAAATCACGCCCAGAGCCGTCGGTATACTTGATGGCCTTGAGCCTGACAATGTCGATGACTCCCTCAAACCCTTGCTCCGCGCCGATGGGAAGCTGGACCGGCACAGCATTAGCGCCGAGCCTCTCGCGCACTTTCTCCACCACACGCATAAAGTCCGCGCCGACGCGGTCCATCTTGTTAATGAAAGCTAAGCGGGGGACATTATACTTGTTGGCCTGGCGCCAAACGGTCTCGGATTGGGGCTGAACTCCGCCTACCGCGCAGAAAACGGCGATGACGCCGTCGAGGACGCGCATGCTTCGTTCTACTTCAACGGTGAAATCAACGTGGCCGGGGGTGTCGATGATGTTGATTCGACTGTCGTCCCAAATGAAGGTGGTAGCGGCTGAGGTAATGGTAATACCACGCTCCTGCTCCTGCTCCATCCAGTCCATGGTCGCAGCGCCCTCATGCACCTCGCCCATCTGATGAATACGTCCCGTGTAGTAGAGCATACGCTCAGTAACGGTCGTTTTCCCAGCATCAATATGCGCGGCGATGCCGATATTCCGTATTTTTTCCAACGGATAGTCGCGTGACATTACAGATTCCTTACTCAAATGCTCCCGAGGGAAAGCAGAAAGCAGACCTGATCGCAGGGCTGGCAGCCGATACCGGCTCCGTTCCCTGGCTCGATCCCATCCTGACTCTCTATCTTCCGCCCCCCTTCATGCGATTTTGGATTCCAGATATCGACCGCCCAGTTGCTTCGGTTCCGAAGGGGCCGAAGCCGGGCCCGAAAACTACCTAGTAACGATAATGCGCGAAGGCCTTGTTGGCCTCGGCCATCTTGTGACCGTCTTCCTTCTTCTTGATGGAAGCGCCGGTGTTATTGGATGCGTCCAACAGCTCCGCGGCAAGCCTTTCCATCATCGTATGCCCGCCGCGCCGTCTGGCGTATGTGACGATCCAGCGCATGGCAAGCGAGACCTTGCGGTCCGAGCGCACTTCGACCGGCACCTGGTAGGTGCTTCCGCCGACGCGCCTTGGCTTGACTTCGATGATCGGCATCACGTTCCTGAGGGCTTCCTCAAAAACTTCGATACCTGGGCGCTTGGTCTTCTCTTCTATCATATCCAATGCGCCGTAGACGATCTTCTCCGCCACGCTCTTCTTACCGCTCAACAGGACCCTGTTGATCAATCGCGTGAGCATCCGGCTTCCATACAGCGGATCCGGAACGATATCACGCTTTTTTGCTGGACCTTTTCTTGGCATACTCTAAATATCCTCCGGAAACGTCCGGCTGTTCGGCTGTCCGGCTGTCCGGCAGTTGAGACGCTGGCCCCACCTCCCCGACTCTCGGACTTTCGGACTCTCGGACTCTCTGACTAAAAACTTACTTAGGCCGTTTTGTGCCGTACTTGCTTCGTCCCTGCTTGCGGTCGGAAGTTCCCGCCGCATCGAGCGTGCCACGAACCACGTGGTAGCGAACGCCGGGCAAATCCTTGACTCTTCCGCCGCGGATCAGCACCACGGAGTGCTCCTGTAGATTGTGACCGATGCCGGGAATGTAGGTAGTAACTTCCATCCCGTTGGTAAGCCTGACTCTCGCGACCTTTCTCAGGGCGGAATTCGGCTTCTTGGGAGTCTCGGTCCTCACAATCAGGCAAACCCCGCGCTTCTGCGGGTTCCCCTTGAGAGCCGGAGCCTTAGTCTTCTTCTTAATTTGCGTTCGGCCTTTTCTAACAAGTTGGCTGATAGTCGGCAAGTGATTCCTCCACACGCAATTTCAGGGCACAAAAAAACCCTCCGCGACACACTCGAAGGGCATTAGTCCACCTCAAGAACCATTCAGTTGCTCCCGCACGATTGCTACGAGAAAAGGTGTTCTAATCGCCCCCTTACGTGTCGGCTGACTAGCTCGACCGAAGTCACCCCCAGCCGAACTCACTAATTATATCGAACTCACTCCGGCGTTGTCAATAGTTTATGTAACACCGGCGCAACAATTTTTCCCACCGGCCCACAAACCACGATCTCTGCCGAAATGCGCACACTGCCTCGTAATATACCATGTTATTGCCCGCATATGCAATAGTTAGTGGCAATAAATTGTGCATCACTCGTTAATGAACCAGCCTGATGCCCTCCAGCTTCCCGGCTATCCGGCTGACTGCCGCCTCTTTGCGCGATCTACAGTTGTTTCGGGAAACCCCTTTCCCGAAACCGCCGGACCCACCGCGCCGTCGGCGAGACCGGGCAGGAAAAGGTAGTCACTCAAGCAGGGGCGCGTGGACGAAGAACGTAGTGCGGTAGGCCAGGTTCTTCCACTTCACCAGTCGTTTTCATTTCTCATAGGGTCAGTGCGCTGGGCCATTTCGGGAAAAGGGTTTCCCGAAACAACGAAAAAGTACCTGTGTCAAGGATGAGATATTACATGGAAACTTCATGGAACAACTAGCCGCTGCCGATTAGCCCAACTACAAACGATGCTCCTGAGGTGCGTCCGAAAGTCTGTTATTGCCGAGCGATTCTGTCCCCTCTATTGCTGAGCGAAAATGTCCCCTTGATGTGCTTTCATGCGATCTTTGTTGCTCCAATCACGCCTCCGGGTTTTGCCCTTCTGGATGATCCTTTGGCA
>JAMCYN010000069.1 GCA_023474015.1 Armatimonadota bacterium
TGACCGACAACGACTGCAATATTGAAGATTCGACTTGGACTCCCGACGACTTGCGAACGTCCGTCGCGGAGGCCACGCTACTCCACTTCACCGGCGAGTATATAGAGTGGATGCAAGACCGGACCGGTGGCCAGTTACTGCCACGGGATCTCGACGAGGTCAGCTTCGGCTGCATTCTTCTCTGCGAAGAATATGGCGATCAGTTCTCGCCGGCCGCCGCGATGGCGATCTACAACTGTCGAAGCGTCGCAGCCGAAAGCGGCGGGATACAGTGGATGGACGTGCTGCCCTGGGATCTGGCGATGGAATCGCTGAGCACCCAAACAAGCGACCCAACGCGTGGAACCGAAAGTCTGGTCGCGAACCTAACTCATCATTCCTCCGGCATCCGCGCGTTCGTCTTCGACCTTGCCTGGTTTGTCCGAGATCGGCTCCCCGGCGACGAAGCCGCTGAAAGGCTCCTGCGGAATACCGCGGATACGCTGGTGCACTGGAATAGCTCGTTGGGCCTGTGCTATTTGCTGTTCCCGGATGAAGAGACATTCTGGGCGTTTGCGGACGATTACCAGCCGGAGGCAACTTTTGAGGAGCAGTACCGCGCCAGGCT
The DNA here is from genome assembly GCA_023474015.1 of Armatimonadota bacterium. The sequence goes on from JAMCYN010000069.1 coordinate 608, forward strand.
CGCGGCCATAAAGGAGCACGGGCTACCCAACTGCACTTACTACTTCTCGGATCTGGAGGCAGACGTCAGAAAACGCATCTGCGAGTTTGCGCTCCGGCTCAAGTGTGACTAATGATCGCATAAGGTGTTCGCAAATCCATACTCATCTCTCTGTTCTTGCCAGAGCTCTGGCACAGCTCCGATGAGCGCGTTGAGCGAGAAGCCTGCGGGCTCGTTGCCGTCGAGTATGGCTGCAACAATATCTGGCGCAAGGGACGCCGTCCGGACCAGCCGGGCCATGTATGACTCACACAGTCCAAACTTCGCCGCCATCTCTCGCAGTGAGGAGAACTTGCCGGACTGGAGCATCTCGCACCACAGGTGCCCGCGTGCCACGGCGACCGCCACCGCCTCCTGGTAGTCCCTCCTCGGTTCACGCTGGATGTATCGCGGCATATCAGGCAGCAGTATCACGGTCTTGCCCCGCGGCTTTCTCACTTTCATGGGAATGCTTACGCGCACCCCGGTCTGGGTCGGTGTGACTGTTGTATTCATGCATTTCTCCCTGTGTCGGCCGTATCATTGAGTTCAGCCATAAGCGTATGCAGGCCATCGGTCTTGTAGCGGATATCGATGCTGCCGGGGTGGAGGATGACTTGCTCGACCAGGAGTTGGACGATGCGGCGCTGCTCGGCCGGAAACAGCTCCTCCCATATCGGGTCAAGAGTCCGCAGCGCCTGGGCGACGTCCTGTTCGTCTATGCTCTGGGCCTGGATGGTGAGCACCTCGTCATCGATCTGAGTGATGCTTGCGAGAATCCCATCCATCTCCCGTTTGAGTCGCACAAGTTCATCGGTCGGAGCATCTCCGTTCGCGGCGAGCGTAACCGCCTGCTCTTGAAGCTTGCCCAATTGCACATCGAGTTCGGCTTTCTCCATCTTGAGACTCGTTATCTCGTCAAGCTGCAGTTCTTTCGCCGCCCGGTATGTTTGCGCTATCATCTCCGGCGTGCGGAAGAGCACCCGCAACTGATCCACCACTGCCCGGTCGAGTTCTCCGGCGGACATGGAGCGGACATCGCAGGTGTCGTAGCCGTGTTTACTGGCCTTGTGGCATACATAATAGCGATATACTCGGCCCCTGCGGCGGGTGAATGAATTGAACATAGGAGAGTCGCAATGGCCGCACCGGAGAATGCCCTTCAGGAGCGCCGGCACGGATTCCTCCTTTCTGCGTTTGACGTAGCCGTCGTGAGTGAGCACTGCATGCGCCCTGTCCCAGAGAGCCTGGGAGACTACCGCCTCGTGTTCGCCCGGGTAGGCTGTGCCCTTGTGGAGAGTCAGACCCAGATAGGTCTTGTTGGAGATCAGCCTGTAGATGCCGGAGCCGTTCCAGGGCTTGCCGACTCTTGTGACGCCGCTCTTATTGGTCCAGCTTTTGGTCCTGATACCCCGGGAGTTGAGGTCTCTCGCGACGCTCTGGCCCGAGCCTACCTCAATGTAACGCTTGAAGATGTATCGAACGAGCTTCGCCTCCGTCGGGTTCACCACAAGCTTGCGTGTCTGTGGGTCTATGTCATAGCCTATGACAGGCGTTCCTCCGGTGAACATGCCCTTGCGTTTTGCCCCGGCTATCTTGTCGCGGACCCGCTCCCCAATCATCTCGCGCTCGAACTGGGCGAAGCTCAACAAAATGTGCATCGTGAGTCTACCCATCGATGTCCGCGTGTCAAAGCACTGCGTAACGGAGACGAAAGACACTTTGTGCTCGTCAAACATCTCTATGAGCTTCACGAAGTCCAGAAGCGATCTGGAAAGGCGATCCAATTTGTAACAAACCACGACGTCCACTTTGCCCGCCTGGATATCAGCCAAGAGTCGCTGCAGGGCCGGTCTTTCCGTGTTGGCGCCGGTAAAACCGCCGTCATTATACGCATGCTCCAGGCCGATCCAACCCTCGTGCTTCTGGCTGGTGATGTATGCCTCGCATGCTTCCCGCTGGGCATCGAGCGAATTATATTCCATTTCAAGACCGTCTTCGGTGCTTTTGCGCGTATATATTGCGCACCGGACTTGGGGCTTGGTCTCGTTCGTCATCTGTCACCACCTTTTCTCGCGACCTTGGGTGCACCGCCGAAAAAGACCCGGCCGTTCCAGTGGGTGCCGGTTATGGCCTTGGCGACCGCCGTAAGGGAACGATAGCGCCTGCCGTCGTATTCGAAGCCGCCAGGGATCGCGGTCACCTCATAATGCCGGCCATTCCAGGTCCGCACGAACTTGGTGCCGGGAATGGGCGCATCCGCCGCTTGCCGTGTCCCGCGCTCGCGCTTCGTTTCAGTTCTGCACCCGTTCTCGTCGAAGCCGTGATCATCAAGAACGGCTCGCATCTTCTGTCGGGTCTCTTCTGACAACCCGCCATATGCTATCTCCTGTATTCGAT
>JAMCYN010000066.1 GCA_023474015.1 Armatimonadota bacterium
GTTCCCTTAATCAGCACTCTGCCGATATGCCGCTGGTACTGTCCAGCCCAGTATCCCACTTCCTGGCTTATTTTGGTATAGAGCAGAGAGGCTTTTTCTCTCTTCACTCTGCGCAGCGTATCAGAATCCTTTGACATTCGTTCCGCTTCATCGAAAAGCGCCGTGGCGTCGTCTACAAAATCCTTTGTCCAATATGGCGCATACGGTGACTTATCCTGAAACGGAGAATCGTTTCCTAATTGCCTTGTCCGAGCGTAGTTGGTCTCCCACAGCTTCCAAATGAGCATATTGTACTTCCACATCGGCTCGGCGGCGTTTCCATAGTAGCCGTATATGAAGTCTTTCATCAACTCCAAGGTGTCAAGTGAAGGATCCCACATCTGCTTCGCCCAAACCCAGCAGCGCATACGCGTGTTATCTGAGCCATGACATTCGACGTTCCCTTGGAGCATTATGCCTCTGGCGCCGTTCTTTATGTAGGTACGCATGTTCTCGCTGACTACCGGCATGTTGGGCATAATGGTCAGGTAGCCGCCGAAGTTGACCGTGTAGTCCCAGATGTGGATCCTGGCGCCTATAGCCGACCAGCCTTTCAGGGCCTCGTATACCTTATCCGGACCGTCGGTGATGAATGTGAAAGGATGCGGCCAGGCATGAGCCTCCGTGCAGAACTGGATTGCCACATTGTGCCTCGGCTTTATGGTCTTTGGCGGAATAAATGTACCCAAATAGGCAAGGGTCGAGATGGACACATCCGGGAACTCACCCTCAATTGCCTCCGCCACCTTGTTTACGAAGGTGATAAGCGAGCCCGCGTTTGTGCCTTCCCTGTCGTCTATAGCCTTGCAGCTCGGACACTCGCAGTAATTGAGTCCATCGTTTGGAGATACGCTTATCACTCTGGCATTAGGCTTCTCACGAAGACTGCGCCTTACTTCATCAATCACAATGTTAAGCACATCGTTATTGGTCAGGCATAGCTGTCCCGTGTGTTGCCCTCCGACTCGCTTACCGTTGACCAAGGCATAGTACTCCGGATGGTCTTTGAAGTACTTCTCCCTGGGAAGAAACGCATCGAATGTGTGCACAAACATGGCATATTCGAAATTGCCGCCCCACTCGGCAGGAACGGTGTCGTACGAGCTGTTCGCGCGGTTTCGCAGCGACCAGGTCTTGTCAAACGCCTCGAAATAGTATGGGTCTCGTATCTCAAGCACTGGAATGAAATGCCGGGGCACAGGTCTGAAACGCAGCTCCGGTCGGTTGGGAATGGTGGCCGAATCCTTGTCATACCACCTGCATCCCAGGTCTTCCTCAAGAAGAGCATAGACAGCGTTGATGGGACCCCTGGTATTCCCGCCCCATAGATACAGGTTCTCTCCATTCGCCGCTATGGCATAACCTTCTTCCTTCAGGTCGATCTTCGCGTCAGGGATGTTTGCATTGAGGAAGAGTTCAGTCTTACCGATGCTGATCAGCGGGTGCGTGGAACGGTAGTATCTACCCTCGTGTACAACAGGGAAATCAGCCCCGGTTATCTCCTTAAGCCACTGTGCCAGGTCAGTGGCTGCTTTTTCTTCCTGGGTAGTGGCCTTTTCGGACAGAAGGATTATGTAGTTCGCTTTCCCCCCGGATGCCAGCACAAGCTCAGGTCCCGGCTTGCCCTTGGGCTTCAGAGTATTTTTCCAGCCTTTGGCAAAACCCGCCGCGTGGCAGTCACAGCCCAGCAATACGATCAAACTTAGAACCATCAAGGTGCGTACGCAATTCATCATTAGTCTCCTTAGTGGCGGCCTCGTAGTCGTCAATTCTCCAGCAAGTAGGTGACTTCGCCGGTATCCGCTGATCTTTCGGCGGCGAAGCACAATTTCATTGTCTCGTAGGCATCCCGCGCCGTTGTTTTTGGAGGCTCTCCCTCAGCCACGCGCCTCACTATGTCACACGCCTGGCCCACGGTATTATGGAAATAAAGCTGATCCTCGGACGAGTCCCAAGTCAAGTTTTCTACCCAGTTGCAGTCCAAACCTTCTTCGCCGTCGAAAAAATCCCAACGCTTTATCGTTCGCTCGAAAACGTTTGTAGCCGCCGCGCCTTTCGTTCCGTAAACCAGATACTCGATCTTCCAGCCGTCCCGAAGTTCGTATCGAGAACCTGTCTCCCAACTCGCGGAGACGTTCCTCACACAAGTCCACAGCCAGTATCTCTCTGACCCTCGGGCAACGCAGAAGATGCTTCATCAAATCTTCATTGTGTCTTGAGCGTTGTTCGATCTTCCCTGGCCAGAGCATCTATCCAGGTCCCCGGCTCGATCAAGTTCGCCTGGATAAGCGTCCACAGATTTTCCGCGTCTGTTTGCTCGGTATCACTTGCGACCAGGAATACCGGACCCCATAGTCCTATCATCTCGGGTGCCCAGCCTCTGACTATCCTCAGCGATAGCAGGTTCTCTTCCTTTGGATTCAGGAATGGCGCGGCATCACAAGCTAACGGCGCAAGCCAATCAGAAGTTGGCTCGAAAGCTTTCTTCCCATTGATGAAGATGGTCATCTTGTCCGCACCAGGTCTTCTAAAGTATATATACAGATGCTTCTTTCCGACAAGCTCGGCTGGGATCTTGATGCTCTGCCTATACCAACCAATGCCGGTGTAGCCCTGTACGGGTTTGAGCCATCCGGTTTGAGGATAGTCGGACAATCCCCAGTTCTCCCATCCGCGACCCCAATCGGGCTCGATGTTGGCCCAATCAGCATCGTCGACAGTTGGAAGATACCAGCCGCCGTCTGCGCCTTCATTTCTTGGATCGTACTTGAACTTCCAGTGCTTACTCAGCTTGTGCGAGGTGAGAGTTCGTGGAATCTCCATTCGAAGAAGCTCTCGCCACTTGTCGATCATAGTCTGGGCCGGACCTCCGTAAACCCCAAAAGAGACATTACCCTCAGCTTTGACAATCCGTTCGAACTCATCAATCATGCGCTCGCACTCGTGCTTCTGTTGCTGAGTTCCCGCAATCAGCACCCTGCCGACGTGCAGCAGCTTTGTTCCATCCCAGTATCCCACTTCCTGGCTTATCTTGGTATAGAGCAGAGAGGCTTTTTCTCTCTTCACTCTGCGCAGCGTATCAGAATCCTTTGACATTCGTTCCGCTTCATCGAAAAGCGCCGTGGCGTCGTCTACAAAATCCTTTGTCCAATATGGCGCATACGGTGACTTATCCTGAAACGGAGAATCGTTTCCTAATTGCCTTGTCCGAGCGTAGTTGGTCTCCCACAGCTTCCAAATGAGCATATTGTACTTCCACATCGGCTCGGCGGCGTTTCCATAGTAGCCGTATATGAAGTCTTTCATCAACTCCAAGGTGTCAAGTGAAGGATCCCACATCTGCTTCGCCCAAACCCAGCAGCGCATGCGCGCGTTATCTGAGCTGGGAACTACGCTGGTCCCTTCAAGCATTATGCCTCTGGCGCCGTTCTTTATGTAGGTACGCATGTTCTCGCTGACTACCGGCATGTTGGGCATAATGGTCAAGTAGCCGCCGAAGTTGACCGTGTAGTCCCAGATGTGGATCCTGGCGCCTATAGCCGACCAGCCTTTCAGGGCCTCGTATACCCTGTCCGGACCGTCGGTGACGAATGTGAAAGGATGCGGCCAGGCATGAGCCTCCGTGCAGAACTGGATTGCCACATTGTGCCTCGGCTTTATGGTCTTTGGCGGCACAAACGTACCACAATAGGCAAGGGTCGAGACGGACACGTCCGGGAACTCACTTTCAATTGCCTCCGCTACCTTGTTTACGAAAGCTATAAGCGTGCCGGCGTTTGTGCCTTCCCTGTCGTCTATGGCCTTGCAGCTCGGGCACTCGCAGTATTGTATGTTGTCGTTTGGCGATACGCTTATCACTCTGGCATTAGGCTTCTCACGAAGACTGTGCTTTACTTCGTCAGTCACAATGTTCAGCACATCGTTATTGGTCAGGCACAACTGTCCCGTGTACTGCCCTCCGACTCGCTTACCGTTGACCAAGGCATAGTACTCCGGATGGTCTTTGAAGTACTTCTCCCTGGGAAGAAACGCATCGAATGTGTGCACAAACATGGCGTACTCGAAATTGCCGCCCCACTCAACGGGGACGGTGTCATATGTGCTGTTCGTGCGGTTTCTCAGCGACCATGTCTTGTCAAATGCCTCGAAATAGTAAGGGTCTCGTATCTCAAGCAATGGAATGAAATGCCGGGGCACAGGTCTGAAACGCAGCTCCGGTCGGCTGGGAATGGTGGCCGAATCCTTGTCATACCACCTACATCCCAGGTCTTCCTCAAGAAGAGCATAGACAGCGTTGATGGGTCCCCTGGTATTCCCGCCCCATAGATACAGGTTCTCTCCCTTCGCCGCTATGGCATAACCTTCTTCCTTCAGGTCGATCTTCGCGTCAGGGATGTTCGCATTGAGGAAGAGTTCAGTCTTACTGATGCTGATCAGCGGGTGCGTGGAACGGTAGTATCTACCCTCGTGTACAACAGGGAAATCAGCCCCGGTTATCTCCTTAAGCCACTGTGCCAGGTCAGTGGCTGCTTTTTCTTCCTGGGTAGTGGCCTTTTCGGACAGAAGGATTATGTAGTTCGCTTTCCCCCCGGATGCCAGCACAAGCTCAGGCCCCGGCTTGCCCTTGGGCTTCAGAGCATTTTTCCAGCCTTTGGCAAAACCCGCCGCGTGGCAGTCACAGCCCAGCAATACGATCAAACTTAGAACCATCAAGGTGCGTACGCAATTCATCATTAGTTTTCTCTAGTGGCGGCCTCGTAGTCGTCAATTCTACAGCAAGTAGGTGACTTCGCCGGTATCCGCTGATCTTTCGGCTGCGAAGCACAATTTCATTGTCTCGTAGGCATCCCGCGCCGTTGTTTTTGGAGGCTCTCCCTCAGCCACGCGCCTCACTATGTCACACGCCTGGTCCACGGTATTATGGAAATAAAGCTGATCCTCGGACGAGTCCCAAGTCAAGTTTTCTACCCAGTTGCAGTCCAAACCTTCTTCGCCGTCGGAAAATTCCCAGCGCTTTATCGTTCGCTCGAAAACGTTTGTAGCCGCCGCGCCTTTCGTTCCATAAACCAGATACTCGAGATGATGGCCATCTCCCAACTGCTGGTCGACAGCATTTGTTAAAGGGTCGCCCTTAAAGGAGGCCGCCGGCGCCATCGCGAACGTAAGGTGACTGACAGCTCCATTTCCGAACTTGTAAGTCGTGTGGTAGTTGTCCCGCACTTCAAAGTATGGCACTACGTTCGGAGCACACACCGAATAAACCTCGGTCACCTTGTCCCCTATCCACCAGCGGGGCAAGTCCACGTAATGGCTGAGCTTCTCACCGAACATCCCGCCTCCGGTCGACTTCTTTGTGCGCCACGATCCCTTTCTATGAAACTCGCTGCATATGTAGTAGCAATGAGTGTTGACTACCTCTCCGAGCAGACCTGCGTCTATCCACTCTTTCACCTTGGTGTAGAGCTTGGAATATCGAAGCTCAAAGCCTATCTGCAGGAATGCGTTACGCTCCTCGGCGAACTCGACCATTTCCAGAGCATCTTCCAGACTAGTGGCAATCGGCTTCTCGCACATCACGGCCTTCCCAGCTTCCAAAGACCGCAGAGTCAGCTCTTTATGTGTATGGTTGGGCGACGTCACGAATACCAGCGGTAAGGTCTTGTCTGACAGCACGTCTTCCAGCCGTCCCGAAGTTCGTATCGGGAATTTGTCCCCTAACTCGCGGAGACGCTCCTCTCTTAAGTCCACAGCCAGTATCTCTCTGACCCCCGGGCAATGCAGAAGATGTTTTATCAAATCTTCGCCCATTGCGCCGGCACCTAATACTCCAACTCTCATTGCGACGTTGTCCTCCCACAATCTCTAATCTTGCAAAAACAGGGACGAGACATAGTGCTGTCTCGTCCCTTTGGTATCGATAACCTATACCTCTCGGTCCCCAACCGCCAAACTCGCGGATGGTCCGAATAAAGCATACACCAGACAAATCAGTTTGGGATATAGCCTAACGGATACCACCACTCTTTTACCATTCCATACCTGGCGTGACCATCGGCGTATACGAAGTTTCCACCATCCATATGCGTCAGAAAACGGTAATTATTGCCTGCATAGCTGGCAATCCAGGTGCCTTCATAAAAAGATATCTTAGCAGAAGGCTTGCGGATTGAGGACACTTTGCGCGGCGGGCCCTTGTAGCTGCCACCACTGTCATATCCGCCCAGTCCCACATCCGTTAGGGAGTTGCTCGGGCCCCCGAAGTTTTTCATGTTGAAGTCTTGTGCTCGATAGAAGTAGTTGCAATAATACCTCGTAGCATAATCTTTCTGCCAGGGGAGTTGACTCGGGCACTTCCATACATTTTGGTTCTTGATATAGCGGGACAGCATGTTCCACATGATCACTTCGTTGAAAAGGCCTCCACCACCCGTGGGCTTGCCAAATTGCGCCTGTATTGGATAGGTGTCATTGCTGTCGGTGCAGTAACTCATCAGAGCCATTCCTATCTGCTTCTGGTTGGAAAGACACGTAACTTGCCGGGCTTTCTCCTTTGTTTGAGCAAAGACAGGAAACAGAATTGCCGCAAGGATAGCAATAATTGCGATTACCACGAGCAACTCTATTAGTGTGAAACCATCTCTTCTCATCCTTCTACTCCTCATAAATCCCAAATATGAAACCTGCTTCCACAAACCAATAGAACGATTTCTAATTACCATTGCAGGCAACCTACACGGGGCTTGTTGCGTTATTTCGGAATCGTCCTACTAGTTGGCTGGTCCGACCTGCGGACTATCCGCAGTACCTCACAATCATTAGTTGAGCGAACTCTCACCTAACGAAAAAATAAGGCTGGCTTACTCCTCATTCTTACATGTGAATATTACCCTCGCGGCAGCCATACGTCCATTAGCCATAAGCGGTAATTGCGGTACTACGAAAGTAGTACGCTAAAGAGTGGTATATCAAGTTGATTATGCCCAGTAACAAGTAAGGGGTCAGTGGGCAAGATCAGCACAAACCACCCTCTTTTCCACCACATGCTGTATAATAATAGGCGGGAAAGCGATTGGACGGATCGCGACGGAATAGCCGAATGCGACGCCGGACGGGATCAAATGTTCGTGAACTGCGAGGGATAGGAATTAGACAAGTGCAAAGGAAACACCTGTTTACGTTGTTAGCGCTGGCTTTGGCATTGGCCGCGCTTACGGCTGCTAGGGGTCAACTCGCGCCGCTCGGCTCGTATCTGCGTGCCAGAATGACGGGCTTCTCCGACAAGCCTGCTCAAGAGATCGTGCTCTGGCACTGCTGGGGAGGAACTCAGAAAGAGTATCTCGAAAGGGTCGTCTCCAAGTTCGAAGAGGCTCATCCAGGTATGAATGTGAAGACAGTGTTCATAGGAACGAGTCTTTCCAACAGCCAGAAGTTTTTCACTGCTGTAGCCGCCCGGAAGGCTCCCGACGTGGTATTTGTGGATGGGCCGCAGGTATCGGAGTTCGCGTGCCAGGGAGCATTGCAGCCGTTAGATGCGCGAGTCAAGACTTCGCGCATTAAGCCGGGTGACTTCTTCAATCCCTGCTGGAAGCAGTGCAACTACGGTGGGCATACCTGGGCAATGACTTATTGCGTCGATCCGAACTTCTCTTTTGCCTGGAACAAAGACAGCTTTCGCAAGGCGGGAATCGACCCGAACAAGCCACCCGAGTCGATAGCCGAACTCGATATAATATCCGACAAGTTGACTGTCATGAAAGGGAACCGGATCGATGCTATGGGAATAGTCCCCTGGGCGCAGTTTGGGGCTCACAACTCGATGTTCACCTGGGGATGGGTCTTCGGCGGCAGCTTCTATGATGAGAAGCGCCACAGAATCACGGCAAACGACCCCAATAATGTCAGGGCTCTCGAATGGATGTGCTCCTACGCGAAGCGCTACGGGGCAAACAGGATAGCCGGCCTCCAGCAGGGCTTCGGCGCTTTGGACAAGTATCCGCTGTACACCGGCCAACTTGCGATGGGTTGCTTTCACATCAGCCAGGTGCAGGATGCCAGGACTTATGCCGCCGGACTCGATTATGGCTTGGGCTATATTCCATGTCCCCCGGGCGGGGAGCGCCAGTCGTCTTGGATAGGGGGATGGTGCATGGGCCTGCCCAGCCGCAGCGCCCACCCGGACCAGGGATGGGAACTGATCCGGTGGCTGTGCGCCGATCCTAAGGGCACTTCGATAGTCGGCGGCACGCAGGACCTTTTTCCCGGTTATCGCAAATCCCTTTACTTCGAGAAAGTCAAGAATAACCCGCGCTACGGCGTATTCCTCAAGATATTGAAAAGCTGCAAGCATCAGCGCCCGGTCATGCCGGCACAGCTCTTTTATATGGGAGCGCTGGAGCGCGCCGTCGATCTCGCGATTTACGGGCAAAAGACCCCCAAGCAGGCTCTTGATGATGCGACTGTCGAGACTCAGCGCGAGCTCGATCTCAGATTGGCGGGTAGATAATTGAGAAAGAAAGCATCAATAGCAACCACGCGAGCGAACATGAGAAACGGACTGCTATTCACTTCGCCCGCGATTATTTCCCTACTCTTATTGACGCTTTATCCGGTGGGGGCGTCGCTTTACTACAGCTTCTGCGATTTTCCCGGTCTCAAGCCTCCGCAGTGGATTGGTTTGGCCAACTACAACGCGCTTGCCCACGACCCACTGGTCTGGAAATCTCTCGCCAACACAGCCGTATTCGCCGCCGCGGCGGTGCCTCTGGGAATAGCCGTCGCGTTCATCCTTGCGCTGCTTCTGAACCAGAAGGTGAAGGGGCTTGCGCTGTTCAGAACGCTGTTCTACTTGCCCAGCATAGTCCCCACGGTGGCCTCTTCCGTGCTCTGGCTGTGGGTGCTGAACCCTCAGTATGGCATCTTGAACGGCATATTGGCTCTCTTCGGCGTAAACGGCCCTGGGTGGATGTCAGACCCGAGCTGGTCCAAGCCCGCTCTTATACTGATGAGCACCTGGGGTGTTGGCGGAACGATGATAATCTTTCTCGCCGGCCTGCAGGATGTGCCCGTTGAGATGTACGAGGCAGCCGAACTTGACGGAGCCTCACCCTTGCATCGGGCCATTCACATCACGCTGCCTTTCATGAGCCCGTATATCTTCTTTTCGCTGGTGATGGGGCTTATCGGGGCGTCCCAATACTTCACGCAGGCCTATGTTATGACAGGCGGCAACGGCGGGCCCGCGAACTCGACGCTGTTCTTTGCGATGTATCTGTTCCAGAATGCGTTCCACTTCTTCAAGATGGGCTACGCCTGCTCGATGGCCTGGCTGCTGTTTCTGATGACTCTTTCGGCAACAGTCCTCATCTTCAGAAGCTCGGCAAGGTTCGTCTACTACCAAGGAGAGGCAAGATGAAGAAGCGATCCTGGAGAATGCTGCCGTCTTATGTCTGCTTGATTGTGCTGGGGGCCATGTTCTCGGTCCCGTTCTTCTGGCTGGTCACAACATCGTTCAAGACGAATGACAACATCAACTGCTGGCCGCCCCAGATCATCCCAAGCCCGTGGACAACGCAGCACTATGTTTATGGAACAAAGGGCATACCTTTCGGTTTATACCTGGCCAACACCCTGCTGATCTGCGCGCTGTGCACCATAGGGACGGTCATTTCTAGCTCCCTGGTCGCCTACGGCCTATCGAGGATACGCTGGAAGGGCCGGGACGTGCTGTTCTGGGTGGTTCTCTCGACCATGATGCTGCCGTACCAAGTGGTGATGGTTCCTCTATTTGCCGTCTTCACGAAACTAGGATGGGTGGACACCTACCTGCCGCTTACTGTCCCGGCGTTTCTGGGCAACGCCTTCTTCATATTCCTGCTGCGGCAGTTCTTCATGACCGTACCTCCGGCTCTCACCGAGGCCGCCAAGCTCGACGGCTGCAGCGAGTTCCAAATATATCGCATAGTGATACTGCCTCTGGCGAAGCCCGCGCTGGCAACGGTCGGCCTGTTTACATTCATCAACACTTGGAACGACTTTCTGGGTCCTTTGATCTATCTGTTTGACGAGAGCAAATATACGCTATCCCTGGGCTTGCAGATGTTTCTGGGCCAGTACGGCAACTACTTCGGGAGGCTGATGGCGGTCTCGACACTGGTGGTGATCCCGATCATAGTGCTGTTCTTCTTCGCGCAGAAGACATTCATCCAGGGCATAACCATGACCGGAGTAAAGGAGTAGCCGTAAGCAAGTTCAGTTCTGCGGGAATTATCCGAGGGTTTCACCCTCAGACTCCCATAAGGGGCTCCGCCCCTTAACCCCGCAAGGAAACAAGTGTTTCCTTGACCTTCCCACGCTGTCGTTGTATGGGGTATCCCTGGATACCCCATACAACGACAGAAGCCGGGGGTCCAGGGGCCACTCGGCTCCTGGCAGAGTCCAGAGACAGAGTCTCTGGTGGGGATTGGGGCAAAGCCCCAAATAGCTCCCGACTGAAGTCTTTCCACTACGGGCGAACACTTGCTTCTTGCCCAATCTTCAGCTAGTATTGAATCACGCCATGGTTATCGAACACGACAATGACGTGGTCGGCTCTTGCCTGGGACCACCGGACCATATAAAGCCTGCATGCCGGTCTCTTGCTCGGAGATATAACGAGATGTGGGGGCTTCGTTGTACCCTCACCGACGCGCGGGGGAACACGGTGGCGCGGGACGCCGAGTCCGAGGCTCCGGAGGCCATTCCCGGTCACGTGCCGTCGCGCGGGAGGGCTATCGAGGAGGCGCTGCGATGGGGGGAGCCTTCCATGCTCCTTTGCCCGAAGGGGTTTGTCGTTTGGGCCGTGCCGGTGATGGAGAACTCAATGGTGGTCGGCGGGCTGGTGGTGGAGCAGGTGTCCGTCGGGGCGCGCGATGAGGGCAAGTGGACCCTCTCACCCATGGAAATCCGCCACGCCGCCCGAGACCTTCTGACCCTGGCTGAGGAATACAACCTCACGAACGCCGCCCTCCTGGAACTTCGCAGGGCCGCCGCCGCGCGCGAGTCGGAACGGGCCGAAGTCATCCGGGAACTCAAAGAGATCAACTACCAGTCCATCCGCGACATCTACCTCAAGGAAGAACCCGGACTCATCTCCGCTATCAAGCGCGGAGACCGTGCCTCCGCCCGCGAGATCATCAACCGCATCCTGGCCGCGATCTACTTTTTTGGTCGGGAGCGCCCGAAGCTGCTCAAGAGTTTTATTTTGGAACTGGTCGTGAATATGTCCCGCAGCGCGGTCGAGGCCGGTGGGGACCCAAGTGAACTCCTGGGCGCGAACTACTCCTCATTCGCGGACCTTGCCCGCATCGACACCGAGGAAGAACTCTGCGCCTGGCTGGTCTCGATGCTCGAGCGCATGATGGACGCGATCAAGTCTAATCGCCAATATCCAAGCACGGTCCTCCTTGGCGAGGCCTTGAAATTCATGCAGGAGCACATGCACGAGGAACTATCGCGCGACGTGATCGCCGACGTGGCGTGTCTCTCACCGTCGCACTTCAGCCGCGTGGTCAAGCAGACGTTCGGCCAGTCCTTCACCGAACTTCTTTCCCGGATGCGCGTAGACAAGGCCCGCGACCTCCTCGCCCGCACCGAAAAAAGCCTCATCCAAATTTGCCTCGACTGCGGCTTCTCCGATCAGAGCTACTTCACCAAAGTCTTCCAAAGATATACCGGGAGCACTCCGGGCGAGTATAGAAGGACGCACAGAGCCTTGGCGCGCTAACCCGCGGTGAATGTGGCTAAGCGGCTTCGTTATCCGCCCGGGCAACCAGGATGGCGATACCATTCTCCTCCATCTGCTCCCTGTCGACTGGCGAGAGCTGAGAGTCGGTTATAAGCGTATGCACCTGATCGACAGTGGCATAACGCGCGAACGCCCTTCGGCCGAACTTGCCGCTCTCGGTGACCACCACTACCTTGTCAGCTATGCGAATCATTGCCTGTTCCAGGCTGGAGATGTGCAGGTCGTTGGAGTAGAACCCGGTCCGGCTGTCGGCTCCATCGCACCCAATAAAAAGGACATCCACGCGGAGGTCGTTGAGCAGCTTTTCTGTCATCGGTCCATAGACACTTGGAAACTCATGGCGCAGAAAGCCCCCCAGAAGCAGAACGTTGACTGAGGAGTCATACAGGTCCTGCGCGACACATAAGGATGTGGTGGCGACGGTGATTCCCATATCCTGCGGCAGATGGCGGGCCACTTCAAGAGCCGTCGTGCCCGTATCGATCATCACGGTCTGTCCCGGAGCCACGAGTCCCGCGGCGAGTTTGCCTATGGCTGCCTTGATCTGTGTTGCCTGGTAGTTAGGCAGGCCCATCTGAATGAACCTCAGTCTGCCTGTCGATACCGCTCCACCGTGCGTGCGGAGAGCCAGCCCTTGTTTCTGCAGTTCGTCCAAGTCGCGGCGAACGGTCATCTCCGAGACGGCAAATCGGATCGCCAATTCCCGCACATTGACCTGCCGGGCCTGCTCCAGAAGTTCCAGTATTGCTGTCTTGCGAGTATCCATGGCACCTTCTGTGTTAGATTCTAACATGAATGATATGCCAAGGCCGCTCAGTATGTCAAGCGAATTGCCGGAAAATCACGACTGCGGGGTCTTGACAAGCGCTCCGGAGGGGATTATCATAAATAACAGAGTCGGTGATATATATCACACACTCACACACAGGCTGCGCGTAGAGATCAGAGGAGGACTTAGCATGGCGGTAGAGACTTCTACAACACTCAAGATGGGCCGATACGACCCCACACCATACAATCTCGACCTGAGCAAGTGGCCACACCTCGTCACCAGTGAGATTCCCGGCCCAAAAAGCAAGGAGATGCACGCCAAGGCCAGCGAGTATATCCGGGGACTTTCGGGACAGGTGAAGCTGTTCCCCGTCGTATTCGAAAAGGGCCTGGGCTGCACCATGGAGGACGTGGACAGCAACCAGTACATCGACTTTTCCTCCGGCATCTACGTCACTACCCTGGGCCACTGCCATCCCAAGGTTTCCGAGGCTGTGGCGAAAGCCGCCAACACCCTGATGAACGCGCACGACTTCACGACGCCCGTCAAAGTCAAGCTCCTTGAGAAGATGAGCGAGGTCCTGCCGGGCGATCTCAAGGGCATCCAGCTATATGACTCAGGGACAACGGCCGTCGAAGCCGGCCTGCGCACGTGCCGGGCCGCCACGGGCAAGTATGAGTTCATCTCCTGCTTCAGGGACTTCCACGGCAAGAGCGGCCATTCCATGAGCCTTGCCAATATGACCAAGCTCTCAGGGTCGGGCAGGGCGCAGGGCTTCTATATGGTCCCCAGGCCCGACACATACAGGCCGTGGTGGACCCGCGAAGATGGTTCGCTGGATACCGAGAAGTACCTCGAGTTCTACGCCTCCTTCATCGAAAACGGCACTACTAATCAGGTCGCGGCATTCTGCCTCGAGCCGATCCAAGGGTGGGGCGGATCGATTATGCCGCCTGATGACTTCTTCCCGAAGCTCTCGAAGTTTTGCAAGGAGCGCGGCATATTGCTGATGGCTGATGAAGTATTGACGAGCATGGGCCGCACGGGCAAGTACCTTTGTATGGAGCACTGGGATGTAGTGCCGGATGTCGTAACATTAGGCAAGGGCTTCGGCAACGGCTTCCCTGTGACTGCCATGGTCGTTCGGGAAGAGTATGCCGACGCGGTAGATAAGATAAGCGCATCCACAAGCTACGGCGGAAACCCGATGGCCTGCGCCGCCGCCCTGGCAAGCATTGAAGTCATCGAGGAAGAGGGGCTGCTCGATCATGCGAAGGAGCTTGAGGACCTGTTCAGAGACAAGATGGCCGATTGGCCCAGCAAGTATGCAATCGTCGGGGACTGCCGGGTCAAGGGCTGCCTGATGGGGGTAGAGTTGGTCAAGGACAAGAAGACCAAGGAGCCGTTCGACGAAGCCGGCAAACTTGTCTACCAGACCGCCTTCCGAAAGGGCCTGGCTTGGATTCCCGCGGGCCATATCCTGCGCATGAGCCCGCCGATTATTATGCCCAATGAAGTAGCCGCGAAGGCAATGGATATCATTGAGGAGTCGATCGCCGAAGTTCAGACGAAGCTCGGGTATTAAAGACTTTTACTTTATGGTGCGACGTACCGACCCTTGTCATTCTGAGTGTAGCGAAGAATCTGCTTTGCACCGAAGGCTTGGTAGTGATAATGCACTTCGGTTCAAAGCAGATCCTTCGTTCCTCAGGATGACAAGATTGCGGCGTCCATTGTGTCCTATCAGTAGGTGGGCATCAGTAGGTGTTTGAACCGCTGACACGCTGAATGGAATGAAGTGGGGGAGTCCAAATTGAGAATCGTACGTTTTGGAATTATAGGCTGCGGCCTGATGGGCCGCGAGTTCGCGTCAGCGGCCGCCAGATGGATGCATTTACTGGAGATGGATGCGCGGCCCGAGATCGTCGCCGTCTGCGACACAAGCGAGAAGATGCTCGCCTGGTTCACGGATAACTTTCCCTCCATCAAGCAATCGACCACCGACTACAAGGAGCTTTTGTCTAACCCCGAAGTCGATGCTGTCTACTGTGCAGTCCCGCACAATCTCCACCAGCAGTTCTATTGTGATATCATCTCGGCTGGCAAGCATCTGATGGGCGAGAAGCCGTTCGGGATCAATAAGCCCGCGAATGACGCCATACTCGATTGTATCAAATCCCACCCGAACGTCTTCGTGCGCTGTTCGAGCGAGTTCCCGTTCATTCCAGCAATGCAGCGACTCTGCGATATGATCGAGCGTGAAGAGTTCGGCGAAATAATCGAGGTCGATACGGGCTTTAAGCACTCATCCGATCTCGACACTTCTAAGCCGATCAATTGGAAACGCATGATCGCGTTCAATGGAGAATACGGATGCATGGGCGATCTGGGAATGCATGCGTGCCACGTTCCGTTAAGGGCGGGTTGGAGGCCGGTCAACGTGAGGGCGATACTCTCCAATCTGGTCCCCGAGCGGCCCGATGGCAAGGGCGGGACCGCGCTGTGCGAGACTTGGGACAACGCCACGCTATTCTGCGAGACCATAAACCCCGCCGACGGCCGGCCCTTCCCCTGGACCATCAAGACCCAGAGGATAGCCCCTGGCGAGAAGGATAGCTGGTATTGCGAGGTCCTGGGAATGAAGCAGTGTGCCCGTTTCTCCTCGAAGGATACCAACACCATCCGGATATTGGATTATACACAGGGCATCCTGAGCCCGTCGAAGGAACAGGCATGGCAGGTGATCGACATGGGTCATGAGACCGCCTTCAAGAGCATAACCGGAGGCATATTCGAGTTCGGCTTTTCTGACTCTATCCTTCAGATGTGGGCCGCGTATCTCTATGAGTTGGTTCACGGCAAGCCCATCAAGAAGTTCGCCGGCTGCGTGACTCCCGAGGAAACCGCCCTCAGCCACAAACTCTTCACAGCCGCATTGAAATCACAGCAAGACAGGTCCGCAGTGCCTATAGAATAAGTTCAGTTCTGCGAGAATTATCTGAGGGTTCACCCTCAGACTCCCATAAGGGGCTCCGCCCCTTAACCCCGCAAGGAAACAAGTGTTTCCTTGACATTCCTACCTCTGGGATTGTATGGGTATCATTAAGGATACCCATACAATCCCAGCAGCCGGGGGTCCAGGGAGAACTTCTCCCTGGCAGAGTCCAGAGACAGAGTCTCTGGTGGGGATTGGGGCAAAGCCCCAAATACCTCCCGACTGAAGGAGCTGATTGTCGAGAGGTTGATCATGAGAACCACGATCATACACGAAGTTCATTTGCGAGCAGGCGCGCGGATGGGTGAGTTTGCAGGCTGGAGCCTGCCCATGGACTACGGCGGCGTGCTGCGCGAAGTCCAAGCCGTGAGAACGGCGGCTGGGCTGTTTGACGTGAGCCACATGGGTCGGCTGGAGATATTCGGCGCCGATGCCGCCGACACGCTGCAGCGGCTGCTCACGAATGACTTGTCCCGCCTCTCCGACGGCGGCGGACAATATACGCTGATGTGCAACCCAGACGGCGGCGTGACCGACGACCTGATCGTCTTTCGTATGGCGGCCGACCGGTTCTACCTCGTGGTCAACGCCTCGAACCTCGACAAGGACAAGGCATGGATAACTAGAAACCTGCCCGGCTCGGCTGTGCTTGAGGACTGCACTCTGGACACAGCCATGTTCGCGCTTCAAGGCCCCAGGGCCGAGGCGATCATGGTGGCCGCCGGAATGCCGAACACTCCGAATTTGTCGAGGTTTCACTTCGCCTGGGGAGATATTGCGGACAATAAGGTTCTTGTCCTGCGCACTGGTTACACTGGTGAAGACGGGTTCGAAATCGTGTGCCGGAGCGAGTCGGCCGAAGCGGTCTGGAATGCTCTGATCGCTGCTGGCGGTAACCACGGTCTAACGCTATGCGGCCTGGCCGCGCGCGATGTGCTGCGGATCGAGGCCGCGCTTCCCTTATACGGCCATGAGATAGACGAGCATATATCCCCCGTCGAAGCAGGGCTTATGAGGTGGGTAAAGCTTGAAAAAGGCGACTTTGTGGGTAGGAAGCCCATAGCCGAGTTAGTCGACCGTGGCCCGAGCCGGAAGCTGATCGGGGTGGACATGGCAGGCCGGTTCGTGCCGAGGGCGGGGGACACCGTCTCAGGCGAGCAAGGGCAGGGAGTGGTTGCGAGCGGCACATTCTCGCCGACGCTGGGAGTAGGAATAGCGATGGCCTATATGCCGCCCGACGCGGAGGCCGGGACGCCCGTCGAAGTGATGATACACGACAAGCCGCGCCACGGTGTCTTGCGCAAGCTGCCATTCTGTTCCAGAAAGAGGTTGTGATGTATCCAAGCGACATCAAATACACTGAAACTCACGAATGGGCGCGGCCCGAGGATGGGACCATTACCATCGGCATCACCTATCACGCTGTGAATGAACTCGGCGACATCGTCACGGTAGACCTGCCCAGGGTTGGGGCCACGGTGGTAGCGGGCGAACCCCTCGGAAGCGTCGATTCGGTCAAGGCGGCCTCGGACGTGATTTCACCGGTCACCGGCGAGGTAGTCGAGGTTAACGACAGCCTCCTCGACGCTCCCGAGTTGATGAACCAGGAGCCGTATGGTTCAGGTTGGATGGTGAAAGTTAGAATGGACGACCCTTCCGAGATAGACTCGCTGCTGACGAGCGATGAATACCAACAACGACTGTAGACGGTAAGACTATGTCAACCCGAAGCAAACTCTCTTATATACCGGCAACCGACGACGACCAGGCGGCCATGTGCGATGCCATCGGCGTGTCAAACATTGATCAGCTTTTTCAGCAGATACCCGAGGGGGCACGCCTCGAAAGGCCGCTGAAGCTGCCGCCGGGCCTTGCTGAGCAAGATGTGCTGGCTCTCGGCCAGAGCCTGGCTTCGCGGAACCGCCACATGGGGGACTTGGTCAGCTTCCTCGGCGCGGGGGTGTATGACCGCTATATCCCGGCGCTTGTCGATGCGGTGATCTCGCGCTCCGAGTTCGCCACGACCTACACGCCATATCAGCCCGAGTCCAGCCAGGGCCTGTTGCAGACTATCTACGAATATCAGAGCATGATCGCCGCGCTCACGGCGATGGATGTATCCAACGCCAGCCTTTACGACGCCGCCACCGCCGTCGGAGAGGCCGCGATCATGGCCTTCTCGATAACAGGTCGCGCGAGAGTGCTGGTGTCTCGGGCGGTCCATCCGCACTATAGGCAGGTGCTGGCGACATACACCTCCGGCATAGGCATAGATGTGAGTGAGATTCCTTACTCCGAAGGCGTCACGGATGTCGAGGCCATGCGAGCGGCGCTAGACGACGGGGTGGCCTGCGTCATTGTGCAGTATCCCAACTTTTTCGGCGGCGTCGAGCCATTGCGTGACATAGCGCAGGCCGCCCACGAGGCTGGGGCATTGCTCATCGTTAGCGTCGACCCCATAGCTCTGGGGCTGCTGACACCTCCCGGCGCATACGGGGCCGATATAGTAGTGGGCGAGGGTCAGCCGTTGGGGATCGCGACAGGCTTCGGCGGGCCGTTCCTCGGCCTGTTCGCGTGTCGCCGGGAGCACTTGCGCAAGATGCCGGGAAGAGTCGTGGGCGCGACCGTCGACGCCGACGGCCAGGTCGCCTACACACTCACGTTACAGACCCGCGAACAGCACATCCGGCGTGAGAAGGCAACCTCCAACATCTGCACGAACCAGGCCCTGATGGCGCTGGCGGCGACGGTTTATCTTTCGGCGCTCGGCAAAAACGGCCTGCGCCAGGTGGCCGAACTTTCGTTCCAAAAAGCCCACTACGCCCAAAAGCAAATCCTCGCTCGTAAGGGGTATTCATCCACCTGGAGCGTGCCGTTCATAAACGAGTTCGTGATCAAGACCGACGAGCCCGTCGCGCAAATCAATCGCCGCCTGCTCGAACATGGCGTCCTCGGCGGCCTTGACCTCGGCAAGTATTATTCCGAGCTTGAGAACCACATGCTTCTGTGTGTGACCGAAAGGCGGTCCAGGGCGCAGATAGATCGATTGGTGGAACTGCTATGAGCACAACGATGAAAGGCGAGCCTTTTATATACGATAAATCGCGCCGCGGACGCGTGGGGTGCACTCTTCCAAAGGTGGACGTCCAGGAGACGGACCTCGAAACCGCCCTACCGCCGGATGCAATTCGCGCCGATCTGCCGCTTCCCGAGGTGTCCGAGCCCGAGATCGTACGGCACTTCATGAACCTCTCTCGCCGCCAATTTTCGATAGACA
Source organism: Armatimonadota bacterium (assembly GCA_023474015.1). The sequence continues at coordinate 18,866 of JAMCYN010000066.1, forward strand.
CGAACTTCTATCCGCTCGGCTCGTGCACCATGAAATACAATCCCAAAATCAACGACCGCATCGCCGCCCTGCCGGGCTTTGCCTCGCTGCACCCGCTGCAGCCGGAGGAGACTGTGCAAGGGGCGCTTGCGCTGATCCACGAGCTAGAGGGATACCTGGCCGAGATCGCCGGGATGGACGCGGTGAGCCTCCAGCCCGCCGCCGGCGCTCAGGGTGAACTCGCCGGTACCAAGATCATCAGAGCCTATCACAAGTCCAGGGGCAACGACGGCAGGAATGTCGTTATCATTCCCGATTCCGCCCATGGGACCAACCCCGCGACGGCTGCCCGCTGCGGCTATGAGGTCCGCAAGCTGCCGTCCAACGAGCGCGGCACGGTCGATGTCGCCGCCTTGAAGACCCTGCTCGGGCCGGATGTCGCCGGGATGATGCTCACCAATCCGAACACGCTGGGTCGCTTCGAGGCCGATGTCGTGGAAATCTGCCGCCTCGTGCACGAGGCCGGCGCGCTTATGTATTATGATGGAGCGAACATGAACGCCATCCTCGGCAGGTCCCGCCCCGGCGACATGGGCTTCGATGTGATGCACTTCAACCTTCACAAGACCTTCTCCACCCCCCACGGAGGCGGTGGACCAGGCTCCGGGCCGGTCGCGGTTAGAGAACTGCTTCGCCCATACCTTCCGGTACCCATTGTGGAGAAGAGCGGGGATGCGTACTCGCTGAACTACGACAAGCCCGACTCTATAGGCCGCATGCACTCGTTTTACGGCAACTTCCTTGTGGCGGTCCGAGCCTATGCCTACATACGGATGCTGGGCGAGGAGGGTCTGCGGCAGGTGAGCGACAACGCCGTGCTGAACGCGAACTACCTGATGGCCAAGCTCAGAGACAAATATCCCGTGCCTTTCGACCAGTTCTGTATGCACGAGTTCGTCGCCAGCGCCGCCGAACACAAGAATCGCGGCGTGAAGGCGCTGGATATCGCCAAGCGACTGCTGGACTTCGGCTTCCATGCCCCCACGGTCTACTTCCCGCTGATCGTGGAAGAGGCGCTGATGATCGAGCCGACCGAGACCGAGAGCAAGGAAACACTGGACGCCTTCGTCGAGGCCATGCTCGAGATCGACCGGGAGTCAGTGGAGGATGTCGAAGCGGTCACGTCGGCTCCCCACAATACCCCCGTGCGCCGCGTCGATGAAGTATTGGCGGCAAGACAAGCCGATCTCGGCCACCACCATTAGGGGCTTTCGTGGCGAAATTCGCTTCTGTTGCCTGTTCCCTATTCCTTGTTCCCTATCCGTGGGCTGGTAAGACATGCGGATTCGTTATATACTGGTTGCGACCGCTTGCGATTTACTGGAGGACAAGGATGTATCACCGCCTATTGCGTATCACGCTGATTCTGCTCTGCACTCTCGCCGCGCGGCCATGGGTTATGGCCGCGGAAAGCACTCTGAAGGAACTCACCGACGGCAAGGTCACAGTTTCCTACCATGCGGGAATGGAGGCGCAGGCGAAACACATACTCGAAATCGCCAAGCAGTCCATCGAGCCGTCGCTGGACATCAACCAGCGGATAGTCGATCTGCTCTCCAATGTCGATTCCATATCCAAAGATATCGCCAATCTCCTCGGCTACGAAGAGAAGCAGGCCGAGGCCAAGGCGAGACTGACGGCATATAAGCAGAAGTCAGAAGCGCTCATTCAATGCTTCAGTCACATTCGCCTGATCAAAAAGGCGGACGCCGTGGCGACCGGCGGAGTGGACGCGGGTATTCTCCAGGTCCGATATAGCGAGGACAAAGATGAGTTCAACATGACGGTGAACCTCGAGGAAGTCGACTCGAGCAAGGTTAGCCGGACCTACTTCCCCGTGTTTGTCAACGCCGACGGCACCGTGCGAGCCGAGAAGAAACTGGGGGAGATGGCGGTGGATTTCCTCGGGTCGAGCAAGGCGATGATTATCGCGCCGGTGCACGACACCGTAGGCTATATCATGACACAGGGACTCAATCTATACCATCCGTTCTCTCGGTGGTTCAATGAAGGCGTGAGCGGTTGGATCACGCGGCAGGTGGTTACTAAGGTCGATCCGAAGCTGGCGAGGCTGGCGAACGATCTGTTCGCGGTGGGCGGCCCGTCCAAGGCCCTGCGGGAGAAGGTGAACCTCCTCGCCTGGCCGCAGCCCTCGTTCCAAAACCGACGGTCCGACGATTTCGACCCGGCTATCGAGAGTGCCCAGACGCAATATTCCATCGAAGCCATCAGCAATCTCCTCGGCAAGAACGGCCTGCGGGACCTGCCCAAGATTATGCGCGAGGTGGATTTCAATCCGAACGCCGATACCGATACGATTTGCGTGGCCATAAAGAAAGTGACAGGCAAGGACTTCAAAACCACGCTTATGGGCTACGTGCCGCAGGCGATCAGGGACGGCATCCAATCCGGCGAGCCGAAGAAACTTGTCGCGCGGGCCGAGGGGTTGGTCCAGGAGAAGAAGTGGGCCGATGCCGTGTCCAAGCTCAAGCTGGCGCTGCGCATGACCCCCGACGACGCAAACATGCGCCTCAATCTCGCCTGGCTGGAGCGAGAGGTCGGCGACCGGCTCGATTCGGAGATTCAGGTGTTCCTGGCAGCGAGGCTGCTAAAGCAGGGAAACCACTCGTTCCACCTCCTGGGAGAGAGCCTGGAGGGGAACTACGTCCTGGGGCGTTTTGCGATTATGATGGGGAACCTGGAATACGCGAAGAAGTTCCTCCAGCCAGTGCTGGAAGCCAAGCCGGATCACGCCGACGCTAAACGTGCGATGGAAGAGATAGCGAAGCTGGAGGCGGCGGCTGGGAGTAGAGGGAATTGAGCGCGCGAGGAGAGCACCCGCGCGATATACGAAAGGACGGTTGAGTTCTACAGATGGCTCGAACAAGAACTGAACTGATATCGACCATCATTGGGTATGTTGCTGAACTGGAGCGATTGGGCATTCCGGTAGAAAGGGTCATACTCTATGGCTCGCATCAGCGTGGTCAGGCACATGAAGATTCCGATATCGACCTGGCCGTGTTTTCCGAAGCGTTCGGCCCACCCGACTACCTTGAGTTCTCAGGCGTGCTTTCAGAGGCGAAGTGGAATACCGAGCCGATGATCGAAGTTCGTGGTTATCATCCGTCTGCTCTAGTTAACGTGCCCAAAATATCGTTCCTGAATGAGATAGTCACCACCGGTGAAGTCGTCTACCAGAGGGGCGTGAAGAAGGTCGCGTAGGCAGCCCGGGGACTTACGACCCAGCAGGCACTCTGGGGCGAGTCTGGTCGATTACCGACTGATAGAATGCCTCGAAATCGCTCACCATCCGCTCGATTGAGAAGTTGGCGGAGTTTGCCCTGGCACAGTCGCCCATCGACTTGCACTCGGCCTCATTGGCGATCAGGAAACTGATTCGGTCGGCGAACTCGGCGGGATTGTTGCTCGTGAGGAAGCCGTCGATCTCGCATTGGATGTTCTCCGGTATTCCGCCCGCGTTCACCGCCACAACCGGCAGCCCCGCGCTCAGCGCCTCGCATATCGCTATGCCCTGGGTCTCGGTGGTTGATGGGAATGCGAATGCGTCGGCGGCGGCGTAGATCGGTTCGATCTCATGCCTGCGGAGCATACCAGTGAATGTTAGCCTGTCAATGACACCGATATCCGAGGCGTAGCGTTTCGTCTCGGCCAAGGCGGGCCCCCCGCCGACGAGCACCAGCCGCGCCTGAGGGTGCCGCGCGATCACCAGCTTGAACGCCTCCAGCAGCATTGTCAGGTTCTTCTCGCGCGCGATCCTGCCCACGTACAGCAGCATGAATCCTCCGTCGGTCCCGTAGCTTCGCCTCACGCTCTCACGCTCCTTGGGGCCGGACTGCGGAATCCCCACGACGCCGGTCTTGATCACCTGAGTGCGCGTCTTGATGCCGTAGGACCTCAATATCCGCTCCACCGGGCTCGACGGCACAACCACTGCGTCACAGCCGGAGTAGTACCACTTCATCAGCTTCACGAGAAAGAGCTTAGTAAGCGAACGCGGACGCACGGGCACATAGTGGGCGTATTCGGTGTAGAGCGTGTGATTTGTCGAAACCAGCGGGATGCCGTGCTGCCTGGCCCATTTCGCGCCGAGCACCCCGAGCAGAAAAGGGGTCTGCGTGTGGACGATGTCCAGCTTCAGCGAGGCAAACCGGCGGCGTATCTCCGGGGCGAACGGCACGGGGAACGGGTAGTCGCGCATAATAATCGTGTGGGCCGACGGGAATCTGAACACCTGGTTGGGGCCGTCGTCATGACCCTGGAATGCCGGAGCGAATATGACGACCTCATGCCCCCGCCTGGCAAGCTCATCGCGAAGCGTGGTCACGCACACGCTGACGCCGTTGACGATGGGTTCGTAGCTTTCGGTGAATATGCCAATGCGCATCTAATTGAAGAATGCAGAATGCGGAATGCAGAATGCAGAATGCCTGTCATTCATTCTGCACTCTTCATTCATCATTCTGCATTTCTTACTCCTCGTCCTGAGCGGCGGCGCTACCCTTGCGGGTGTTGCTCTCCATGAAAACCAGAACGTCCGAGAGTCTGAACCTGCGCTGGTTGCCCGCGGTCCTGAAGTGCTTGAGGGTTCCCCGGTTGGTGTAACGCCTGACCGTTGTGGGGCAAACGTTCAGAATCCTCGCCGCTTCCTCCAGGCTGATCGGCGGGTCCAGAAGCCGCTGGATAAGATCGCCTCGGGACTCCCTGAACGCCTTGTATGAGTTCTGCGCAACCTCGTCAGCCGATGCGCCGAACAAGGTCTGGAGGTGGTGCGGCATACGGTCCCACTTTTCCTGCAGTCCTTGCGGCTGCTCGGTGGGGTCATGGATGACCCGGTCGAACGGGACCTGCTCCTGCTCTACGGGCTGTGGTTCGACTGGTCGAGGCTGCACCGGTCGAACAGGTTCCGGACGAATCATCGCCGGATGGGCAGGCGGCGTCTCCTCGACTGGACGGTCTGTCACTATGGGCCGGGGCTCGCCGGTTCCTTCGCTGAGGTGTCCAAAGCTTAGGGGTACGGGCGCCTCCATTACAGCCGGCGGCTCTTCCATTACGGGCTCTGGATCTTCTGCGGCGGGCGGGACATACGGCCTCTCGATTTCGCGCGGCTCGGCAGTGTGGCTCAGGAACGAGAAGAAATCCTCCACGCGCGGGATGTCGTTATCATCGAACAAGACCGGGGCGGGGCCGGTATCCCGACGTGTGACCTCGGCTGGCCCGGATTCCACGGGTGCGACGGCCCTGGGCTCGGATGTCCCCTCGTCATCGGGTCGAATACTTTCCGTCACAAACGTGCGAGTCTCGGTGGCCGTCAAGACCGCCGACGTCTGAACTTCTTCCCTAGGTGATTCGATGGCCGACGGTTCCATTCGGACCGGGGGCTGCGGCCTCGGCTGTTCCATGATAGGCGCGAGCTCTTCCCGAATCGGCTCCTCGACCGGGTTCTTTCTGGCCTTTAGCTGCTTCTCTCTTTCCTCGACTTGCTTAAACCAATCGCTTAGTCTGTTGTCGTAGTTAGCCATTTTGATCTCCTCAGCAAAGGAACATTGCATCGCCGAAGCTAAGGAACCGATATCTTTCCCGAATCGCCTCTTCGTATGCTCTTCGTATGAGTTCGGTGCCCTCGAACGCGCTGACCAGAATCAGCAGGGTCGATTTGGGCACATGAAAGTTTGTCACTAACGCCTCCACTATCTTGAAACTATATGGAGGCCTGATAAACAGGTTCGTCTCCCCGCCGCCTGCAGCCACCCGGCGCTTTCCGGTCGCCGCGCTTTCGAGGGCTCTCGCGGTGGTTGTGCCGACGCATACTATCCTGCCGGGAGCCGTATTGATCGCCTCGGCGCTTTCCGGGCTGATCTCATAAGACTCCGTATGCATCTCGTGATCTTCAATATCCGCCGTGCGCACCGGCCTGAATGTTGCAATGCCGATGTGTAGTGTTACGTAGGCCGTCCGAATATCCCTGGCTTGTATACGCTCCAGTAGGTCCGGAGTGAAGTGCAGTCCGGCAGTGGGCGCCGCCGCCGAGCCATCCGCCATGGCGTATACGGTCTGGTAGCGCTCCGGGTCCTCAAGCCGCTTGTGAATATACGGCGGCAAGGGGACTTGTCCGACGGATGCAATCACTTCGTCGGGATCGGGCCCATCCGTAAAATGCAAAATCCTGCCGCCCTCGGCGGTCCTGTCCACCACCTCCGCCCGCAGTCCACGTTCGAAGATCAGCAGCGAGCCGACTCCCACGCGCCGCCCGGGCTTGACCATAGCCTCCCAGACGCGCGCGGAGTGCCGCTTCATTAGCAGGGCTTCGACCTTGCCCCCAGTCTCCTTCTGCCCAAAGAGCCTGGCGGCGACTACCCGGGTGTCATTGAAGACCATCAGGTCATCATCTCTCAGGTAGTCGAGGATATCAAAGAACTTTTTGTGTTCCAGAGTCTGCTTGCGGCGGTCAACCACAAGTAAACGGGATTGGTCGCGCTCGGCGAGGGGTTCCTGCGCTATCAACTCCTCGGGCAGCGCGTAGTCAAAATCGGTTAAAAGCATTATTCAGGACCGAGGGAGATGAGCTCTACGAGGTGTGCAAGTTCCACAGCCCAAACCTATACGCTCAAGTCACCACCCGGCTATGATTGTATCCCCTGCGGGGTGCAATGTCAAGGTAAATACGGGTAATTCTCAGCCATAATGCTCTCACGAATTGAGCCAACTCTGGACTATTCGGCAATAACCGGCACACGGACATCCACTATATGACCAATTGCTAGCGAACGATGACATGTCGGGCGGGCGTGCTTTCAATTGGTGAGAAAGGGAGCGAGCGATTGCGGAGTTGGGAGTGCGGAGTTCGGAGTGAAGGGACTCTTCCCCATTCCGCACTCCGCACTCATCACTCCGCACTTCTACGATCCTCTGGACTCCGCCTTCGTATATTGCCTTGGCGGGCAGAGGGTGTCGCGGTGCTGTTCGTAGCTGGTGGGGTCGTCGTAGATGAGGAGACAGTTGGTCATGCCTCGGCCGGGGTTGGTGATGAGTTTGCCTTTGCAGTAGAGCCCGATCGAACTGCCGCCGTCGAGGACCGCCGCGTCGGCACACTTGAGTTTCTTCATCACCTTCGCAAGCTGCCTGAGGTAGATGCGCTGCCGGGTGGTGACGAACACGAGCTTGTTATTATAGGTAAGTGACCATAGCCTCCCAGACGCGCGCGGAGTGCCGCTTCATTAGCAGGGCTTCGACCTTGCCCCCAGTCTCCTTCTGCCCAAAGAGCCTGGCGGCGACTACCCGGGTGTCATTGAAGACCATCAGGTCATCATCTCTCAGGTAGTCGAGGATATCAAAGAACTTTTTGTGTTCCAGAGTCTGCTTGCGGCGGTCAACCACAAGTAAACGGGATTGGTCGCGCTCGGCGAGGGGTTCCTGCGCTATCAACTCCTCGGGCAGCGCGTAGTCAAAATCGGTTAAAAGCATTATTCAGGACCGAGGGAGATGAGCTCTACGAGGTGTGCAAGTTCCACAGCCCAAACCTATACGCTCAAGTCACCACCCGGCTATGATTGTATCCCCTGCGGGGTGCAATGTCAAGGTAAATACGGGTAATTCTCAGCCATAATGCTCTCACGAATTGAGCCAACTCTGGACTATTCGGCAATAACCGGCACACGGACATCCACTATATGACCAATTGCTAGCGAACGATGACATGTCGGGCGGGCGTGCTTTCAATTGGTGAGAAAGGGAGCGAGCGATTGCGGAGTTGGGAGTGCGGAGTTCGGAGTGAAGGGACTCTTCCCCATTCCGCACTCCGCACTCATCACTCCGCACTTCTACGATCCTCTGGACTCCGCCTTCGTATATTGCCTTGGCGGGCAGAGGGTGTCGCGGTGCTGTTCGTAGCTGGTGGGGTCGTCGTAGATGAGGAGACAGTTGGTCATGCCTCGGCCGGGGTTGGTGATGAGTTTGCCTTTGCAGTAGAGCCCGATCGAACTGCCGCCGTCGAGGACCGCCGCGTCGGCACACTTGAGTTTCTTCATCACCTTCGCAAGCTGCCTGAGGTAGATGCGCTGCCGGGTGGTGACGAACACGAGCTTGTTATTATAGGTAAGGCCGACGGCGGCGCGCGATCTCCTGGTGAAGTGCACGCCGCTCCTGAAGCCTTCGGTTTTGGGCATTACAACGGTCCTGCCCTGCCTGATGAGGGTGGGGCCGGCGGCGAGGACCTGATCGTAATCGTACCATCTGTACAGCTCCCTGCTGCGTGAGGGCAGGAACCTCACCTGGTTATTTCCATTCACGGATATCGCCGTGCCCAAGTAGCCCTTCCATAGCAGTTGTCCGTCTATCACGATGTCCCCGGTGGGCTTGAGGCTCCGCGTGCAGAAGAACGTGCCGTCGATAGCAGCGGCGGGCCTGGTGCGGCGGATCATCGAACGAAACGACTCGCACGTGCCGATTCCCCACCTGGGAATGGCCGGCGTGACGCTGACATTGGGGTCATTGAGGTCGGCCGTTACGACGTTGACACTTACTCCCGCAAGCTTGGTCTTGCCGAATGCCACGCTGCGGGCGGCGTGGGCGAAGATCGGCAAGGATAGGAGGCAGACAGCCGACAGACAAACCGAAAGGATACGAAGATAGAACTTATTACACCGATCGCGCACTGCGGGAATCCTTTCCGGCGACAACCATCAATACTGCTGAGTCTATGCTAGCACCGCCCATACTCAGTGTCAAGGTATTACCCCAAAAACCATGATTATTTAGCGACCGTCCGCTAAGAAAAGTTGACATGCGAATTGAGTCAATCGGGGATTTCCGATCCCTCCCTTCCCTTTTCGCGCTTTCGTTCTTTCGGGCTTTCGCGATGAAAATTCCCTTCCCGCGCGTTGACGTATGAGCTTGCGGCCTGTTAGAATTGCCTCGTGGAAGACAAGAGGAGCAAGCGTAAACTGACTTTTTCGGATATCGACCTCAGCCGCTGGAAAGAGTATGAGGACGTTATCACGGATTCTTTATGGATTTTGAAGTCCCGGCAGAGCACCAACGGCCATGTCTTCGACTACCACGGTAACTTTATTCCACAGATCGCCAACCAGGTATTCACTCGCTATACTAAAGAAGACGAGATTGTGGTCGATTGGTTCCTTGGTTCGGGGACTTCGGCCATCGAGGCCGCGAACCTCAACCGGCGGCTGATAGGCGTCGAACTCAAGGCCGAACTCATCAAGCACGTCGAAAGCAAGCTCCCCTCCGAGCTCCTCGGCGACCGTATACGGCTGATCCAGGGTGACAGCGCCTCCCCGGAGACTTATGAGAAGGTCAAGACGACCCTGGTGGATATGGGCGCAGGGTCTTCGCATCTCGCCGTTCTCCATCCCCCCTACGCCGACATTATCAAGTTCAGCGACATGCAAACCGACCTCTCCAACTGCCCCTCCACGAATGCCTTCATCGAAAGCTTCAAGCTCGTCGCCTCCAACGCCTACAACACCCTCGCTCCGGGCCGATTCGCCATCCTCGTGATCGGCGACAAATACTGTGCGGGCGAACTCGATCCGCTCGGTTTTAAGTGCATGCAGGCGATGAACGAGGTCGGCTTTAAGACGAAGTCCATAGTCGTGAAGAACATCGAGGGGAACGAGAAAGCCAAGGGCAAGGACAACAACCTCTGGCGCTATCGCGCGCTGGCGGGCGGGTTCTATATTTTTAAGCACGAGTATGTGATGGTGTTTTTCAAGTAGCGCGCCTCAGTGACGCGACATTCCCGGTGCCGTGGGCATAGCAACAAATAGCAATCTTCGTTATTCTGTGGTATAATCCGAATGTATGACACACAAGGAGTAAAGCCATGAATATATCACTGACGCCCAGACTCGAAGAGCTGATCAAGAAGAAGGTAGAGAGCGGAATGTATGGCTCCTCAAGCGAGGTTGTGCGCGAGGCCCTGCGGCTGCTCGAGGAGCACGACACGATCACGGAAATGCGAAACGCCGACCTTCGACGAGAGATACAGAAGGGCTTGGACCAGCTTGACCGTGGCGAGAAAATCGAGTTCACCGAGGCCGTTAGGGACGACATCAAACGCAGGGGGATTGAGAGGCTCCAGCAGCGTCAGGCCACGAATCGGGCAGCCAAATGAAGCAACCTTTCATCAACCCGGAAGCGCTCGGCGATCTGGACGTAATCTGGGACTATGTGGCTCAGGATAGCATAACGAGGGCTAACCGGCTAATAGACGAGATATATGAGGCCATTTATCAACTCGTCGACAGGCCCGAGATCGGGCATCTGCGCGAGGACGTGGCCGACCGGTCACTGCGCTTCTGGCGCGTCCACAGCTACCTTATAGTATATCGCCCGGATACGAAGCCGCTGGAAATAGCGCGCATACTGAGCGGATATCGGAATGTAGGCGCATTGCTCTAGCCGCGCCGCGCCTACCATTCTTTATTCACCCACGCCGGATCGAGCTACTTGCGCCTGAATCTTCCGAATGCCCCAACCGATCCGAGCCCGAGAAATCCGAGCATGACGCTCATCGGTTCAGGGACGCACCTCGACGTCAGGATGACATTGTCAACCCAAACAATTTCAGCCGGGTCCTGGATAAACTCGATCTCCACGGATACCCAGCGGGGCTGAAAATTCTTAAATAGGGTATTGTCCTGGTTGAACGGATTAACCGTAACCCATGATCCCGCCTGGTAGCCGGGAATATCCTTGAAGTAAATTGGGTCCAGCCAGAGGTTCCCGGACACGGGCGCGGTCGGCGGGGTGTTGGAACTGTTGAAGCTCTCGTCCCACCAGTCCAAGCCGAACCGGATTCCAGAGTTCAGCGGCAGGGTCCCTTTGAGATTTGTAAGGTTGATATCAGCCGTGAGATCGACGATCATCGAGTGAGCGAGCGGGTCCCACAGCCCGCCTGCCGTGACATCCGCAACCTGGCGGAGGTTGAGGTCCAGCTCGTGGCTGATGCAGAACACGGCCCAGCCGTGGCCATCCCCCGTACTGGTACGGTCGAATAGCTGCAAGCCATTGCCAATTGTCCAAGGGGTAGCGACCCCAGTCTCGAAATCACCGTTTACCAGCTTATTGCCCGAGTCAGGAATGGGGGAACCCACGGCCGCCATCGAAAGAGCGAGCATCGCGGCAACAAAAAGCACAAATGTTTTCATACGTCACTCTCCTCCTCGCGGGATCGCCGTCTGGAAAATCCCTGGTCCCGCCAAACAGTCTGAAGTATTATACCATGCCTGCTCGCTAGCTAATCCTTTCGCGGAAAATCATGCTGAAATTTACGGTGTTAGGGTGTTTTTGTTGCTTCGGCTGCGCGCAGCCGAAGCAACAAAAACACAGAAGCGACGCGGCACCCGCCGGCAAACGATTAGGAGCCGATGCGCGCGGGGAACCATGACTATGGAAAAAGCAACGAGGTATCAGGATTTTCAGGAGGCAAGAAAGTGAAATACGCAGCTCCCATACTAATGGTTACGCTCATGATTCTGGCGGGGGCGGCAGTCTGGGCTGAGTGTCCTCAACCGTGTCCTCAACCGGTGCAGGTCCAGTCTCCACAGCCTTGTCCCACACCGGCTCCGCCGGCATGTCCACAGCCGTGTCCTCCGCCACCTGCCGCGGTATGTCCACAGCCGTGTCCTCCGCAACCTGCCGCGGTATGTCCTCAGCCGTGCCCGCAAGTATGCTGCCCGGCCTCGGTGCCTGCCTCGGTGGGTGCGGGCCCCGCGCTGGCTGGACTCGAGTGTCCTGATTTTGATCCCGCGTATGCTCGCGGAATCTACAGCCAGTATGCCACGATTATCGCTGTTACCGATTTCGGAATGCAGCGAGTTACCGACAAGAACCTGCGAAACATCTCCGGTGAGATTCGCGATCGGCTGACCAGCGCGAACCAGAAGCTGGCGGTAGCCTACAGTTCGTGCGGCTGTCTTACCGCGGACACTACGAGGGCGCAGGCCATCATCGCCGACCTGTGCAAGGAGACTGCAAGCTGCTTCGACGTAACCTACGCCAAGACACTCTCGGCGCTGATAAAACAGGCCACACCGGCTGATGAACTGGCCGGCACGAAATCCTTGAACTCCGCGATGAAGGATCAAGCTCAGTTCATGACCGGTGTCGAATCAGACTGGGCAATGCGTTTGGACAGGTGGGTAACAGACCACGGCTATACGGCTTGAGAGCCTCCACATTGCCCAAAAACGACTGCTGACCGGGGCGGCGGAAGACGATGCTTCCGCCGCCCCAAGGCATAAATGGTTAGATTCCCGGCGACACCGGCTTCTCCGCTTCCGCCCCCATGCTGATTGCCTCCACACGGGCGGTCACCGGGACCCTGTTCGTTATTATATCGAATACGGGCGAGCGCTGTTGAGCGAGCATGCAGAGTTGCTCGATCATCTCCTCGGATGCATCGGCCTTGACTCTGAACGTGACCTGAATCCCCTCGAAGCCGTTTCTTACCTCCTCCGAAACGCCCAGAAATCCGCGCAGGTCGAGCGAGCCTTCGAGCAACAGTTCCAATTCCTCGACCATTACTCCCTTTGCGGCGGCGTGGTAGATGAATGTCGTGTTGAGGCACGAGGCAAGGGCGCAGAGCGCAAGCTCGGTGGCGTTTGGTGCTTCATCCGCCCCGAGAAGCGCCTCAGGCTCGCTCGCATCGATCACGAACGGCCGGGGTCGAGTGGTATCCTCCTGGCCGCCTGCGTTGAAGTCCTGGATGGTCGTAAAGCAGTGGGCGCCATAGTCCCACCGGTTGCGCGCGCGGAATGTGAACCTGCCTGCCGTCGGGTTGTCACTCACCAGGCTGATCGCATCGCTTATCCCGCCGACATCGACTCCGTTTAGGTTCATTTGGGCCGCCATAGTAGTCATCCTCCATTCATTGCAATCAGTGTGTCGAATGGTATGTATCCTGGGATGGCGGCGGCGAAACGTGGGGGGAACAGGTGGGGCGAGCGAGCTTACCCCTGTGTTTCGGGTTTGAGGAGCGCAGGATTCGGTGCATGTGCGACGCGCCCGGGAAAGGATTGCCCGGGCGCGTGTAAAATGCGCGGATGATCAGGACTGCGTTATAGAGGCGATACCTTTTGCCGCCTTCTTGTCGTGTTTGTCTTTACGCTTCTCCTTGATGTCTTTCTTCGGTCCCTTCACATCCTTCTTTGGAGACTTATCACCCATGGGGAAGACCCTCCTTCCAGATGCATTGTCCACCATCATCATACCACTCGGGACGAGTCGTGTCCATTAATGCTCGGAATGTCGACGGGTTTGGGACGGTGTGGGTCCGGCGGTTTTGTGAACAAGCTTCCCGAAATGCCGAAGCAGCCGTTTTCGCGGTATAGCACAAGGGCACCCGATGCAAAGCACCGGATGCCCTCGGTTACTAGCTAACGAGAGGTCTTACCAGCGACCGCCGCCGCCACCGCGACTACCGCCGCCACCGCCGTAGCCACCGCCGCCGCTGCGCTCGGTCTTCGGTTTGGCTTCGTTGACTGTCAGCGTTCTCCCGCCGACTTCCTTGCCGTTGGTAGCTTCGATAGCTGAGACCATGTTCGCCTCGGGGATCTCCACGAACCCGAAGCCCTTGTCGCCGATGATTCTTACTTCAGCGATCGGGCCGTAAGGCTCAAACAGCGACCGAACGTCGGACTCTGTAGTGTTGTAGGACATGTTGCCTACGTAAAGTGATTTGTTGGCCAATTTAGTGCCACCCTTCGAATGTTGATGAGATTTGCAACGGGAAGCACGAGGCACAATTGCCCCTGGCGGGGAATTCGATCAGGCGCGGAAGATGGTAACGATCCACGGGAGGTGACGAAAGCAAACCGGTGCTGAACGTTGATAATCACTAGCCATAGTATACACGCTTTTTGACATATATGCAAGCCCCTTTGCGGAAACGTTCCGAAAGACGAAATTTGGGAACAGCCAGCGACTGAAATCCCGAAACACCAGCAACCAATAATGTGGACCCCGTCAGACCGCCAGCGGTCTAAGCAATATAAATAGAATTCTTTCTCAAAGTACTATACAAGCATGATTCAAAACCCTGATTCTCTCTGTCACCGATAAAGAGAAGGGAACTCCGTTCCCTACGGGCCGGAGCAGTAAAATCCCAGAGGGCATATTCAACTACGAACCCCTCTCCCACGCTCAAGCTGAGCACGAGTTCGTTCCTTCAAAATGTCGAAATTCGTGTGTGCAAATATGAGGAAAAGAACCGGCACAACAGCCGGGGCGGGTCGGGGACGAGCCGGGGAATAATCTTCATGCAGCCCACAAATCATAGCGTGACGGGTGGTCGATATGATAGTCAACGACCCGAACCTGTTTCTGTGGGTAAAACAGTGCAATACGCAGGCTAATAGAGTGAACGGCGCGCTGGGGCCATCGAAGATCAACCGAGACGGCAAGCCCGGAGGCGGATACAAGCGCGGCGGCTCTCAGGAGCCCAAACGCGACCGCGAAGAGGTAGGGCGCAACCTGGACGTGTCGGCGTAATTGGGAGTCCGGCTGTCCGGTCTGCCTGTTTCCTCACTTCTTGTCCGTTGGGCCTACCCGGTCGGTGGGATGGAAGTAGTAGAATTCGTCAAGCGTAAGCGCGCAGCGGCCTCTGGCGCGGAACACAATGTGGAACTTATTGTCGGCGTCCGGCTTGACGGTAAGCCTTACTGGGAATGACTCGCCCATGCTGGGCGGCAGGCTGACATAGTTTTCGACCGGCGCCCCGGGCCTGCCGCTGCCATCGGCGAAATAGGCCTCCGTGCCTTCCTCTGCCCAGTACCAGACGTTGAACGCCACTTCGACCACCTTGCTCGGCTGGTCGAGGCTCCCGCTTGTGCCGATGGTGTGAAATCTGTCGTTTGAAACCTGCCTGCACTTCATCACGTCCACGCCGTACTCGATTCGCACCCACTTGTACTCTATGTCTTTGTTAGGAAATTGGCTGGGATACCACGCGGACTGGCTGGAACCGGGTCCGAGCGGCGATGAGAGCAGTTTGTCCGGGCGCCGCATCTGCTCGTAGGAAGGCATGCTGGACCCCGGCGCCGGCTTCGCTCTTGGCTTCGGGATTTCGGAATCGAGCTTCTCGGCGATAACATCTCTCACCGGCTTGAGCATGTCGTGAAGGTCCTGCCTGATGCCTTCGTAGACCCTGTTGGAGATGAACTCGAATGGGTCGAGTGCCGGAGTCACACCCTTTATGTCGCCCGCGTCCGGGTTCTTGTAGGCGTAATATGACTCCAGGAAGTGGCCGGCATCCTTCTGGGCGGAAGTCGAGTCGTACCCCGTGAGAGCAAACTTACCTGCCGAGTGAAGTTGGCTCTCCAGGGCGGACAGCCCGGACCCCCGGTCACCGATGTTGACGGCGTATTTCTGCACATCCAGGAACGCCTTATCGGGAGCAACCCCCGCCTTTCGTGCCTTGGAGTATATGCTGAACAAGTCCTGATAGTCCTCCCAAGCCCCGATGGGCGGTATGACACGGCGGAGCTTGTCCAGCCCGTGGGGCGTCGTGATGTTACGGTAGTTAACGGCTGGAAGTGAGCCGTCCTTCCTGTAGAGGGTCCCAAGTCTTTGCAGGTCGTTCCAGTCCGAGTCCGCTCCGTCCAGGAGCAGCAGAGTGAGCACACCGTTGTTGTTGCGGGCCGCCTTGAGCAGGCGGTTCGCGGACTCCCCAAAGATGAGGGCGTTCTCGAACTTGGGATCGGCATTCGCGGCGTCGTACATAGCGATGCGGAGGTCCTTCTCCTGGTCCTCAGTGAGGTGATCCGTCTTGCGCACGCTGGCGCCGACGTGCGTTATGGCATCTGTTGCGAGCGGGTCGAGCGTTCTGGCCTCACCGCAAACCGGCGACAACATGAGCAGGACTATGAGTGTGAAACGCATGGTTTGACCTCCGGGCAGCCGATCTGCCGTCTGTACCACATGTGTTCCACATGCCGGCGCAAGTCTGGAGTGAAATCCTCCGATGCCGCTGTTTCATTCTCTCCCCGCCACAATCCTGCCGTATGCCCTCGGAAACCTCTCCGGCGTAGGCTTCACTTTGCCGATTAGCACGAGCGTGCGGGTGATGTCGGTGCCGGGGATGTGGATGGACGGCATGCGTTCGATCTGGCCGCCGAGTTGGCCTATCATAGGGCGGGCCGCCGCGAGTTCCTGTTCGATATCCGAGCTTTTCTGCGCCACCACATACCCGCCCACGCGAACCAGTGGCAAGCACAGCTCCACAAGGACCTTCATTCCCGATAGCGCGCGCGCATACACGACTCCGAAGCGTTCCCGATAGGCCGTATCATGGCCGATCTCCTCCGCGCGACCGTGCACGGCAATTGCATTTTCCAGCCCGAGGAGATCGATTGCCTCGTTCATAAAGTCCACCTTCTTACGTGTGGCTTCGAGCAGAGTGAGGTCTATATCGGGCCGGGCGATCTTGATCGGGATACCTGGGAATCCCGCGCCCGCTCCGACATCCATAATCCGCTCGCCAGGCTTCACGTTTAACGCCGCCAGGCACGTCAGCGAGTCCAGATAGTGAGATGTGACGATGTCTTCCGGATCGGTGATGCGGGTGAGGTTGAACCTGAGGTTGATCTCGACAAGAAACTCGGCGAACCGGTCGAGTTGATCCAGCTGGTGGCCGGTCAATTCAATGCCAAGTTCGGACGCGCCGGAACAAAGGCGTTCGAGAGGGAGAAAACTCATTCCGGGGACCTCTGATTTCTTCCCCGTACGCCAAACAAGCCGACTCCCAATGCTACCGGGAGCGGCTTGCTTTGTGACCTGCCAGCCACATGTTGACGTGCAGTTGCATATTCAATTGTGCGTGTATTTACTTTATCCATATTCCAGACGATTAGCTCCTGGCAGTTGTTCCATCTTTGATCCGAAATTGTTCTAAATAGATTGCGAGTATGGCAATATCTGCGGGAGTCACCCCCGGCACGCGCGAGGCCTGGCCGAGCGTCGCTGGCCGGACGCGCGCGAGCTTCTCCTTGGCTTCCCGGGACAGCGACCGCATCCGCGCGTAGTCCACCGATTCGGGAATGGGCCTCTCCTCCAGCTTTCGCGACTGCGCGACCTGTATCTCCTGCCGGTCGATGTATCCGCTGTATTTGACCGCGACTTCCACCTGCTCCACCACATCCGGCGGAATATGACCGTTCCCGGCGGCGCGGGCGATGTCGGAGTAACGGATTTCCGGCCTGCGGAGGAGTTCCTCCAGCGAGCACGCGCGGTCAGTAAGCTCGACGCCGAGCGATTCGAGAATGTGCGTGTCGGATGGCTTTACGAACGTCTCCGCCAGACGGGCGCGCTCATTCTCTATCAGGCGGACATTCTCGTTAAACCGATCCCACCGCTCGTCCGTGACCAGCCCCACCTCGCGGCCGATGGGGGTAAGGCGGGCGTCGGCGTTGTCGTGGCGCAGGAGGAGCCGGTACTCCGCGCGCGAGGTCAGGAGGCGGTAGGGATCGGTGACGCCCTTGGTCACGAGGTCATCGATCATCACTCCGATATAGCCCTCATCGCGCCCAATCACCACCGGCGGCTCTCCCTGGAGCTTGCGGCAGGCGTTGATCGACGCCATCAGCCCCTGCGCGGCAGCCTCCTCGTAGCCCGACGTGCCGTTGATCTGACCGGCGAAGAACAGGCCGTCCACAAGCTTGGTTTCGAGCGAGTTCTTAAGCTGCGTGGGCGGCGCGAAGTCATATTCGATGGCGTAGCCCGGACGGAACATCCGCACTTCCTCGAGGCCGGGGATGGTGCGCAGGAACTCGATCTGGACCTCCTCCGGCAGGCTTGTGGACATTCCCTGGACGTAGATTTCGTCGGTGTCCCAGCCCTCCTGTTCGAGGAAGACCTGGTGGCGGACGCGGTCCGGGAACTTGACGATCTTGTCCTCGATGGACGGGCAGTAACGCGGGCCTACCCCGCTGATCCGCCCGCCATACATCGCCGAGCGCTCCAGATTGTCTGTTATCACCTGCTTGGTGCGCTCATTCGTGTATGTAAGCCAGCACGGCAGCTGACCCTCGCGCTCGATTGGGCCGGACATATACGAGAATGGCCCAACGTCCGGCTCGGACTCCTGCCTCTCGCATTTTGCGAAATCGACGGTCTTCTTGTCGATGCGCGGGGTGGTGCCGGTCTTAAGGCGGCCCAGCTCGAAGCCGAGACCGCGCAGGCTGTCGGATAGCTTCTCCGCCGAAAACTCCCCCGCGCGCCCCGCCGAAAACTGGGTCTCGCCGATGTGTATGAGTCCCTTAAGAAACGTGCCTGTGGTGATGATAACGCATTTCGCGCCATACTCGATCCCAGTCTGCGTCCGGATTCCGGCCACGCGGCTGGTGTCTCGGGAATTTATTCCCGAAACTGTTCCCTGTTCCCTGTCCCCTGTTCCCTCGACTACGATCTGCTCCACCATCGCCTGCTTGACATCGAGCCGGGGCTGGTTCATAAGCGCATGGCGCATGAACGCCTCGTAGCGGCGCTTGTCCACCTGCGCACGCAACGCACGGACGGCGGGCCCCTTGCCGGTGTTGAGCATACGGATGTGAGTGTAGGTGGCGTCGGTGGCGAGCGCCTGCTGGCCCCCCAGCGCGTCGATCTCGCGCACAAGGTGTCCCTTGGCAGGCCCGCCGACGCTGCAGTTGCATGGCATGTGGCCGATGGTCTCTATATTGATCGTCGCGAGCAGGGTATTAAGCCCCATCCGAGCCGCGGCCAGCGCCGCCTCGCACCCGGCATGCCCCGCTCCGACGACGATGACATCGTAGTTGTTCATTGCATGGATATTATAGCACGGAGGAGGAACGGGTACGGCGGGGGCAGCTCGACAGGGATGCCGCACGCTATAGGAAAGCGCGGTATTGCTGATTCATCTGCATGCAAGTGCCCAGAAGGATTCCTGAGACGGATCAACCCATTCTTGTCGTGTGCTTACACTCGTCCGCGATCCGAAGCAGTGATCCGTATACCCATGACGGAATGGCATCTCGGGCGGGAACTGGCAAATTCCTAAGGGTTCTGTTAGCCTGTCTGCCATAGCTGTAGCGAAATTGATTTGCTTTGATGCATGTGCAGTAGAAGAACATCTCTTCGAGAGTCATCGGGGTCTTCGGTTTTAGGTAAAACAAGTCGCGTCCCGAATAAAACGGCTCTATCTGAACGAATGCTTCCAGAACGGAGCCCCCGGCGGCAACGGTAATGACTGGCGGGGCAACCGGCGCAACATCGGGGAGGCGTTTCACCTTAGCCGAAACTCCGTTGTTTCGTGACGTTCTCGAAACAAAGTTGATTCCATCACGAGCTCTGTCAAGTCGCACAAGCTCAAGACTATTGCCATACATGACATCAAAGAGAGCGCCAACCGGCTTCAGTGTGGAACCTATTTTGTCTGCCTTGTTATCACATGCGGAACCGGACAACCGCGCAAGCTGCTCTAGGCCACCTGTCATGCAATCCGCGACATCAACACAATGCACTCAATCGGGAACAACATCAGGCAGTTCAATAGTCTCCAGCCGCTTGCCTTTCGGCTTGCGCCCGAATGAGAATTTCGGGCGGTTCAGCGTGATACAGCGGGCGTAGAAAATGCGAGCTTCCAAACTCATATCATTCTTCGGGATGAGCACGGACACGTCGCTATTCGGCACAAACTCAAAGCGTGACACGTACGCATATGTATGGCTACCTTCTCCATTAGTGGACACGAACAGGCTTCCAGGCGGAAAGACCATCTCCGGTTCTAAATCTGCCTTGCGAACCCATCCACTTATCGTCCGTTGCTGGGTGCTCGCAGGCCGTACAAAAGGTATCGTGCCTGGCGCGGCCTGGTCGAGAACCTCCACTTGCGAACGCGCAATGCCGTTTCTGAGGGTGAACAAATCAGCAAGCATCATCGGCACATTCCTCTTCAATGACGGCATTCGCTTGCACATCCAGCATCAGAGTATACAATGCGAATCTCTTCACTTCTCGCTCGAAGTCAGCCCTATCCAGCAGGGAGTAGTCTGTCTCCATATAGGCTTCCGCCACCCATTCGTCCCGATAGCTAACAGCCCTCTTGCATGACTTGCCCGGTATGACGCGCTGGTTGAAATATGATTCAAGCCAATCTTTCTTGACCTCGGCCCACAGGCCAGGTTTGCGCTCAATGCGCTTGTTCTTGCTCATCATAAGGCCGTCGTCGCGCCAATAACCAAACCAAGTCTCCATCCGCGGAAGTTTCTGCTCGAGGCTGTTCGCGTCCTTGATGATACGATAGTGGGGCTTGTGCGCTTCAAGCACGACGATTGCAGTCACTGTGCCGATCTTTGGGAAAAGCTGAGGCGGCATTGACATCGCTGCCTTAAGGGTATGCTTGTCGAGAATTTCCTTTTTTGCCTGACGAGTTTCCTTGCTATCATCAATGAGACACCCGACGGGAACGATTGCGATCGCTGTGCTGTTTGGTTGCAACAGTTCGAGTGCACGCTGAACGAAGCGAAGTTCTTGTTTGTCCTTGGATTTCTTGCTATAGGGTGGATTGAGCATAGCGACATTTGGTTTAAGTTTCCTGATCTGGACCTCTGTTTCTATTTCGCGCGGTTTCAGGCAGTCGTCCCAGTACATATTCGCTTTGCCGTCGCCCCGAAAGATCATGTTCGCACAGGCAAGCGTGAACATGTGTGGGTCGAGTTCGATGCCCACCAGCCCTTCTTTCCTTATTCGATTAGCAACCCGGGAATCTCCGCCTGCCTTCCCTATCATGTGTGCCATTGCCGCGATCAGAAATCCAGCTGTTCCGGCGCACACGTCGAGCACGACACTCTCGTGTGGGTTGAGATCCGCCAGGTCAGCAAATAACTCCGTTATATGTCGTGGCGTCAGAACAATGCCAAGTCCTTGTTGATCCCCTCCAGAATAGCGCAGGAACTCTCCGTAGAAATTGCCGAGCAAATCAAAGCTGCTGTTTGGCTGAAGTGCAAAGAATAAGTGGCGATAAAGCATGCCGACTGCGGGCTTGAGATACTCCTTAACAGACTTGTTGGTTGTGATGAAGCCGTAGTTAGACACCATTGCTTCAAACTTGTCGTCCTTCACTTTAGCCTTCTTGAGCGAGCGCCGGATTGCCTCGTATAACGCTGCCGCCAGATCATCCTTGTCCGCGATATCTCTGTATTGGCGCTCAAACGCGGCATCTTTCAAGCCCAAGAGGATGCCGCTGACTATTAAAGGTTTGAACGCTTCAGATAGCTCCATGTGGTCACGCAGATATTCGTGGAGTTCTCGTGCGAAAGTGTTTATCTCTGCCGCATTTTTCTCACCATAGCCTTGTGAGTTACGCAGGATGGCCAAGTAATCATCGCGCGTAAGGACGGTATTTGTTTGAAGTCGCTCTATACCGCCGCCTCGCAGTGCTTTGAATGTGGTAATTTGGAGGTCAACTGTACCGGACACAGCTAGCCCAATTACGTTGAACTCCTTCCTGAGCCCTATCAAATAGTGCAATACACCGTCTTCGGCATATTTGGTGGGCTTAAGTGCACAGTGCTCGGTGAGGTTAGGTGTCGATGCGTGATCGGTCTTGCTTGCCTTACATTCCGTTACGAGGATATCGGCAGCGTCGCCGTTCAACCTGATCAAATGCTCGGGGCGACCCTTGCCAGCAGTCCCGTTCCGTTTCGATGGCAAACACCTTTGAATCTCGTCGTCCAAAGAACCTTGAAAATGGAAGTCGTTGTCTATGAACCCGCTCTTGCGGAATGCCTGCTCTAGCAGGTTCTCTGTTTTTCGCTCAGACATTGAACCCTCATTGACCGTCTGGTCTCGTTTCCTTGGCTGTGTTGTAGTTCAACATCTGCGCGATAATAACCTCCTTTGGCTCGCATGCCGTTTGTATCTTGAGGTTTGAGGAGCGGGCACAGACGTACGTCAATGAGATCAAGTCCTAATCCGCTCCGGAAATCCCGAAACGACCCACGCCTACCTCCGAATAGACAAAGCTCGGCGGGAGCCTCGCCCTCCTTACTTGTTTTTCGGCGTTACTGCGCTGCAACCGCCTTGTTGAGGATACGGTTGATTACGTCTAGCACCCTCTGATCCATTTCCTGGCGCTGTGCGATTACTAGCGCATCGTGGGCCGCGGCGCAGTTGGGGAATTTCCCCAGGGCCTCGGCAGCCACCTGTCGCATGATGAATAACGGATCGTTCGTCAGCACATCAACGAGCGCCGGAACCCAGGCTGTGTCTCCGCAGTCGCTGATCACGTAGCAGCACTCCCAGCGTGCGACGTCGTGGCGGGACTTGTCGTTCATCGCCGTGACAACCAGGGACATGATGGCTCTGCGAGTAACGGGGTCGCTTTCCTTCGCTTTCTGGGTAAGAGCCCACATCGCGGCGTACTTGTGATACCCAAGCTCAGGCTTCAGCATTCTCTGCAGGAACTCTTCAGCCGATGTGCCCTTTATCTGCGCGGGTGTATACCTCGCCTCGCCCTGAAACAGACTGCGATTGATCGACTCGATCACTTTTGCGTCCTTCTCCTGCTTGGATGCCTGTATCAAGCCGTCGCGGGCGTCAGCGCAGTCCTTGAACTTACCCAGAGCCTCCGCGGCGACCGATCGCATAGTGGTCGAAGGATCGTTAAGCAGCACATGCACGAGCTGGGGCGCCCAGGTTGCGTCACCGCAGTCGCTGATCACATAACAGCACTGGAAGCGCTGATAGACGGTGCGGGAACTGTCATACATCGCTTTGGTGACCAGCGTGAGTATTTGCCACCGGGTCGTAGTGTCGGCTTCCTTGGCTTTCCGGGCAAGGGCCCACAGCGCCGCGAACTTGTGATAATCAGGCTCAGGCTTCGCCATCCTCTCCAGGAACACTTCAGCCGGTGTGCTGTTTATCTGCTCCAGTGTATACTCCTGGTCACTACTTGGGCTTGTCTGTTGGGCCTGGGCCACACAAGTTAGTGAAGCAAGAATCGCGGTCAGGCAGATTACAACGACTACAACATAACACGTGCGATACATAGTGCCCTCCTCAGCTCCTAACATAGTTTGTACTGCAATCAGGCGTGCATTTGCAGCAGTATACCATATGTTGGCCCAAAATGATCGCGCGCATTACAAGCTGCGGGAATTTACGTCCGCAATGATTTGGTCACTTCGTGGAAACCGCCATTCCCGCAGGATAGCCGGGGTTCGGAAGGTAACGGCAGTTACTTAACCTTCTTCGGCTTCTTCGGATTCGAGTGGGGCACTGTCACGGCAGCCTCGGCCACTGCGATGTTGCCGGCCACATCCGTACCGGTCAACACGAGGGTGTAGACGCGGCCGTCGAGGTCGTTCTCGTTTCTGGACGCTACGAGCGGGACCATCACCGTAGTGCCCGGCGCGACATCCATCTCCGGCTGAACCAGGCCGTACTCGTCGATCACCGCCAGGTGCAGATT
Source organism: Armatimonadota bacterium (assembly GCA_023474015.1). The sequence goes on from JAMCYN010000066.1 coordinate 42,372, forward strand.
AGACACGCCGGAGTCGGCGTCCGTGGCGGTTACATTCACAGGTAATTGCACGGTCGCCCCGGTCGGCGGCCATATCGTGTCGATCAATGGCTCTACAGCCACGCTCGGCGGGACAGTGTCCGCCGGGGCCGATGTATGCAAGAGCACCACAAGCCCGTTCCACCAGTCGGCGATTGCCAGGTCCGGGTGGCCGTCGGAGTTCAGGTCCCCCACGGCAAGGCCTTGCGGCTCATAGCTGTTGCAGTAGGGCGCGCCATAGCTGGTCCAGTCGCCCAGCGTGCCGTCGGGTTGCTGATAGAGGGTGGTGGCGGCCTCATAGCCGCCGTGGGCGGCGACCACATCGCCCCTGCCGTCCCCGTCCAGATCTGCCACAGCAAGCGCTTGAGCGAAATCATACGCCGGATAGAGCGTCGGAGTTCCAAGCCCCCCGACGTCCTGAGGAATGACTCCAATTGACGCATAGGGCTGGTTGGTGGCAACCGTGAACGCGAGGTCATCGCGGCCGTCGCCCGTGACATCCCCCGCGGTCAGCGCATAGGCCCATTGCGCTGGAATGTATATCGGGGCATCGAAGCCGCCCGACGCTCCAGACAGGTAGCACGCTTGATTGTCGAGCAGGAGCGCGATGTCCCGTATGCCGTCGGAGTTGGCGTCCAGGGTGCTGATACAGCGGGCGTTGGAGCCGGTCAGGGAGCAGAATATGGGCAGATTGAACGTGCCGTCGAGTGCCTGAGGCGACACCATTACCAGCGGGAAACTGGCGGAGGTGTCCGCGACATCCGCCCGGCCGTCGCCGTTCAGATCGTCTATCACGAGCGAGTTCACAAGCCCGTAGCCGGAACACACTTTCGATAACCCCAACGTGCCGTCGGTCGCCTGGTAATAGAGTAGGATAGCCCCGTTCGCCCCGCCTACGGCCAGGTCCATGCGCGAGTCATTATCGAGGTCTCCTATCGCAAGGCCGGTAGGCATCGTGGGAGCATAGAGTTGGGTTGGAGGCCCGAGCAAACCATCAGGCTGCTGGCATAGCACGAACAGTCCGGACGGCCAAGCAGTGACGGCGACATCGTCCAGGCCGTCGCCATTGAGATCACCGACCACAACCGTCTTAGCTTCCTGAGGCAGCGGGTAAATGGCAGGCGGATGAAAATCCGATTGGGAACAAGCCCTGGGTCCGGCGGACACCACCAGGAGCACAGCGAGGAACCACAGCCCTATACGTGACATCGCAGCAACCTCCTATTCGGGGACGCATAATTCTCAGAGCGTTGACGGGCTGCAGCGATATGGTTACTGATTCAGTACATGCTATCCTTTTGCCACATATCGCATGCGTTCGGGACCGGCAAGAAGACTGGAAAATCCAGCAGCTTGTGTCCCAAAGCCCACCCAAAGCAGACAAGCAATAATAGCCTAAATGCTGACCTGGGTCAACGCACAGGAAGGCGCTACAGTGACGTAAGGCTCTGTTTTGCGGGCATGCACTAACCCAGCATCCTGAGCCCTGTCGAAGGATGCGGCCAGTTCGGTGCTTGAAAAACAGTACAGTGCAAAACAAAGACCGCATCGGAATTACCGAAGCGGTCTATTCTGAGATCAATTTGGAAGCGTGGTGGGCGATACTGGATTCGAACCAGTGACCCCTTCGGTGTGAACGAAGTGCTCTCCCACTGAGCCAATCGCCCACGCTGCACTCGCCCGCCAAGGGTTGAGGTCTTACCTCCCAGCAGGCGGTTAAATTATACTCCCGATCACAAAATCAGTCAATATCGAAATAGGCTCAAGACATGTTGACATCGAACCGGGGCAATGTTAACATAGCTATGTTAGGTGCGGGAGTAGCTCAGTTGGTAGAGCGCTAGCCTTCCAAGCTGGATGTCGCGAGTTCGAGCCTCGTCTCCCGCTCCATTTTTATGTACCAGCTTTTGATCTCATTTGAACGATGCGACTGGAAACCTACCCGCCCGGTAGGCCGTGCTCTCAGTGTCGAAAACAACCGCCAATTACAAATTACTGTCCGGCCTGAGCCAGTATTCCGAATCCCATCCGTAGCGCCAACCTGCGGGCAGTTGCCCCGCATAGCAAAACGCTCCGCACTTCGTCCATGGGTCCGTGGCGTAGCAGTTCGTATCCGGCCCACGGCCATACCAGTTTCCATAAACACAGGTGGGGGTCCTGTCATAACCCCCCGCCGGGCAGCTTCCGCATATATCAGGGTTCCCCGGCCTGGCATAGCAGGTCGAGCCCGCATAAACGCTCGCGGCTGCGGCGGTCAGGACGATAAGCGCCAGTAAGGCGACCAAATACACTCTCTTCATTTTCGCCGCTCCTCCCATATAGGTTTTCTTACACATAGGCAGCGGCCTTGCGGCCCTGCCAGCATTACTTTACCCATTATGGAAGGGAGTCAGCAGGCTGAACCCTATTGCATTGACGGCAGGCCAGCGATCGATAGCAGATGCACCCCGAACTCCTCGTCCATCTCCCGCGAGGCGTCGATTCCCAGGAGTTCACATTCTCAAATGCACTCTTGGAAATTCGGTCTGCCAAGCCACACGTTTTTGCAAAGCAACCTGGGCTGGGCCGGTTCTATTGGCAACAGCGGTTTCTGTTCCGGTGCGTCAACATCACGCATTAGTTCGTTCGACCGTAAAAGAACAGCTTCTCCTGCATTCAGCACAACAAGTAGAGTCTCCCCGGTCCGCGGAGACTTGAGCCTTACCTCGATCCGGGTCGATTGCCGGTTTTGCATACTGACAAACTCGACTTCTCCCCCTACCAGCCTCGACGACACCGCGATGTTTCCTTCGGCAATCAGATTGACGAACTGCGCATCCTTGTCTTTGGGCCAACCTGGGAAGACCCTGATGATCCCGTTGTGGCTTTGGAGCAAGGCTTCAGTCGTCATTGTGAGATAATCGCTACTGGACTCAATGACTGCAACGCTCTTTTCTTTGCACCTGGGGTTTGGACTTGCGCCGCCGCCGTGTCCGCACCAGGCCTCAAACTTCGGCATTTGTTCTCCCACATCCATAAGAGATTCATCAGGAATGTTCGCTAGGTTCGACTCGCTTGCATCCGAATGTGCTACAACCGCCGCATCGTGGCTGATGAGACCGTTCGGTTTCGAATAAGCACGCAGAAACATCGGAATATAGTTGCTCCAGAACTCTTCTACCCGGCCAAGTCTTAGCGCGGTCATGGCTCGGAAGAAACACAGCCATGCGCACCCGTAGTGGAAACCGCATTCATCGGCGTAACTTATTATTGCCGTCTTGTCCACTACCGAGTCGAGCGTATCGTTGTACATAGCGAGTACGTTCTGCTCAGCGAACTCATCAATCTCGCCGCAGGGGTACACCGGATGCAAACAGCCCGCCTGACCGACATGGTGGGTCGCAGGTATTCCTACTCCGTCCACCACAACACTTCGCCCCTTGTCGTCTACACCGGTGGGATAGTCGGAAAGGTCGGCGAGAACCTCACGCCAGCGACGGGCAAGTTCTTTGTCAATTTGCAGCAGTTCTGAAGCCTCAATGGCGGTGGTGAGGCATACTTTCAACATGGAAACGGTTTGGACGGGATCGGCGCAGTCGAGTATGTCGAGTTCGAAGGCCTGCACCGGCCAAAGATGGTACTTACCGTCAGCACCCTTGTTCATTATATGCAGGTAAAACGCCAGGATTTCCTTCAGGAATGGATATATGCGCGTTCTGAGTCTCTCTTCATCCTGCACATACTTCCAGCACAAGCAGTGCATCAACGCAACATACGATCCTGCCGTATAGAACCTGTTGCCACCCAAAACCGTGGCTGAGAGCCCCATGGCATTGATGGTGATTCCGAAGTGTGCGCCATCAGCCGACCATACGTCCCGTGCTGCCTTTCGGGCGTTTGGCAGGAATGAGTCATAGGTGTCCATATAAGCATCGAAGATCTCGCTGTGGTTCAAAGCGTGAACCGGAAAAAACGGGCACTGTATGTTCAGATCCTGGGTATATTCCCCTTTCCACGGCGACATCTGAAAAGCGCCCACGCTCGGCCCGTAGAACAACCCTAACAGCCCTGAAATCGGCGCATACCTGTATGAACATCCCAGCGCATATAGTGAGGTGTAAAAGAGTTGCTCAAGTGGTTTATCGCCCAGTTCAACCCAGCTCTTCTGCCAGAACTCCGACCACCATTGCTCGTGGGTGTGTCTCAACACCTCATAGTCCGTATGAGACAGTCTTTCAAGCCGAGCGATCACTTCAGTCATAGGATCGTCCGATTCCAGGCTGGTGACCACGGCGATGTACACATCGAAATCGCCATTCACCCTTAGAATACCGTGACGTCCCGCTACACTCGATTGAACGCTGCCCACCTCTGGCGGCCTGTACTGCTTCCTGATCCGTGGGATGATGTCGTCTCGATACGCCGTCGATAGCCTTGGAACTTCGCGAATACCTGCCGCATACCGGCCCGCCTCCGGCATTTGCATCTTCATCAGGACAGTGTCGCCATCGCATTCCATCTCGGGCTGGTCAAGTTCGACATCCTCCGGTCTGGTGAAATGCAGGCTGGTAGCGGGGGATACAATGGGCGAAACATCGCGCACTCGGATCACCAGCGCGTTCTCATCGGCCATCACAAATGACTCCACCCTCGGGTGACACAGATGCTTGTCGAGTTGCGTACTAACGGTCGCGTCATACAATGATAGGCGCGACTTCACCGACGGCAGCGCGGAGCGCACACTTGAACCCATGGCAAGATCCATCGTAAGTGTGCAACAACTCTTGGGCCCAAGCCCCATCGCGGGAGATGGCCCAAGTTCTTCTCGTTCGAAGTCCGATGACTTTGCACCCTCGCGCACCATCTTCTCCGCCTCATCGCGCCCGATGATCCGCCGCACTTCGTTTATGCGAGCGTCCAGGACATCGGTTTTGTTCACAACCCACTCCAAGGCCTCGGGAGCATAGAACACCGCTCCGAGGCTGCCATTACCCATCAGCAGACCATCCTGCCAGCAGCTCGGCGGAGTTTCATAAACCACATCGTATTGAGAAATAAAAGCTTTCCAATCCATAGTGACTCGTATCCTCTTCCGGCCAAAATTCAGTGCGGCGCTTGTTGTGCCTTGGGCTGTGTACTGTGATGGTGAAAGATACCCCAGTGCCAAGTGTTGCCGACTTCCATTATGGAACAACTTCCGTGTAATTGAAATACATTCCTACCACCTGCGCTTTATCTTCAGCTAATCCCGTTATTTCTCATCATTCGCGCCCCCTCGGGTATGGACTTCGCGAAGCGAAAGTATACGTTTTGGTTGCTCGATCTTACGGGAGGGCGACATTTGCTGTATAATCGTTTGAAGAAACACATTCATTCAGAGGTCAAAAATAAGCTGTTGGTTTTCTCCGACGGCAGCTAGGGTCCAATTACCAACGAGACAGTTTTGGCAACTAACGCCGACAATTCGATCGTGTGGGGAGACAGTATGACAACTATTCCTGACTCGCAGGCATCAAAAGGGCTGAGGGAACGCCTCAAGGCCGAAATAGACCGTATCCCAGCCTATGACAGCCACGAACACTTTCCGTCGGAGAGTGAGTATCTGGCGACTCACTTGGACTTCTCCCACGCAGTGTCTATGCTCGTCTTGGACTTATACGGATGTGGGATGCTCCGCGATCAAATAGCGCGGTTCACGAGTTCTGATATCTCCGAGGAAGAGAAATGGTCGCTCTTTGAGCCCCACTTGTCGAAGCTCGTCAACACCGGTCTCTATGCTGGAATGCTGAGGGTGATTCGAGATCTTTATGGCATTTCAGACCTTGATTGCAGTACGTATCGCAAGCTGGGCGATCGAATTCGTGCAGCCCAGCATCTCGGGCGCTACGCAATGATCATGGATGGCGCGACCGTGTCGATAAGCGTGGTAGATTCGCACTCAATAACTCCAGCCTCTAATCCGTATGACCCTGCGCGTTTTGGAGCCGTCTACCGGATTGACGGATGGATATTCGGCAGCAAATACAAGGAGTTGGATATTGCCACTGTGGCTGAAGCCCATCGTGCGGTGGATGATTGCGTGGAGAGTCTTTTCAGAGTGGGTGTAAGCGGAATCAAGATAGCGGCAGCGGCTGGTGGCCGTTACCTTTCGTTTCGCAGATGGAGTGAGGAGGCGGTGTCCGAATCATTCCGTGCATTGGTTGGGACCGAGACGGATTCTCCACCGCTTTCAGATGCCGCATATCCGTTCACAGATTCAGTAGTATTTCGATTCGTGGAACGGGCTGCTGAACATGGGATGATTGTCCAGATTCATACAGGGTGGCAGTCATATGCTGCCGGCAATCCTTATTACTTGAAAGATCTGATAGATCAGTGTCCATCTGCGACTTTCGACATATTCCACGCAGCATATCCATTCAGCGGCGAACTATCGATGCTGGCCAAGTGCTTCCCAAATGTTTACGCGGACCTCTCCTGGGTAGCATGGCTGTCCAGGCCACTTGCAAAGCAGATTCTGTCCGATTGGCTTGAACTTGTGCCCAATACCAAGATCATTGCATTCGGTGGTGATTGCGGCTTCATTGATATGCTCTACGGATACAATCGTATATGCAGAGATGTGATTCTGGACGTGTTGGAGGATAAAGTTCTGGCTGGTGCATTCGGTGAAGAGGAGTCCGTAATGATTGCACAGAGAATACTGGCAGGAAATCTGAAAGACCTGCTGGAAAGTTAGCAAGAATGCGCACAGAGGGGAAGACTGTTGAAGTGAAGAATGCCGCTGAGCTACCACATTGAAGAGTGGAAGGGGGTCAGTGCATTGACGGCAGGCTTGCGATCGATAGCAGATGCACCCCGAACTCTTCGTCCATCTCCCGCGAGGCGTCGATTCCCAGGAGTTCTATAATCACGACCTCCAGCACGAGATACACCGACATCCCCGCGCGTGGGCATCCGACTATCGCGCCATTCTCGCGGCCCATCCCGGCGTGGAAGTGGAGCGACGGTTTGCCTTCCTGCGGAAAGAGCGTACCGACTCCAACCAGCTCGCGGGCGTCATTGAACTCTTCATAGTGCGGAATCACCTTGCCGTTCGGGTTTTCGGGGCCGGTCACGACCTTCCCCTTCCGTATCCCGCCGACAGCCATTACCGCCGCGCACCTGACGCCCTCACGGCCCGCGATCTCCTCGACCGCCTCATATATCGATTCACCATCTTCCAGCCGCGCGACGAACACGCGACCGAGTGTGCCTTGGGTATACTTCATATAATTCCCCTGACGTTTGACTTACTCAATCCATATAATGAATCCGATGCTTATTCTCCTCAAGCAGCCGGGCATTGTAAGCGTCGCCGTGATCCAGATTGGCGCTGACAAACACCGGCGGATCGATCCCCTTGTCAACCAGCATTTGCACCGCATCAGCCACAATCGCGTGCACTATCGCGCAGCCCATCACTGACGACAGCGGCCCCACCTTATGGGGAAATCCCGAGATGCTTACCGCGGCGTCGCCGTGGGGGGCGCAGTTGTCGATTACTATGTCGCAGAGGTCCATTAGTTTCTTGCCCGAGGGGTGGCGGCTGGTGACGTTCCGCGAGTACTCGACCGATGTTATCGCGACCGTGGTGATCCCTCGTTCCTGGGCTGCGTTTGCCATGTCGATTACCACCGCGTTTCTCCCGGATGTAGAGGCGATAAAGAGTAGGTCACCTTGCTTTATGGGGGCGGAGGCGAGGATTTCCTTGCCTAATCCCACCACTCTTTCCATCCGCGAGGTGGCGGTAAGCGGCCGCACGAACAGGTTCATACCGTGCGGATAGATAGGGTTTACCAGCATGAGACCGCCGGTGCGGTAGGTCATTTCTTCCGCGAGGATGAATGAGTGGCTGGCCCCGAATGCGAATATGCTTTGGCCGTTCTCAACTGCATCAGCCATTGCTTCCGCGGCTTTTCGGATGCTTCCTTGCTGGGTGTCAGCTACTTTGGTAAGGGCTTCCACCGCTTTTTGGATATACGAGTTTGCAGACACCTTAGTACCCTCGCCGGTTGTACTCGGACTTCGTCTTTTCGTAGTATTCCTGACCGCCCTCTCGATTAATGCTCATGTAGACGCTGGGCGGATTGCCTGCCTCGGCCATATTTTCCATTACGCGGCCCCAGAGCATCCAGCCGACTATTATAGCGGAAGTGCCGGAGACAGGCAGGAGATTGAAATCGTAACCTGGAATCTCGACCGCCGCATCGCCGTAGGGCGCGCCGTTATCGATCACCACATCGCAGACTTCGAAGAGCTTTTTGCCCGATGGATGTGTTGAAATAACGCGGGATGTGTATTCCATCGAGGTGATGCCGATCACTCTTACCCCCATTTCCCGGCATGCTATCGCCAGTTCAATCGGGCCGCGATTTCTTCCTGAGACGGATCCCACAACCACGACATCGCCGGCCCTGATCTCACTTGCCCGCACGGCAAAGCGAACCGATTCGAGGTCCATCTCGAACGGCTCCGGCCTGGGCCTGTTTGTGAGGCAATCTGCCACGGGAGCATCGATGTTGACATTGTAAGTGAACCGCTGCAAGGCGGCAAGCCCGCCCGCGCGGCCCAGAAAATCGTCCTGATTGTTGTGCCCGATTCCAGCACAGAAGACGGCGCCGCCGTTTGCCAGTGATTCCGCGACTATATTCGCGGCTTCCTCTATCCGCGGGAGCTGAGTGCTCTCCAAATGCGACAGTATCGCGCGCACTGCTTCGAGATATTTCAATGGGACCATTCGATAAGCTCCTTTGATAGGTCAGCTGGACGTTGGATCAGCGCCTTTCTGTTCTGCTTGGAACATTTCTCTGGCGCAGCGGATTAACTCGGCCTTTGCTTCTCCCGCGACGATAGCCGGCATCTTGCTCATCAAAGCCAGCATTGTTCCGACCACGTGCGGCAGATCCGTCCGCACACTTATCAGGTCTGGGGCAAAATCATACACATGCTCGCGCAGATGGGCCCAATAGATATCTGATTTCTCGATCACGCTCCCCGTGCCTACAAGATAGTAACCCTGGTCTTTCACGCGCAGGCTGTCATAGGCATCATATACAGTCTGAGCAAGTGCCGCCGCGGCTTTATCGAGGATGGTGTTCGCGACTTTGTCGGACCGCCTTGCTTCCGCGTCCACCAAATGAGCCAGGTGCGCTACCACCGCTCGATCCTGATTGGTGTTCAAAGCGCCCAGCAGTGACAACCCGCGTGGCTCGATCTCGGTGATGCCCAGGGCCTTGTAGACGACGCTTGTGAGAGATGTTTGGCGCCGTGGGTGCCAATCGGACATTGCCACGGCTTGCACGGCCAGTGCTCCTATGTAATACCCACTGCCGTAGTCGCCCAGCAAGGGGCCGAGTCCATCCAGATGGAGTTCTTCTCCATCTCGGGTAATGGCATGGACAAACGAGCCGGTTCCCGCGGAGGCAACTATTCCGTATCTCTGCCCGGTGAGCTCAAGTGGGCCATCGTACTCACGAACGAGATGGTGGACCACGTTGCCGGGGAAGTCTTTTTCCAGCGCCCCATTCAGAATCCGGGGATTGTAGTTGGCTACATGAAGCTCGTTGTAGTCGACGCCTTTCAGCGCCTGGGCTATTGCCTTTCTAATGGACACCGCGCTGCGGCCGCTGCCAAAAGATACGTCGCTTCCACTGTCGGGATCCAAAAAGCCGCAGCGTCCTCGGCCCAAGATAGTCCCGTCTTCCCCTGCCGCAATAGTCTCGCATTTTGTGCCGCCAAAGTCAACGGCAAGTAAGCAACGCATGATTCACACCAATTCCTGTGCAGCGGACTGGACAATCTCTTTGTATCGAGCATCCGTGATCTGATCGGTTGGCGGATCGACTCAGAATCCGATGGCGAAACGGTCCCGCACGAAGCGATGGACCGTTTCACGCGCGTGCGCTGCGCCATCCAAGCAATCACGTTTGCATCTCGCCGAGTGTCACTACTTTTTCCGACTGTGTGCTTCCGGCCTTGCGGTGATTAGATGTGCATATTATATGCTCCCCGCCGGGCCATTTGTCAATGCGTACCTTGGAAGAAGTCGATGCGGTCGGTTCCTATGGCTAGAGAGCACCGGTGAATGTCTAACTTATCAATAGTAAACAGATGTCGGGCAAGCTCGGACTTGACTCCGAATTGGCATGTGATCTACAATCCGAACTGGGCTGCGACCGGGCGTTCTACTACCCCGGTATAAGGACGACCCTATTGGATGAACGGCGGAGACGATCCCCTCAGATTCGATCTGGACAAGACCCCGGAGTTAAACAAGCTGCTCCTCAACGCGGAAAAGAAGCTGGCCGAGAATGCGGCGCGAAAGGATTAATGGCTGGAATGGACTGGAAAGCAAAATGGATATGGCAAGCGGATGACGCGTCTCCGCGCAATATGCGATGGTGCGCGAGAAAGGAGTTCGTGCTCCCGGCGGCCTGCTCCGATGTACGAGTCGATATCACGGCGGACTCGAGATACAGCCTGTGGGTAAACGGCCGGTATGTTGGACACGGGCCGGTCCGTGCGTTTACGAATGGCTGGCGCTATGATACCTATGACGCGACGCCTTATCTGAACGAGGGGCCCAATGCCATCGCGGTGCTTGTTGAACACTTCGGGCATTCTACTTTTCAGTGTCTAGAGGCTCGGAGCGGCTTGCTCGCCCAGATAGAATGTGATGGAAACGTGGTGGCGGCCACGGATGCGACATGGAAAAGTCTGGTGCACCCGTCATATTCAAGGCGCACCCCCAGAATATCCTGCCAGCAGGGATGGGTCGAGCACTTTGATGCGCGTGTCGAGCCTGTTGGATGGACCATCCCCGGCTTCGACGACAGCGCATGGGACTCGCCGGTTGTAGTCGGCGAGGCGGGCTGTGAGCCTTGGTCGAAACTGCTTCCAAGGGACATTCCGCACCTCACCCAAGAGCCGATATACGCCGACAGACTCATGGCGTCTCGCGTCGTGCGCCCACCCAAGCAGGTCCGGAGCATGGACCTCAAGCCGAACCTCATTCCCGGGGACTTGTCGGCCAACCCAGCGGAGTTGCCTGGGATTGCAGCGACCATACTCAAATGCATGGAGCCGGTACGTGTCTCGATAACGACGTTTCACAACAACTTCAAGGCTGTTCGAATCGATGGCGAAGAAGTATCTTGGGACAGCGCGAAGTCGGGAATCGATCTCGGCAAAGGAGAGCATCTCCTGCTGATCGACTTATCGGGCCGCGCGTATCACGAGTGGTTCGCGACCCTCATTTTCGAGTGCGCCGGAGATGGGTTGGAACTCGCATCCCCGCTCGGAAAAGGCGCTCCATATCAGTTCGTCACGGTGGGTCCATTCGCGGTCGATGAACGCTCGGGGCTTGAGGCTGTCTTGAGGTCAAGGGAGGCCGGGCAGATCGCCGGGCATCCGCTTGTGAAACCGATCCTCCTGGAGCACACTGTTCCGGACCACGTCGCCGCCCTGACAGCCCTTGCTCACCAATGCGAAGACGGCGCTCAGATCTTGGAACCGAACGCGATGCTCTCGGCCACGGATGATGTCACCACCATCACCCCCTCGCCCGGGGGAGATACGGAGCTTCTGATCGACTTCGGGAGGATGCTTGTGGGCCATGTTGAAATGGACCTTTGGGCGCCTGAGGGAGCGATTATCGACTTCAACGGCATAGAGAACATAACGGATGGACACATACAATGGCCCGGCTCAGGGCTGAACAATACTAACCGCTACACTGCTCGTCGAGGTTGGCAGAGGTGGCGCTCCGTTGTCCGCCGGGGCTTTCGATACGTGAGCCTTTCAATTCGTTTTCCCGACGGATGCGTGGAGCCGGTAAGACTTAAGAGTATTCGCTGTAATCTGAGCACATATCCGTATGCAAACCGAGGTGCGTTCAATTGCAGCGACGAACTATTGAACAGGGCCTGGGAAATCTCCCGATGGACCGTCAGGCTGTGCAGCGAGGATACGTTCGTGGATTGTCCGACCTACGAGCAGGCATTCTGGGTGGGAGATGCTCGCAACGAGGGACTCTTCAGCTATACGGCCTTTGGTGATTACAAGCTCGCGCGGCGGAGCCTGTTGTTGGCCGGGGAGTCGCTGCGGCGGTCGCCATTGGTCGAGAGCCAGGTCCCCAGTGGGTGGCAAAATATACTGACCGCGTGGAGCCTGCTTTGGACCGTCGCCTGCGAGGAGTACTATCGGTTCTCGGGGGACCATGCGTTTCTCGAAGAAATCTATCCGGCGGTGCGCAAGCAGAACTCCAACATTCACGACTTGTTCATGAACCCCCAGGGACTGTTTGAGATACAAGCATGGAACATGCTGGACTGGGCCCAGATGGACACGCCGGAACGGGGAGTGATTACCCATCAGAACATGTGGCTTGTGGAGGCGCTGCGCCGGAGCGCGGCAATGGCCCTGGCGTTAGGCAAGCGAGATGACGCATCGTCGGCGACACAGGCGGCTGATGCGCTGCGTGACACCATCAATCGGCATCTTTGGAATGACGACAAGCAAGCCTACGTTGACTGCATTCATGAGGACGGCACTCCGAGCAAAATATTCAGCCAGCAGACCCAGACGATAGCCCATCTCTGCGGTATAGTGCCGCCCGAGAGACGGGAGCTTTTCGAGCGTTATCTGACGAGTGTGCCGGATGACTGGGTGAAGATCGGCAGCCCATTCATGATGGCGTTCACGCTAGAGTCTCTGGAGAAAGCGGGCGATATCGACAGTATCGTGAAGCAGATCCGGCAGTGGTGGGGGATGATGATCCAAGACGGCGCCACCGCCTGCTGGGAGACGTTCCAGAGCGCATTAGGCGACTCCTGGCCGACGAGGAGTTACTGTCACGCGTGGAGCGCGGCGCCTGCTTTCGCCCTGCCGGCGTATGTCTTGGGGGTCCAACCAATCGAGCCGGGGTTTGCGAAGTTCTCGCTTCGTCCTTATCTGGGCGATCTCGCATTCGCCGGAGGCATTGTGCCGACACCATCCGGTGAGGTTCATGTTGAGATACGAAGGGATGACGGAGTCATAATCATTACATTTTCGGTCCCGCCGGGCACAGTCGCGGTATTGCAGGGGACTGAATACGGAACGGGAATACACGAGGTGCGTTATTGAGTTTCAGCATGTTATGAAACACGCATCATTTGAATGCAGACAGAGGTTTCAGGCAAGGACAACGCCGGCAACCTGAGCGCGAGGAGCACTTCGAGCGATGGAATCGTGGTCGTCGATCTCGACAGTCAAGTATAGGCCGCAGTCAAGTATAGGCCGCTGTTATTGCCGAGCGATTCTGTCCCCTCTATTGCTGAGCGAAAATGTCCCCTTGATGTGCTTTCATGCGATCTTTGTTGCTCCAATCACGCCTCCGGGTTTTGCCCTTCTGGATGATCCTTTGGCAG
>JAMCYN010000074.1 GCA_023474015.1 Armatimonadota bacterium
CCTCCTTAAGCTATAATTGCTTCCGGATTCATGGGAGGGTTAGGAATGAGTAAAGTTGGCCTGTGTCTACTGATTATTGCTTGCGCCCTGGCGTTGGCCGGAGGAGCGTATGCCGTGGGCGGGAAGACCGTCACCGGCACGCTCGTGGCCGCGCCGGGAGATAATGGTTCTCTTGTGCTCCAAACCGACACGGAAACAGTGGCCATTCAGCCGGGGGTGGGGGCTAAAATCGTTCGCGGTCAGGTGGGAATGGACAGTCGCCGCGTCAACATTCGCGAGCTTGCGCCAGGGGACCACGTTATAGCGACGCTGGGTCCCAATGGTCGCGCGGGACTGATCAAAGCGCTTTTCGGCATTGTCAAGGGTGATTTGGCGGGCACGCAGGGGGGCAGACTGCGCCTGCAAGACGGCCGTGAGGTGCCATTGAATGACAAAGCCCAGGTCGTTTTACTCGACGGTCGTATCGGCAAGATATCCGAGCTCAAGACCGGGACGCTGTTGATCTGCCGCGTGAACCCTTCCACCAATGAGGCCTGGACCGTTCTGGCGGCGACCACCGACAAGACCGCGCACTCAAATCCGAGCGCCGAAATTAACAAGGTCACTCCGGTTACCGTCCCGCCGCTGCCGTCAAAGCCGAAGATTAAGTCGATAACTTACACCGCCCCCGCGACACTCAAGCCTGGGGACGTGATAACAATCGATCTGGCCGGCACTCCAAACGCAAAAGCATCGTTCGAGGTAAGATATTTTATGCCCGCGGTTCCTATGAAAGAAGTATCGCCAGGCTTATATCGCGGGCAGCTTCGTATTCCAACAGACAAGTCCGTGTGCAACGCTCCGGTAGTTGGTTACCTTACGGCGTCGGGCGCGAAAGCCTCGCCGGTGCAGGCCGCCAAGCTGATTACTATCGGCGTCGCGGCGGAGCCGGTACGCGCGCAGGCGGAGGCCACCACGCTCAAACGCACCGAATCGCAGACTCCGATTGTCGTTCCCGCCGTTCAAGTCCCGTCCGCGCCGCCGCGGGTTGTAGTGCCCGTGGTGAAGTTGGACACGACTCCCGAGCCTCCCAAGCCCGCGCCGATGAAGAAGATCGCGATCACCATGCCTCCCGATGGCGCGAAGATTCAGCGCGCGCTGACCATCAAAGGGGAGGCCACTCCGGACTCGAAGGTGACGATCACTGTCACCTACTCAAACGGCCTCACCGGCTTGCTCAAGCTGGCCGGTCCAGTGGCTTCCCAGGCTGTCGCCGTGGGTAATAACGGAGAGTTTAGGATGGGACCAATACCGTTGGAAGGCACCCTGGCCACAAAGGGGCTCATATTCACCGTAAAGGTCTACTATCCCGACCAGGATGACCACGGCACTGCCACTATTACAGTGATCGGTGACCGGGGATAAGGAGTAGTGAGTAGGGAACAGGGATCAGGGAACAGGGAACAGGGAACAGACGCATCGTGCCCGGTTGCTTCGGTTGCGAAGCGGCCGCAGGAAGCGTAAGCCCCTCCTTAAGAATGAGGGGTTACGGGGAGGTTGCTTGTTCGCACGGTTCATAGGTCTATATGATTTTGTAAGAGAGGTCGTCCACGACTACTCAAAGGATAACGGCAGCCTGGTGGCGGCTGCGGTGAGCTTTTACGTCTTCCTCTCCCTGATTCCGCTCATTCTCCTGGCGGTTGCCATAGGCTCCTACCTCCTTGGCTCGCCGAAGCACGCGGAGGACCTGATGCTGTCCGTGGTCAGGAAGAATGCTCCATCGTTTACCGGCCAGGGCGGGTTCGATATTAGGAGAGTGGTGGAACAGGTTGTGCGAGGGCGCGGCGCGGCGACGGGCTTGGGGCTGCTGACCCTGCTTTGGACCGGGACCTCCGTCATCGCGAACTTCGAGAACGCTATCAATCTGGCGTGGAATGTGGAGCGCAAACGCGGTTTTGTCAAACAAAGACTGCTGGCGTTCTTCGTGTTGTTGATGATGGGCGTGTTGCTGGGCGTGTCATTCGGCATCACCGCGGCGGTAAATGCCATAAAGGGCCTGCATCTTCCCATTCTGGAGCAGACTCCGCGCTGGGCATGGGCTCTTGTCGGGTACGCGATTCCGATCTCGCTCACCATTGTTACGTTCACGTTTTTCTACAAGGTGGTTCCATTCACGACAGTGCGTTGGAAAGAGGCACTGATGGGTGGCATTGTTGCCGGCGTTCTCTGGGAACTGGCAAAGTATGGCTTCAGCTATTACGCCATACATTTCGCCCACTACAGCGCCATATACGGATCGCTGGCCGGGGTCATCTTGCTCCTTGTCTGGATATACTATTCCGCCATCGTCACAATAATGGGCGCGGAGGTCGCTTCAGTCAAGGCCGGGAGGCACCCTCGCGTTTAGTCGCGGCAGCTACGCGGAATCTATCACGAAAACACGAAAAGGGGAAAGCACGAAAGGGAAGGAGGTGGGGAGTTAAGAGTCAGAAATTATGAATGAGGGAATGGATTTTCCAACTCGCAACTCAACAATTCCCTTGCATCCCTCTTTTCGTGTCTTCGTAATTTCGTGTTTTCGTGATTAAACCTGGTTCCGGCATTGCCGGGAAGGATGGCTATGTCTGAGGTAAAGATCAGGCGCGCGGTCGAGGCTGATGTGCCGGAGATCACAAGAATATACAACGACGCGATCCTCAACACGACCGCGACGTTCGATACTGAACCCAAGACCATCGAAGACCGCCTGGAGTGGTTCCATAGATGTGGCGACGACTACCCTCTGCTCGCAGCCACGATCGACGACAAACTCGTCGGTTGGGCTCTAATAAGGCCATTCGGCGCCAGAACGGCATATCGATATACGGTTGAAAACGCCATTTACATCGATTGCGACTACCAGGGTAGGGGAATCGGGACGGCGCTCCTGCGGGAGCTGTTGTCGCTTGCGGAGGAACGGGGCTACCATGCGATGCTGGCGCTAATCGTGGGGGGAAACGACACCAGCGTAAAGCTCCACGAGAGATTCGGCTTCGAGGTGACCGGTGTGATGCGCGAAGTGGGCCGCAAGTTCGATCAGTGGCTGGATATCCTTATCTATGAGAAGCTGCTGGGTACAAACAAAACCGCCGGATAACAATCCGACGGCACACTACTACACATTTGCAGTATTATTCCGCATTCTTCTTTCGATCAGGCTACCTTCAAACGAGCCACGTGCTTATCCGTTACATTGCTGGGCCTTGTGCCCAGGAGACAGCCTACCGACGGGCGCAGTACGCCCTTAAAGAATGTCGTCCACTGCAACTTCCGTTTGCACACGCAGCACTCTTCCTGGTGCCTCTCGTTGTCTGCTCCACACCAGAAACACTTAACCATGTTGTACGCTCCTCCAAAGGTGACGGCAACAGCAAGGGGCGCGGGTGCCATCGTCATAACAAGCTGCACAATTCGTACCAACTCGCCCATCCACTGGCCTCATGAGGAAAATAACCCAAAATAATTGCTTGCTCGCTTGCTTGTCCGAATATACCCGGCGAACATACGGTTCAAACTTCCATCAAACGGACGAGCCGTGGTAAAGACGAGGTCACCAGTTCCTCGGAAGTGAGCCCTCCCTGTAAAGGTCACCGGTTTTCGTGTCTATGCCCTCGTTTGATGCCCCAAGGCACGCTTGTGGCACGCGAAATGCACAATGTATGACTAAGCAGGTGACTTGTCTTAAGATAAGCCTCTGTGCGCGACACACAACAGTCAACCAAGCAAATATTATTGTGCATATCAGCGGGGAGTCGTCCCGATGTTGGGATGGAGCCCTGTGGGGAACAAGGAAGGTCAATGTGATAGCAAGCTGGAGCACAAGACTTAATGTAGAGCGCCTCAACCAGGGACGACCGCTCATCGCGGCAGACCCTGAAGGCTGGGACAACGGGTTTACTCTCAATCCCACGGCGGTCCGCCTCGAACGGTCTCCACGAAACGATGAGTTGATTCGCCGTATACTCAAGCGACACAATCTGGATGCCCCCCAGCTTAGCCAAGGGGTGATTGCGGTATTCTACCGGGGGATACCCAAGCAGACACCCGGTCGCCCGTCCTTGAGGTCATCAGTGGGCCTTGCGGTGTTCACGCCCGAGTTCGAGCTTGTCGAACGATATGCGTGTCCGCTTGTAGCGCCCAGCGATGACCCCATGGGTTATGATTACAGTGGGGTAGAAGACCAGCGGGTTACCAGAATCGGTGATATGTTCTATATGGTCTACTGCGGATACAACGCGAACCTGCCTATAGAGCACAACATCCGCATTTGCATGGCCGTATCGGAAGACCTTATACATTGGACGAAGCTCGGACCGGTCGAGGGAAACGTTAATGATTATCCGAACAAGGACGCAGTCATAATGCCCGAACCCATCGACGGTCGGTACGTGATGTTGCACAGACCGATGGCTGGACGCCAGAGCGATTATAGCATAGCTCTCGCAGTGAGTGATTCACCGACGGGAAAGTGGACCGACCTGGGCACGATTATGAGAGCGGCCCTGGACCCCCGATACCATATTTCCTGGCTGGGCGCGGGTTCCGCTCCCCTGCCGCTCGGCGGTGGCCGTTATCTGGTGGACTATCACACCGGCAACTACCATTTCACCGGGGAAAGAGACTATTTCGCCGGCTATGCTATCATAAACTTCAATGGATTTGATATCGATCACTTGGAATCGGTCGTTGAGAGCCGCTGCGAGTGCATACTCGAGCCCCGGACCCCCTACGAACTCAACTCACCCTGGCCCCACGCCAAAACGCTCAATTGCGTCTTCCCCGCCGGAAGCTGCGTGTGCGGGCAGGATATAGTTCTTTTCTACGGCGGGGCCGATGCGTATGTGCTCGGAGCCAAAGTCCCCAAAAACGACCTTGTCTCATATCTCGAAGCACTCGCCGCCCGGCCCGGCTGGAGCGCGATAGCGGCGGGATAGAAGGGGAAGTTAGGAGTTAGGAGTTAGGAGCTAGAGGTTAGAAGTCAGATGTTAGAAACTACGATGGTCCGGGATTTGCAATCCCGGACCCCTCTTCGCGGGTTTGCAACCCGCCAATACACGTATATCCGAAGAGTCTACCTACCAGCCCAGACTCCCTTCATTCTTAATTCTTAATTCTACATTCCAGTATTGTTCGGCTCAAATCTGGGGATTGCCGAGAGTAGTTGGCGGGTGTATTCTTCTTTGGGACGGTCGAAGATGTCGTCCACCATCCCTCGCTCGACGATGCGGCCTGATTCCATCACAACCACGTTATCCGCCATGTAAGCTACTACATCGAGGTTGTGGGTGATGAACAGATAAGTCAGGCCGTGCTTACTCTGAAGTCCACGCAGCAGGTTCAGCACCTGGCTCTGCACCGAGGCGTCGAGCGCGCTTGTGGGTTCATCCAGAACGATGAATCGGGGACTCACCGAAAGCGCGCGGGCTATGGCGGTGCGGTGTATTTGGTCGCCGCTGAACTCGTGCGGATATCTGTCCAGCGCTCCAGGTGGGAGGTTGACTTCTTCCAGCATTCTCAAAGCGTGCTCTTCACGCTTCCGTGGCGTGTTGCCGATTCCGTGGATGATCAATGGTTCCGTAAGAGTCTCGCGCACCGTCAACCGGGCGTTCAGGGAGGCGTATGGGTCCTGAAACACAACCTGCATCTCTCGGCGGAAAGCGAGTCGATCCTTGCCCCGCCGGTTGCCGACGGGGTGGCCGTCGAATATCACTTCTCCGGCGGTCGGCGCGAGCAGGTCGAGGAGCATCAACCCAACCGTGCTCTTACCACTGCCGCTTTCTCCCACGAGCGCCAGCGTTTCGCCGCGCGGGATGTCGAAGCTGACGTTATCCACGGCAACTTTCCATTCTCGCGGCGCGAGCAGGCCCTTGCGCAGTGGGAAACGCTTCATTAACCCACGGACTGAGAGGAGAGGCGTGTTCGTCACTGCGAAACCTCCCCCGGTGTGAGCGTCGTGATGTCGGGCCGATCTTCAACTTCGGTGTCGTAGAGATTGCAGCGCACGGTCGTTCCCTCGTTGTCGTTGCTTCGGCTGCATGCAACCGAAGCATCAATCACCCTCGGCTCGACGCAGGCACACCTTTTCCAGCGATACGGACACCGAGGCTCGAATCGGCAGGCCGGGGGCCAGTCGTTGGCTTCGGGGACGCGACCGTCGAGTGTTGCAAGGTCCTTACCCCTGTGCGAGCGTGATGGTCGGCTCGCGAGCAGCCCCCTCGTGTAGGGATGACGCGTCTCTCCGAAAATAGTTCGGGTCGGGCCGGACTCCACGATTTGGCCCGCGTACATCACGGCCACGTTGTCGGAGACCTCCGAGACGATTCCGAGATCGTGGGTGATAAGCAGCACCGCCATCCTGGTCTCCAATTGGATGTCACGAATGAGCTTGAGAATCTGCGCCTGCACGGTGACATCGAGCGCGGTGGTCGGTTCATCGGCGATCAGAAGCTTCGGTCGGTTAACGAGCGCCATAGCGATCATGACGCGCTGCCTCATCCCACCGGAAAGCTCGTGCGGGTACTGGCGCATGGCTTGAGCGGGGTCAGACAAATCGACCAGCCTGAGAGATTCCTCGGCTCGCTCTCTTGCCGCCTTCGCGCCGGTGTTGTTGTGCAATCGTATCGCCTCGACAAGCTGCGCGCCGATGGTGAATGTCGGGTTGAGGCTGGTCATCGGCTCCTGGAAGATCATTGCGATCTCTCGACCACGTATCCGCCGCATCTCTTCCCAGGTATAGTCCAGGAGGTCTTTTCCGTTGAACAAAACGCGTCCATCCTCGACGTATCCCGCCGGTTCGGGAACGAGTTGCAAGAGTGATAACCCTGTCATAGACTTGCCACAGCCCGACTCACCGACAATCGCCAGCGTCTCGCCTTCATCGACCGAGAAGTCGACGCCATCCACGGCCCGCGCGGTGCCGTTCGGGATTCGGAAATAGGTCCGCAGGTTTTCGACTCGCAGCAGCGGCTCGGCCATTTAGGAACTCCTCAGGCGTGGGTCGATGGCGTCGCGCAGCGCATCCCCGAGTATGTTGAACGCAAGAACCAAAATGAACAAAGCCGAGGATGCCGATATCAGATTCCACCAAATGACAGGCTCGCGCGCAAGCTCCAAACGGGCGGAATCGATCATATTGCCCCAACTCCCGACCCCGGCCTGGACGCCGAGTTGCAGGTAGGACAAAATAGCCTCGGACAGGATCAGGCTGCTTATCCCGAGTGTCACGGATATAATGACAATCGGCATCAGATTGGGCAGGATGTGGCGAACCAGAATGCGGCCGTGGCTCGCGCCCAGAGCTCGCGCGGCGCGGACATACTCGCGGTCACGGTGCTTCAAAGTTTCGCCGCGCGACAGGCGGCACAGCCCGACCCACGAGGTCACGCCGAGCGCGATGCACATCTGCAGAAGGCCCCGACCAAGCACCATCATCATGGCGATAAGAAGCAGGATGCCGGGAATAGAGTCCAGCACAGTGTAAAGATACTGGATCGCGTCATCCACCCTTTTGCCGAAGTATCCGGCCATCATACCGAACAGCAGCGCCAGTGGCGTGACGATGAGCGATGTCAGCCCGCCGAGAAGAATGGCCGTCCGGCAGCCTTTCAAGGTCAGGTAGAGAACATCCTCGCCCACGCCGTCCGTGCCGAGAAGATGCTTGCCCAGAAGCCTGTGTGGTGTTGGCTCTCCAGTGGTCATAGTCGCAAGGGGAGCGGAGTATGTGCGCTCCTTGGGACGCTGGAACACTCGATCTATGACCGTCAAGTAGGGCTCGTTTCGGCCCTGTTGCCAGCCGATGCTGTCGAGGACAGCGATTGTCCCATAGCAGGCGATAATGCCCAAAGCGGCCATAGCAAGATAGTTACGTCGAATGCGTCGATATGCCTCCGCCCAAAGCGGCTGGCGTCCCGCTCGCACGACGGTGGTTATGAGAATCACGACAACCAATATCGGTATTAGGTTTTGCAATATCATGCCAAGCATAATAGTCCTTACTCGGAAGGGGTTCAATCGCGAAAACGCGTGCTTCGACAAGCTCAGCATGAGGCGAAAGCGCGAAAGGGGAAGGGAGGGATTCGGAAATCCCAAAATCGGCCTTGGGATGGCGATTCGGAAATCGCCACCCAACACGGATTCCCTTCTATGCCCTATACTCTATGCCCTATGCCCTTATTCAAGTCTCACCCTCGGGTCTACAAGCGCGTAGCAGATATCAGTGAGGGCTGCCCCGATGATATATAAAATTGTTCCGAGGAACACCATTGCTCGAACCACGGCGAAGTCCTGGCTGTTGATTGCGTCCACCGTCATAGTGCCCAGACCCGGGATGCCGAAGAACGACTCCAGCAGAATGCTCCCCATCATAATGAATGGAAGCGACAGAACAGTTCTCGTCAGGATAGGGATCGCCGCGTTCTTGAGAACGTGCTTGAATAGCACAGCCTGCTCGCTGACTCCCTTCGCGCGCGCCGTGCGCACGTAATCCTGGTTCATTTCCTCCAACATGATGGTGCGATAAAACCGCACTTCGCCTCCCAGGCCGGATATAATACCGATCACCATCGGCAGCAGCGCGAACTTCACCGCGCCGAGCCCGCGCACATAGCCTGCCAAAGGTAAATACTTCAGCAGTTTGCTCAAGACATACTGCCCACCGATGATATACACGAGGTACGTGACGCTCATAAGGAGCACGCACAGAAACACGCCCCAGACGTCCAGGTAGGTACCCCGATAGTAGGCGACCAGCAGCGCGAGTGTGATGGATACGATAAGGGAGCCGAAGAACACCATTGAAGCCACGAGCGTTGATGGTCCAACTCCCGCGCGCAGTTTGTCCCAAATCGGCTCGCCGGTCGCGTCCGAATTGCCAAACCGCATGAGAAGTAGTTCCGACATGTGCTTCTTGAACTGCTGCGAAAGCGGTTTATCGTAGCCATGCTGCACCAGCCACGCCTGGACCTGCGCGGGAGACGGGTTCTTGGCGGATAAGTTACGGCGCGCCATCTGCTCCGGCGAACTGGTGGCATAAAACAGCAGGAATGTCAGGAGTGAGACCCCTAACAGAATAGGAACCGCATATAATAAGCGTCTGACAAGGTAGCGCGGCATCACTCAGTCCCTCCCGATTGCACGCGCACCTTGCGGTTGCGTCGCCTCCGCACAACCTCGGCGGCAGGCAGCGTGCCTAGTATGAGGAACACGGCAATAGCAACTGCGGGCCAGTAGTTGGGTTTATTCCATGCCGCCTGCAAACGCGCGCGCTCACGCCCGTCCACCCGCAGGTATTTGAGTGTGTCCACCGCCATCGGGTGAGGCTTGACGTTCAGAAGCCACTTGTTGACAATGGCAAGGTCGTCAGGATGGTAAAGAAATATCCAGGGACAGTCTTCGACGGCAATATCCCGCATACGGCGTATGATAGCCATGCGCTCCGGCCCGTCGTCCATTGAGCGCATCTGCTCGAACATCCGGTTATACTCCGGGTTATCGTACGAGGAGTAGTTGACGCCTTTGCTGTGGCCGTTTGGACCGTACAGTAGCAGCGCGAAGTTCTCCGGGTCAGGGTAGTCTCCTATCCAACCGTAGAATATGAACTGAAAATCTCCGTTACGCACCTTATCATCAAAGACATTGGCACGCCAGCTTCGTGACTCCATACGGATACCGACAGCCTCGAACTGCTTGGCGACCAGTCCTACCCACTCCTACCCACTGGCGACCGGCTGCGTCCGTTTCCGGATTGTCGTAATAGATTGTGAGCCGATCTCCGGTCCTTCGGTCTATGCCGTTTGGGTACCCTGCCTCGGCAAGCAGCCTTTTCGCTTTCTTTATGTTGTATTGGCGATAAGGATTCAGGTAGTTGCGTTCCCACCCGTAGATGTCGGCGGGAATGAGGAACTGGGCCGGACGCCCATTTCCCTGCGACTGCAGATCTATGAATGCCTGCGCGTCGAATGCTATTGAAATGGCCTGGCGAAGTTTCTTATGCCGTTCGGTATAGCCCCCTACCACGGGGTCGCGCATATTGAACGCGAAATAGTAAATGTCCGGCCCGGAACTCCTGTAGAGCCTGACACCCTTGCGAATCATTTCCGGGGAGAGCTTCCCCTGCTGGGTCATAACTTGCTGATAGTTCGTCTGCGTGACTCTCCAGGAATCCTGATAGCCCTGCAGGAACAGGTTCCAACCTGTAATGGCTTCCCTCATCACGGTGAATATGATCTCGTTCGTGAGGGGCAACTTCTTACCCGCATCCTTCAAGAGCCCGGCCTCACGATCACCGGGCGCTCCGTCTGACGGATACACTTCATAGTTCCGGTTAGGGTTGACCTTCAGCACTACCCGCTGCCTCGGCCAGTACTCGGCCAAGAGATAAGGTCCCGAGCCCACGGGATGGCGCGCGTAGTCTTCCCCATACCGCTCCGGGGCCTCGTGAGGGATCGGCGTTGTGAAGTGCATCGCCATAAGATAGCGAAGCTGCGGATAAGGCTGATTGAGCAGTATTCGGAATGTGTATGGGTCGTGTGGGTCGAGTTGCAGTCCCTCGACGGGACGCCGATAGTCAGCCGGGAGATCGTGCTTCTGGCGGTCGCGGTTGTATTTGGCATACTCGTGCAAACCGATTACCTTGTCCTCGAAATAGCTCAGGACCGGGCACGGAATCGCGGGATCGGCCATACGGCGGAAACTATAGATAAAGTCTGCAGCCTTGATCTCTCTTCCTTTGCCGTGCGGGAAGCAGGGGTCGTCCTGGAAGCGCAACCCCCGCTTTATGCGGAACGTCCAAGACTCGCCGTGCTTTTGAACCGTATGCCCGCTTTGTGTGACGGTATAAAGATAAGGCTCTCGTTTGGGCTGCTCGGCCCCAAAATTCAGCTCCAACACATACGGATCGCGCTTGAGGAAGTGATATCGGAAGTAGCATGGATAGATGAGATCCACTATCTGCGCATCCGATACTATATACGCAACTGTCGGATCGAGAGTCTTGGGGTCATCCGGGAGTGCTCGGAAGAGGATGGGACGTGCGGTCGCTCCCGGCGGGTACGGGTCATTGCCACATCCGCAAAGCCCAACCAGGAGACCCAAGAAAACTGGAACAGCTATAACACGCGCGGCAGCGGTAAAGTGAACGGACCTACAGCGACGGAACATGTGTTTTCCTGTCCCGATACTTCGCGGGACATCTTTCCTTATTGTGTATGGGGAGCAGTGTGATTTCAGCATTTCTGACCGCATCTTATTGAGGTCATTATATGAAAGGCTATGAACGGTGTCAAGCAGAACAGGCCGCGAACAGCGCGTCCGTTTCTTGCAATGTTCGCCTCCCAATGCTATAATCAGCTCATATTTCGGCACTATCGAAGCTGGTAGAGCGGGCTCGCTCTACCAGTTCAGTTTAATAGGCATCTAAAGGGGCATGCAGGATGGCGATTCTAGTTACGGGGGGCCTTGGATATGTGGGCAGCCACGCGGTTAAGCAGCTTGTTGAGCGTGGTGAGGAGGTTATCTCGCTCGATAGCCTTTTGTTTGGTCACGAGGAGGCGGCGTGCGGCAGCGAGGTCGTAATCGGCGATATCGGCGACAAGGATCTGCTACGGAGCGTCTTCTCCGGTCGCAAGATCGAGGCCGTGATGCACTTCGCGGCGCTGGCCGACGTTGGGGAATCCGTGGCGGACCCGCAAAAGTATTATATATGTAATATCGCCAAGAGCCTCGCAATGCTGGAAGTGATGCTGGAGTTCGGAGTGAAGATGATGATCTTCTCGTCGAGCGCGGCGACCTTCGGCGAGCCCGAGGTTGTGCCGATCCCGGAGGATCATCCGAAGAACCCGACCAACCCGACCAACCCCTACGGCCGCTCGAAGTTGATGCTCGAGGAGATACTCAGGGAATACGAGCATGCCTACGGATTGCGGTCGATCTCGCTAAGATACTTCAATGCCTCGGGGGCTGACCCGTCGGGGCTGATCGGTGAGGATCATACTCCCGAGCATCACATCATCCCGCTCGTGCTGGATGTGGCGATGGGAAAAAGAGATAAGTTCAGCATATTCGGGACCGACTGGCCCACCCGCGACGGCACGTGCGTCAGGGACTATATTCATGTGACCGATCTCGCTCAGGCGCATATCCTCGGCCTAGATGCCCTGAGGAATGGCAAGAAAACGACCGCTTATAATATGGGCAACGGCAACGGCTACACGGTCCGCGAGGTCATCGCGATGGCCGAGGAGATTACCGGAAAGAAAGTCAACGCGGTCGAGGCAGGCAGGCGTCCCGGCGATCCGGCGGTGCTGGTGGCGAGTTCCGAGAAGATTACGACAGAGCTCGGTTTTGAGCCCAGGTTCCCCGAGCTTAGGACGATTATAGAGACAGCCTGGCGGTGGCAATGCAGTCATCCCAACGGCTATGATAAGTAGTCCCTTACCAACCATATTCTGAACACGGTGTATAGAAAATCGAGATGATTATTGCGCGCAGATGAGTTGCGGCAACATAATCTGACGGAGTTCAAGAGCGGCGATGATGATGCGCCGTCCGAGTCTTGTCAGATAGTATTTGTATGTCTTGCCGCACTTCTTGATCAGTCCGAATATTCGGCAGCGCTTGATGAGGTATGAGACTTGAGAACTGGACTTCTCGGGTAGTGCCCGACGAATCAGGCGATTCGTGATGCCGGTGATATTGCCTTCTCCGCGAGTGAGTGCGATCAGGGATTCGAGATCATCCTTGCGGAAGAGGTTGAAGCCTCTGAACGAACGGTCGTCGCGCTTGATCGAATCGCCGATCTTTTTGATCTGGCGCTGACCATCGCTGGTGTCGTCGAGAGCGGAAATGAATTCGAGGTATCGGTTGTTGGTGGCAAGGAGCAATTCTCGAAGTGGAGGGAGGCTGTAGATTGTTTTTTGCATGGGAGCGTATTTTGTCTCGGTCGTCCCATCCCGATGTTCTACCGTCCGGTAGTGTTTGAGTTCGGTGACGTTGCTGACGGTGGTCTCGATGCGCAGGACGATGCCCTGCTTATCATACATTTTGATGGCGGCCCAACCCAGGTAGTGTTTGATGCGCATTCCTTGGATGCGGTGGTCGAACTTGTAGTCGGTGCCGATCTCGGCGAGTGTTCGTCCGTCGAGTTTCTTGCCGAGAAACATCGCTACGGATTCCGGTTTCACCGTGTGGATTGCCGTCTTGATGAGGTTTTCGTAGATTGGCTTGAGGTCTTCGGCGCGCTTGAAGACGATGTCGGTGGCATATTCCGCCTGCATGATCGACCAGTGATATGAGTTCGGAGCGAGCCGTGTCACGGGACAATAGCGTTTGGCGAACGCATCGAGCGCGCGGTGGAGTCGTTCAACTGGAAACTCATCGGCAAGAACTTGGGCACGTGCAAAGTCATCGATTTTGAGAAAAGTGTTGTCCAGAGGCGTGAAGCCTATCCCCTCTTCCTGGAGGCGATTGGCAAGGTGGTTGTGCCCATTGCAGTAGAATTGCAGGCGAAACGGCGCCCACGTTGGAACTCTCAGATAGCAAAGGCCGAACTCGGCGTCGATGAAGTAGAAGTAGTAGTGGAGGCACTTGGTCTCCTTGTTTCGTAAAGCAGTTTTGCCGGTTGCCTTGTCGTGCCAGGGAGAGTACGAGAGGCAAGTCTCCATCGCGGAGAATATATGGACGAGCCCGGGGTGATCTCCTCGGTCCGAGATGATTTTCCTGATGCGCTCTTCCTTACGGAAAGCTTTTGCGCGACGGATAAACTCGATCTCGATGCCGTTTTCGGTGGCTAGACGCTCAGCGTTGGCTCTAATCTCGTCACGCAAAGGCTCCGCGAAACGAGCGAAGTCGAATATCTTGATGTTGTGCCCATTGAGATAGAGGCTCATCCCGTTGCAATGGCACCAGCCCGGAATCGTGCCGGTGATAACGATGCGGTCGAAACACGAGAAACTGCCCGCGATTTGCTTGGCATAACGATCTTGTAATGAAGACAACTCTGGCAAACCTACCTATCAGTGTTTGCCAATCTATTATGCAACGAACACAACAAAACCTTTTTGGTTGCGGCTAAGCCGCGTTAGGCAGTTAGAGAGTTTGGGCAGTGTCTGCTCTCGCACGAGGGCTGTAATCTTGTCATGCTGCGTAGCGAAGCATCTGCTTTGAACCGGAGGTATGGGCTGAGAAGAAGCCTTCAGTGCAAAGCAGATTCTTCGTCGTGCCTCCTCAGAATGACAAGACTTATGGCTTCGTGTAGAGACCGAACACGACGTGTTATATGGGTATTACCGGATGTCGGAAACCGAGGACTATATGGCAAAATACGATCTTGAAACGCTAAGACACTCCACTGCGCACGTGATGGCGCATGCGGTACGGAACCTCCGCCCGGAAGCGAAAGTCGCAATCGGTCCGGCGATTGAGGACGGCTTCTATTACGACTTCGGTGTAACCGAGCCGTTCACGCCCGAGGATTTGGAGCGATTCTCCGAGGAAATGCAAAAGATCATCGCCGCCAACACGCCGTTCGTGCGCAAGGAAGTCAGCCGCGACGAGGCGCTGGAGATGTTCAAGGACGAGCCCTATAAGGTTGAGCTTATTCGCGAGTTTCCGGATGGTGAGGTCATATCCGTCTATGAAGAGGATGGTTTCGTCGATCTGTGTCGCGGGCCTCATGTCGCGAGCACGGGCGAGGTCAAGGCGTTCAAGCTTCTGAAGACTTCGGGGGCGTACTGGCGCGGCGACGAGCGCAACACGATGCTGCAGCGCATCTACGGCACGGCGGCCGGGCCGGGGCTCGTTTTCTGGCATCCGAAGGGCGCGCTGGTTCGCAAGCTTATGGAGGATTATTGGCGCAACGAGCACCTCGCCAACGGCTACGATCTGATATTCACGCCGCACATCGCGAGGCAGGACCTCTGGAAAACCAGCGGACACCTCGATTTCTTCACGGAGAATATGTATCAGCCGATGGACGTGGACGGCTCGCCGTATCTCATAAGGCCGATGAACTGCCCGTTCCATTTGCTGATTTATAAGTCCAGGGTCCGAAGCTACAGGGAGTTTCCGATTCGCTGGGCCGAACTGGGCACGGTGTATCGCTACGAACGCTCCGGCGTCCTTCACGGGCTGATGCGAGTGAGGGGCTTCACGCAGGACGACGCGCATATCCTTTGCACGCGCGAGCAGCTCGACTCCGAGACGAAGCG
>JAMCYN010000078.1:0-2593 GCA_023474015.1 Armatimonadota bacterium
TCGGCAGGCTCAATGCGACCTACCAGCAGACTCTCGCCGCTCCGCCGCCGATCCTTGCCGACAATGATTGGCACGCCGGGGAGACTCCTCGCCAGTTCCATCGGCTCATCGCCCGACCTCGCCGCGTCGCAAAGAATCGACTTCCCATCCGATACTATCAGGCTCTTGCGCGCCGAGCCCCCATGTCCACGTGAGAGTATCGCGACTTTCTTCCCGCTTTCCATCAGCATCCGACAGATCGCCTGCACGGCGGGCGTCTTGCCCGTGCCGCCAAAGGTCAGGTTGCCCACACTGATTACCGGCACGCCCAGCCTGTGCTTCTTCCGCAAGCCCGACGAATACAGCCACAGATACACTGCTAGACCTATTCGATAGACCAGCGACCACGGCCAGAGCAGCGCCCTGATTATCCAGGAGCCGATCCCTCGCTCTTCGCCCAGAATCACGCGCTCAAGATATATGTTAGTCATTAGTCGTGAGTCATTAGTCCTTAGTCGGCGGTCGCCTCGCGATATAATTGTATCAGCGCGTCAGCCGTACGTCTTGACGCGCCGAGATTGGCCTGCATCATCGTGTCACATCGCGCGCTGATCTCGTCCAGCAACGGCCCGTCGCCCAGCATCTGGGCTATCTGTGCGCCGAGGTCATCGCTGTTGCGAACCTCGAACCCTACCCCTGCGGCTTTCGCTTGAGCCACAAGGTCCTTTGCCTTGAACGTATACGGGCCGAAAAACACCGGCTTCCCTTGCGAAATCGGCTGCAGGATGCTGTGACACCCTCGCGGAATCAGGCTGCCTCCGACGAACGTCACGTCCGCTATGGCGTAAACCCGCGCAAGCTCGCCGAAAGTGTCCAATATGACAACATCCTCCGCCCCGGTGATCGTTGACGGTTCGCTGCGCCAGCCGCAAGTCAGGTCTTTTTGCTTGGCGATCTCACTAATCTCATTCCGGCGCTCGATCTGGCGCGGAGCGATTATCAGGCGAAGCTCGGGATGCTTCTTACGGGCAGCCAAATAAGCGTCCATCACGGGGCCGTCCTCACCCGGGTTCGTGCTCCCAGCCACGAATACACGAGCCTCCTTAGAAAGCTTGTACTGCGACCGCAGTTCGTCCTTCTCATGATCGCTCATGGGAATGACGGCTTGGTCCACCTTGCAGTTGCCGGTCACAATTACCCTCGACGGCTCCGCGCCAAGCGAGATTATCCGCTCGGCGTCCGCCTGGGACTGCATGCAGAAACGGTCGATGTTGGACATCGTCCAGCGATAGAGCCACCCAACCCATCTCGCGCCACTCATCGTCTTGTCCGAGACAGTGCCGTTGATCATCGCGTTTCTTACGCCCATCTTCCGCGCGATATGCCGGAAATTGGGCCAGATTTCTGTATCGGTACTCGCAAAAACAGTCGGCCGCACTCGTTTCAACGACCTTGAAACAAACAGAGCAAGGTCGAATGGGTAGAAAATAAAAGCGTCCGCGTCCTTGATCGACTTGCGCGCCATCTCCTGACCGGTCTCGGTCGTTGTCGAAATGACCACGGCCGTACACGGCAATGACTTCTTCAGTTCACCGACAACCGCCGCACTTGCGACCGACTCGCCGACAGATACAGCATGAATCCATATCAGATCCTTGCTCAGAATATCCGCGGGCAGATCGACGCTTCCGACCTGCTGCCGCCATGATTTCCTGGACTTCTTAGACACATATATCCTGTAGAGCAAAAACAGCGCTATTGCTGGGGACATTAAGAGCAAGACCATGTTGTAGAAAAGAAACGTCACTTGCTTCCCCGGACACCGAGAAGTTCCTCTGCCTGGCGCTCGGCTTCGTTAATCGCCTGCTCGATACGCGTGGCAGCTTCGTTCTCATTATCAGCTTCGGATACATAGAGCGGATCGCCGAACGCAATCACCGCCCGCGCAAACGGCGCGGGGACCATGTGCGAATCCCACGAACTCAACCTCTTGCACGGCCTGCACGCGACCCCCACCGGCAGCACCGGACAGCCGGACCTCTGCGCAAGATGCACCGTCCCCGGCTGAACTTTTTTAGGCGGACCCTTTGGACCGTCAGGAGTGATCGCGATCATCTTGCCTTCTTTCAAACGCCTGACGCCCTCTAGAAGCGCCCTGATCCCGTGCCGCGCGCTCGAGCCTCGAATCGTCTCAAAACCACGGCTTCGTAAAAGCTTGTTCTGCAGTTCGCCGTCCTTGGATATGGAAACGATGGAATAAAATCCCATGTGCCGGCAATAGTAGATCGGGAGAATAGTCACCCCGTGCCACGGCAGCACCAGCCCGCCCTTGCCGTCGGCGATGAGTTTCTCCATCTTCTCCCAGCCGATGATCTTGTAGCGAACACTCGCGGCGAGGCCGGTCGCGATCAGCCAAAGCAGCCGGAAAAACAGCTCGCCCTTGAACCTGGTCCAGAGACTTTCCTTGGCCTCGCCCGTGGACAACTAAGCGGCCTCCGCTTCAAGCACGAACGCATCAATCCTTGTCATCCTGAGCGCAGCGAAGGATCTGCTTTGCGCTGAAGGCTGGGCGCGCAACGAAGGGCTCGGTTCAAAGCAGATTCTTCGTCGTGCC
>JAMCYN010000078.1:2603-15131 GCA_023474015.1 Armatimonadota bacterium
AATGACAAGATCGGTGCGCTCGTATGAGATGTGGGGGCTCGGCACATGCTATCATGAGGCGGTTGTCACAACAGACCGTCATTTAGACCACCTCCTCAGGGCGGAATTGCGTCCTGTATAACTGCGAGAACAACCCGCCGGAAGCCACCAGATCATCGAATGCGCCGGACTCGACAATGCCCCCCCGGTCCATCACCAGCACCCTGTCAGCGTTTTTGACGGTGGACAGCCGGTGCGCGATTATGAGCGTGGAGCGCCCCTGCATCAGGCGGTCGAGAGCTTCCTGAACGATCCCCTCGGAGGCTGCATCAAGAGACGACGTAGCCTCGTCGAGGATCAGTATCTTCGGATTCTTCAGAAGAGCCCTGGCAATTGAAATCCTCTGGCGCTGCCCTCCCGAAAGGCCGACGCCTCTCTCGCCAAGCTCGGTGTCGTAGCCCCTGGGAAGCTGCGCTATGAACTCGTGCGCGTTCGCGGCCTTGGCGACCTCTACGATCTCGTCATTAGGCGCTCCAGGGCGGCCATAGGCGATATTCTCGGCGATAGTGCCGCCGAACAGTATAGTCTCCTGCGGAACCATCGCAATCTGCTCGCGCAGGCTCTGGGTCTTGATATTGCGAACGTCCTGGCCTTCGACCAGTATCCGGCCTTTCGTGACGTCATAGAACCTTGGTATCAGGTCGGCTATGGTTGACTTACCGGCGCCACTGGGGCCGACTATCGCCACAGCTTCACCGGGATGCATGATGAACGAAACATCGTCGAGCACGACCTCGCCTGGGTTATACTCGAAGCAGACGTTTCTAAACTCCACCCGGCCCTGAACGTTCTTCAGAACAGCGCCGTTCGGGTCCTCAATAAGGTCGGACTTGGTGTCGAGTATCTCGAAAACCCTCTCGGATGCGGCAAGAGTCTGCTGGTAGGATACGTTCAGACGGCCGAACTGCTTAACTGCGGCTGCCACCATAAACGCAAGCAGGGTGAACTCGTTAAGAATACGGAACGTGATTTCTCCCTTAACCACCATCCACCCGCCGGTCGCGATGATAAGCGCGGCGGCCACGCCACCCATGACCTCAATCGACGGCAGAACGAGCGCGTTGCGCCGCCAGTATCTGAGGGCCGCTATAAGGCTGGCGGTATTGACCTTGTTGAAACGCTTGATCTCGTGCTCTTCCATCCCGAACGACTTAATAATCCTGACGCCGTTGATTGATTCCTCGATGGTCGCGTTCACATCGGCCAGCGTCTCCTGGGTAACCGTCGTGAGAGGCCGCAGCTTCCTCGTCAGCTTGTCGATGACCACACCCATCATCGGCGCGAAGAAGACGGTCAGTAACGCAAGCTTCCAACTCAGGGCGAACATCTTCCCCAAGCCGACAATGATCATTATCGGCCCGTCAATGGCCTGCGTGACCACCAAGCTGGAGTTCTGGATCAATCCGACGTCGTTGCCCAGCCGCGACATAATATCGCCGATTCGGCTCCTGTGAAAGAAGCTGAGCTGCAGGCTCTGAAGATGCGCATAGATCCCGGCCCGGATGTCCGTCCCAAGCCGGTTAGTGACCGAAGCAACCACATAGCCGTTGAGATAGCCGAACAAACCCTTCGGGATATGGACCAGCACCAGCAGTGACGCCACAATCCATATAAGCGCCGCCTTTGCCGCCGCATCAGTGTGAATAAACCACCCGTGCCGCAGGCCGAACTTGATAATCCAGAGGTCCCATACCGGGTTGCTGTCGCAAGCGGCGGTGAACCAGCCAACAAGCGTGGCTGTAAACAAGCTGCATGCAGCCATCACCAGCCCGCATATCGCCGCCGTGATCAGCCGTCCCTTGTAGGCCAATAGGTATTTCAGAAGCCGATTTCGTGTATCCAATTTAGCTCACATTCAAAATGGGATCATGTTTCCGCCAAACGCCCGCAGCGCGAATAACCCCACCATTAACAAGTTTGCAAGCACACAAACGTGCTCGTCGTTATTCATGAGTTGTCTAATTGAGAACTCGCCATGCCCGGCTAATGACCGTGGGCGAGGCACAAACCTTGGAACCGACCGGCAATACTGTGTATAAGCCTCGCCGAACTTCTTGCTCAAAAGCTTTTCTTCATACGACACAGCCCCGCCGTGGAACAGCCAAAAAAGCCCAACCCCCGCTATCCACGCTTCGATGCGGTTGCACATGAAGCAATAACCCAAGCAGCTCAAGAAACTGCCGATATACAACGGATTCCTGCACAGGGCGAACGGGCCGGATGTGATAAGGTTCGATAGCTTGCTTAGATACCCCGCTGACCAGACCCTGACGACCTCGCCCAAAATGACAAACGGCAGGCCGATATGAAAGCTCTTCGGCGTGGTATGCGCGATCAGAAGCAGAATAATAGGCGCGATCAGCAAAAAGAACGTGCGCCGCCTGAATAGGAAATAGACCAAGCTTGCTATCCCAGTCCTCCCATTTCCACAACCGCGCGGGCCACGCGTCCAGCCGCGCCCGGCTCCCCCAGCATCCTCCTGATTTCGCCCAATGAAGTTTTCATCTTGTCAAGTCGTACCGAGTCTTTCATAAAACCCAGCGCGACGTCGGCGACTTTTTCCGCCGTCACATCATTATTTATAAGCTCCGGGCACACCCCTCGGCCCGCGATGATATTCGGCAAGCCTATATGATCTTCCAGCACGGAGTGCCTAAACAAGAACTCGAAGCGCATAATCGCGGACCCCCGGTATATTATAACCATTGGGACGCCTAATAGGGTAGCTTCCAGGGTGGAGGTTCCGGATTTAGTGATGAGAAAATCGCTGTGCGCTATGCAATCATAGGTGCGGCCTTCTATTACTCTGATTTCAGGAGAACTTTCTTTGCCCAATGTGGCGGCGTGGACCCTCTCCCTGATGCTGTCGGCGCGGTTGGCCGCCCCTATCACGAACTGCGCGCCTCCGAGCTCACGGCGCATGATCTCCGCGCACCCGATCATCGGTTTCAGGTGCTCCTTGATCTCATGCCCCCGGCTACCTGGCAGTAGACCGATTGTCGGCAGCGATTCCGACAACCCGAGGTCTCGCAGGAACTCAGACTTCCCTTGTGACGGCTTGACGATATCAATAAGCGGATGCCCCACGAACTTCGCATTGATTCCCTGTGAGCCAAGGATTTCCGCCGACCACGGAAAAGGAGTGATGACCTTGCCGCCGCACGCGCGCAGCTTCTCGGCGTTCTTGGGGCGCTTACGCCACGAGGATGGCGGCATGTAGTAGACTACGGGTATCCCGTTTCGATGGGCGATCTGCGCGAGCCTGATGTTGAACGCGCCGAAGTCGATGGGGACAAATACGTCGGGACGGCTGCGCAAGAGTTCTCCGCGCAGCCTGAGGTATTTCGCGGCAAGTCCCGGCAGTGCCCGCAAGGACTCTGATATCCCAATCGTACCGCCGCCCGCCATATCGATCTTAACATCCACGCCGGCATCACGCATTTTAGCACCACCGGCGCCCCATATGTATGGGTCTGTAAGGAGCACTTTGAGTTCGTCGGCAAGGCGAGCGCCATACATGTCACCCGAAGCCTCGCCAGCCGAAACAGCAATGGAATAAGCCACGACTATGTCCTGGGCGCTTCCAACTGCCGCCCGCCGAATCCCAACCTCACATTGCGAATGAAGTCCAGCAGGTACTGCAACTCCTCACTCGGCTCGATCTCGTTCTCGACCGCTTCCAGGGCCTGCGATACGTTCATCTTGGACCTGTAGAGCAGCTTGTAGGCCTGTTTGATGTCCGAACGCACCTTGGAGGTCACGCCGCTTCGCCGCAAGCCGATCACGTTTAAGTCGCAAACCGCCGCAAGCCGATCACGTTTAAGTCGCAAACCTTAGTCGGCCTGCCGTCCGCCATCGCAAACGGCGGAACGTCCTGAACCACCTTGCTCATACCACCGACCATCGCTAGCTTGCCGACGCGCACCTTCTGGTGGACTCCGACAATCCCCCCGAACACGACCTTATCTTCCACCAGCACGTGTCCGCTTATTCCGACATAGTTCGCCATCGTGATATTGCTGCCGATTGTGCAATTGTGGCCGATGTGGCAATAAGCCATCAGCATATTGTTGTCGCCCAGCACCGTGGACTCGCCATCGCCGCTTGCGCGGTGGATCGTGACATATTCACGTATGACGTTGGCGTTGCCAATTTTGAGGAAGCTCTGTTCGCCGTGGAACTTGTAATCCTGAGGCGCGCCGCCCAGCACCGCGCTGGACATGACGGTGCAATTGTTGCCAAGTGTGGTGTTGGTCTCGATAACCACATGGGAATCAATTCGCGTGTCGTCGCCGATGCAAACGTTCTTGCCGATAACTGAATAGGGGCCGATTGTAACCCCCTGCCCGATTTCAGCGCTGCTGTCAATCAACGCGGTCGGATGTATCTCGGTCTTCCTGTCCGTTTTCTCCATCTACTCACCCGAACCCTGTCTGTCGCTACTATCCTCGACCACGCTGTCGGCCGACTTTTTTCTTCTGTCTCTCTCAACAAGCGCGAACATGAACTCGCCCTCAGCGGCGACCTCGTTGTCCACTTTGGCTATCGCCTTCACCTTGCCGATGTTGCCCCTGGTCGCAAGCATCTCTACTTCAGTGACTAACGTATCCCCCGGAACAACCGGCTTGCGAAACCTGACCCTGTCCATTCCGCCAAAATACGCCAGCTTACCCTGGTTTCCCGTCATGGAAAGCAGCAGCACGCCGGCTACCTGCGCCATAGCCTCGCAAACAAGAACCCCCGGCATCACCGCATGCCCAGGGAAATGACCCTCAAAGAACTCCTCGTTGATCGTCACATTCTTATAACCACGGGCGCTCTTCTCCGGCACAAGCTCCAGTATTCTGTCCACGAGAAGGAACGGATACCTGTGGGGCAGAACGTCCCGTATTTGCTCTACATCAAGCATAAGCCACCTTTTAATGAAGAATGATGAATGCAGAATGCAGAATGAATCTGGCATTCCGCAAGGCTCTTTGCAGCTCCCAACTAGGAAGATGCTATACTCTTCGCGGTCTTGATCGACGAAACCGCGATACTCACCAAAGCATTTGCCTCCGCCGCGAGTTCGGCAACAGCATCGGTCTTGCACAGCCCACTGCCGATCAACAGCTCGATCCAGTATACACACTCGTCGGCTTCTTCAAGGACTATGGCCATCTTTGCGGCAAAGTCCGCTTTCGACTTGGCCCTGCATGCCGACCGGTAATTTGCTCCGACAGAAGTGCCACACCTGAGCAATTGCCTGCCCATTACGTCCGCGACCCGCGTGCGCGGCAGGATATCCGTGAGTTGAATGATACGTAGCGCAAAGGCCTTCGTACGCGCCCTTAAGTCCGTACCTTTCGACGCACGTCTCCCTTCATTCTGCATTCTGCATTCTGCATTCTGCATTCTGCAATTGAATGGCTAACTGCTCTTGCAAATTCAACATTCAGTGCATGTCCCGACTTTACTGCAAGTATTTCCGCCTGAAGCAGCCCGCCTACGAGCGCGAGATCGCCTATTAGATCTACGACTTTGTGTCTGGCGAGTTCATCCTCGAATCGCAGTTCAGAACTCATCCGATCCTGCCAGATCACGATCACATTGTCCAGACTGCCGCCTTGCGAAAGCCCATCATTGAGCAGGCCCTCAACCTCTTCATACAACACGAACGTGCGCGCGGGGGCCAGTTCGGAGCCGAAGTCGCTTTCTTCCAGCACATAGGTCGCCGTCTGGGAGCCTATCAACGGATGATCGTAGCTTAACACGTAGGTAATACTCAACCTTGGCGCGGGCACGGCCAGCACGAACGAGCCATTCTGCCGCACGCACACCGGCTCCGTCAGGACTATCGGTTTGCGCGTCGAAGCCAAATCGATCAGTCCGACAGCGTCAATGGCTTCGACATAAGGCAGGGCGCTGCCGTCCAACGCGGGGAGTTCCGGCCCGATGACCTCGACTACCGCATTATCTACCCCCGAGCCCCTCAAGGCGGCCATCAGGTGTTCTATCGTACGAATGCGCGTGCCGTTGAATCCGATGCTTGTTCCACGCGACGTGTCCACCACGTTCGACGCTAGCCCGCGTATAATGTGAGTCCCATCGCTAAAAACGACTCCGGTGTTCTCAGGCGCGGGCCTGATGACCACTGAGGTATCACCACCGCTGTGGAGGCCGGTGCCGGAAAGCCTCACGCTTCCAGCCAGCGTCTTCTGCAGGCACAAGGCATCCAGAGGCTCGGACTCGTTTTCGAGGAGCACCCTCGCATTAGTATTAAACACAGCCGCCATCGTCGATTTCACCACTACCCTGAAGCTTCTTGACCTCTCGCTCCAAGGCTCGCAAACGTTCCAAGATATCGGGTAAATGCAGCCTCGCGGCCTCCACCCTCTTCTCCGACCGATGATCTCTGGCCGGAAATCCCGAGACCGTTGCACCCTTCCCCACGTTTCCAATCACGCCCGCCCTGGCAGCTATCACGGCTCCGTCCTCTATTCGGACGTGGTCCTTGATGCCCGTCTGGGCAGCCAGAGTGACTCCATTGCCTATCTCAACGCTTCCCGCCACACCGCTCAAAGCGACGACCACGCAGTTTGAACCAAGTTTCACGTTGTGCGCTATATGCACCAGGTTATCGATCTTGGTTCCGATGCCGATAACGGTCGCGCCGGTCTTGGCGCGGTCAATGGTCGAGTTCGCGCCGATCTCGACGTCATCCCCGATTTCGACAATCCCCGCGTGGGGAAACTTCATCAGCCCGTTCGCCGAAGGCTTGTAGCCGAAACCGTCAGCGCCTATCACAGCGCCCGCGTGCAATATCACACGCTTTCCGATCCGGCATTTCGGGTAGATGGTCACGCCGGGGTAAATCTTAGTCCCCTCGCCGATTGTGACCGACTCACCCACATACACATTTGGAAACGCAACGCAGCCGTCTCCCAGACTCGCGCCGCGTCCGATGAAGCAATTCGCTCCAATCGCGACGTTCTCGCCCAGGCGTACACCCTCTTCGACAACCGCTCCAACACCGATTCCGACCGCCGGAACCAGCTCCTCACCGCGAAAATAATCCAACACCCTGGCGAAAGCCTCAGCGGGTCTAGCAACCTTTATGACACACTTCCCATCGCAAGGCCGCGCCACGTCAACGCCGCAGATAATACAGGAAGCCTTCGATTCCAAAGCCTTTCGGAAGAACTTCGCGTCCTCCGCCAAAACCACATCACCTGCTTCGGCGTCATCAACATTCGCCACGCCATCAACCGCGAGACCCGAATTTCCCTCAATATCGCCGTCGATAAGTGAGGCTATGCGCGCGGCGGTAGTATTTGCAGACATCAACTGCCCTTTGCTCTGTATAATACGGGCTCACAGGCGCGCCACCCTCGTGTCCGCATTAGATCGACAAACTCCCGCGTGGCATCGGGTAAAGCAGTGCCGGACGGGACAAATACCACTTTTACGCCCGTTTCCTCGGCCATCTTTAATACAGCCCGGCGGACATCGCTTCGAATCCGCGCCTCAAGAGCCTCCGAATCAGCCTGCCAATAGCACATATCTCCGACGCAAACTCGTTTCGACACCGCTATGTCTGGAACACCTTTAGGGTGCCTGCCATCCTTACGAGCCCCAGCACCTAACATACTCGGAAACGCGCCGAACGCGTTCATGTCGTTCAGTATCTGGCTCCGCGCCGAGGCCGCGCGAGTCTCGATATCCTTTGCCTCCACGCTGCCGTACTCGTTCAAAGTTGAATCGATCTTCTCGTTCATGCCTTGCCTGAGCATCTCAATCTTCGCCTTTGCATCCGCGTTTACCCGATCAGTTTCAGCGTCGTAAACGGCCCGCAGAGTGTTGAGTTCGGACTGGGCCTGTTGCTCCTTTAGCTTAATTGCCACGGTGTCGAGTCCGGGGCTCCCTCCCGCTGCTACATGCAGAGCGTCGGCTCTAATCTGAGCCTCCAGGAGATTACGGCGATGCTTCTGGGTAACCGACGAGGCCTCACTCGCGGCCTCATCTTCGATCTGGCGCTCACGCACTCTTAAGTCAGACTCCGCATTCGCCCCTATCGACGCCCGGCTCGCATCCAACCGCGCCTGGAGCGATCTTCGCTGCTCCATCTCAAGCTGCCTCAGCGCCTCATCGGCGCGTCGCACCGTCGCTTCTTCAAGGCTGCTTCTCAGCGCCCTGTCGGCTGCGTCAGACCTCTGCCTGACGACGAGCGACGCCGGCTTTCGAACCACGGAATATCCCGCGCGCGAAACCTGCCGAATCCCGGTAACGGTGGACCTCATCGTAGCCAGCGCGCCCCAGTCGGGATGCATATTCACCAGCCTCCCGACATCAACAAACACCGTCCGTGGAGGCGGCGTCTCACGACGACCATCTCCGGGCGAAATGCTCAGGAACGCCGCGCCTATCCCCGCCACGGCGATGACCACCAAAACTAAACAGTAGATCGCCAGTTTCAAATAATGCGCTCCGTGATCTTATTTGCGGCTCAGCTCGTCAATGACCTTGTCGGTAACGTCGTTACCGCCGAACAGCACAGCCTCTTTGGCCACTACCAGCGTCAGTCCCTTTGCGCTCGCGACCTTGGTTATAGCATCGCGCACTTCGGTCTCGGCCTTTCCGTTCACTTCCTGCATTTTGCTCTGCAGCAGACCGTCATAGTCCTTGGTAAGAGCCGTTCCGGTATCCTCGGACTTCTTACGAATGGCCTGAAGCTCGTTAAGACGGGCCTTGTCCTGATCCTTAAGGTCTTTGGTTCCCTGAAGCTGCTTCAGCTCATCATCTTTAGCCCGCTCCGCGTCCTTGAGAGCCTTGATTCGAGCGGTGTCCTTATCGTTCGCACCTTCCTTGGTCGATAAATCGATAAGCTCCTTGACCTCTTCTTCGCTGAGCATCATGTTTTGGCTGCGCAGCTCAAGCTTGCGTCCGAGACCTTCTCTATACTTGTTCAGTTCCTCGGTATATTGCTTGAGGCGGGGTGCGTCCTTGTAGACTTTCTCCACATCAACAACCCCGACCTTCAATTCCGGGTCCGCCGCCAGAGCCACAGTACCAATCAACACAACACCGGCAAGCACAAGCGCCAGTACCCACGCCATCCCGCGTGACCTAACCATTCGGTGCACCTCTCTTGTCGTTTTCGAAAGGCGCATTGCTACCGCCTCCGTTGAGCAAATTATAACAGAATCCCAGTGCCTCAACAAGCAAAGACGCGTTCAGCGCATCCTGCTCAACAAGTCACAAAACGGACGCCCCTAACTACACTATATGGCATAGACGGTCTTCCAAGGCCCATATTGCCGCAGTAGGGCGATTTTTCCACAGTTGTAACTGCTCAGTCTTGCTGTCATCCTGAACTTGATTCAGGATATGTTACCTGCGAAGGAGATGCTGAATCGAGTTCAGCATGACAGGTACTCATCAAGAGTGAACACTTACCCACAGTTCCGTTCAGGTACAAGACGAGGGCCGGAACCGCGAAGGTCCCGGCCCGATTGCATCCCAAAGTCAAACGAAGATTAGAAAGCCTGGCCCATACTGAAGTGTGTGCGCGCGCCCTCTTTGCCGACGCCGTAGTCCAACCTCAAGTGTCCAATCGGGGTCGTGACTCTGATCCCGACGCCGGTGCCGAAACTGCCCTGGAAGTTCTGGTGCTGGGGCAGTTGCGCGATGTTATAGGTGGGATCGCCGCCCCATGCGTCACCATAATCCACAAATATGACACCCGATATCGATTGAGCAATCGGTTTTCTCAGCTCAATGCTTGTAAGGAGCATTCTGTCGCCCCAAAATCGGTCCTCCCGGTATCCTCTAAGGCTTTCACTGCCGCCCACGAAGAACTGTTCGAAATATGGAATCTTCCCGGTAGCGTAGCCGGTCCTCATTCGGATGGCTATGGTAGTCCGCTTGTCTTGCGGGGTTTTCTTGGCTCCTTGACGACTGAAGTAGCGTCGTAAGTCCACCGAAGCTTTTTGGAAGCCACCCTTGAATGGGAACGGTTCGGCGGTGGACACTGGTGTTGAAACTCCATTGACTATCTGGGTAGTCGTCACAGTATTGAATCTGGTACCATTGACCGTGCCGAATTCCAGCGAGATACCTTCGTATCCGCCCGCGGCGGGATCGATATCTATGTCACGAGTGTTGTGAACCATTCGAAG
The DNA here is from genome assembly GCA_023474015.1 of Armatimonadota bacterium. Next base: position 12,800 of record JAMCYN010000078.1, read on the forward strand.
CGAGCCCCCCGCGACGTTGCCTTTCTGGATAATGTTGACAAGGTCGGATGGATTAGTGGTACCTGAGTTGAACAGCAAGTTCGGGTCGGCATCGACGTTCTCGAACCGTCCGCCCACATATACCCTCGTCTTATCGGTCAACGGCCGGCTGACGGTGACATCCCCACCCTTGTGGCGCTCGTTATAGAATTGGCCGTTCTGGAATGCACCGCCGCCGAAGACGCCCGAAGAGAATCTGTATAGCAGCTTATCGAATGCCGTAACGTTGAGTGACGTGTGCTGCTTGTCGATCCAGGGCTCGAAGAACCCGAGCTCATAACTTGCGCTGCCGCCGGTAGCCTGGGTGGTACCCTGCTCCCACAGCAGGTTCAGGTTCTGAGCCTTTCCCTTAAAGTTGGATTCCTGCAGCCTGGCCTGACCGACCAGCCTCTGCCTTGAACTGTATCCCAGACCAACCGACACCTGCCCGGTCTTCTTCTCGACCACCGGAATCGTGATTTTCACGAGACCGACCTCGGTACCCGGATTGATCTGGTAGGGCTTGATGTCCTCAAGGATATCCAGGTTGTAGATTCGGCGGATGTCCTCGTTGAGTGTGTCCAAGTTGAGGATCTTGCCGGGCCCGGTCTTCATTTCGCGCAGAAAAACATAGGTCTTGGTTTTCTTGTTGCCGGTGATTTCCACGCTTTCTACCCTGTGCACGAGTATTGGAACCGTCAACACCCCGGTTTGTGGATCGACGCCTATCTCCTCGGTAACGTAGGCGATATACTTCTTGTCCTTGTAGAGCTCCTGGATCGCCTCGATATCCTGGTTGAGGCTGGTGGTGTTGAGAACTTGGCCGGGTTTGGTCTTCATCACTGCCCTGACCTGTTCGGCCTTCAAAGGCTCGCTGCCAACGACCTTGATATCGGTGATCTTCGGATTCTCGGTAACCTCGTAGTTGATCTTCACGCCTTCAGCCGTCTGGTCCTTGTGAACCGTGACGGCGCTAAAGTAGCCGAGCGACATAATCGAAGCCTTATCTTTGTCCGCGGCCTGGTCCGTGTATTCGTCACCCGGCTTGAGGGTGATGGCATTCTGAATAGTGTCTGTGTTGATATTCTTGTTTCCGGAAATCGCTACCTCCGTCACCCTTGCGGTCTCCTGCGCCGACAAAACAGTTGGAATGATAAGAATCAGTCCCGCCAGAAGCGTCAGCAGAACCAACCCACCTGTTTTCGATATCCGATATGCCATCTGCGAAGATTCCTCCTGAATCAGAAGTTGGAAATTAGAAGTTAGAGGTTAGAGACTAAACTCCAAGACCTCGGATCAACTCACAAGTGCTATCGTGTGATTATACTACAGGTTCTTCGGCCCATACAAGCAACCTCACTCCTCACCCAGATACGGTGCAAGCTTTCCGCGCAGCATGCGGCGGGCGCGAGCTATTCGTGTGCGCACTACATCCACCGACAAATCCGCGGCTTTCGCTACTTCCTCATAGGATAGTCCATGGACATCACGAAGAACCGCCACTATTCTATAGTCGGGGGGAAGCTCCGTTATCGCCCGCGCAATTCGTTCTTTCAACTCTTTGCGCTGCAAGACTTCGTCGGGATTGTACTCGGAGCCCACAGATAAGCCCAACGGAACCGACGTTTCGGGGTTCTCATCGGTGTCCAGCCACTGGGTCTCGTATTCCCTGCGCCGGTCGCTTTGTTTGAACTTATTCTTGCACTTGTTGACGGCGATTCGGTATAGCCACGTATAGACTGACGACTCGCCACGAAACTCCGAGAACGACCTGTAAGCCGCCACGAACGTCTCCTGGGTGACATCAGCAGCCTCATCCCTGTCGCCCAAGAGCCGAAAAACGAGGTTAAAGATAGGCTTCTGGTAAGCATCCACCAGCCCATCGAAATCCATAACCACGCCTCTCCCTGTGTCTTACCAGAATGCACCCGTATACTGCGTCTGGACCGTCGCGGTTTCCTGGTTGTCCACGCCCACGCTGAACTGATAACGGTCTGAGAACCTATAGCCGACGCTCACCTCGTACTCCACGTCGTTGACATTCGCATATTGCGAGCTCAACCGGCCATAGTAGGAGACATACACCTTGTTGAATAATTTCCGCGATACGTAGAGCGCGAGCGGCTGAGTGGGACCATACTCCAGGCTGAACTGCTCGAAACCGAACTTTTCGACAAACAGTGTCTCGACAGGCGCGAACAATGTGCTCGACCCAACCGCTGTCAATATATTTCCAAGTTCGTTCTGAAGAGCCGCTTCACCTCCCGCGAATATTCCCTCGACGTGGCCGAGCGCCGCAAGCATTTGTTCTCGA
>JAMCYN010000060.1 GCA_023474015.1 Armatimonadota bacterium
GCTCATTTACCCTCATTACGGGCGGCTGCAGGGCAACTGGCTCAACTACGTGCTGAGCCCCTACCTGCGCGTTATTTGGGACAACCCGTCGATCAATATCAAGGGGGCGGATATCACGTTCGGGCCCGCCACGGCGCCATTCAGGGCGGGCACGAGCTCGTCTTCGGCCATCGTGGTGCTGTCATTCCTTGCGCTTTATTTGTGCAACCGCGACCTCCTGCCGACTTGGCGTTTGCAGGATGTGTGCAAGCTGCTGGGAGAAGCCGAGTGGTACGTTGGGACGCACGGCGGCGCGAACGACCAGATGACCATTCTGCGGAACTCCGTGAACAGCGTGCTCTACAACCGCCACTCAAAGCCGGAGATCGAAGCGACCCCGCTGCCGTTCCTGCGGGGCATCCACGTGGTCCTCGCCAACTCGCTCTGGGAGGTCAACAAGACCCTCGGCGGCAACCAGAGCTTCAATATGCGTAAGGGCTGGATGCAGATGGGTGACGAGCTGATGAAGCTCATCATTGCGTCCGTTCGCGAGGCCCAGCGCGGGGGAACCGCGTTCCCCGAAGGCTGGCTGCCAAAGCTGACAGAGGAACATTTCGGGTTTGCGCCGGGGGTCCAACTGCCATTGCTGGAGAACAACCCCGAATACTGGGAGAAGATAGAGGCGAACTACTGCAAGTTCGGCAGCCTCGACGAGGGTATTCTCGGCATACCGAACGAGGCCATTCGGGAGTTGATTATGCTCCTGCCGGTGAAAATCACCCCGAAAGAGGCCGGACGCATCTTCGGCAAGGACGCCAAGACAATCGAACGCATCTATACCCGTCCTCGCAGGAAGATCGGCGGATACCATATACGCACCACGGCCAGGTTCTTCCATCGCGAAAACGAGATAGGCCGAATTCTGGAGCGGATCTTCCTTGACGCCGAGCGTCGAGTGAACTCGGGAGAGCTTTCCCCGGACTCCGCCGAATATGACCGCTACCGCGTGCAAGTGGGACAATTGGTGGATGAGCTTCAGGACGCGCTCAGCTTCGACTTCCGGGTCTCGACCCCGCAGCTCGACCTGCTGCTCACTATCGCCAGGCGCGGGCCGGGCTATCTGGGAGGCAAACTGACAGGCGCCGGAAAGGGCGGCTGCGTTTCCATTCTCGTGCGCGAGAGCGAATCCGAAGCTATGTGCGGCTACCTGGACCGAGAATATTACGGCAAGCCCGAGCGCTTCGAGGTCTACCGTCAGTTACTGGAAGATGAGCGCCGCAACAATGCGCCGGGGACCCCCGACCACGACTCAGCCGTCGAGCGACTTCGCATCCTTGACGGGGCGCTTGCGTCGGTTCGGGACCAGCGCAGGGTCATCACGTTCAGTCGGGGCGCATGCGCTATAGAGCTGGACAAGTTTCGTGCCGTCAGTTGACAAGAATAGTGGAACAAGATTCATAGCAGCGACTAGACCAACAAGCACGGCCCACCGGGAGAGGGGTTGCAGATGTTAAAATCAGTCCTGAGGCGCGGCCGCCGCGGGTTTACCCTGATCGAGATAATGATTGTCATTCTCATCATCGGTGTCTTGCTTGCCATCGCGGTGCCCAATTTCATCAGGGCGCGAGAGACGGCAAGATTAAAGTCGTGCCTCTCCAACTTGAGACAAATTGACGCCGCCAAGGACCAGTATGCCGCCGAGCACAAGAAGCGCGATGGCGATGCGGTGGACTGGAGCGATATCATTCCCACTTACATCAAAACCGAGCCCGAGTGTCCCACGGGCGTCCCCTACACGCTCGGCTCAGTCGGCCAAAACCCCACATGTTCAATCGCCGATCACGTGCTGCCGTAGCTGTCAGTATCGTTGCGATTGGGGAAGCCGCGTCACACAGGCTCCGGCTGTCGCAGCATTTCCAACACCCGCGCGGCGTCCATATCTTCCAATGAGTCCACAATCACGTCCGCCGCCGCCAAATTCTCGCTCGGCTGCGTATTGGTAACCGCGATAGCCCGCATGCCGCACGTCTTCGCGGCTCGTACGCCGAACTCGCCGTCCTCGATCACGACGCAATTCGACGGCTCGACGCCAAGCATCGCCGCCGCCCTGAGAAACGGCTCCGGGTTCGGTTTGCCGTGCGATACATCGTCGCACGCTACCACCGCCTCAAAGTAGTCCCCGATGCCGAATTCATCCAATATGGCTTCGACCTCTATCCGAGTTGCGCCGGACGCCACCGCCTGGCTTATCCCGTTGCACTTTAGGTCCGTGAGCAACGACCTTACGCCCGGGAGCATCCGCATCTTTCCCCGAATCAGCTCAAAGTAGAGTTCCCGCTTGCGCGCGACGGCTTCCTCGATGGATATCGGGTTTCCGATCGTCGGCAGAATATCGGCAAAGACCTCGTGCGGCGGAGCCCCAACGCATCTGGCTATCAGGTATTCCTCGGTCATATCCGATCCCAACTCCCGCATTAGGGCCTGAAACGAACCCAGGTGCACCTGCATATCATCGATAATGACCCCATTGAGGTCCCATAACACAGCCAACTTTCCAACTTCCAATATCCAACCTCTTGCTTCTAACTTCTAACTCCTCGTCACGGGTAGACCTGTTCGCCCTCTTCATTATAAAGCTTTATGGCTTCCAGTGGGCATGCCTCGGCCGCCTCCAGAATGGTGTCGTCGTCGGCTCCCTCGGCGTTTATCACTATGGCCTTGCCCTCGCGGTCCATCTCGAACACATCCGGCGCCGCGCCCACACACGCGCCGATCCCCTGACACCTTTCTCTATCCACAACGATTCTGTATGCCATAAGAATACCTCCTTGGTAGCGAATGTATAGTACTCCAGAATTAGAGTTCGATATCAACGACTCAATATCCTATATCCCGCTTGCCCGATGTTCAATGTATCGCGCAACCTGCGGCCAGCCGTACATACGAACGGCTGGAGTAAAACTCCAGCCATTCGCTCTTCTCTCCCTCTTCCTTCTCGAGTTAAATAGGCGCCTTCTTACGAGGCCATAATATTATATGTCCGGTGTAGAGTCACAATAATTCTCTCTACTAAAGTGTCCGGTGGTGTCGTGCGGTAACGAGGTCTTTTGGCGGGCCAACTTTCCAATTCTGCCATGCGCGTATTGTATCCCAAGCTTTGCAGTTCGTCAAGGGCATTATCAAAAAAACTCTCAAATCAGGTAATATTACTAGCTGCCTTATAGTAGAATCATCGTGATGTCATTCTGAGTCCGCGGCTTGATTACGGGAATTACCCTGTCCCCGATCTCTTCGCACGAGCTTAAGCCAGTCACCACAACCTTTGAATAGAGAGGTGGCTTGGGTAATTTCCTGGAACCCACCCTGAGTCCTTTATGCCCGCAGCCGTCCGACAAGTTGCTGCCATCGTCAATATAGAAGTAGTCCTCACTGTCGGTCCCCGTATAAGTCACTTTGCCCCAGGTCCTTATAAGAAGCCCGATGTTTCTCAAGCCCCGCCCGCCTGTGACTCCCTCGGTCTCTGAGGTAAAGTCCGCGCCGCCCACAGCCTTGTTCGGCATCATGACCGGCCGAGGTTCCGTCAGCACGTGATCTACTATGTTTACCTGCGTTGCCGTCACGCTTCGCTCTCCGCTGCGAGTCACAAGACCGGCGAGGAGCGTCACGACGTCCCCGCGATTCACAACCTGGCTGCTCTCCACCCGCAATCCGCTGCAGCCATTCTCATCACGAATGTAGAATTCGCTTCCTCCCATCTCAACGGTTCCCGCCGTCACAATCGATTTGGGAGTCGCAACACCCTGGCCGTCGGGGCTGGGGAACGCGTCGGATAACCTCGAGAGGTTCGATATGGGGTTCTGGACGTTGATATTTGCGGCGGTGTAACCCTGCGCGGCAACCGGGCTAGCATCTATTGCGACCACCTCGACCTTGTGAGGGCCTACGGTGTAATTCGTGGTATCGATCGATATCCCGTACGGTGACTGCGTGCTGGAAGCAACGTACTTGCCGTCGAAGTAAAAGTCGACATCCTTTATTCCCTCCGGGTCTATCGCGATAGCGCTGATGGTAGCTTGGCCGGTGAACGGCGTATCGACGGAGTCCAGGGCCACATATGGCTTCGTGGCGAACGGAGCCATCAGCGGATCGCCGACCACCACGGATTTCCAGAACAGCTTCGGGCTGGCCATATACATACTTTCCGCCATATTGTAGCCTTTGGTATACCTGTCGAACAAGACATCCGGCCATATACCGGCGCTGGTATACGGCTCGGAAACCGAGCATTCGAGCCCACAAGCGCCAAGTGGGATGAGATCCGCTATCAATGATTGACCGCCGGTGGTCGGGCAGAATGTGCGGCCGCTGGTCGAGACGAACGTGCCGGCAATCGAGCCCGGCAGAAATATGTTGCTCTTGTAAGCTGTTGCGTTGTAGGCAGAATCATTACTGCCCCAACTGAAGTAGCCGATCAGCCCGCTCATGCCTCCGAGAAATGTGGATGTGTCATCATATATGACCGGCACGCCCATATTTGTGAGGATGTTCATGGCGTTCTTGAGTTTGTCGTTCAGGTTAATGTAGGGCGGCGGGCTTGCCCTATCGAGCGCAACCGCTCCGACCGGTTGGGCCATGACGCTCCGGTCTATCAAGCCGTAGACGTCCTGCTGGGTGTATCCGTCCAGCCTGGTGACCAGGTACAAGTGCAGTCCGTTTAGGGCTGTCTGATGTGAAAAGGCCGCCTCTACCGGTGGATAAATGTTGGGGCCGTATGGATTTTTGATGTATTTGGTCACGCTCGGCTCACTGAGGCAGGTGAGCACACTCGTGATCGATAACGGCCCGCTGTCATAGTAAATCGGGGGGTTGTAGGTAGGGTCCTTGTAGTAGGCTCCAAGAGGAATGCCCTTAGTCAAAACGATGTAGTCTATGCGTCCACCTATGTCGGGGTTTTGCAGGAATGCACGAATCGGAGCCACTATACTCGCTTCACACTCTGTGTAATCCACCAGCTCGGTTGTGGCACAGTCAATCGTGCAGATGTTTTCCGGCGGGATTCCACGCGCGCTCACATAGTAAGCAGCAATGTTCTTCGAAATTGTGCTGCGACTATTCTGCACGACAAGCACATTCCTCGGCCCTCCACCGGCCATGATAGACGCAGTTGCGGCGAATAACAGTAACAAGGTCAGCAGCAATTCCAGACGTAATGATACCCTGACATCAGTTATCTTTCGAACCAAACCCGCCCAGCCTCCTGAATAACTTCTGGCTTGATTCTCCCGCGTTTCTATGCGTGATCCTATCAAGCCGTGGCAATACGCTACTACGTGGATGGAACACAAGAGGAGTAGTTAGCCGGCACTACCTTTCTACCCACAAGTGTATACATAGCGGGCAAGGTTGTCAAGAATACTGTCACATTCGTTCGGCATATCTTCAGAAATCAGGTAATTGTACTGGGTTTATGTTGTGCCAGCGTTGATGTGCTCAGCGGATTGACAAATGCAATGGGCAGAACACTGCCGCGCACATTCCCCGGGGGACTATGGGATGAACGAAAAGCCCCTCCCGCTGAAGGAGGGGCTAAATAAACTTCTCAGGAATCCGACATTATGTCACAAGGCCAATCGAACGACTCCTCCGGCGAATCTATATCAGATTGTCGCCGTGGAAATGTTGACCTCTTGTTGAGAAACTATCGGCCTTTAAATTTCTTCAGGAACATGCCCGCTGTGCCAACCATGCCTAGTGCCAGTGCCACAAATGAGGCGGGTTCAGGGATAATACCAGTCATACCGAGAGTGCGGCCTGTTGCCACGCGTCCACCCTGTAGTGTGGCGCTCACATCCTCGTACAGATACTTAGAATCATACCAGAACGTGACTATCTGTCCCACCGGCACGTTGCCGTTCTTCCAAAGAACTGAATTGGCGCTGGTCACATTGTATATGGGATTAGGAATGCCGCCACTGTTACCGGCATTAGTGAACTCGAAGTTCTGCATATTCCCGACACTAAACGTAGTCAATGGAGCTTTCTGGCCCGTGCTCTGGTTCACAACAAAAGAATCCAGGAATTTGACTTCATACGAATAGTGGAACAGACTTCCCGATTGGGTAACCTGAGCAATGACCTCATCCACATAGCCGCCTGTAGTGCTCGTCAAGAACGTATCGTACGGATTCGGCGGAAGAGCCCACACCGAACTGCAGACTGCTAACAAAACGCCGAGAACCAGCGTGATTTTCCAGGTGTTAATGATATATCTGCCCATTATCTTCCCTCCTTCGATTATACTCTGCCAAGTCGCAAACACATACTGCCTGCCACAAATGCACGAAAGTTGGTTGCCGCAACCGACTAGTTTTGCGGCAACGTTGCGTACTGGCTGCGATTACTTTCTTCTTCTGATAACCTTCGGCGCTAACCCGAGCAAACCAAACGCTAGAGCAACCACTGTGCCGGGCTCAGGGATCGTATTGCCCATGCCGATTGCCGTGCCTTCCGCGGCCGCGCCACCGTCAACAGCGTAAGCGTAGACATCGATGTCCTGCGGCGCGAACAAAGACTTGTAGCTGAAGTGTCTTAAGCCACCGATGGGTAGAATACCACCACTCCACTCCACATTGGCATACGAGCCGCCGATATACACCGGGTCATCAAAGTGCGCGCCACCAACCCCCACGTTCTGAGCGTCGAAGTAAGACGAATCGTTGGGGTTTGCAACACCGTAGATGTGTACATCGGCGCCGCCGGTGTCATAGGTGACAGCGTAGTCGTACGTGAATACGTACTGCGCCCCGACCAGGTCTCTGGTAACCAGAGAGTAGACGCTTAGACTTCCGACGTCCCCTATTCCCGTCAGCGTGGAATTCATGTCGCGCACGAAGTCCGCTGATGCCGGTACGCATAGGAGACCCAGCAAGACGACAATAGCCGTTACGCTGGTAAATTTGAAGAATGTCCTGAGAACAACCATTTTCTTCTCCTTCCTTGTCCTTTGCTTTTCGACGATAAAATCATGGAAACTGTGCTGTGGAAAACCGCGAAGGAGAGCGTTTCGTACTGTGGCCTTACGTGAGGAACGCAGTTCGAAAAACAACGCGCCCTATCGAGTTTTGGCGTTTAGCAACCCACACATCACCGCTCGGCCTACGCCTGACCGACAGCTTAACTATTCTAGTGATAGTATCTGCAGGTTACACCATATCTGCCAAGCTGTCAATGGGTAATTTAATCAATTCTGAAAATCAGGTAATATTAACAGGTGCATTCTAGTGATTGACCACGGTTACATCACTATCACGACGCAGCTTGAGCACGCGAATGACGTGGCCGTCTAGTTTCTGGGACGCGCTAATGCCTGTCAGCAAGAGATAATTGTTGAGCGCTGGTCTAGCTAATCCCCGACACGCCACTCTCAGCCCCTTGTGCCCTGACCCATCCAACAGGTTGCTGCCATCATCTATATAGAAGAAATCCTCGCCAACTGCTCCGACATAAGTGACCTTTCCGTTCGTTCTCACCAAGAGCCCGATGTTCCTGAGGCCTTTTCCTCCACTCACACCCTCCGCCTGGGCGAAGTCCCCACCTCCGATTGCCCAGTTCGGCATGGCCACCGGAGCGAGAAGGGTCAGCAGGTGTTTGGTGACAGTAACGGTCGTCGCGGATATGCTCTCTTCGCCCGTATCATTGACCGTCGGGCCGGTTACGGTCACGATGTCACCTTCCTCCACCGGGTCGCTGCTCACGACTCTTATACCACCGAAGCGGTTCTGCTCCTGGATATAGAACTCGCCTCCTCCCATCTCCGAAGTCCCGGCAGTGACCACCTTGTCCGAGGCCCGCACGCCCTGCCCACACGAACTAATGAACGCATCGGCGAGGACTTGAAGGTTGGAGACGGGATTTTGCACGGTAACGGTTGCGGATCCGAAACCTTGTGTCGCCACGGGACTGTTCTCGTAGGCCACGGCTTCTGCATTATGCGAACCGACGGTATATTGCGTCGTATCAACCGTCGCCGAAAACGGGCTGGCACTCGCGGCGCCTATGAGCTTGCCGTCAAAATAGATATCTACTTTGGAGATGCCGGACTCATCGGAAGCTGAGACAGTTATAGTTGCCGTGCCGGTCAGTGGAACATCGGGCGAGTCTATCGACACTTGTGGAGGTGTGGCAAAAGGGGCAAGCAGCGGATCACCCACGACCACGGTCTTCCAGTAGATCTCCGGGCAAGACGCGTAAAAGCTTTCCGCCATATTGTAGCCCTTTGTGTAACGGTCAAAGAGCACGTCGGCATAGGTGGAGTAGGCGGTGTACGGCTCCGAAACATAACCGGACACCGCGCATGCGCCCTGGGCGATGAGATCGGCTATCAACGATTGTCCAGCGCTTGTAGGAACGAACGTGCGGGCACTGGTGGAAACATACGTGTCCGCGATCGAACCCGGCGCAAAAGAGTTGCTCCTGTAGGCCGACATCGAGAACCGTCCGTCGTTGCTTCCCCAACTGAAGTAGCCCATCAGCCCCGTCTGACCCCCGACGAACACCGAGGAATCATCGTAAATGGTGGGCACCCCTCGGGACACAAGCAAGGCGTTCGCGGTCTGCAATCGGTTATTGAGAGTCTTGTAGGCGCTCGAAACTGAGTCGCGAAAAGCCTGGCGATCGATCAGCATCGCGCCCGTACCCGGCGGCATGACGCTTCGGTCGATCATTCCATTCACGTCATTTTCAGTATAGCCGTCCAGCCTGGTTACTAGATACAGGTGACGACCGTTCAGATCTAACTGGTGAGAAAACGCGCTTTCGATGACAAAAACGGCCGTTGGCCCATAGGGGTTCTTAATATACTGGGTAACGTCGGGCTCGGATAAACAGGTGAGTATGCTGGTCAAAGAGATAGGCCCGCTTGGGTATCCCAAATTCACGCCGAGCGGAATGCCCTTGGTGAGCACTATGTAATCTATGTGATTAGCCGCCGGGCTGGCGGCCAGAAATCCTCGAATGGATCCCACAATTACAGCGCACTCCGAATTGCTGACGATTTCAGCGGTTGAGCAGCGAATGTCGCAGATATTTTCCGGTGGAATGCGGCGTGCGGCAATGTAATGGCTTGCTATGTTCTTCGAAATTGTGCTGGCGGTGTTACGGACTACCAGGACATTCCTGGGTCCGCCCCCGGCGCAAGCAGGCGCGATTACGGCCGTTAAGAGGAACAAAGTCAGCCATTGCGCCATACATATTCTCGTAATGATAGCAGATCCCAGTCGTACCAAACCCACCCAACCTCCTGGTTTCCTACCCAACGTTCTGATGTGTGTCGCGTAAATGACAAAAGGGGGTACCACGCGTTCCCGTGGTTGTTAAATGAGGATTTGCCTGCCAGCATGACCTCTCCAACAATGAGGTTATATCCCCGAGTTTGCTATTTGTCAAGGGTACGCCACAAATAACTTGTCTCGCTTGACTTGGATGAGGTAAAAATGCGGACTTGGGGTGGTCGAATTCTTGAAGCGCCTGTATGGTTGAATTAAAAGGGGGAGAGGATCTGCTCCATCCACTCCCCTACATAAAGTGAGAAATTCGGTTTGCCAGAATTAGGCTGCCTTGTGCCTGCGATCCGTCGGCTTTTGTGCGTCTTCCTTCTTTTCACTCCGTACAACGGAGATTCGGGAGACCGCCTGAGCAAAAACCACGCGGTCCGTGCGTCGATTTCTCGGCTCACGGAACAGGCTCTGTAATGTTCCGTTGGCCATTTTCTGCTCACTTCCCCGGCAGGCGGAGCCGGTAAACCAATTTGTATGACGCGAAAAGAGACTCAGCTGTTCCCGACACGGAACGGTCGCACCAACGGATTTCTCGCTGACAACTCAGAGGCAGCCCGCAGCCGCGCCGACACGGCTCGATCATCCTTCGCGCCATCGTATGCCGTCGCATAGCCGATCAGCGCCGCGCCCAATACCGATGCATCCGCGAACGTAGTCGCCAGCGTCTCCTTGCCGGTGATCGCCTGAGTGAGCCGGTTCCACAGCACATTACGCGCGGGTCCACCCACGAGCAGAAGTCCGGCCGGCCGCCGCCCATAGCGCTCCTCCATCAGATCAATGCAGGCGCTCAGCCTCCTTGAGACTCCTTCAAGCGCGGCCAGCGCAATGTCTCCCAGCGTATGCGATAGCACCAGCCCCGTTATCGACCCCGTGGCGTGCGGGTCCCAATCCGGCGCGCGCTCACCTCCGAGCGCCGTGTCGAACATTAACGGACTGCTTTCGGGCGAATCCTTCCGCGCGCGGAGCCTCTTCTCGAATGCCTCGAGAGCCATCGCCTCCAGGACCGAATCGGCGTTCGCGTCATCAGCATCGAAACGCAGGCGCTTCACCCAATCCCACACCCTTCCGCTCCTCAGTGTGGGGGCCACCGCGCACCACGGCGAGTCGGCAAGCGAGGTGACCGTCGGCAGCGGGTAATGCAGCACGTTTTCACGCATCCCCGATGCCCCCCGTGGCGCATCGATCATCAGCATCGGCGAATCCGACGATCCCCGCACGCACACGACGGTGTCCGGGTCGGATGGCAGCGCAAGCGCGCCCGCGGGGCTGTCGCCCGCCCCTATCGAAATGCCTGTCAAATCGGGCAGCCCCAACAGCGCTCGCACTGCGGGCGTCGACTCAGAGGAGAGCACGTTTCGCCAAGAGGGAGACGGCGTGGGAAGCAGTTGTCTGAGAATATCGACGTTGATGCCGGGCACGACTAGGCACAGTAACTCCGCCACCGCGTTCGCGACGGGCGCGCCGGTCCGCGCATCATACAGCCCGCCGATCACGGTCTGGGTATAGTCGGCCAGCGCGTAGTGAGGGTCGGGAGTCACTCCCGCCGCGCCCAGCAGCGCGTATGCGAAAGCCGAGTTCGGCGGCACTATCGCGGCGGCTTGTTCCATATCCAATCGACCGGACTTGACGAGCCCCGCCAACCCGACCGCCATGTTCCCCGCCGCCATGCGGTTAAGTGTCCGGGCTTCCGCGCGGCCCAGCGCCTCTTCGTAGTCTCCGACACCAATGCCCGCGTCATCGGTGTTATCATACAGGCTCACGGCGCGCGGATCGATGGAACCGTCTCGAGCAATCGGGAATGCGCCCGGGAAAGCGGTACAGACCCCAATCGAAACGGCCCGCTTCGCCTCGTTTGCTTGTCTCTTCAGCTCCTCTATGCAATCACGGACCAGTCCGACCCAGACCGATGGCGTCCCGCGCTCATCGCTCCCCGCGCATCGCCTCGACACCACGCCGCCGTTCGGTATCGCCAGGACCGAGGGCGAACCACCTCTCTCCTCGACCCCGATAAGCATCGCGGATATGGTTTGAGTCGATATGTCGACTCCGATTACATACTTGACGTCAGCCATTTCCTCAATAGCCCATCGCGGGCAATATCCAGAACACACACAAAGGGTAGAGCAGATACATAAACCCTCCGATGAGAAGCGAATACGGACTCAGCCTTTTTCGCCACGTCATTTCGCCCCAGATGATAAACGCAGCCGACATCGCGATCACAATGCTCACCATCGCCTGAATGTTCAAATGCCATGGCGTGAACAGCATCCCTATAGCCGGGAGTATGCTGCTCTGGAATACCATCGCGCCGGTGACGTTGCCCAGGGCGAGGGTGTCTTTCTTGTGCCGCATCCACGTGATGGAGTTGAACTTCTCCGGCAGCTCGGTGGCGATGGGGGTTATTATCAGGCTCAGTACGAGCGCGGATATGCCGAGCGATTTGGATATCACCGCCACGTTCTCGACAAACTGTTGGGCGCCGATAAGCATCAACGCCACCCCCGCCACAAGCTGCACGATCACTATCCTCAGGTGCGGGCTGGCGGATGCCCTGTGAAAATGCAATGGTCGCATCCTCGCTTCTTCGGTGACACATTCGGGGCAATGAAAAGTGCGGTATACGTACACGGCGTAGATCACAAGGAGCAGGATTGCTATGCCGATCTTGCCCAGGCGCGCGGGAATCGCGCCTCCGGCAAGCGCCAACGCGTACACCAGAAAAAATGACCTGAGGTCGCGCCCGACTACCATATAGTCGGCCTGTATAGTCTTTTTCCGCTTCCCAGAGGCCGCGAAGATGAGCACCGACATTCCCGTGATAAACATTGCCAGTGTGCTCAGCATCATCGGAGCGCCGAGTATGGCTCCGATGCCGGCCTCCGTGTGAGCCTCGCCACCCATGACGATAGCCACAATCGCCACCGATGTCTCCGGAAGAGCCGTACCCACGGCCGCAAGCACGCTCCCCACCGCGCCCTCGCTCAGCATCATGTGCTTGCCGAACCACTCGATGGCGTTCGTGAACAACTCAGCGGCCAGGAATATCAGCCCAAGGCCTAAGACAAGATATGCTATTGTTAAGACCATATAGTCCGCTCCAGTGAAGGAAGCGCGCTGTTGTGCATCGTCATACAGATCCCATCTTGTTGACTTCTCTCGGCCTTGCATCACAGACCGGACAGTTCATTGCTCATATCCTCCCGTTATCAAAAAAGACCTCTGCCCCCGCCAATCAGTTATAGCTAAGGACAAAGGTCTTGCAATGCAGCCTTCGGCCGCAGGCGGGACCAGCCCGCGGTCACGCGCGGCGGTATGTTGATCCCGGCCCCCCGCTTAACGGCGGGGTGCTACTCCCCTTTGACTGAGTATTCCATTGTCACACCTAATATAGCACGCCGTGCACATGAAGTGCAAGACCCCCAGGGCGAACGCATCTAATGGCTTAGAGCTGTCACTCACGCAGCACCTTGAGCTCCGTCGAAAGGTGCGGTTAAATTTCACCGCGTGCTTCGACGGGCTCAGCATGCGGCGAAGGACGCGAAATGAGACTAAAATCCCTCGAGGTAAGATACCTGGAGGGATTTTTGGCGGGAGTGTTCATTAGTTGTCAGACTACGGCAGCAAGTCTAGTCATTCCGAACCCAGGGTGAGGAATCTGCTTCTTGGGGGCTTCGTCGTAAGCCATGCCTTCAGTTCAAACCCGACTTCGACACTTCCGCAAGATTTGATCTCAGATTGTGGGCATAGTTACACTACAAGTGGCGTAACCGGCCCTTTTTGAGCTGTGGTAGATTGACGCTTTGGCCTTAGACCAGCAATTGCGGGAGTCGGTCTATGCCAAGGGCGCCCAGTATCTCCATATGCCGTTTGTTCGGTTCCACGGGTTTGCGAACAAGTTCGCCCTCCAGTTCCAGCGTGGTCAGGCTGATCGACTTGAGTTGGTTCAGCGCTGCCTGCGCCGTCAGCTTCAATCCCGCATGCTCCAGCCGCTGCTCGATAAGTCTTTCCATTAGATGGGCAAGCACACATACCGCCACGTGAGCTTTTACCCTCAAGTCCTTGTAGTGCCGGATCGGCCTGATCCTCACGAAGTTCTTGATGCTGCGAAAGCTTGCCTCCACCTCGCAGCGTGCCCTATAAGCATTGCCGACTTCACGAGCCGAAAGAGTAGAACTCGTCTCTACTATCATCAACCCATCCAGCTTCTCCTCCATTGACACCACATCTTCTCTGCGAGAAAAACTGAAGTCGCAGTTGCCCCGATACTCATACTCAAAGAACCTGCTAAGATGCTTGCGCTCCAAATACTTCGCTATCTGGGCATTGATTAGTTCCGCTCTCTTCTTGTGCCCGGGCATTCTCGGCCGCCCAAAGCCTGCCAGATACTCCTCGCAAGCAGCAAGTTTAGCCTCTCTTTGGGCACGGTCGCTTTGGGCTCGGATCGGATTGTAGTAACATATCAGCCGCTTGGGGCCATCGCATTCGATCTCACATACCCACAGGTTCTCCTTGACCCGCTCAAAGTCGTCCTTGGACTCGCTTATCTTCTCCAGCACACCCTTAAGCTCATTATCATGCCGAGGCTTGCGGCCAAGTATATACTCATAACCGGCATCATCGAGGGCCTTGACCGAGTCCGGACCAAGCATCCCGGCATCCCCAACAAACACTACCCGCGATATCCTGAAGCGTCTCTTTAGAGCATCCACCACCCCAGCCACAGTTACCACATCGTTGAGATTACCCTCGAAGAGCTCATGGCAAATCGGGATGCCGTCCGCATTGACCACCAGCCCGATCTCTATCTGCAAGAGGTCCCGACGATGGTCCCTAGAATAGCCAAGCCTGCTTATCGGGCAGTGGCTGCCCTCGAAATAGCTCGAGGTCACATCGTAGAAGACCAGCGAGACATCCAGAGTAAACAGATCGCTTACCCTGGCATAAACCGACTCCTCAAGCTCCTCCTTTGCCTCCACAAGATAGTCCAGAGCCCTGTAGAGATGCTGCACCGCCAGCCTACCGCCGATCCCGAGCCCCTCACAATAGCTCCGGGATATCCACTCCGAGACCCCCAGCTTGCTTTTGGGCTCCACCAGCCGGTTCAACACCATAGCCTCTATCACCGCAGCGACCTCGAAGTCAGGATGCCGTCTCGACAATGACTTCGCGATGATATCGGGCATCCCGATATCCCGCCACAGCCTGCCAACAGCGAGCCCCGGCCCATACAGGATACTCGATAACACTCGCACATCCCGCGCCCGAGGACCCACATCCTCCCCGACAGCCGCTTGAAGCAGGCGTATCACCTTGCCGAGCCGTTCCCGCGGCCAGTCAGTGACATTGCCCATGTTCAGCACCGTCCGCTGACGGATATTGCCATGGTCGCGGTAGTTCTCAACTACCTTGAGGTATCGATACTCCCTGTCGCCTTTCTTCTGAACGAGCGTTCTAAGGAACATGACCGCCTCCCAGCATCTACATCACTACAATTATGCCTAATCAAGCGGCCCGTGTCAATACAACTCTTCAAAATAGTTACACTACGCTTTTTCAGGAAAAACAGCCCCCAACACCCCTGTTTCACGCTCAAATACACCCCACTCCAACCCAAAACCAGACAAGAAGTGTCGAAGTCGGGTTTGAACTGAAGATCATGGCTGCCACGAAGGATTAAAAGCAG
>JAMCYN010000172.1:0-45178 GCA_023474015.1 Armatimonadota bacterium
TTTGGCGGCCTGCTTACCCGCCTCGGGCATCGACGCAATGGCAAGCGTGTCCACATCGCCCGAGACTTTAATATCTTTCTCAAACCCAGCAGTCTTGCGCTCCTCGGGAAGATCGAATGTGGAATCGATGGTCTTCTTGATGCCCTTCGCGGCGACCTTAACGCTGATCTCGCCCGTGGCGACGTTATGGAACATCGCTACGCCATCATCCGCGGGGGTAAGCACAGCGCGCATGGCCGTCCCTTCGCCGTCTGTGATGCTGACAATGCCGCTCGCGAGCGGCGCGCTGTCCTCGGAGACAATATTGAGCTTCATATTGCGAGCGTATTGAAAATCGCTCGCCTTGATCTCAAGGGGCTTGGCGGACTTGGGGTCTTTCGGCGCTGAGTAGTTCACAATAGCCATATTGCCGGTGCGCTTGTTCATAACGAAGAGCCTCGCTGGGCCCTTGAGAGTTTCGGGCGCGATATCGCCGCTCTTGCCCTTGAACTGATCCGGCGTCGTGACCTGCTCCACGCCCTTGGCATCCTTGAATGTGAGCCAGTAGACGTAGGTCCCCTTTTCTGCGACGTTGAGCTTGGCCGCCCAGGCCGTTACGCAGGCCACGGTAAAGATCATGACAAGTGCTATAAGGTAATTCGTCCTGGTGTTAATGATGCGTCACTCCCCTTCGTCGCATTCCGTGTTGGGCGAAACTTCGTTGATGGCGTCCGCGAGGCAATCGACCATATCCGACGCGATCATAGCCTCCACGCCGAGTTGTTCCGCCGCGATCTCGCCGGCGCGCCCGTGGAGGTAGACCGCCGTGGATGTCCGAATCAATACCGGCAGATCGGTATCCTGAGCCAGGAGACCGCCTATCATCCCCGACAACACGTCGCCGGTACCGCCGCTTGCCATGCCGGGTGTGCCCGATGTATTGATGAACGCCGCTCCATCCGGCGCGGCAATGATCGACCCCGCGCCCTTCAGCACCACGGTCACGTCATATTCTTTCGCAAATGACCTCGCCACTTCCAACCTGTTAGACTGGACATCGTCGGTCGTGGTTCCTAAGAGCCTTGCCATTTCGCCCGGATGGGGTGTGATCACGATTGGGGCTTTGTGCTCCTTCAGCGCGGGCAAGTCGGTGGATAACGCATACAGCGCGTCGGCGTCGATGATCGCGGGCTTGTCCATGCGCCTGACGAGTTCGAGCGTGAACGCGATTGTATCGGGGTCGCGCCCGAATCCGGGGCCTATGACCGCGGCGTCCCATTTGCCGATGTACTCTAGCACCGTATCTAACGAGGCCATTCCGAACGCTCGCGCTTTGCCCTGTGGAACGGGAATGGTCATCGCCTCGGTGACCTTGACTTCCATGATGTCGTTAAGAGATTCGGGCACAAGCAGCGTCACCAAGCCGGTCCCGATTCTCAAAGCTCCCTCGGCGGCGAGCGTGGCCGCGCCGGTCATGCCAACAGAACCGGCGACTATCGCCAGGTGGCCGTACATGCCTTTGTTGGCGTCATGCGGCCTTGGCTCAGTCAAAGCCAATGACTCATCCATAATCATGACATCCGAGCCGCAATCATCGAGCGCCTCGCGGGGAATTCCAATGTCGGCCACAACGAGTTCTCCGGCTCGCTCCGCACCGGGATAAGTTACCAGGCCGATCTTGGGCAGTCCGAATGTGACGGTCACATCGGCCCATATCGCACGAGAAAAGTCCGGACCCAGTAAAGCGCCCGTATCGGCATCGACCCCTGACGGGATGTCCACCGCGATTAGAGGCATTCTATGGTTCAACTGATAGAATACATCGGTCACATTGGTCTTCAGCTCGCCCCTGGTACCCGTGCCAAGATAGGCGTCGATGATGAGATCGACCCCACTAACGAGCGCCTTGATCTCATCCACACTCGGCTTGGGCCTGACATCCAGCCCCATCTTCTCGGCGATCTCGATATTAGTCAGAGCATCACCCTTCGCCTTCGCGCGGTCGCCGTAATACGCGATGGTTACGTTCGCGTGCGCGTTGTGCAGATGCCGTGCGACGACAAACCCATCACCCCCATTGTTACCCGGCCCGGCGACGATAAGGACTTTCTTTCCCCAAGCCGAGCCAAGCATTTCCACGGCGGCGTCAAAGACGGCGCGCCCCGCGTTTTCCATCAAGAGCAGGCTCGGAATGCCGTATTGCTCGGTCGCGTGAGCATCCAGGGTACGCATTTGTTCGGCTGTCACTACTTTGAGCGGACAGGGAAAGTCGTTGGGCTTGTGTATCCTCATTCCAATCCCTCCAATACAGCCACTGCCGTGGCGTGCTCGTGCGTGTGCGAGATGCTCAGATGAACTCGGGCGCTCCCGGCAGCCAGTTTCGCCTCGCCATATAGATTGACGGTCGGCTTGCCATCGGCGTTGTTTACCACCTCGACATCGTGCCACGAAAATGACCTGCCCAACGCCTTCGCCACTGCTTCCTTGGCCGCAAACCTCGCCGCGAGATGCATGTATCTCGACTCCTTGCCGAGGCAATAGTTCAACTCGACACTCGTGAATATCCGCCGGGAAAATCCGGCCTCGCGGTCGAAGACTTCCCGGATGCGGTCTATTTCCACAATATCAGTTCCCACACCAAGTATCGGCATAACTAGAAGTTAGAGGTTAGATGTTAGAGGTTAGAATTGCGGTCCTCCATAGATGTTACGCCGCGTGATGGGGAAAGTCCTGCTTTCGTTGTGAAGTTAGCGGCGTTTGACGGGGCGAGCCTGCGTCGGTAAGATATAGATCGGAACAGACGTGTAAATCACCCAATACGGTGCGTGCAAGATGCGGAAGTTGATACCGATAATTCTTATAGCCGTGGCGATTGCCGCGGGAGTATATGTGGGCTATTTGAAGAGCCGCCAGAAGAGCAGCCTCGCCCGGGGGCCGGTCATAACTGTCACTTTTCTTGACGTGGAGCACGGCGGCGGCATTGTCATACGGACTCCAGAGGATAAGCTCACCGTTATCGACCCAGGTCCGAAGGATAGGGCCGAGAGGTTGATAGAGTTCCTGCGGGAGGCGGATGCGCGGTCGGTGACCATAGTAGTCACCAACCCGACCAGTGAGCGCGCCGGGGGCGTGGATGCGCTCGCGGATTCGTTTACTACGGAACGAATTATCCACGGCGAGAGGCTGCCGAGGTCAGGAAGATGGGCGTGGGCCGCCGAAGAAGCGTCGCCCGGCCGTTATACTCGTGAGGCTGTCTATGCCGGGCGGCGAATTGACCTCTCGCCGACAGCTAACATGGAGGTTCTCAGTCCACCCGCGAGGTCGCCGGAATCTCAAGCACGAGATGCACGGTGTATCGGGAACTTTATTCCCGATACGTTTCGGGAACGAGATTCCCGAAACACCGACACCGACAATTGCTCGCTCGTCTTGAGGCTGAGCTTCAAGGGCAAGAGGTTCCTTTTCCTCTCGGATATAGGACTCGAAGGCGAAGCCTACCTGGTGAAGTCGTGCCCGGACCTCGAAAGCGATGTGCTCGTCCCGGCGCGTCACGGGGCTTATCGCAGCAATTCCCTCGAACTGCTGTCGAGAGTGCGGCCTCAGTGCTGCGTGCTTATGACAGACAGAAATCGACCATCGCAGAGCGTGCTGCGAAGAATTGGCACGGAAAACTCAGGCGCCGACCTCTATAGAACGGATGAAGATGGAACAATAGAAATAATGAGCGACGGCCGCGCCATCGTGGTTAGCGCCTGGAATGAGGGCCGTGGCTAAGATGATGCTTCGCGCATTCATCAATGGGGTGATCGCATGCACTACGGAGAGAAAAATCCCTCAGTCATTAGGCAAACGTCTGGCGGGCCGCGTTCGCTGGTCGTAATCGCTGCCAGCACGGGTGGGCCGCAGGCTCTCACGCAAATCCTTCCTCGTTTCCCCTCGACCTTCCCCGGCACCATAATTGTTGTGCAGCACATGCGGCGCGGGTTTACAAGGGTTCTCGCCGATGAGCTGAACCACTCCTGCAAACTGCCGATACATGAGCCGGCGGACGGCGACGCGCTGCAGGCGTCGCGAATCCTGGTGGTCCCCGCCGTGGGACATCTGACAATATCGAGCATGGGTGAATCCCCGGACCCGGAACACATGATTACTATCGAGAGCCTTTCCCTTTCGCCAAAGGCTGTGCTTTCGCGCGCGGATGTGACCATGACCTCGGCGGCGCGGATATACGGTAAGCAGGCGGTGGGGGTGCTCCTCACCGGTGTCGGAGACGATGGTCGGGAGGGGATGCGCGCTATTCGTGATGCGGGCGGCTGCACAATCGCACAGGACGAGCCTACCAGCGTCGTGTTCGATCTGCCATCGTCGGCAATCGACGCCGGACTTGTTCAGGACGTGCTGCCGCTGTGGAACATCGCTGATCGCGTTATTGAACTGGTTATGGGAGGCGTGGATGCAATCGCTGCCTAAAACGAGACTAGGAGATATGCTTGTCGGCGCCGGGCTGCTGAGCGGCGAACAGCTCGAATGGGCGCTCGACCGACAGCGTTCGAGCTATAGGCGCCTGGGGGAGATACTGCTCGAGGCCGAACTCGTGTCAGACGATGATATCGCCGAAGCCCGAGCGCTTCAGCTCGACATGCCGCACGTACAGCTTGGCGATTATGCGATACCCAGCGAGGTAATCCGCCTAGTTCCTGAAACCGTGGCCCGAACCTACGCCCTGGTGCCCGTGAGCGCATCCGACGACAAGGTCGCCGTCGCCATGGCCAACCCCATGGATGTCGAGGCAATCGATGCCGTGCAGCGCTCATCCAAGAAGCGCGTGGAGCCACTGCTCGCAAGCACATCCAGGATTCAGATGACTCTGGATCAGGTGTACGGCAACGCCTCCGGAGCGGACATAACCGCGTCTATCGAGGAGGCGGTGGGAGATGTCGAGATTCAGAAGCTCGACATGGGCATCTCCGACGATGTCGCCGAGCAGCGCAGGCTAAGCGTGCAGGCGCCGGTCGTGAAGACGGTAAATCTGGTGCTTCAAGAGGCAATCAAACAGCACGCGAGCGACATTCACTTCGAACCGCGGACAGATCATCTGGAAATCCGATACCGGATCGACGGCGCACTGCAGCATGTGCGCAACCTGCCGAGCCAGATTCAAGCCGCGATTACCAGCCGCATCAAGATCATGGCCGAAATGGACATCGCCGAGAAGCGAAGGCCGCAGGACGGCAGGATCGCGCTCAAGATAAACAATAAGAACGTCGATTTGAGAATATCCACTCTGCCGGTACAATACGGAGAGCGGGTGGTGCTCCGAATTCTGGACAAATCGACACAGCAATTCGCTCTGGACAAGATAGGCTTCTCGCCGCATGAACTCAAGACATTCGAGGGCCTGATCCGCAAACCCCATGGTATAATGTTGGTCACAGGTCCAACGGGGAGCGGTAAGACTACCACCCTGTACGCCGCGCTGACGCATATCCGTTCGGTCGAGACGAATATCATAACGTGCGAGGACCCCATAGAGTATGAGCTCGACGGGATCAACCAGTCCGCCGTCAATGTCAGGGCAGGGCTGACCTTCGCCACTCAGCTCAGGAGCATTCTGCGGCAGGACCCCGACGTGATACTCGTGGGCGAAATCCGGGACGCGGAAACCGCCGAGATAGCGTTCCAGGCCGCCATGACGGGCCACCTGGTATTCTCGACGCTGCACTGCAACTCCGCCCCGAGCGCGATAACGCGCCTGGTGGACATGGGGGTGGAGCCGTTCCTGATAGGATCGTCGGTCATCGGCGTGCTGGCGCAGAGGCTCGTGCGAACGCTGTGCCCGAGGTGCAAGGCGCAGTATGAGCCGACGGTCGAGGAACTGACGCTTTTCGGGATCCAAGATACGCGGGGCAAAGCCGAATTCTACCGCGCGGTGGGCTGCAATCAGTGCAGCCAGCGCGGGTACACGGGCAGAATCCCGATCTTCGAGCTGATGACGGTGAACGAAGAGATGCGGCGGCTGACCATACAGAGCCCGACCGCCTGCCAGGTGCAGGAACTGGCGACGAGGGCGGGAATGAAAACAATGGAAGAGCACGCCATAGAGAAAGTGCTGGCAGGGCTGACAACCTTCGATGAAGTAAAGAGAAAGGTGTTTATCGGCGAGGAAAGGGAACAGGTGTGCCCGCTGCCGAGCTAAACGAATGGATTTACTAGGACTGGATAGTGCCGAGCTGAGCGACTATTGCGTGAAGCTCGGCTATTCTTCTTTCAGGGGCAAGCAGATCGCCGACTGGCTTTACCGGAAGGGTGTGCGCGATGTGCTGCAAATGACGAACCTACCGGCTGGGCTGCGGGAACAGTTAGCCGCCGATGCGACCATCGGCGGGAGCGAGGTCATAAAGGTATCGAAGGCGCCAGACGAGACGGCCAAGTACTTGCTTAAGCTGTCGGATGGTGAGACCATCGAGACCGTGCATTTGCCCTACCTCGACCGCACCAGCGTGTGCGTATCCACCCAGGTCGGATGCGGGGCTGGGTGCGTGTTCTGCGCGACGGCGGACTGCGGGTTCGTACGGAACCTAACGGCGGGCGAGATCGTGGACCAGGTCGTCACCGTGCAGGAGCACGCGGACAGCCCGGTCTCACACGTCGTCTTCATGGGCATGGGCGAACCGCTGCTAAACCTTACAAACGTCCTCAAGGCCGTCCATCTGCTGAACGATGAGATGGGCATCTCTATGCGGCGGCTCACGATCTCGACCGTGGGCATTACTTCCGCCATCCGCAGGCTGGCCGAGATGGACCTGCAGTTGACGCTGGCGGTCTCGCTTCACGCGGCGGACGACGACTTGCGACGAAAACTGATTCCCATTGCCGAGCATTTCCCATTGTCCGATCTGATGCATGCATGCCGCGAGTACGCCGACCGCACGAAGCGCCGTATAACGTTCGAGTATCTTCTCCTCGGCAACGTAAATGACAGCCACGAACATGCTCGTGACCTTGCCAAGCTCCTGAGAGGCATACTTGCGCACGTGAACCTGATTCCCTATAATCCGGTCTCGGGCAAGGACTATAAAAGGCCGTCGAGGCAGGCAATCGATGAGTTTCGGCGGACTCTGGAGATCGCGGGAATAGATGTGACGCAGCGAATGGAGCGCGGGCACGCTATATCGGCGGCGTGCGGGCAGTTGAGAAGAGGGTTTAAGTCCCCGTAGGGGGACTTTGTGCTTTTGTGGCCGTGAATTTATTCGCCCGGTGTACTGACCCGGCGGTTGAAACCACGGCAACAAAGACACGAAGTCGGCCTGCGCCGACTCTACTTGTGTTCGCCCTGCTGTTCCTCGGTCTCTTCCTTGCGCGCCTCCCTGGAGGCTTTCTTGAACTCGTGTATGCCCTGGGCCAGCGACTTGCCCATCTCCGGCAGCTTCCTGATTCCGAACAGGACAGCGATTACCAGCACGATAATGGCGATTTCAGGCGTCCCGATTGCTATCGGCAGCATGATGTGTGTTCTCCCTTTTTGGTTCCGGCTCGTCGCGGCCATCGAGCGCATCCACAACTTCGCGCGAGGCCTTTCTCAGTTCCCTCAGCCCTTGACCCAGAGACCTGCTGATCTCGGGCAATTTTTTCGGGCCCAACAGAATGAGCGCGACGACCAGAATAATAATAATCTCTTGGGGTCCCAATCCGAACATGAGGAATCCCTTCTTTTAGTATTGCTGTTCGCAAGTCTGGTGACGTATCTGTCATCCAGCGAAGGCCTTAATCCTTGTCATCCTGAGGAGGAACGACGAAGGATCTGCTTTTGGCCTTCGTAGTAGTAGGACACTTCAGTGAAAAGCAGATTCTTCGCCTGCGGCTCAGAATGACAGCGTATTTGCGAACACGACTCCTTAGTCTAACTTGGTCAGGGTCACCCCTTGCTTCAATTCCATTATACTCTCTTTTTTGCAAAAACCGGCGCCGAATGTTGTGGCATTTGCCGCCCCGGCGGCCGTACCGGCGATCAGGGCCAGCGGCAGGCTCTCGCCGTTCATCAGCGAATCGAGAAACGCCGCCACAAATGAATCCCCCGAGCCTACCGCGCTGGCGAACCTGATCTCCGGCGGGACCGCCATCCATGCCTGCACACCGTCGGTGACCATCGCGCCGCTCCTACCCATGGTCACCGACGTGATTGAGACCCCATACTGCTTCAGGCTCTTGGCCGCCCGGACTATCTCCTCGATGGTCAACAGTTCCCGCCCCGCCAATTGCGAAAGCTCGGCGATGTTCGGCTTGATCATATAAGGCCCCGACTTGATGGCCTCTCTGATATGGTCGCCGCTCGTATCGAGGACGCTTTTGACGCCGACCTTCTTCGCGATTTCTATGATTCCGCCGTAGAAGCTGGTGGGCACGCCCGGTGGGCAGCTTCCGCACAGGACCACATAATCCATCCCACCGACCAGCGCCGCGGCCTTCTCCAGCATCAGGGAGACCTCGGCCTCGGTGATCTCCGGGCCGTTCTCGTTGACCTCGGTCTGGGTGCCATTTTTGGGATCGACCACGGCTATGCAGAGCCTCGACTCCCCCGCGACGCGCACGAAGTCGTGGCGAAGCCATTCCTCGTCGAGGGCTTGTATAATTGCCTCGCCCGTGGCCCCACCCGCGAACCCAGTCGCTATCCCCTTACGCCCCAGTTCCTTGAGAACGCGCACGACATTTATCCCCTTGCCCCCGGCGACAGTGCGGGCGGCGCTCGGCCTGTGGACACGGTCCAGGCTGAAGTCCTCTATCGTATATGTCTTATCAATCGCCGCGTTCGGCGTAACGGTCAATACCAACGGCATTCTCCTTGACTGGCGCGAACTGAGCGCCCGCGCCCGTCACATTCTAAAGATATTGGCGCGGGATGTCAATTTTTGAGTGGAGAGTGGAGAGTCCGTAAGGGACGGGCATCGCTTGAAATTCGGAGCGCGGGTGCGATAGAGTATGCTGTGAGTATGCGAAGTGTGGTTTCTGTTGTTCGATGCGAAGGTTACGAGCCCGAGGGCGTCAAGGCGGCTGTGCGGGAGGCTTTGACCCTTGCGGAATTGGATGATGTCGTTAGACCTGGGCAGAGGGCGCTTCTGAAGCCGAATCTGCTCTCGACACGTCTGCCCGAGGAGGCCGTCACCACCCACCCCACCCTCGTGCGAGCGCTGGGGTCGATTGCAGCCGAGCGAGGCGCGAGTGTATCTATCGGTGACAGCCCGCCCTTCGCCGGCGAGAGCGCGGCCAAATATGCGCGGCTTTGTGAAAGGACGGGGATGTCCGAGGTTGCGGCGGAGTTGGGCGTTCCGATTGTGCGGTTCGAGGAGGACGTGGCCGCCGTGGCAAACCCCCAGGGCAAATTCTATCGAAGCTTCGAAGTGGCAAGGGCGGTTATCGAGGCGGACATCGTCATAAACATTCCCAAGCTCAAGACCCACGGGCTGACGGCGTTCTCGGGCGCGATCAAAAACATATTCGGATGCGTGCCGGGGATACGAAAAGGGCTTTTCCATGTGCAGTCCGCGGAGGATAGAACGGTATTCGCCCAGATGCTCGTGGATTTGGCGACTGCCATCAGGCCGGCCATGCACGTGATGGATGCGGTGGTGGCCATGGAAGGCGAAGGGCCGAACGCGGGCTATCCGAAGACCGTGGGGCTGATTCTGGCGTCCTCCGATCCGGTGGCATTGGATGCCGTGGCGTGTCGCATCGTCGGAATGGACCCGTTCTCTATCTGCACTACGCGACTCGCTCACGAGCAGGGGCTGGGATGTGGTGAAGTGTCATCGATAGAGGTTCGAGGACTCAGCATCGGCGAAGCCAGCGTGCAGGGCTTCAAACACTCGTCAGACGTAAGCCAATGGGCGAAGATCCCCGCGCCCATACGCAGGATGCTGAGGCATCAGCTTGTCGCCGCGCCGCGAGTTGTCTCGCGCGAGTGCATCGGCTGCGGCAATTGCTCCCGAGTCTGTCCCGTGCATGCGATCACCGAGGGCAGGCCGCCTGCCATAGACCTGACCAGGTGCATCAGATGCTATTGCTGCCACGAGGTGTGCGACCCGGCGGCCATAGAGATGAAACGGGGCCTGCTCGGCGAAACGTTGTTTCACCTCCGCGGAAAAAAGTGACTTGGCCGTTGGGCGTCCAGCCAAGCCTAACAGAGGTAATGAAAGGAGAAAAAGAAGCACTAGTAATAATACTGGGTTTTGATCCGGCTGTCAACCCCTTTTTTAACGAAATCGTATAATTTTTTGGCCATCAGCGTGCGGGCGCGGGAACAGCGTGAGAATTCCCCGTTTTTATATCAGACCTTGAACCGGATATACATCACATCGCCGTCCCGCACGATATAATCCTTTCCCTGCAATTGGACGATGCCCTGCTGCTTTGCGGCTTCCCATCCTCCTACGGCCTCGACTTCCGTGAAGTTCGCGACCTCCGCCCTGATGAATCCACGCGCGAGGTCAGAATGAATGGTACCGGCGGCCTCGACAGCCTTCGAGCCTGCCCTAAGGGTCCATGCGCGCACCTCCGGCTCCCCAGCCGTGATAAACGAGATCAGGCCCAGGGTCTTGTAGCACTCGCGGATAAGTCGATTGCGCGCCGGCTCCTCGATGCCCATTGAGGATAGAAACTCCGCCTCCTCCTCGTCCGAAAGCTCGGAAACCTCCATCTCGACCTTGGCGCACAGATCGATCTCCGGCAGCGCGGCACTATCACAGTAACTCTTGAACTGGGCCGCGTTATCGTCCGCCGAGCCGATCATCTCCTCGGGGATATTGAGCACCGCTATCATCTGCTTCAGGGTGAGAAAATCGTAACTGCGAATCGCCTTTTCGTCCTCGGTACCGAGGTCAAGGGATGTAAGCGGCTTCCCCTCTTCCAGGGCGGACTTGAGGCGCTCCAGAAGCTCCATTTCCATCGTGGCAGGAGTCGTAGTCCCTTTCTTGACGCCGTGAAGCTGCTTCTCTACGCGCTGCATACGATTCTCGACCAATTGCAGGTCCGCCAGGGCCAGTTCGTCATTCAACGTCTGGACATCCGCCACGGGGCTGGGCGCGTCGCCGCCCGCGCTAGTGAATCCGCGAACAACGTGAACCAGCATATCAACCTGACGCACATCGGCGAAGAAGTCCGAGCCGAACTTCGTCCGGCCGTCGTCCTGCGCGATCCGCGCGGCTCCGTCGATGAACTCGATGCTCGCGTAAGTGATCTTCTTGGGGTTATATTGCGCGGCGAAGTAGTCGATCCTGGGATCGGGCACGCTCACCACGCCAATGTTCGGCTTGCCTGCCTGGGCATGTAGATCGGTCTTGACGGTCCCACGGGTCAGCGCCCGAAACAGCGTTGTCTTTCCCGACTCCGGCAACCCGACGATTCCAACTTTCATATTCACCCACCTGAATCTAATACCAAATCGGTTTATTGTATCACATTCAGGCGAATGGGAAGGGAATTGCTGAGTGCAAAATGCAGAATGCAGAATGAAGGGACCTCTCAATCATAGGTCATTCTGCATTCTTCATTCTGCATTTTCATGTTAGTCCGGGAACGGATTCTCTTCCGGCTCACTTGGAGCCTGCGGAGCATCTCTCGGGGTTTCCGGCGAGATGCCGGTCGCGGCCGGTATGGCCTTGGGTTTGCGGGAAATTCGGGACTTCTTCTCCGATTTATCGCCGTTGCCGTTGCCAGGCTCAAGCGCCTCCATATCGGCGGGCTTGGGTATGGAGTCCGAGTAGTAGTGCGAGTAGTAGTAGCAGCTATCCACACTCTCAGGCGACATGCGATTGACCACAACGCCGAGTATATTGGCCTTGGCCCGCCTCAGGAGGTCACGGGTAACGACCTCGGTTCCCCTCGGGGCCTGGTTGGCCGAAACGACCATCACCACCGCGTCGATCCAGCTCGCGAGCATGGGGCCGTCGCTGAAGACGATAGTGCTCGGCGTATCGAAGAGCACCAGGTCGCAGTGCTCCTCAAGCCTTTCGACAATCTCGCGCATCCGGTCCGAACCCAGAAGCTCCGATGGATTGAGCGGCTGAGGCCCCGCGGGTAGGATGATCAGGTTGTCGATTTCACTCTTTTGAAATGCCTCCGAGACGTTCGCGGTGCCCTGCAGCAATGTGCTCAGGCCGACATCGTTGGGCACGCCGAAGAACTTGTGCAGGCTCGGGCGGCGCATGTCGGCGTCGATCAGGATAATTCGCTTTCCGATCTGCGCGAGCGCGATCGCCAGGTTGCAGACCGTGGTCGTGGCGCCTTGGCCGGGGCGGCCTGTGGCGACCATCATTGTCTTGAACGGCGTGTCCCGCAGGGCGAACAGTATATTCGTCCTCAAAATCTTGTATGACTCGGCCATCGCCGAGAGCGGATAGATGTGCGTGAGCTTGGGGAGCATCCCGCCGCGTCCGGGCAGCGATGGAGTCAGGCCGAGGACCGGCAGTTCGAGCAGCTTCTCCACGTCGTGAGCGTTGCGCATCTTGTTGTCGATGGAGTCTAGCCACACGGCCAGGACCACACCGAACGCCAGGGCAAGGAAGAAGCCGTAGACTAGCAGTTGCCTCCGCGTTGGGCCCTCGACAATCGGCCCGACAGCGTCGCGCGCCCAGTCCAGTGGGACGATGGAACCCGTTCGCGTGAACTCCTTCTCGGCGATCAACGTCTGCGCGAGCTTCTCGGAGATCATCTTGTAGCTGCTCTCCTCTTGAGAATAGTCTCTCATAAGCTCGGCGAGTCTTGGCTCGGCTTTCGCCAGATTACCCACCTTGGCCTGAGCCTGCCCGACACTGCCCCTGATCGAGGCCAGCCTGGCCCTCGCGACCGCAAGCTGGTAGAGGGCGTCGGACCGCTTCCTTACCAGGCTCTGGTGAATATCGTTGACGAGTGGAGGAGAGTAGCTGACGCCCTCCTTTGCTATTCTCTGCTTAATGTCCACGACGCGGGCCGCGATGGCCTGGTAGGTCGGATGATTCGGTTTATATCGGCGCGCCGCCTGCGACAGCTCGGCCTCGGCCTGCGCGAGTTCTTCCTTGAGTTTACCAACGATGGGGTTCATCTCCGCCGGCAGACTCTCGCGAGTAACCAACGGCTGTACCCTGAGCTGAGCGTCGATGTCACGCACCGCGGCCTCGGCCTCCCGCGCATCCGCGTCCGCTTTCATCTTCTCGGCCTCGAGGGAGGCGAGGGAACTGATGGCGTTCTGAGTCTCGGCATCAACCGCGACGACGTTCCGCTTGCTCTTGTAATCAGCGATTTCTTGTTGCAGCTTGTGCAGCTTCTCCCTGGATTCACTCTGGCTCGAGTCGAGGAATGCGGCATATCGCCTGGTGTCCTCGCGGCTCTTTTCCTGATATGACTGTGAGAACGCATACCCCACCGCGTTGGCAAGATACGGCGCTTCGTCGCCCTTGGGCATCTTGATCCGAACTCTGATTACATCGGTGGTCGTCCCGTCCTTGCCGACGACCGGGTTCTGCACGGGGGTTACTTCCAGCACATCGGGCCAATCCGAGGGCTTAAGGGGCTTTCCAGGTTCGATCTCGGGCCTGGTGATGGTACGATAGGGTATTCTCCAGCCGGGCGCCTCGCGCTCCTGCTGCTCCGCGGGCTCCGCCAGAAAGTCAAGTGCGCGTTGATATACATCCCCGCCCTGCGCCAGGATGATAAGGTTGCTTAGTATAACGCCCCGATCAGGGCTGTTACTGGTGTTGACGCCGCCGGTCGTGGTGCTGACTCCCCCGGCCATTACTTGCGCGGTCGGAGACATGAAAGCCGACGCCTCGTAGACCACCCTCGGCTTCGGCGCGGCGAGCAAAATGACGATCAACGTGACCACTACCACGGCCACGATCATCGGCCATCGCATCTTGACGACTCTAACTAAGTGCCAGAAATTCATACCTATACAAACCCCGGGTTAGCTTCTCTCCAGGCCGCGCACATGCACCGAGCCTACGTGAGGATTATACCACTTTATACCCAACAACTACCTCTACAAAAAGTATTAGCCGCCATTACATAGGACGGCAGGCCATAATGCCATAATGCGCTCGTGGCGAAGAGGCGTTAGTCTATCATACGCTAGGGCTAGACCCTGTGTTCCCAGTAGTACCTTGCGACCAGGATATTGTGAATTTCTCTCCGGCTATCATCTCGGCCAACGTAGATAAGGCCGTGGGCTCGATTGAACCCACGGCCTTGATTCCCTTACTTCGGCGTCGTTATCAAGCGGAGAGCCTGCGTCGGACGAAACCGACTACGGCGAGTCCTAGAGGCGCAAGCATGGATGTAGGAATCTCGGGCACGACAACCCTGCCTGGCGTAGGCATAAAGAACACCAGGTCCTGGAACGTGTCGTTCGTGGCGAGATACCATTGGTGGTAGGTGCCGTAGCCATCCCAGGCGTACTGCGGGTCCTGAGCCCTGTTGAACATCTCCAGCGCGCGAGCGTCGGTGGCCCAAGACGGAGTTCCGGCCAGCCGGAACGCGTCGGTCTGTCCCAGCGAGCCACCGGTCATGGTGCTCAGGTCGGATGGGTCGTCACGCATGATCTCCCAAACAAGGCCCTGCAGGCGCGCAGCGTCCGCATTCGCCGCATTGACATCGGCGTTTGAGACGATGCCGGGCAGATAAGCGTCAATCATGCTGGTGAGCTTGTCCCACGCCCCGTTGCTGACCACGCCCGCCGGTTTGTAGCCGGTCATCAGCGTGACAGCCCAGGGGTCGTTGGCGTTGTTCCGCGGAACGTTGCCGGCGAGGTCCACGCACAGCATCTGCTGCTCTGATCCCCAGGTCGCGCGGTCGTCATTTGACACCTTGACCTTGACGGTCCCCACCCAGACGTTTGGAACGCTGTAGACACCAGGCCCTTCCCTGGAATCTCTGTAATAGATACCATTGGCATTGCCCAGGCCAAGGCCCTGGTAGTCGAGGTAGATATCAGCGTAGACACACACGGATGCGAGCATCGCCAGCATCACCACTGCCATAAATGTGATGGTAACTCTCTTCACTTCTGTTTCCTCCTTTGCCCGGCACGACCCCTCAGTATACGTCAATCGCCGCGCCGGGATATTGCTTCTAAACCGCGCCTCGTTTGAGCAGCACCGCCGGAACGGTGGATACTATGATCCAGAGGTCAAGCAGAATGGACCGTGTCTCTATGTAGTGCAGGTCCATCTCGACTCTCATCTCATACGAGGTCTCGCTGCGCCCGCAGGTTTGCCAGATTCCGGTGATCCCGGGGGTCACAGTCTTAAACTTCTCAACAGCCGGGCCGTAGAGCTCGATTTCGTCGGAGGCGATCGGGCGCGGGCCGACGAATGTCATATTGCCCAGCAGCACGTTTATAAGCTGCGGAAGCTCGTCCAGGCTGGTCTTGCGCAGGAACTTGCCGATTCTCGTGATTCGCGGATCGAATTTGAGCTTGGCGTTAACGTAGTAGAGCTTTCTGAGCTCCTCGTCCTGCTCAAGTATCTCCTCGGCTCTCTCGACCATCGACCGGAACTTATACATATTGAAGCTGCCGCCATGTTTGCCGATAACGCGCCGCTTGAAGAGTATCGGTCCCGAGCTGTCGAGCCGGACAAGCAGCGCTATCAGCAAGAACAGCGGAGACGACACCATCAGCACGGCAAGGGCCACGATGATGTCAAAGGCTCTTTTCACCACGATGTAGGATAATCCAACACCCACCTGCACGGCCGCAAGCTGTCGCCTGCGCCTCTCGGCTGCGACTATGGCCGCGATGCCCACGGGCGCGAGTATGCAAGCCGAGGCCTCCGGCACGTCGTGGCTGCCGTACGGCGAGGCGAACGCGACGCCGCAAATCAGCATAAGCGCCATTATTAAAATCGCCAGCGTCACGGCTTTGACCAACACACTCCCACCCCTCGACCAGATGCCAATAGCCGCGCCATGCTCTCTTGAGAAGAACACGCGCGGTCAAACCGCCGGATAGACACATGAGCCTGGGTTCCAGCTTTAGCGGGAAACCAAGCTCATTCTACCCCATCTATAGCGCGACCAACCAGCCTTGGCCGTACCGTAGCTTCCTTACTTTCTATTTATACCACTGCCGCATCTCAAAGTCAAGCCTGCCGGCCACCATATTCGCAAAAACAGGTATATCTGTCAGTCCTATTTACTACACCAGTTCACATACTGGCGTCGGCGTTCACTTTGTGCGCGAGCCAACGCGACATGCCGTCGCAATACTTACACACCCTCGGCACACGCCCTACCCTCCTACCTTTTCCCGCCGCCAGTCAAGTCCGCCGGGCAGCCAATGTGCACGAACTCGTTCAGCGCGAGAGCGCACCGACCCTTCGCTCGAAACTCCATCCGGGCTGTCCCGTGTCCGTCGGACGTCAGGAGCAAACTTACCCGACACGTCGCCCCCATGCTTGGAAGCAGCGACATCTGGTGCTCCTCCGAAGGATCAGCGGCGTTGGCGTCCACGAAACAGGCCGTGGCATCGCCCGCGCCCCAGTACCAGACATTGAACGCAATCGCGTAAGTCTTATTGGGACCGAGCATGCCGAACTCCGTGCCGACCGACCGGATGACGGCATCATTGTGATCCTGACGAATTTTGTTCACATCTCCGCCGAATGGAATACGGTCCCATCTATACTCGATCTCCCTTTTCGGATAGGCGCCGGGGCACCACGGGCCCGTGCGAGCGCCAATGGCAAACGGCGCGACCCGGATCGGGTCCGGCATCTGAATCTCCGCGTAGGCAGGCACGTCGGAATCCGGAGCGGGACCCCGCCCGACGGGGTTGGCATGCCCTGCCACGCAGATGATCAGCGGCAGAATGGTTAAGTAACGCATTGCTTTGCCTCCAATGAGAAGTCTATATGCGCTATAAATATCGGGGGACGTCCGGCATTTAAGAACGCTACATTAAGGGTGAATTTGGCGTTGCCCGGCCCCGGGCAAGGTTCCTTGACACTCACGAAAGCCGGATGCTATACTACCGTTGACTGTGGAGACGTTGGTTGTAAAGAGAACTGCGGGAGGATGGTCGGCCCATCCTTCTGCTTTTTGTGCGTGGCCGGGGAGGCGCTTGATTGGGTAGGCTGGATGTTGACGTTTCGGAAGTGCGGAAGCTTGTCGAGCTTGTGGAGACTCACAACCTCGAAGAGCTGACTGTTGAGGACGCTGATCTGTCCATCACCGTACGCGGACGCGCAGCACAGCCCGCGGCGCCGGCGGTGGTGAGATCGGAGCCTCATGGGGCGGCGCCTGAACCCGCGCTTGAGTTGCCTGCGGAAGCCGAGCTTGAGGAAGTAGAGGCCCCGGCTGAGTTCGAGGGCGATATCGTGGATATCACCACCTCTCTCGTGGGCGTATTCTACAGAGCGCCTGCCCCCGATGCTCCGAACTTCGTGGAAGTGGGCGACACTATTGAGGTCGGCTCCGAGATCGGCATCATCGAAGCAATGAAAGTGTTCAGCCCAATACCCAGTGAGGTGGCGGGGGAAGTTGTGGACATACCGGCGGAGAACGGCAAGCTCGTGCAGCAGGGGGACGTGCTCGTACGGGTCCGGGTGCATGAGGAGTAGGTATTGAAAGACGTAATCAATATCGGCGTGATCGGCTTTGGAATCGTGGGCAGTGGGGCGGTCAAGATTCTGATCGACAATCAGGACTCGATCCGGCGGAAGGTCGGATCAGCCCTGCGCGTCAAGAAAATCGCCGACCTGGACATCACGACGCCCCGCCCGGTGGATATCGATAAGAGTATCCTCACCACGAACGCCGACGAAGTCATCAACGACCCGGATATCGATATCGTGATCGAAACCATCGGCGGAGTCAAGCCTGCTGGGGATTTCATCAGGCGGTCGCTCCAGGCAGGCAAGCACGTCGCCACGGCCAACAAGGAACTCATAGCGAAAGAAGGCGCATCTCTGCTGCCTCTGGCGGGTGAACTCGGACGCGATCTTATGTTCGAGGCAAGCGTTGGCGGCGGGATTCCCATTATCCGCCCGATGAAAGCCTGCCTGGCCGGAAACGAAGTCCTCGAAGTGAAGGGTATCGTTAACGGAACCACGAACTACATCCTCTCGCGAATGGCACAGGAAGGACTGGACTTCGGGGCAGTGCTCAAGGACGCCCAGGCGAAGGGCTATGCCGAGGCGGACCCGACTGCCGATGTCGAAGGCCACGACGCGGCGTATAAAGTGTCGATCCTGGCGTCGATTGCGTTTACGAGCAGAGTAGATGTGACCAAAGTCTACCGCGAAGGCATCACAAAAGTCAGCGCCGAGGATATGAAATACGCCGATGAGCTCGGCTACGTGATCAAGCTCCTGGCGATTGCCAAGCAGATCGATGGCGGAATGCTGGTGCGCGTGCACCCGGCGTTCGTACCGAAGAGCCATCCGCTTGCGAACGTGAACGGCGTTTTCAACGGGATTTACGTGAAGGGAAACGCGGTCGGCGAGGTGATGTTCTACGGGCCGGGCGCGGGATCGCTCGCGGCGGGGAGCGCGGTGGTCGGAGATGTCATCGATATCGCCCGCAATATCAACCATGGCTCGACTTCACGAATATCCTGCACCTGCTTCGAGCGCCGCGAAATGCTGAGCATGGATAGGGTCACGGGCAAGAACTACGTGCGTATCCTCGCCGAAGACAAGCCCAGGGTGCTTGCGGCAATCGCGACGGAGTTCGCCAATAACGATGTGAGCATCGAATCGGTGCTGCAACGGGTCCGGCCCGATACGAAGGCCGAAATCGTCTGGCTGACCCACGAGGCCGGCGAGCCGAATATGAGAAAGGCGCTCGACGCGATCCGCAAGCTGCCGGTAGTCGCCGGGATAAGCAACTGGATCCGCGTAGAGGAGTAATTCAATGGCGATGACCGAAGTAAGAGCAAGTTTCAAGCGTATGCCGCTGATCGAGAGGTATCGGGATTTCTTGCCGGTGACGGAGAAGACCCCGATCGTGTCGCTGCTGGAGGGATATACCCCGATGATACGGGTGGACCGCCTGGCCTCGATGATCAGCGATAAGATAACGATGTATGTCAAATTCGAGGGCATGAACCCCACCGGCAGCTTCAAGGACCGTGGGATGACCATGGCGATCAGCAAGGCCGTCGAGGAGGGCAGTAGGGCGACCATCTGCGCATCCACCGGCAATACCGCCGCCTCAGCCGCTGCATACTCGGCGAGGGCGGGGCTTGTGTGCGCGGTCATATTGCCGAAGGGCGAGGTCGCGCTGGGTAAGGTGTCGCAGTCGATGATGCACGGCGCGAAGGTGATAGCAATCGACGGCAACTTCGACGACGCGCTCAATATTGTCCTGGACATCACCAAGAAATACCCCATCACGCTGGTCAACTCGCTGAACCCGTTCAGGATCGAGGGACAGAAGACCGGCGCGTTCGAGATTTGTGATGATCTGGGCCATGCGCCGACCTATCACGCGATCCCCGTCGGCAACGCGGGAAATATTACTGCATATTGGGCAGGATACAAGGCGTACCACGCGGCCGGAATTATCGACAGGCTTCCGGCCGTGCTGGGCTTCCAGGCGGCGAAATCCGCGCCGATAGTCGAGGGTCACCCCATCGAGAATCCTGAGACGATTGCCACGGCCATCCGCATCGGCAACCCCGCGAGCTGGAAGACAGCCGAGGCCGCGCGGGACGAGTCCGGCGGCTCGATAGAAAAAGTGACCGACGAGGAAATCACCGATGCCCAGAAACTGCTGGCAAGGACCGAGGGAGTCTTCTGCGAGCCTGCGTCCGCGGCGTCGGTCGCGGGAGTTATCAAGAAGGCCAAGGAAGGTTTCTTTACGGAGCGGTGCGAGGTCGTCTGCATCCTGACGGGACACGGCCTCAAGGACCCGAAGCGGGCAATGGAGATTTGCGACCCGTTCATCGAGCTGCCCGCCGATACCGACGCCGTCGCCAGGGAGATGAAGCTGATATGATCGTGACCTCGACAGACATTCAGGGCCTGAGGAAGCACGCGACCGGCAAGGTGCGCGATGTCTATGACTTAGGCGATTCGCTGCTGATCATCGCGACGGACCGGATATCCGCGTTCGATGTCGTGCTGCCGAGCGGTATTCCCGACAAGGGCAAGGTGCTGACGCAGATATCGCTCTTCTGGTTCGATCTGACCTCGGATATCATCGAGAACCACGTGATCAGTGCCGATATTGACGAGATTCTGGCGCGGATAGGCAAGACCGGCGCATCGAACCCGGAGCAGTATCGCGAGATGCTTGATGGCCGTTCGATGATTACCCAAAAGGCCAATCCCACGCCGATCGAGTGCGTTGTCAGAGGGTATCTCGCGGGGTCCGCATGGAAAGAATACTCCGCTCTGAAAGCGGCGGCGGGCAATGGCGATGCGATAGTCCTGCACGGCGTGACGCTGCCATCCGATATGGTCGAGAGCCAGAAGATGCCGGAACCGGTGTTCACGCCCTCCACCAAGGAATCGACCGGCCACGACATCAACATCAGCGCCGAGCGTGCGCGAGAGATCGTCGGGGACGAGATGGGCCGCCAGCTCGAGGCCGCGGCTGTGGCGCTGTATAATCGGGCGTCGGAGTACGCGGCTGAGCGCGGGATCATCATTTGCGACACCAAGTTCGAGTTCGGCGAGTTCGACGGGCGGCTGATTGTGATAGACGAGGCCCTAACGCCGGATTCGTCGAGGTTCTGGGATGCAAAAGTCTATCAGCCCGGCAAGGGCCAGCCGAGCTTCGACAAGCAGTTCGTTCGGGACTACCTCTTAACACTGGACTGGGATCAGACCTACCCGGGTCCCGAACTGCCGTCGGAGATAATTGAGAAGACGGCGGATAAGTATAGAGAGGCGTATCGAAGGATCGTTGGAAGGAAGCTTGGTTAGTTAAGAATCAAGTTCCGTCCGTGGACAGCCCGCAATGCTTGGCTTCTGAACGAAGCCGTAAGTCTTGTCATCGTGAGGAGGAACAGTCCTTGTCATCCTGAGGAGGAACGACGAAGGATCTGCTTTTGGCACTTCTTTGTAATGCATACATTCAGTGCAAAGCAGATGCTTCGACTACGCTCAGCATGACAAGACTTCTACGTTCGCATGATGTATATGGCCACTCATGAATTACTCGACATCGGATCACGCTAAGAGTGGTACCACCAAAATTGATATGAAGTACCTTCTGATCATATTCGACGGCATGGCCGACGAACCGCTTGCGGAGCTTGATGGAAGAACTCCGATGCAGGTAGCCCGGAAGCCCTATATGGACGCTCTTGCCGCCCAGGGCAGGATCGGGGCCGCGAACACGACTCCGCTGGGGATGTCGCCGGGCAGCGATGTCACGAACATGGGCATCCTTGGCTATGACCCGCTGAAGTACTACACGGGCCGGGGCGCTATCGAGGCGGCGAGCCTTCAGATTCCGATGGAGACGACGGACGCCGTCTTCCGCACGAATTTGGTCTCGACCGACGGCGAGCTGATGCTCGACTCCAGCGCGGGGCATATCAGCACCGGCGAGGCGCGTGAGCTGATAAAGGTCGTTGACGAAAAGCTCTCCAGCAGCGCGATCAAGTTCTACCCGGGTGTCAGTTATCGGCATATCATGGTATGGCGCGGAGGGTCGGACAATGTCCACTGCAGCGCGCCCTATAAGTTCCATGACAAGCCTTTTCGGGATTACCTGCCCGAGGGGGACGGCGACGGCAAGCTGATCAACCTTATACAAGATTCTTATGAAATCTTAGACAGTCACCCGATCAACAAATGCAGGCGCGATGAAGGCCACCACCCAGCTAACATGATCTGGTTTTGGGGCGAAAGCCATCTGCCGGCCATCCCGAGCTTCTCCACGCTCTTCGGCAAAGCGGGCGCGGTGGTCGCGGCGGTCGATTTGATCAAGGGCCTCGGGCGGATGGTCGGCCTGACGGTATTTGACGTGCCTGGGGCGACCGGATACGTCGATACCAACTACCTCGGCAAGGGGCAGTATGCGCTCGCCGCGCTGGATAAGTATGACTTCGTGTGGGTGCATGTCGAGGCCCCCGATGAGGCTGGACATGAGCGCGACATCGAAAAGAAGATCGAGGCTATCGAAAACTGCGACAGTCTAGTGCTCGGAACTATCTTGAATGGCGTCAAGCAGCGCGGGGAGGACATCCGAATCCTCCTAATGCCGGACCACCCCACCCCAATCGCCACCGGCTCGCACTCGCCTGAGAAAGTGCCGTTCATTCTCTTCGATTCCACGAAGCCCGAGCGCAATAGCCTGCCGATGGACGAGCGCGGCGCCCAGGACACGAAGCTGGTGATCGAGTTTGCGCCGAACTTGATGCCGATGCTTCTTGGGAAATAGTGGAGTGTGGAAAGTGGAGAGTGGAGAGTCCGGAAGGGAAATAATCATCGCCGCGCGGCGCTTCCACATGTTCGACCCCGACGATAAGGTCCTGGTAGCCGTATCGGGCGGGCCGGATTCGGTCGCCATGCTCCACGCGCTCCACACCCACGCCGATGAGTTCGGCATATCTCTTCACATAGCCCACATAAACCACGGGCTTCGCGGCAAAGAGTCCAATATTGACCAAGAATTTGTACGTAATCTTGGACATCAATTTGGGCTGCCGGTCAGTGTTCGCAAGGTCGATATCCCCGCGGTTCGCAAGGAAATGCGGGTAGGCGAGGAAGAAGCGGCGCGAATCGTCCGATATCAGTGCCTTGAAGAGATTGCTCGGGAAGTCGGCGCGGGCAAGATCGCGGTCGGCCACACGGCTGATGATCGGGCGGAGTCAGTGCTGCTCAATATCATCCGTGGAACAGGCACCGACGGGCTTGGCTCGATCCGGCCCGTGCGCGGAAACATCGTCCGGCCTCTGATTGAGACGACCCGCAAGGAAGTCGAAGAATACATCGCCCAGAACCGCCTGCCCTACCGTGTCGACGAAAGCAATATGGACGTCACATACGCGCGCAGTCGAGTCCGCCATGAACTCTTGCCCCTGCTCGAACGCGACTACAACCCCCAGATCAGGCGCGCGCTCATCAATCTCGCGGATATCGCGTGCGCTGAGAGCGAGTTTCTAAACGACTCGGCGGCTTCGGAGGCTGCCCAAATACTTCGAGAAGGCGCACTCGACGCGGAGCTGCTTGCTGCTCTGCCATCCGCAATCCAGCGGCGCATCATTCGGGCCGAGGTAGAAAAGCTCAAGGACCTCAGCTTCGAGCAGGTCGAACGCGTCGTGGAGGCGATTCGGCGAGGGGAAGACTTCGTTATCACTCTGCCGTCGGGCACGCTGTACGCCGAGAGAGCCGGTGATAAGTTCGAGGTCCGGGGTCTGCAGAGACTGCCGCACGTGGAGCCTTTCGATATCGAATTGCAGATTCCAGGGCATACGCGCATCCCGGCCATCGATGTCACAATCACAGCGGAGATCGTCGATTCACCACGTCCGGAGAAACTGCCCCCCACCCAAGCGCTCATAGACCAGGCGGCAATCACCGGCAAGCTTCGGGTGAGGAACATCCGGCCGGGCGACCGCATCGTCCCGTTCGGAATGCGCGAATCGAAAAAGTTGCAGGATGTGTTCGTGGACAAGAAGATACCGAGGCGCGAACGCATAAATACCCCCATTGTCGTTGACGATGCCAAGATCGTATGGGCAATTGGGGTAATCAGTTCGGATACGACAAAAGTGACCGAACAGACCCGCGGCGCTATCCGCCTGTCCGCTATCGGGCCTAAATAATAGAGGAGAGCGGAAAGCGGAAAGCCTCGAACCTTGATCAGAAAACGGGTGCTGCCCATCTAACATGCGGTGCCTAATCTCTGCGCGAAGCCATAAGTCTTGTCATTCTGAGCCAAAGGCGAAGAATCTGCTTTGAACCCTTCGTGGTAGTCCATGCCTTCAGTTCAAAGCAGATGCTTCGCTGCACTCAGCATGACAAGATTCCAGCGTTCGTGCGAAATCCAGCAGGCGTGCAGCCCCTTTAGCCGCCCATATCTCCCCCCATCCAGCAGCCTTTCCGCATGTGGCCGAGATGGGCCTTGAGCATGGCGCGGGCCTTGATCTTTTGCGCCGGAGTGAGGACATTATAAGCCTGGACTGCATGGTCGACGGCCATGTCTCTCAACTGAGCCTTGAGCGGATCAATCTCGGATAGCAGATTCTTGATCGCCGCCGCATCGGGCTGATCGACCGACCAAAGAGCAACCATCTGCTCACATTTAGCTCGCAATTGCTCGCGCGTATCCTTTGTAGCATTCATAAAGTCCATATGGATCTGCTTGATCTTATCCATCTGGTCTTTGGTCAATGCCAACTCCCGCGCGATCTTGCCCTGAGTCCAGTCGCAGATCATGCCGCCACCGGCGTTTCGAGGCCCCATCCTGGGGGCTTGAGCCACTACGACCGTCGCTGTGATCACCAGCACAGCGATTGCGCTAAACATAGAGAACCTGTTTCGCATTCTTCAAACCTCCCGTCTACGCAGATAGTTAGTACTACCCAAGACAGTCGGCAACCACGCGAGGCAAGTGTCGTACGGAGAGCGAAAAAGCGGTTAGGAGCGGCGGGCGACAACAAGGCTGCGGCCGTAAAAATTGGAGGTGAGCGCATCGACTCCTACCCCGTTACGTGAAGACGAACAGTGTACGAAGTAGCCATTCCCGGCATAGATGCCGCAGTGGTCGATGTAGGGGTTGCGACAGGCAAAGTATAGCCTGTCACCGGGTTGAAGCTGATCGAACGGAACGGCCGAGCCTACCTCGGCCTGTTCGCGGGCGGTGCGAGGCAGGTTGATGCTGAACTGGCCGAAGATCATTCGGACAAAAGCCGAGCAGTCCATCCCCGCGTTGGGATCTGTACCGCCGAAGACATAGCGAACGCCGGAATATTGCATTGCCTGGCGAATAATGCGGTCGGTCCACGTCTCGCCTCTATTAACCAGGCCGCCGCGCGAAGTGAGATTGGTCCGGCTCTGGGGATTGCTCTTGGCGACCAGTTCGTAGGTGGTCAGCCGGACGCTCTTCGCGGGTATCCAACCGATTGCACCGTTGTTCATCAGGATGCCGTACCAGGCTCCCTCTTCCTTGACAATGGCGACGGGGGTCTCGGCCTTCACCACGGCCAACTTGCGGCCGCGGTAGGACTTCGACCGAAAGATGCTCGCGGAGGAGACTTGGACCATCCCGACGCGTCCCACCGTCACGGTGTTGGGCTTGGGCGCGGTTTTCTTCGGGAGGGGAGTCTGCCCGGAAACGGCCTTGGGCGAATCTCCCAGTTCCGGAGCCTCAAGGCTGAGCGTGAGTGTATTTGAGGCGTACGCGCACGAACACAGCCAGCAGGCCGCCAGCCCCAGCGTCAACACCCATCTGAAACAACGAATCAAACCGCGCTTTGCTCCCATCAATATGATTATCGGCAGCCCGGCCACCGGTTGTTAGACGGCAAAACTGCCGGGTTGGTTCGCTCGATTCCGACAAATAACCCTGTTAGGCTTCGACATTGCGAGGGTAATGTCCTTCGTACAGGCTTATACGAACAAGGTGAAAACTACCATGAGAACGAGTGTGGAGCGATTAGTGCACGTAGACACGGAATCGGCGCGGCTGGAGGGAATACTCGGCCTGCCGGATGGCGCACAGGGCGTGGTCCTGTTTGCCCATGGGAGCGGCAGCGGCCGCCTGAGCCCGCGCAACCAGTATGTGGCGCGAGTGCTCAGGGAGAATGGCCTCGGAACCCTGCTTATTGATCTCCTTGAGAACTGGGAGGCGGATGACCGGAGCAAAGTCTTCGATATCGATCTCCTCGCCCAGCGCCTCCTCGAGGCTACCGATTGGCTGCGCCAGGAACCGTCCACGCGGGATCTGTCTATCGGCTACTTCGGCGCAAGCACCGGAGCGGCGGCAGCCTTGCAGGCGGCAGCCGGAAACCCTGAGATTGGCGCCGTAGTGTCGCGCGGAGGCAGGCCCGACCTGGCAATGCAATACCTGCCCGAAGTTAAAGCCCCCATCCTTCTGATAGTCGGCGGGATCGACGTTCCCGTGATTCCACTCAATCAGCAGGCTTACGAGCTTCTGAGCGGGCCGAAGGAGCTTGTGATCGTGCCGGGGGCGTCGCATCTCTTCGAGGAGCCCGGCGCCCTTGAGGAGGTTGCTCGGTTGGCAGCGGACTGGTTCAGCAGGCACCTGAGTGCGGAGTGATAAGTGTGGAGTGTGGAGTGCGGAATGGGGAAAGGTTCCCTCACTCCGAACTCCACACTCCCAATTCCGCACTCGTATGATGTT
This sequence comes from Armatimonadota bacterium, assembly GCA_023474015.1. The sequence continues at coordinate 26,269 of JAMCYN010000172.1, forward strand.
ACCCGAACTACTGCGCGGGCGCGGGCGGAGGAGGAGGCGGAGTGGTTTCCGGCTTCTCGCTCGCCGCGGGCGCAGGTGTAGGCGCAGGCTTAGGAGCCTCGACCTTCGGAGCGGGAGGGGCGGGCCTGGGAGCCGCGGGCTTCGGGGCAGGCTGCTGCATATTTACTGCAGGCTGCTTCGGCTTCTCGGGCGGAGGCATCAGCATGTTGTTGATCTTCGCCTTGGCCTGCAGTCCCTGGAACCACTGGCCCATCGCCATCGGGACCTTCTTCTCAAGAATCATTTTCTTGAGTTCAGCCTTCTCGGCGCCGGTGGCGTCTCTTCCGAGCTTCTCAGCCTCGATAATATGATAGCCGTAGAATGTCTTGATGGGCTCGCTGACCTGTCCGGCCTTGAGGTCGAACGCGACCTTCTCGAACTCCTGGACCATTCTTCCCTTGGTGAACCAGCCGAGGTCACCGCCCATCTTGGCGCTGCCCGGATCCTCGGAGACCTCAGTCGCGACCTTGGCGAAGTCCTCGCCATTCTTGAGTCTGAGAGCAATGGCGTCAATCTTGGTCTTGGCGGCCTCTTCCTGCTTGGCCTTGTCGGTAATGTCCTGCGGGAACCTGATGAGTATGTGCCTGGCCTTCATCCATTCAGCATACTCAGCGTCCGTGACGACCACCTGGCGCTGCACGATCTTCTGAGCCAGCGCGGAGATCCGCGTGCCGGAAATGAAGCGGTCGTAGGTGATCTTGAACTGATTGAGCAACTGATCCACGCTCGTCATGTTCATTCTCTTCAGCGAGTCATTGATCTGAGCCTGCATCTCGGCCTGTGTCAGAGAAATCTTATTCTTCTTGGCGGCCTCCTCGATCATCTTCTGATTGAGGACGTCCCCAAGGGAACTCGGGGCATTCCAGTTCCACATATCTCTCAAGAGTTCGCCCTTGGTGACCTTTGCGCCGTTCACAGTGCCGACAACTGTGCTATCGGGGGCCTTCCAGAACTTCTCCATAACCGCTTTTTGATCGAACTTGGCAGGCTTGGCTGCTTTCACCGCGGGTTTGGCGGTAGTGCTCGCAGCAAAAAGCATAGACGACAGCGCCAGACAGAGCAGCGCGGTCAGTGCCATCACCAGCATCCTATTACGCATAAACTGAGCTCCTTTCAAATCAAACCGTAATGTGAGAGAATCATACTATAAATACAAGGATGGGTCAACCACCTCTAATATAACGAAGACAAAGCGGAGCTAGTTCCAAAAAAGTGGCTCGGCTCACGATCTGAGAATCATCACCAGCATTGTTACGCCGTTGTTGATCGCATGGCAAATAATGCAGGGCAGCAGCGAGCCAGTCTTTTCACGCGTCAGCGCAAGCACGCAGGCCAGGGCGAAGAGCATAAGGAACTGCCCGGGGAAAGTGGGATGAATGACGGCGAAGATAGTCGCGGAAAGTAGCGTCGCCGCCCACACGCCCATCTTCATCCTGAGGGCCGTGTAGAGAAAACCTCTGAAGAATGTCTCCTCGACAATCGGCGCGGCGAGCACCGCCAAAATAAAGGCCATCGCCATTGCAGCCCCACCGTCCGCGGCCTGCCGGACAATCGGATGCTCCGGCGTCTGTATGTTGCGCAGAAGATTTTTCGATAGATAATAGGTGATAAGAGCCGCCGTACCCACCGGGGGCAGCGCTGCGCAGTAGGCCGCTATCCCCCACCCGACTTCCTTGACGACGGAGTTGATCCGAAGCCCAATCTCGCGGACATCCTCGTGCGTATGCGATGTCAGCCACCACAAGCAGCCCATCCCGGCAGCAAACCCGCCGAGCATGGCCATGAGATGAAGCAGCAGGTAGGCGGAGGCGTCGGACTCGGTTATCCCCGAGGACTCGGTGACTATACCGGCAAATGCGCTCAGTATAAAGTAGGTCAGAAAATATGCTAAAAAGCCAACAAGCAGTACCGAGGACTGCACGCGAGGGCGCGGCGCATATCGAAGCGAGCGGCCGTATTTCTTGAAGAAGATAATGATAAGAACGAAGCCAAGAATCCCCGCCGTCACCAGTAGAGATACCAGCCACACCAACGGCGGTTTCATTGCCGACACCGACAACTCGTCAGCCCTACCCGAGCTCTCGGATCCAGTTACCAACAAGTTCAGAGCGACCAGTGCCCCGACGATCAGCCCAATCACGAGCAGATAGCCGAGCCAGGACGAATCGTCGTCGGTGCATCGAGGCTGATTCAGTGCCAACTAGGCGACCTCTGAGCGGACCTCGTCGCGTGCCCCGCGCTTTTCGAGCCATTCGAGGTAGGTGCTCAGCATCTGCTTGAACTCAGACTCGAAGCGGTCCCTCGTGCCCTGCAACAAGGCGACATCGGCGCGGTATCTCTCGGATTCGGTCTGAGAATCGATGGTCATCCGCACGCGTGCCTGCTCGGCCTCTTGAAGAATCAACTCCGCCTGATGATGAGCGGCAGCCTTGACCTCTTCCGCGCTCTTTTGCGCGAGTGTGAGGGCATCGGTCATCGCCGACTCGATCTTCTTGATCCTGTCGAGGTCATCCTGTAGTGTATGTATCCGGCGCTGGAGTTCGTTCTTCTCCTTGAACGCCTCTTCGAGAGCGTCCGTGACCGAGCGTACGAACTCGTCCACCTGGGCTCGATTGTAGCCCTTGAATGAAGTCTTAAATTGGGTGTGGACTATGTCCACGGGTGTTATTGCCATTTCATTACCCTCAGCCGAGTTCCTCGGAGCGTTTGGTCGCCGCCTTTACCGCGTTGATCAGAGCCGAGCGGAAACCGGCGCTTTCAAGCGCGTCGATACCGGCGATGGTCGTTCCGCCGGGGCTTGTGACCCGATCCTTGAGATGGGCTGGATGTTCCCCGGTTTCCAACACCATGCGCGCGGCGCCCATCACCGTCTGCGCCGCCAGCTTGATGGAAACAGCCCTGGTCAAGCCGACTCTCACGCCCGCGTCGGACAGGGCCTCAATCATAAGATAAACGTAAGCCGGGCCGCTTCCGCTCAGGCCGGTGACGGCGTCCAGCGACTTCTCGGGAACCTCGACCGAGATCCCCACCGCATCGAATATCGTTCGCGCAACCCCAGCCTGGTCATCAGTTACGGCCTTACCACGGCTGAACCCCGTGGCCCCAGCCCCTATCTGGCTCGGCGTGTTCGGCATCGCCCGAACCACCGACGCGCCCTCGGGAAGCGCGGACTCGATCGACTGAAGTTTTACCCCGGCCGCTATCGAGACAATCAACTGTCCTGCTTTAATCTCGCCTGATACGCCCGAAAGAACCGTTGGAACCAACCCCGGCTTCACTGCGAGCAGGACAACATCGGCCCCGCGCACGGCGGAGGCATTGTCTGAAGTTGTATTGACCCCCAGCTCAGACGCAAGCGTCCCGAGCCTGGCGGCATCTATGTCCGCCATGGTGAGCGACGCGGCATCCACCAATCCGGCGGCGATCAGCCCCTTGGCGAACGCGGACCCCATCGCCCCGGCGCCTATAATTGTCAGTTTGCTTATGTTATTTGATGTTACCATCGCTCGTAGCCCCAATGCTGACAACACCTGTTAGCGCGGCCCTTGGCCACTGCACGAAGCCTTGAGTTTGTCATGCTGAGGAGGAACGACGAAGCATCTGCTTTGAACACTTCGTGGCAGTCCATCCATTCAGTTCAAAGCAGATTCTTCGCCTTCGGCTCAGAATGACAAGATTTCGGCGTTCGTGCATTGCAGACAGGAAATCACGCTACGGATCACAAAAACCACAAGGACCCAGCGCATCCGCGCCGGGTCCCGATGTCGATCTAGTTCTCGTGGAACAGGGCGTTGAGCTTGCGGCTGCCGCTCCCGTTCTCAACTTCTATCACGTAATTGCTCGGGGTGAAAAGATAGACCTTGTCCCCCACCTTTTCGATATAGCCGTCCAGGGCGTAGATAACTCCGCTGAGGAAGTCGATTACCCTGGTGCAAACCTCGGGCGTCGCCTTTTCGAGGTTCACGATCTGCTGATGACCCTCTTTCAGGCCGTCCGCTGCCTGTTGGGCGTTCTCGAACGACTGAATAGTCATCCACACCGACACGTAGGTCGGCCTTGACGAATGCACGCGGACCGTTGTCGGCCGTCTTCTGCCGGATGAGTCTTCCACGAACTCGACTTCCTCTTCTTCGTAGTCGGCCCAGCCGAGCTTCTCCTTGAACTTGCTCCATAGCCCTCGAGGCTGATCGTCGTACTCTTCTTGTGGTGCTGCTTTCACGCTTGTTACCCTCCCATTCAGGAAATGTCGCCAGCCATGGTTGGGTGTTGGGCGCCCACTCCGAATCCGTGACTAAGCGCACCTTTGCTTACTTTTTTTTGGATTTGCAATGTGCTGACTGCTCTACGCTCTCGGACCGAATATGGCCGTGCCGATACGCACCATGTTCGATCCCTCTTCGATAGCTATCTCAAAGTCCTGGGTCATGCCCATGGAGAGATAGAGCCGCTGCTCTTCCGGCAGCCTGTCCCATAACGCTTTCAACTTCGAGAAATAGGGCCGCGTGTCCGCCGGGTTCGGCAGAAATGGCGCCATCCCCATCAGTCCGCAAAGCCTGATTCCCGTGATCACAGATATCTGATCGACCAGCCTCAAGGCCTCGTCGGCGCTCGCGCCGAACTTGGTGGGCTCGTCCGATATCTTCACTTCTACCAGAACGTCCATCCGCTTGCCTATCGCCTCGGCTCTGCGGCCGATTTCCCGGGCAAGCGTTTCGTCATCCACGCTATGTATCAGGCTGAACATCTCGACCGCGTGCCGCGCCTTGTTGCGCTGCAGATGGCCGATCATGTGCCAGCGCGCCGCGTCGCCGATTTGGCCGTATTTCACCTCGGCTTCCTGGACGTAGTTCTCGCCCAGGTCGGTCGCGCCGCATGCGATAGCTTCCCTGACCTCCTCCACGCCCCGCGTCTTGGTGACCACGACGAGCGTAATCTCGCTCGCCCCGCGCCCGGATTTCTCCGCCGCGACCGCTATGCGCTCTCTTACACCGCGCAGGTTATTTGATATGATGGACATGTTCCAGCTTACGATTATTGCTGTCCACTCGTAATCACACGATTACTAGCGGTCAGACGTTTACTAGTTGGATAGTATTACACCGAATTCCTTCTATGTCAAGTAAAGAGTTGTATAAAATTTGTGCCCGCAACCCAGACAGCTTATAGTCGAGGAAGGGAATTTCGCCACGAAAACCCGAAAGGACGAAAACGCGAAAGGGGAAGGGACTTCTTGTGTTCCCTTTTCGTGTTTTCGTCCCTTGCGTTCTTTCGTGGTAATTCCCTTCCGCTACACACCACACGCGCCGCAGGCCCGACAGGGGCCGATGTCGCAGGGCGGCGTGGTTACTCCATTCAGTGCATTTTCATATTCACGACGGAGGTAGTCCTTGCCGATCAGCATATCCAAGTGGTCCCAGGGGAGCGTCTCGTCGGCCCGGCGTTCGCGGTAGAGATAGAAAGCGGGGTCTATATCGACTCGGCGCAGAGCGGCGGAGTAGTCGCCGTCGTTCTCCAGGGCGGCGATCAACATGCGACCAAGGCGGCGGTCACCCCGAGCAAGGAGCGCCTGAATAGCCGCAAGCCTAGGACTTTCGCCGCCGAACTGCGCGCCCTTGATCGATGAAATGCCGGATCGCAGAGCCGCATAGCGTTTCTTGAGCACATTCTCATGCTCCATCGCGCACCACTGGAACGGCGTCCACGGCTTGGGCACGAAACAGCTCACAGACACCTGAAAAGCCATCCCGGGAAAACTCGATGCCAGGCGGCGCACGAGGTCGATGATCGCGTCGATGTCCTCGGCGGTCTCCGTCGGCAGGCCGATCATAAAGTAGAGCTTGATGCGGTTAATACCGGCTTCGCGGGCCGCCGAGACCGCCGAGAAGACATCTTCATCCGTGGCGTTCTTATTAATGACCCGGCGCAAACGCTCGCTGCCGGCCTCGGGGGCGATTGTCAAGGTCTTCTGGCCGCCCGCCGCCAGCAACTGGGCGACCTCAGGGGTGACAGTCTCCAGCCTCACCGAGGACACATTGAACGCACCGCCCGATTCGACTATCTCCCGGCACATATTGACCGCCTCGGAGAAGTCGAACACCGCCGCGCCCACCAGCCCGAACCGCGTGCCTTTCTTTCCGAGGGTTTCACCCTCAGACTCCCATAAGGGGCGCTGCCCCTTAACCCCGCAAGGAAACAAGTGTTTCCTTGACCTTCCCACGCAGGATTTGTCCACCCCACATGGGGTGGACAAATCCTGAGTAGGGGGTCCAGGGGCCACTCGGCTCCTGGCAGAGTCCAGAGACAGAGTCTCTGGTGGGGGTTTGGGGGCAAAGCCCCCCAACGAAACGTGCTCGCGCGGGGGCCTGGTAATGTGCCCCGCGAGGCAGAACCGGCACTTCCTTCCACAGCCGCGGGCGACTTCGATTAGCGTGATGTCGCCGAACTCCGCTTCCTCAGCGCGTATCATTGAATCGGGAGGATGGGAAGTCAGATCGCGTGTCACGGCTCGCCGGATCTTCTCAGGTGCAGGCTGGATGTTCGAGACGCGCGCGATTTCGCCCGTGTCGGCATACTCAACCTTATAGAAGCTGGGAACGTAGACCCCGGAAACACTCGAAAGCGCGGCCAGGGCATCGGCCCGCGGCTTTCCCCTGGTGGACTCGATGGCATCCACCAGGCTGGGAAGAACCTCCTCGGCGTCCCCAATAACAAACGCGTCCACAATATCCGCCAATGGCTCCGGGTTGAACGTGGCGCAGGGTCCTCCGGCGATCACAAGCGGGTCGAAATCACCACGATTACGGCTCTCCACGGGGAGATTGGCGAGCTTGAGGATGCGAAGAACATTCAGGTAGTCCATCTCGAACGATATCGAGAATGCTACCACGTCGAACTCCGAGAGTGGCCGCATGGTTTCGAGGGTAAAGACTTCGGTTTGCGTGCGGAGGTGCTCCTTGAGATCGTCATCGTCCGGCAGGAACACGCGCTCGCACGAGGCATTAGGCAGACTGTTGAGCATTCTGTAAACAAGCTGATAGCCCAGCGAGGCCATCCCCACCTTATACACATTCGGGAACGCGAGCGCGAACTTGACCGCCGCCGCCCCATCCAGCGCCATCCCGCCAACCTCACGCGCGAGCCTTGCCTTCGATTTCTCAAAAAGATCAACCGCCATAGGTTCATGCTACGGCAATCCGACATGTTCCGCAAGCGTGCGAGATTCGGGAAGGAAATTTCACCACGAAAGCACGAAAGGGCGAAGGCACGAAAAGAGAAGAAAAGGATTGACGAGCGTGCTGGCGCGCGGGTATACTCAATGGCGTGAGGACGGGAACCAGCCTGAGCTGCTGTATAAGTTTGGGCAATATAGATGGACATGTATATACAACTATGAGACTTGACGATATCCCAACAGTAAAACTTACCACCCTGCCCACCCCGCTTGAAGAGGCCCCACGACTTGCCTCGATCCTAGGGCTGCACCGGCTGCTGATCAAACGTGATGACTGCACTACCCTCGCCGGGGGCGGCAACAAGGCCCGCAAGCTCGAGTATCTGATGGCCGACGCGCTGGCGAAGGGGGCCGATGTGGTGCTCACCGACGGCGGCCCACAGTCCAACCACGCTCGGATGACCGCCGGCGCCGCACGCAAGCTCGGTATCGAAGACTGCATCCTGTTCCTGGGAGGGCCGCGCTTTGATCGGTTCTATGGCAACCTGCTGCTGGATGTGGTCCTTGGGGCCGAGATCCGCTTCATGGAGGATGCCACCGTCAAGGACATGGAGAAGGCGATGTGGGCGGAGGCTGATGAACTGCTGCGCCGAGGCAGGAAGCCCTACGTCATCCCCATCGGCGGATCGACGCCCCTCGGAAGCCTGGGATACGTTCAGGGGATACGCGAGTTGGCCGGGCAGTTGGAGGACAGGGACAAGTCGCCGCTGATATTCGTCCCGGTCGGATCCGCTGGAACGATGGCAGGCTGCGCGCTGGGTGTCAGGCTGTTCCTGCCACAGGCTGAACTGATCGGAATCAGCGTCGCAAGAAAGTCCAAGCCCTTGCGCATAATCGCCGCCGAAAACGCCAACGGCGCGGCAAAGCTGATAGGGGTCGATGAAACGTTCACCCCCGACGATCTCATTGTAAACGACGAATACTATGGTGAGCGATACGGAGTCCCGTCGGAACCAGGGAACCGCGCGATCCTGACCGCCGCCCGCACCGAAGGGCTGATCCTCGACCCGGTCTACACCGGCAAGGCAATGTCGGGCTTGATCGATCTTGCCAAGACCGGAGCCATTGACCGCGACCGCACGGTGATTTTCATACATACGGGCGGAACACCGGGGCTGAACGCATTCGAGGACCAGTTCAGGACGCTGGCGAAATTCAGCAGTGTGGACTTCAAGCCAATGCAGAATGATGAGTGAAGAATGCAGAATGAAGGGACCGCACAATGGCGGGTCAGGTCCCGCGCTTCATTACCCCCCGGTCTCAGAGACCGAGGCGTCCCTGTTCATTGTGACCAGTTCCAAAAGCTCGCGGTTGTGCGCTGTCGGTTGCCGGTTCAGGGCTATTCAACTCCGAAGTCAATCGGCGGCACGTCTCATTAAAGTACTCCTCGGCGATCTCGAATCCGACGAACGGCACTCCGAGCCGGGCGCAGGACAGAGCGCTGGAGCCTATGCCCAGGAACGGGTCGAGGACCAGTTTCACCCGATCGAGCCCGTGGAGCCGTATGCAGCGCATCGGAAGCTCGATGGGGAACGTCGCGGGGTGTGGCCTGTCCTTTTCGCGATACTTGATCGTCTCATATGGGATAAACCACGTGTTGCCCCGGCAGTGGACGCCGCCCGACGCGTTCGCCCAGCGCCCGATATTCGTTTTGTCCTGATACGGAACGCCCAAGGCCAGGCGGTCGAGCGAGACATCGGCGTTCTTGGTTAGATGAAATATGTACTCGTGGCAATCGTTCAGAAAACGCCCGCTGGTGATCGGCTTATAATGCCCGACTGCCACATCCCGCGTGATGCCGGGGTAGTTGCCGACCTCGCTTTTAAGAATCGCAATGGACTTGACCCAGTGTATCACGTTTTGCAGCTTGAAATGACGAAGCATCACATCAAGAATCTGGAACGGGACCACAGGGTCGGTGGGCTTCGAGCCGACGTTCAGAAAGAACGAGCCATCCTCGGCTAGCACGCGACGGACTTCCGCCGCCCATTTCCCCGTCCATTCGAGATAATCCTCCCGCGCGAGAGTGTCATCGTAGCCGTTGTAACGAATGCCAAGATTATACGGCGGCGAGGTCACGACCACGCTCACGCTGTTCTCTTCGAGATGGGATCGCATGCCCTCGACGCAATCTCCTTGGAAGAGCTTTACGTTATGACCATTATGTAAGGTGAATACTTCCGGTTTCGTTTGTTTCGTCCTTTCGGGCCGTCCGTCCAACATATGGCACCTGATCTCTGCACGAAGTCATAAGTCTTGTCATTCTGAGCAGAAGGCGAAGAATCTGCTTTGAACCGAAGCCTCGTACTACCACGAAGCCCTCGATGCAAAACAGATTCTTCGTCGTTCCTCCTCAGAATGACATGTCACAAGCCTTCGTGCCGGAGCCGATGCCGTAACACGCTATGCCTCGGATACTATTCGCGCAAAATGCGTAAATTCCCTTTGCAGTGCGGCCCTCTAAATGCTACACTCTTTGGGTAGTCGAATGCAAACGGAGGTCGATGTGAAGCAAATTCTTGCGGATGCCCTTGTGGACAGCGCCAGGATGATTCCATTCCTGCTGGTCATCTACGTGCTGGTGGAATGGATCGAGAACAGATTCGGCCGTTCGATTCAGGAGCGCATCAAGAAGGCTGCCAAGGCGGGGCCTTTTCTGGGGGCGGTGTTTGGAAGCGTGCCGCAGTGCGGGTTCTCAGTGCTGGCGGCGGCGATGTATACCCGCAGGATGGTCACAGTCGGAACGCTGCTGGCTGTATTTCTCGCGACCTCCGATGAAGCCGTGCCCGTCATACTTGCTCAGCCTGATAAGGCGGGGCTTGTACTGCCGCTGTTGCTAAGTAAGGTAGTAATCGGAGCGGTGGCCGGTTATGTTGTGGACTTCGCTCTCGGGAGCTACGCCAAACCCGCCGCCGGCGGGCTGCCCACTGACGATGCGATAGACAGTACCGGATGCTGCGAACACAATATCTCTCGCCAGGACACCAGGCGGCAGCTCGTCATCCACCCACTGGTGCATACGGCGAAGGTGTATGCGTTCGTATTTCTGGTTTCGGTTGCGCTGAACTACATAATCTACCGGATCGGGCCGCACAATCTGGGCAAGGTATTCTTGCAACACTCCATCCTGCAGCCGGTGCTTACGGCCCTTGTCGGTCTGATTCCCAACTGCGCCGCGTCGGTCGCGATTACTCAAGTGTTTCTGAAGGGCGGGATCAGCTTCGGTTCGGCGATAGCAGGACTATCCGCAAGTGGCGGGCTGGGCATATTGGTCCTGCTGAAGGAGAACCACAACACGAAGGATACCATTCGGGTCCTCGGCCTGCTGCTGGGGATTAGTATAGCGGTCGGGATTATCGTGCAATACGCCGTGGGATAGAATGAACTGACTCGCGGCACTCCCAAAGCTTCCACTGAACCATTCGATCTTCAAGCAACGTTATCAGTACAGCATTGATTACGCCTGGCACATGTCTTAGATGCTCCTCGTCCTTTGATGGTAGCGTTGACACGGAACGCCTGCCGGGTTATCATGCCCTTACCTCGCGACCGAAGAACCACAGCTCGCCCTGGGGCGATATAAGTCTATTTGCTGCGGAGGAATCAGCGTGAACTACTGGCTGGACCTGTTTACTGGAACAACTTGGGAGGAATTTCGAAATGCCGGCGCCAAAGTGTCCGGTTTCCGAGAACGCATGCGCAACTCTGTAGGCCAAATAAAACCGGGCGATATATTGCTGTGCTACCTCACTGGAGTTATGCGTTGGGTCGGTGCTCTGCAGGTCATCGGATTGAGCAAAGACCAATCTCCAATATGGGGGCAGACCGATTTCCCTGCTAGGCTTGATGTTGAACCACTGATTCTGCTGGATCCCGAGCACGGTGTTCCAATGAAGGAGCTTGAAAGCCGGGTCTGTTTCTACGGTGGGCCGGAGGAGTGGGGAAAGTTTCGCGGATTTATCCGCATGTCTCCAAATCGCTTTCGGATCGCAACGGATGGCGAGTTGGTGATGGAACTCCTTCGACACGCGCAGACTGCTCCGATTGAGCGGCCGGTCGATCAGAAGAAATTGAACCGGACACCTATGTACAAGGCAAAGCGACGCAAGGGCAAGATGACGCTTGAGGCGACAGTAAGCATTCCCGAGTCGGATGAGCCTGAGCAGCTAGCACAAGACCGGTATCCAAGCCAGGGGACTGGAGACGAGGCAATTACGCGGACCCAACACACGGAACTACAGTTTCATTTGCTGAAGCTAGGCGCAGAGATGGGCTTAAATGTATGGGTCGCACAAAACGACAGAGGACGGTCGTGGAATGGTCAATTGCTGGGCGATATGCCTGGCATGGTATCAGCGGTTCCGACTCAGTTTAACGAAGCCACAAACCGAACAATCAAGCTAATCGACGTTCTCTGGCTACGGGGCAATTCCATAGTTGCAGCATTCGAGGTCGAATGCACAACCAGTATCTACTCCGGGCTGCTTCGTATGAGCGACTTGCTTGCGTTACAGCCCAATTTGGACATCAAACTGTATCTGCTAGCCCCCGATGATCGACGTGACAAAGTCGTGCAAGAAATACGTCGCCCAACTTTTTGCCTTCGAGAACGCCCCTTACCCGAAGTGTGTGGATTTCTTCCGTTTTCTTCGTTCTTGCAGAAAGTCGAGGGGATACGGAAGCTCGGGCTGGCTTCATCTCTAAAGCCCGACTTCCTTGAGTCGACGGCTGAATACTTCATGGAATAGGCGCACGTCCAACGCCCTTGCGCTGAATAGCGCATGCCTGTCGCCTATACCGTTACCCCTTCCCCCTGCCTCCAGTCAACACCTCGCACAGCAGCCCATATCTTAGGCCGCGCGTGGAGATGATAAGCTGATGGGCATTCGATGCGGCTAGCATCCGCTCGAATATTATGGCCCCGGCGAGAATCGTGTCGGCGCGGTCGGGCTCGAGGCCGATGATCTGTTTACGCTGCTCGACGGTGAGAGACGCAAGAGTGTCCAGCAGTTCCGTAAGGTTATCGCGGCTTATCAGAGAGCCATGCACGCCCTCGATGGTGTCGGCTGGAATCCGCCTGTGAATTCTCATCAGGTTGATGGCGCTCCCGCCGACTCCGACGACGCGCCCAGGCTTCCGGCCCTTGAGCCATTTCGACACGAGCGAATCCGCCTCCTCGCGGGCACTCTTGAGGGCGGAGGAGGACGGCGGATCGGAGGTCAGGAAGCGCTCAGTCAATCGAACGACACCCAGTTTGAGGCTAATTCCTGTTTCGAGACGACTGCCGACGCCCAAAGCCAGCTCCGTCGAGCCGCCGCCCACATCCGCCACAACATGAGGCCCCTCATAGGTCCCTAAAGCCGGATCGAGAGCGACCGCCAGGTACGAGAACCGGCACTCATCTTCCTCCGAGAGCACCTCCAAATCGACGCCCAGCTCAGCGCGGAGACGGTCAATCAGCCGATCACGATTGACGGCATCCCTGACGGCGCTCGTCCCGACCACGCGAATCAATAGTTGCTTCGGCTGCATGCAACCGAAGCAACCAAGACCGCGCGCGGTCCGAACCATGTCGGATATGGCCTCTACAGCACGTTCCTCGGCCTCGGGGCTGATATTGCGCATGATATCCAACCCCTCGCCGAGGCGGGTGATGGCCGCCGACTCTGACAATACCTCGACTTCGCCGCGCGCGTTCACCCGCCCCACGATGAGCTTGATCGAGTTGGTCCCGACGTCTATTATTGCCGCTGTCGAGTATGACATACTACCAGGCGAACGACTCCGGAGCCGGGCCGCCCGGGCCGGGGAATATCTCGTCAAGGCGCTGCATGATTTCGGGCGAAAGCTTTACTTCGAGGGCACGAAGACTGCCGTCAAGTTGGTCGATGGTGCGCGGGCCGATGATAGGAGCCGTGACGATGGGATTCCGCAGCAGCCACGCGAGCCCGACATCGGCGGGGCTTTCGCCAAGTTCCGCGCAGAGTGCCTCGTATTTCTCAAGTTTGTCGTGATTCTGTTCGATCCGCTCCATCACTCCCCCCTCCGCACGACGGCCCTCGGCGACCTTCTTCAATGCCCCGCCGAGAAGTCCACTAGCAAGCGGGCTCCATGGGATTACGCCCAGCCCATATGACTCACAGGCCGGCAGGACATCCGTCTCAGCCATCCGGGCGTTGAGGTTATACAGACACTGCTCGGAAACCAGGCCCATGAAGTTGCGATTCTTCGCGACCTCGTTCGCCTGGGCAATGTGCCACCCAGCGAAGTTGCTGCTGCCGACATAGATCACCTTGCCCTGCCTTACCAGCGTTTCCATCGCCTGCCATATCTCTTCCCAGGGTGTATTGCGGTCGATATGGTGCATCTGGTAGAGGTCGATGTAGTCGGTCTGCAGCCGTTTGAGACTGGCTTCACAGGCACGCGTAATGTGGAGCGCCGATAGCCTCGAGGTGTTTGGCCAGTCGCCCATTGTGCCATAAACCTTGGTGGCGATGACGGTCTTCTCACGCCGTCCCCCACCCTTGGCGAACCATCGGCCTATGATGTTCTCGGTAATGCCCTCGCCGATCATAAATCCGTAGACGTTGGCGGTGTCGATGAAGTTGACGCCGTGTTCAAGCGCGCGGTCCATGATGGCGTGGCTGTCCGGCTCGGATGTGTGCGGGCCGAAGTTCATCGTGCCCAGGCACAATCGGCTGACCTGGAGGCCGGTGCGGCCCAGATAGGTGTATTCCATTAAGATCCCCCTGATGTTTGATTGCTCAGTCTGTTTGTCATTGTACCCTTGGAAGCTAAGGATAGCAGACGTTGACGGAGATGGCAAGCAGGAGAGAAGTCATACGGGAGTCATTTGGGGCTTTGCCCCAATCCCCACCAGAGACTCTGTCTCTGGACTCTGCCAGGAGCCGAGTGGCCCCTGGACCCCCGGCTGCTGGGATTGTATGGGGATATCCATACAATCCCAGAGGTAGGAAGGTCAAGGAAACACTTGTTTCCTTGCGGGGTTAAGGGGCAGAGCCCCTTATGGGAGTCTGAGGGTGAAACCCTCGGATAATTCCCGCCTTTCTACGCCGCCTGTGACGCCGTCCCTTGCTGGCGGGTGATATCGTCGCGCAGGTCCTCGGCCTCGAACATGAGGCGGCCGGAGGGGAACCTGGTGAGCAGCTCGGTGACCTTCGCCAAGGCGCGCGGGCCGTCGTGGAGCCTGTGCCAGAGCACGGCGGCCGTCCGATAGAGCGCGACCTCGATCTCGGGCGAGTTTGGGTGATTCTTCTCGATCAGCTCATACACTTGCAGCGCCTGGCCGGGCCGGGCCTGTTGCTCGGCCAGCTTGCCGAGGTAGACCAGATCGCCGGGGGTGAAGTGGTCGGTCGGGCCTTGGAGCACGGCAACGTAGGTCAGCGCCGCGTCCGGGCAGTTTGTGAGGATGGCTCTGAGGTTCCTATCTAGCGCAAACCTCATGTCCTGCACGTCTCCATCGCGCACGGCCTTCTGGGCGTATTGGATGAGCAGCGCCTCATCGTCCGGCGCGCTCTCCACGAGTTTGCGTAGGTCGGCGCAGCTCAACAGATTGAGGTCTTTGACCTCCGCGTGGGCGGCCTTGACCTCCGAAACCTCGCTGCTGTCCCGCTTGACCTGGAACGCAAACGCGAGCAGCAGACCAGCCGCCGCGCCTCCCACGTGCGCGAAGTTGGCGACCCCACCCAGGCTCCCAGCCGAGCGCGCTTGTATGCCGCTGTAGATGTTCACAATGAAGTATGCCCCGATCACCCACATCGCCTTAAGCTCGAAAGTTCCTCTAAAGAACCACAGGATCGAATAGAAGATGCAGACGGGACTCCAGGAGTAGATATACCAGTAGGCTCCCAGCACGCCGAATATGCAGCCGGACGCGCCGATGGTCGGCACGGCGACGCCAAGGATGCCCGATGCGTCCAGCGCGACCTGGGCGACCGTGCCGGAGAATCCAGCCAGGAAATACAGCAATATATAGCGCGGTATCCCCAGCCGGTCCTCGACAGCCGGCCCGAACACCCACAAATAGAGCATGTTCCCGGCCAGGTGGAATATATCCCCGTGCAGGAACATGGCCGTGAAGACCGTGTGCACCGGGCTTTCACCCCACCTGAGCGCGAACGACATCAGGCTATCGCGGCGTATGGCGAAGAGCGGGTGGTTCATGTTGCAGGCGATCAGGTGGACCAGCAAGTTGATGCCGATCAGTACGACCGTCGCGACCGGAAAGGTCCTCGGCGGGTTCTTGACGCGATACGGCACAACGAGAAACAGCATTACGGCGAGCAGTATGAATATGAGCATGTGTGATTGGCTCCGTCGGTGTTTTGTACTCCGTTCGGTATTATTGGCACTTTGCGGGTGAAACTTATGGGGACAGAGGTCACATGGTTCTGTTACAATATGACCGGAGGAACCATGAAAGATTACATTTTAACAGTAATGGCCAGCGACCGAGTCGGGATCGTCGGTGATGTGAGCTCCGCGCTGACCGGGCTGGAAGGCAATATCACCCACCTCAGCCAGACGGTTCTGCGCGGGTATTTTACGCTCATCATAAGCGTCGAGATGCCTGATGAGCGCACGCAGCTTGAGATCAGGCAGGCGGTGGAGCGCAAGGGGCAGGTCGGGGAGTTGGAGGTCAATGTGCGGCCCTACGTACAAGCGTCCGAATCGGAGGTCGTCCCATCGGAGCGCTTCACGCTGAGCATGCGGGGCCGCGACCAGAAGGGCATAATCGCGCGAGTCACCGGCCACCTTGCGGGGCGCGGCGTAAACGTCGATGACTTCTACTGCTACGTGCACGAGGGCGTTCTTCTGATGCTCGCGCAGGTGTCGGTGCCGAAGTCCATAGATGTAGAAGAATTGCAGGCCGATCTTGAACAAGTTGGCCGCGACTTCGGCATAATCATTCATTTCCAACACCAGGACATTTTCAGAGCCACCAGCGAGGTTCGGCCGGTGCTCGACTTGCAAGGATAGGAACCAATGATCGGACTTGAGGATACTCTTCAGACTATAGAAATGCTTCAGAACGAGCACCTGGACGTGCGCGCGGTCAATATGGGCGTCGATCTCTTCGACTGCGCCGACCGCGACATCGACCGCGCCTGCGCTCTGGTAAAGGCGAAGATCGTGCGATGCGCGTCGCCGCTTGTGAGCGCGTGCCATACGATTTCGAGGCGATACGGAATACCCATCGTGAACAAGCGGGTGGCGGTCAGCCCCATCGCCGACGTGATGGCGGGCCACGGCAAGGACGGCCTGCTGCGGGTCGCGCACACCCTGGACGAGGCCGCGCGGGAGGCGGGAGTGGACTTCATCGGCGGCTACTCCGCGCTGGTGCAGAAGGGGATGACTGTCTCCGACCGCGACCTGATCGAGAGCCTGCCGGAAGTGCTGTCGCAAACCTCCCAGCTATGCGCGTCGATCAACGCCGCGAGCACGAAGGCGGGGATCAACGTAGACGCGCTGCTCCTGCTGGGCCGTATCTGGCGCGAAATCGCCGCGAAAACCGCCGACTCCGACGGCTTCGGGTGCTGCAAGTTGAGCGTGTTCGCGAACATCCCCGAGGACAACCCGTTCATGGCCGGGGCCTACAAGGGGATCGGCGAGCCGGAGACCGTAATCAATATCGGGGTCAGTGGGCCGGGCGTGGTGAAGCGAGCCATCGAGCGTCTGCGGCAGAAGTCGAAGACCTGCGACCTCGGCAGTATCGCCGAAGAGGTGAAAAGCACGGCGTTCCGGGTGACCCGATGCGGCGAGCTGATAGGCCGCGAAGTGGCGAAGGCGGTCGGGGCACAGTTCGGGATAGTGGATTTGTCGCTCGCCCCCACCCCGGAGGTCGGCGACAGTGTGGGCGAGATATTCGAAGCGATGGGGATACCCAAGGTCGGCGGCCCCGGCACCACAGCCGCGCTGGCGATGCTCAACGACGCGGTGAAGAAGGGCGGGGCGTTCGCGTCGTCATCGGTCGGCGGCCTCTCGGGTGCATTCATACCTGTCGCTGAAGATTCATCTCTTGCGAAGGCGGTCGAGGAAGGCCACCTGACACTCGAAAAACTCGAAGCGATGACCAGCGTCTGCTCGGTCGGCCTCGATATGATCGCGCTGCCCGGCGACACATCAGCCGAAACTCTGGCCGCGCTGGCGATGGACGAGCTTGCAATAGGCGTAGTGAACCGCAAAACCACCTCCGTCCGCCTGATCCCCGTCCCCGGCAAGAAAGCCGGCGACCGCGCCGTCTTCGGCGGTCTGTTCGGTGAAAGCCCAATCATGAAGATCGCCAACGGCACATCAGACGAGTTCGTGTGCATGGCGGGGAGGATACCGGCACCATTGACGAGCCTCAATAATTGATCGGGGCTTGACAAGCAAGCGTTTTGTGATATAGTTCGTAGTAGAGCCTGCTGTATTTCTGGGGCTGCTTTTGGGGGCAGTATGAGAAGTGCAGCGGGAGTTTTTGTTGACCACAACACTTACGGACTCTGTAATAATGCCGTTGGAGGGAGAGGAAATGAGGAGAGTTGCTGTTTGCGTCTGCGTCTTGATGCTCGGACTAGCTGCGTTTGCCAATGCTGCGAAGATCATCCCGGTGTCTTACACCGCTCCGCCTGGAGACCCAAGTTGGAGCTGGTGGTACTATGATGACTCCACAGGTAGTGAACTGACCGACGGAGTGCACGGTCCCCATTGGAGAAATGAACCTGGATACCCTGGAGACAACTTGGACTTTTGGAAAATGCCCGAGTGGGTTGCGTGGGATTCCCGCCCGGTGAGCATTGTATTCCAGTTGCCGACGAGTTGCATCTTGACCGGAGTCAGCGTCTTCAGCGGGAGAGACACAATTCCATCCATCTATATTCCACAGACAGTTGCATTGCTTGCTCCTGACGCTGGCGGCAACTGGAGCTCGGTGGCTTCTCGTAACTATGTTGATTCCGAATTCGGGGATGGGGCTAGGCATACTCTATCGGTCCCGTTGAACTCAATCGCCATCACTTCCATCAGAATCGACCTCACGCCCACGCAACGCTGGGTATTCGTGGATGAGATAGAATTCTTCGGAGACACCGTCCCCGAACCCTCCTCCATCCTCGCCCTCCTCATCGGCCTCGGCGGCGCGGCGGAATGGGTAAGGCGAGGAAAGCACGGGCGGTCGTGACGAGCCGCGCCTTGTTGCCCCACGCGCCCTGGTCTATTATCCGAACGTATAAACCTTGTCATCCTGAGTGTAGCGAAGGATCTGCTTTGAACCGGACGCATGGATTACCACGAAGTCATAAGTCTTGTCATTCTGAGCCGCAGGCGAAGAATCTGCTTTGCACCGACGGCCTCGTGCATAACCGAGGGCCCGGTGCAAAGCGGATGCTTCGTCGTGCTTCCTCAGCATGACAAGGATTATGGCTTCGGCATGATGGCATAGGGAGCAAGACAATGTGGGAGCGAGAACCGAACGTATGGATTACCGCAAAGTCATAGGTCTTGTCATTCTGAGCCACAGGCGAAGAATCTGCTTTTGGGCCTTGGTTATCGAGCATACGTTCGGTGCAAAGCGGATGCTTCGTCGTGCCTCCTCAGCATGACAAGGATTATGGCTTCGGCATGATGGCATAGGGAGCA
>JAMCYN010000172.1:45247-53491 GCA_023474015.1 Armatimonadota bacterium
CAGGCGAAGAATCTGCTTTTGGGCCTTGGTTATCGAGCATACGTTCGGTGCAAAGCGGATGCTTCGTCGTGCCTCCTCAGCATGACAAGGATTATGGCTTCGGCATGATGGCATAGGGAGCATGACAATGTGGGAGCGAGAACCGAACGTATGGATTACCGCAAAGTCATAGGTCTTGTCATTCTGAGCCGCAGGCGAAGAATCTGCTTTGCACCGGTGGCATGTGCATAGCCGAGGGTCCGGTTCAAAGCGGATGCTTCGTCGTGCCTCCTCAGCATGACAAGGATTCAAGAAAGGACGCGCTGATGAAGTACTACTATGTCTACATCCTCAGCAGCCGCTCTCGCACTCTCTACATCGGCGTGACCAACGATCTGACCCGAAGAGTCCTGGAGCATAAATCGAAGCAGATTCCGGGCTTCACGGCCAAGTACAACATCGACCGGCTCGTATACTTCGAAGAGCACCCAAGCATCAACGATGCAATCGCGCGTGAAAAACAGCTCAAGGGATGGCTGCGTAAACGAAAGGTTGCCTTAATCGAGTCCACAAACCCGACATGGGAAGACCTTTGTGTGACGCATGGCTTGTCGGCTCAGAATGACAGTGTGCCGAGGCTTGGCATAAAGCACGGTGCGTCAAAGTGATTTATCGCAGAAAGCCGTGGGTTTTCTGGCGGGCCCTGATATCCAACAGGCAGGCACGCCTGATGGCGCCCTCTCCATACCTGTCATTAATCGCATCCATAGTCTTCAACAACTCCCTCCGCCGTGGGTCGGCGAACAGGCTTCCCTGGCGCATCCCCCTCGACAGGCTGGATACGGACACTCCAACCAGGCGGATCGGGCGTCTGTCGCGCTGGTATTGTTGATGGAGGATCGCTCGGGCAACCTGATAGATGGCGTATCCGTCATCCAGGTGGTCGGAGACACTCTTCTGCCGGCAAAACCCGTGCATATCACCATAGCGAAGGACCAGCGTTACAGTCCGCCCCGCATAGCGATGTTCCCTCAGCCGGCGGCCGACCATTTCCGAGAGCCGCAGTAAGTGGCTGCTGATAACGTTCCAGTCCCGTGTATTCCGCGAAAGCGTATACGAGTGCCCGACAGATTTGGCGTCCGGCTGACTGTAGTATGGGACTATCGACGAGCGATCTATCCCATTGCCCATGTCATGGAGGATTTCGCCGTTGACTCCGAACCGCCGCTTTAGCATCTCCCTCGGAGTTCGGCCGAGTTGGCCCGCGGTTGTGATCCCGAGCCGCTCCAGGGAAACTTTTGTCTTGCCGCCGATTCCATGAAGCTCCTCGACCGGCAGGTCCTCAAGGAGCTTTCTCACCTCTTCCGGCCTGATTTCCACCAATCCGTCCGGCTTTTGCATCCCGGCGGCGAGCTTGGCAAGGAGTTTATTCGGCCCGATCCCCACCGAGCATGTCAGTCCCAGTTCCGCCCGTATCCGCCGCTTGATGGCTCGGGCCGTCTCACGAGCGCCGCCGAAGATATCCATAGTATTGGTGATATCCAGGAAGCACTCATCAATGGAATAAACCTCCACCATGTCCGTATAATCCATAAATATGCGGGTGATTCGCCGGGAGGTGTCCACATATTTCTCCGAATTGCCCTCGACAATGATGGCGTCCGGGCACCGCATAACGGCTTCGATCATGGACATCGCGGAACGGATTCCATATGGGCGAGCTTCATAACTGGCCGCCGCCACCACCGATCTCGTGCCGGGCGCGCCTCCGACCAGCACGGGTTTGCCGCGCAGGCTGGGGTTACATCCCTGCTCGACGCTGGCAAAGAAAGCGTTCATATCAATTAGAAGAATAGTCCTGTGTTTCATCCCGCGCTGACCCTGCCCAACGACCACTCGAGCGTATTAGAATTAAAGCACAGCTCATAGGTATTGACGCCGTCGGTAACAGAATAGTGGCGCAGTTTGGATATCCCCTGGGCGCTGCACCAGGTAAAGCAGACCTGCTTGACTCTGTAGCGCCTGTTGCGCCACACGAACCAGACAGGCACGGCCTTGCGATTCTCGAACGCCGCCCCCACACGTATGCTCTCGTCTATAGTTACCGCTTCCATGTAAACCTCGACAGCTTAAATACGCTGTCATTCTGAGCCGCAGGCGAAGAATCCGCTTTTCACTGAAGTGTCCTACTACTACGAAGGGCCAAAAGCAGATCCTTCGTCGTTCCTCCTCAGGATGACAAGGATTAAAGCCCACGCTCATATTATGCCCATCGAACAGATGTTTGTCAAGGGGTACATGCACAAATGTATACTGTGATTTCGGTAGGCTTCGGCAGCATGCTACGTGAAGCAACAATGGGGTTGTCTAAGGGGAATGTTTGGGGTAGGTATCCCTGCTGATCAGATCAATCCGCGTGCCCCCGCCCTTCCAATTCACGAACTTGCGTGTGATCACGGTCCCGTCCCCGGCGGTCTCGGTGCGAATCTCGCACGCGCGGTCGGGGCCTTTACCCAGTATGCTCACCGTAAAACGATTCTCCGAACACTTGGCGTGGAGCCGGAGCGGGTAGCCGGTGGTGTTGACGAACTTCAGATCGGCTATACCGAAGGCGGTGGTCGCGTCGCGGCCTGGCGGGACTGATGAAACCCTCCGGCTGTGCGCGTGGCGCTCGGTGATCTTGAGGTCCGAAAGGAGCACGGCGTTATACAGAGTCGATGAGACCTGGCAGACCCCGCCGCCCCATTCGGGCCGCAGTTCGCCGGCCACTATCGCCGGAGCGCGCATGTAGCCCTGCTCCATTCCGCACAACCCGACCGCCCCGTTGAATGAGAACTCCGCGCCGGGCCTGATCGTAATAACGTCGATCTTCGACGCCGCCCGGACGATGTTGTGCCGCTGCTCGGGGCTGCGCGGGGCGAGATCCGTCGAGAATGAGCCGATGACCTTTAGCGAGGTCACATCAACCAGCGCGAACGCCATCGCCGCCGCGCAGGCGATCACGATAATGCAGATTGCAGAATGCAGATTACAGATTGACCTGGCGATGCGAGTTCCCTTCATTCTGCATTCTGCAATCTGCAATCTGCAATCCTTCTGTTCCCCATCCCTCATCTGACGACCAGCCTCCTCTCGTCAGTATGCGCATAAATGTCCGGCTCGAACGCGCCCTGGGCGACCGCGGGCATCACATGGAACGTGCCCTTGATCTCGGGACGGAAGTCGTATTCAATGGAGCGCCTGCCCTTGTGAACACCGGCGATGGAGAAGCTCATGCGGTTGTCGTGCGGGGTCTCGCCGCTCCACCAGTAGTCCCAGGAGTAATCGTATTCATCATAGAAGGAATCATGCGCCCTTTGCACGATCTCGCAGCCGGATGGGAGCATGTCATCGACCTTCAGATACTGGAAGTCCTTGGGTGAGACAATGGTGATCTTGCATCGGATAAGCTCCCCCACCCGCGCGGTGTCGCCGAGCGGCACGGGCTTGTAGACGAGGCCTTCCTTGGGGTCCTTGACCAGGTTCAAACGGTAGTATTCGCGGTAGATCGATATCCTCCCGTCACGCCTGGGCAGGTTCTCGCCGGCGGGGTAATACGTGAGATTCGCCCAGTAGAACAGCTCGCCGACGCCGATCTTCTCGATCTTGATGACATTGCGCCCCTCACGAATCACGCTCGACGGGAGCTTTACCCGAAGCTCGAGCCGGTAGAGATCAGCGGGAGTCATCGAGAACTCACGGACGAGCTTGCCATTCACATAGGCCCGCGCGGTGTAGTCGGGAGTCGGGGCCTTGTGATATATCAGATAGTCCGCGAGGCCGTAGACGACCGACGCCGTGTCATAGTTCGCGTCATACCGGTCACCCTTACGGCTCGCGATCAGCCACCGAACGGCCTTGACCACGCACGGGTTCTCCGGGTCGACGGCCAGCAGCGCGCGAAGGGCGTAGGCGGTGGTCTCATACCTATTACATGAATAAAACCCCCACTCGAACATCTCCGGCCAGAAGCAGTGCATCCGGGTAACCGTCGCGCCCTTGATCAGCTTCGGCACGAGGCTCCGCGCACGGTCGCGTTGGCTCATCTCATTCAACGAGAGGATCATCAGCGCCAGGCTGTAGTTTTGCAGCTTCTTGTCAGCAAGTATCTTATCCACCCACGCGGGGTTTGCCTTCCCGGCGAGCGCGAGGACATAGACCATGGTCGCGCGCTTGCCCAGGTCGCCTACATCCGGCAGAGCGTCCAGTGTGGCCTTGATGCCGAGCTTGATCACATCGTCTCTCACGGGTAGCCCCGCCTGCTTCGCGCGCATCAGGCCGTAGACAACGTAGGCGGTCATCCACTCATCCTTGCCGCCGAACTGGTCCCAGCCCCATCCACCGCCAGGCAACTGCCAGTTATAGATGTTCTTCAAGTCGTGGTCCACGAGCTTGCGAATCTTCGCGATCTGCTCGGAAGATGACGCGCCAAGCTGCTTCATCGCCTGATACATCACCACGTTCGGCAGCAGGATGTCCATTATCCCCTCGGCTGACTCATACCTGTAGTCCTCGACGGCCTGGGTAATGCCGAGAGCGGCCCCGGCAACACTCGGCGCGAATCCCATCTCCAGTCCGCCCGCTTCCTTGACGATGCCGGGCGGGACGTTCAACGCGAACTCGGCGCTCGTGCCATTCACCTCGCCTGAATCGGACACGTTCTCCGGCACTCCGTGAGCGAGAACGGGAACCTCCATCTCCATCGCGTCCTGGTCACCTTGCCCCTGCGCGTAGACGGTGACCTTAGCCGTGCCGACTGACGGTACCTCCGCCTGCCACTCGACGCGCCCCACACCGTTACTCGCGATTTTGATCGTCCGCGCGGTATCGCCGTCGATGCGTATGCCGGTCACCTTGAGCCATACTCGCACGCTCTGCTCGCGGTCGGTGTAGTTGTGAACGACCGCCGAGAGAGTGATATCGTCCCGCTGCCTGAAGAAGCGCGGGGTCTGCATCCGCACCATCAGGTTCTTCGTGACTATGACCTTATGGATGGCCCCGCCGACGCGCGTATCCGACGTGACCGCCCGCGCGGTGGCCCGCCAGGTAGTGAGATTATCCGGCATCTTGAAAGAGACGCTCGCGCCGCCGCCGGAGTCGGTCATAATGGTCGGGTTCCAGTAGGCGGTATCCGGGAAGTACTTGCGGACCTTGCCCTGGAACTTGTCCTCGCCGCCGTAGTAGTCCTCCGAAAAGCTGAACGAGGTCTCCACCATATTCCACACCGGCGCGTAGAAGAACCTCTGGATGTTCGGGGTTTTGTCTTCGCGGATGGCGTAGACGCTCTCATCAACGACCCCCAGCGAGACCTCCGCCGGAACGCCCTTGCCTGTGTGATCGAGAGTGGTTATGCGATAGGTCGCGGTTTCGCCGGGCAGGTAGCGCGGCTTGTCGGAGGCGAGCTTGACCGTCAGGAAGTTCTCCCTGGGCGTAACGAGTATCGGCTTGGAGGCCGTGGACGACTTCTTTCCGCTTATCAGGCAGACCGAGGCGAACGCGTTGGGCATATACTCGGCCCTGATCGGCACTTCGATCATCCTGGTCGATGATGTCAGGTGAATCACCCGCTGATCAAACAGCCTGCGGCCCTCGATGGTGAACAATATGTATGAATCCTTGGCGGGGCTGTTGATCACGATCTTCGCCGTGTCGCCGACGCTGTATAGCTTCTTGTCCAGAGTAAGCTCCAGCGCCGGAGCCTCGTAGCCTTCTCCGCCCCAGGTTTCATCGGCGACCCAGAGCCAGCTCGTATCCGCAACCTTGTTACCTTGTCGATCAGTCGCGTCCACCCTGATTTTGAGCTCGCCCTGTTTCTTTGGTCGGAACTCCACTACACCCCGGCCTCTGGAATCGAGCGTGATCTCGCGACGGTCGATTCGGCGGGTGCGCCCGCGCAGTCTGCCGCCCTCGACATGCATATCGGCGGAAACCGTGACGCGAACGTTCCCAACTGTCTTGCGATCATAGTCCACGGCGTATACGGTCACCTTGACCGGCTCGTTCGGCTTCGACACATAGCGGTCGGTGCTCACCTGGAGCTTGAACAGGCCCGGAGTCACCATCACGCCGCCGCTCATCTCGACGCCGCGCCCGCTGGCATCGGTGACGGTGGCCTCGACCGAGTAGCGCTGCTCGCGGCTCTCTTTCTCAGTCGGTATACTGATCTTCAACAGGCCGTTTTCGTCGGTAACCCCCTCGGATTCCAGCACGACCTCCCCGTATCCGCCATAGTACTCGCCGGACTCGGATTCGGACAGGAAGTCCTCGTAAAAGCTCGTGTCACTCTCTTCCTCGGGATAGTAATAGAAGTAGTCGGGCGATTTGTAGACAGTATAGGTCACCCGCGCGCCCGCGACCGGCCCACCGAAGTAGTATGCCGCCTCGACGCTCGCCTCCGCGTCCTCCCCGCCGACGTAATGCGGCTTCGCGAACTTGATCGAGGCCTTATACTCCGGCTTGCTATACTCCTCGACCTTGAACATGCGCTCGTGCGTCTCCCCCGCATACTCCGCTTCCACTCTGTAGTAGCCGGTCGCCGCCTCGGGATCGAGCGTGACCTCGCCATTGAATGTGCCCCTGGCGTTAGTCTCAAGTTGCAGCTTCTTGATCGCCTGGCCGTCCGGGTCGGTGATCTTCACCGAAACGGGCCGGTTCGCGACCGTCGCGTAGCTGCCGGGAGTCGATTTCCTCAAGATACCCTTGAAATAGACCATGTGGCCGGGTCGGTAGACGGGCCGGTCGGTGTAGATGTAGCACTTGTGGGCCTCGTCGGACTCGCCTGAGTAGCTATAGGTGCGAGCGGAGGACTCCCCGCTGGTCGCCAGCACGACAATTGATTTGTTCGGCACGCGGTCAAGCATAAACAGACCGTTTGAGTCAGTCCGGCCAGTCGTTGCCAGCTTCCCGCCATCGCTGAAGAACTCGATATTGACGCCGGGCAGCGGCTGCTTCTTCGTGAAGCTGACGGCGTAGATGAGCATCTTATCGGGAGCGCGCTTGGCCACCAAGGCGAGGTCGGTAATGATGGTGGAATGCAGCGCCTCGGTGCCCTCCATCTTCACGTGAACCAGATAACCGCCGATACCCTTGACGGGCAAGCCGACTTCCCTGCTGAAATAGCCTTCGCTATCCGTGCGGACTCTAACCTGGCGCTCGACGACCGGTTTGCCGAGGTTCTTCCAGCCGGACAGTCGGCCTTCGTCGTTATCGCGGCCCGAGTTCGCGCGGATAAACTTGGGATAATCGAACTTATAGACCGAGTAGCTGACCTCGGCCACGGCATACCGCGAGTAGCCGTTCAACGAAAACTTCACTTTCTCGCCGGGCATAAACACGGACTGTATCCCGCCATATAGCTGAGGCGGCCGGGGGGCCAGTTGAAGCGCGACCAAGTCTGTGGTCCCGCCCTCGATGACCATGAACGCCTTACCGTCACGCAGGCTGCCGGTCTCGTAGCCTCGGGCGGCGGCATATCCGGTATACTTGCCCTCGGGAACATCCGTGATGATGAAATAGCCGTCCGCGTCCGTGATGGCCCTAAAGTATTTGTCTGTCTCGTCGTTGATCACGACCGTGGCACGGGCGAGAGGAGCACTATTGTCACCCAGCACCCGGCCCCGAACCGTGCCCGTCGGAACTTCCTGGGCAATCGAGAGACCGAACAGAAGGGCAAGCACCCCGACAATCCCGAGGGTAAGCGCGACGACTTTCACTATGGACTTGGTGACGCCGGACATATTCATCTCCTCCGCTTATCGGGCGCGCCGGTGGTCTCGTGGAGCGCCAACGTTTTAAACATGTACAGCTCGTAAGGCTCGCCGGGCTTGATCCCCGCCTGCCGTTTAGCCTCGGCAAGTCCCCAGGAGGAGGTCTTTGCCTCGCCGGGCAGGATAACGCCGGACTTGCCCGAGGCCCGTATCAGCAGCCCCTGATCTGCGGGCGAGCAATTATACGGATCGCTCACGCGCTTCAGAGGCCCGACTATCGAAACCGTAAAAGTGATCTGATTCAGTTCGTTTGCGCGAATCGGGCGATATCTGATATCAGCGGTCGCGGCCCCAATCGCCGCCCGTACGATCTCGGCGGCAAGGTTATCCGTCGCCGGCTCAAAAACCCCTTTGCAGCCGCGCCTGCGACCGTTCTTGGCTATCGTCACAAACACAGCCGCCCGTGTTCTGAATACTTCAGGCAGCTCGGACGGTATCGTGAGAGACTTGCCCGCGATGT
>JAMCYN010000089.1:0-387 GCA_023474015.1 Armatimonadota bacterium
GAACGTGCCCACCAGCATATCCGAAAGCTGATCGTTGCCGATCCCGCCGGTGATCCAGACCATCAGCACGCCCGCGCCCGCGAGCAACCCGCCAGCGCGCATGAGGTCATGGCGGTCCCGGATATTAGCGACGCTGTATATCCCGACCAGCGACGTAATCAGCGCGCTTGCCGCGAACCTGAGCTCGTTATTCAACAATAGCGAGAGTACTATCGAGAGCAGCGCCGTAATAACGACCGCGACCTGCGGGTTCAACAGCACGGTCATGAACATGCTCGCGGTCACGACCCACAATATCCCCAGGAAACCGACCTGCGCGGTGGTCAGATTGATCCCCAGCAAGCTCCCGCCGACGCGCAGAGCCGTGGTGCTGACTATGACTATCAG
>JAMCYN010000089.1:397-14921 GCA_023474015.1 Armatimonadota bacterium
TGACAGCAGCAGCAGGGCCTTGGTGTTGGAGTAAACTTCATTGTGATAGCGCATCAGATACGCCGCCACGATCCAGACGGCCATTATCACAAGCAGAGTGAGCGACAGCACCGAGCGGTAATCGAGCTTCGGGTGCCTCAGCCCAAGCGCCTCAAACTTCTGTATGTGCTCTTGCGAAACCACCTCACCCTTGGCTATGATGAGGTCGCCGGAGTTGATTTGCTTGAGGACCGGCCGGGTGTCCTCGCGGGCTTTCTCCTGCAAAGACGCGGTGCGGACATCGTTAAAGATGCGATTCGGCCTGAGTGACGCCTGGCTGATCTCGCTTACGGCCGCTGCCGTTTGCGGATTCTTCAAGAGCTTCACCGCCTCGGCGGATAAGGCTTCCCTGGCGGCGCGGATGTTGGCGGCGTCCTCGCGAATCTCCTTGCCCATGGCGCCGCTGACGATTCGCAGGGAGTTGTCTTCGATCTCGCGCAGGGTGTCGGGGTCCGCCTTCAGCAGAGTGGCAAATGTCTCATCGGATATACGAGCGGATAGAATCGAGCCCAGCCTCTCGCGAATCCTCGCCACTTTCAGAGCCCCTCCGGCACGCGGGTAAGTCCGTTTGACATCGGCGACGGTGTGGAAGATCGTCTTGAGCGAGTCAATCGCCTGGTCGGCGGCGTTGGGCACGGGGTCATAGACCTTGCCGACGCTATCGGCGGCCCTTTCGCGTCTCATATCCGTTTCGATTGTATCCTTGTAGGAGACGGTCTTACGCGCGGTGATGTTGTCGGGGCTGATGTCTCCGAGTTTAAGGGAGACCCTGCTCGGCAGCATAGGCATAGAAAGCAGAAAAGACAGGATAACAACCGTCGCGATTGCTAACACTGCCCTTTGTGAATCCACGCCGGATCGGACGCCGTTCTTTTCAGGGTTCTTCTTCGTGCCCCTGATGAAGTGGGGCAGATGTGGTTTCATAGTAATGAGGAACTATCCTCGCAGTATCTTTTCCACGACCTGGTTGGCGAGCTTTCCATCGGCCCTGCCGCGAATCTTCTGCATCAGCGGGCCCATAATCTTGCCGCGGTCTTTGATATCCACGGCGCCAACCTCGGCGGCAATTTCCCTCGCCATAGCCTCGACCTCGGATTCGCCGAGGGGTTTGGGAAGGTATTCTTGCAGAATCTCCAGCTCCGATTTTTCGCGGTCCGCGATATCGGAGCGGCCGCCCTTTTCGGCGGCGTCGATAGTCTCCCGCCGCTGCTTGGCCTGGCGGGAGATCACATTCAAGACTTCGTCGTCGGTGAGTTCGGCGCCCTTTGCGATTCGGGCATAACTCACCGACGACCTGATCATGCGGATGGTTGAAAGCTTCAACTCATCCCTCGATTTTTGTGCCAGCTTCATATCTTCCTGAAGCCTATCGGAAATCGACATAGGTCAGCTCCTGGACCTAATTACGCTCGGCGAGCGGCTTTCCGTCGCCTTGCGGCCTCAGCCTTGCGTTTTTTGTCGCTCGGCTTTTCGTAGTGCTCGTGCTCTCTGGCTTCCTTAAGGACGCCAGTCTGCTGCAGCACTTTTTTGAACCGCTTTAGGGCGCTGTCCAGACTTTCATTCGGTTTTACCTGAACCTGTGCCAACCATAATCCCTCCTCCATCGACAGCGTTCGGCTGATTTTGCTCGTCACTGCATGTCAGTGGCGGGAGAGGATTGGCAACGCTGCTATCCTTTTGTGCAAGTGTAGCTACATAGCCAAATCCACTATACCCACATACTGTTCGCCGTTGTTTAATTGTCCATAGAGATTATACCGCTTGCGCCTCCGCACTGTCAAGTAAGACGGGCGGTTGCGAGTTACGCGTTGTGAGTTGTGAGTCGGGAAACGCATTACCCACAACTCATAACCCATAACTTCCCCACTGTGCGCTACCCCGGTGGCCATCCCAACTCTCGTCCGCCGAGCAGGTGAAAATGAACGTGCCACACCGATTGGCCCGCAGCCTCGTTGCAGTTGGCAACGACGCGGTAGCCCTCATCTGATATGCCGCGTTCGGCGGCGATCTTGTTGGCGACAACCAGGATATGGCCCATCAGCGCGGCGTCCTCGCCATCGGCGACATCGGATATGCGCGCGATATGTTTCTTTGGAATGATCAGAACGTGAACCGGCGCTCTGGGATTCAGATCGTCAAACGCGGCCACGGAGTCGTCTTCATAGACGAGCTTGCCGATCTCCTTGTTAGCGATCTTGCAGAAAACACAATCAGACAAATATCTCCCTCCCTTCCCTAATTCTCAATTCTTAATTCCTAATTCTGCATTGCCCCTGGCTTTTCCGTCCTGATCGATGCCCGTAATCCTCACCGGGACGATCTCGCCTCTAATTGACGAGCTTCCCGGCAAGCTCACTTCTACGTAATTATCGGTAAAGCCTGTGACATAATTAGCCATGTTTCCTCCCGACTCCACCAGCACCTCCAAGGTCTCGCCCACAAGTGATAACGCAAAGCGAGTCATGACATGTTTTCCCAGTTCGATCAGTTTTTCAGCGCGCAGCTTCTTGATGGTCGGTGCCACCTGGCCCGGCATCGATGCTGCCGCCGTTCGGTTCCTTGGCGAGTAGCGAAAAACGTGCAGTCGGGAGAAGCCGACGGCCTCGACCATGTGGCGAGTGTTCTCGAACGCGCGGTCGTCCTCTCCTGGGAAGCCGACGATGACATCGGTGGTAATCCCGATTCCGGGAATCGTAGCGCGGACATTATTAATGATCTCGCGATACCGCGCGGAGTCATAAGGACGGTTCATGAGCTTCAATATCGCGTCGTCGCCGCTTTGCAGGGGAATATGAAGGTGGCGGCAGACTTTGGGGTGGGTCATCGCGTCAAGCAGGGCGTCGTCCACCTCCCATGGCTCGATGGAGCTGAGCCTTATACGCTCAATGCCATCGATTTGGGTCGCGCGCTTTATCAAATCCGCAATCCGCAATCCGCAATCCAAAATCGACTGGTCCTCGTATGAGCCAAGCCTTATCCCAGCAAGCACGATCTCTTTATAACCGAACTCCGCGAGCGACCTCAACTCCTCGGCCACGCTGTCCAAAGGCCTCGATGTCCTGCCCGAACGCGCATACGGGATCACACAGTAGGCGCAGAACTGATCGCATCCATCCTGGACCTTGACCACCGCGCGAGTGCGAATCCGGGGACGGATCAATTTTGGATTTTGGATTTTGGATATTGGATCGGCTTGCCCGAAGTGCGCCGCAATACGTTCGGAGATCGATTGTTTATCCCCGTGCGCGACCACCAAGTCAACGCCCTCGATCTCCGCGACTTGGGCGGGTTCGAGATCGGCATAGCATCCGGCCACCACGGCATAGGCATTCGGATTCAGACGCAGTGCCCGGCGAATAGCCGAGCGGGACTTGCTGTCGGCAACCTGAGTCACGCCACAGGTGTTGATGACATAGGCGTCCGCGGGCGAGGTGAACGGCACGGTGTCGAACCCCACAGCCTCCAGCGCCTCGCGTATCTTCTCCGTCTCGTATTGATTAACCTTGCATCCGAGGGTGTGATAAGCGATTTTCAACATTGCATCTACATGGTACCAGGGAGAAGGGGGCGGGGTCAAACGTACGCCGTATCCCTGTAAGTGCTCACTCATACTGATTACGCCAGTGCAGCTTACGCCAGTGCAGCATCCTGAGCACCGTCGAAGGGTGCGGCCAAGTATCGCCACACGCATCCCCATTTCCCGATTTGACTAGGAAAGCCGCCCGCGCATATACTCAATGTGAATCTGCCGGCGAAAGGACAAACCAAAATGAAACGATACCGCTTTCCCCACTTACCATTTCTCATATTCGGCCTCGCGCTGCTGGTGTATGGCGTTGTGATGTATCGGATTGACCAAAGTGGCGTGGTGCTCCGTTCCGCCCGTTACCTGCCGATCCTGATCTCGGGCTGGAGCTTGGTCGTGGTCGGATGGATCGGGGGCGTGGCGAACCGGATACTCGACGCGATCGGGGACCTCAAGCAAGGTACACGGGAATAGCCGCACCCCCGGCATTAACTACCGCCTGATCAGTACCTTGTGCTTGTAGGTCAATAGCTTTTCCGCGCCGGGAGCAAGCTCGAACTCCCAGGTGATCTACGATTGCGGGTTAACAGCGGCAAGCCTCCTGGCAACCTTCGACACCTTGCCGTCCTCACTCGTCTGCAGGACTTCGCCGGTGAGCAATTTCTTCACGTTGACTCTGATCGCCTTCTGCTTGAAGTTCTTGATAGTCAGCGTGCCATCAGCTTTGACATCGTCGTATTCGTTGTAGCCGATTTTGACCAACTCCCGCGATGCCTCGGTCTGAGTCTGCTCGGCGCGGACATCCGTCGCAACGGTCAGCTTGAGCGTGTTCTTTCCCCCACGAGGCGTATACTTGAGCATGTCTTGAGCCACGGGCATCGAAGCATTGACGGTGAAAGCCGGAGCCGTCGTCCAAGGCTGATCCGACACATTCTCCAGGCGCAAGGCGTGCCAGACCTGGTCGGCAACCTCAGTCTGCCGGTTGTTGTCCTGCCTGTAGCCGCGGTCGTCAAGGTTCGAGCTGTCCGGGACTTCCCACTGGTAGACATGTTCGTAGGGGACCTTGCTTGTGAACACTGTATATCGTGCGCGGTCGCCCTTCTTGAGAGTGACATGCGGCTGGCGGTAGAAGTAGAGGTCCTCATTGGACTCGCCGGGCATAGGCTTCGCGGTCGCATAGGACGATTCGGGGTTCCAATTGGCCATCAGATCGTAGGGCCTTGCATCGGCGGCGTACGCCATTGACTGCGCCATCATTCCGCCGTAGCCACCTCGCTCCCGTCGGGAATCGACCGGGCTCCCAGTCATCAGCCCTTCGACAAACGCTCCCACGCTCCGCTGAACGAGCAGAGGAGTCAGCGCGTTAGCGAACATGAAGTTGGGATAGCCGACGACGAATGAGACCTCAGTATCCTCCAAGTCCTCCACGTCACTCGCCAGGACTGCCTCAAGGGTGATGTCGGCTTTCTCATCATCCTTGATGTTGACCAGGTAGCTCGGGCTCCAGGTGATGCCTTTCTCCAGATAGGCGAGGGTGATTTCCGCCGAGGAGGGCTTACCACCGACCCGAACTTTGGCTCCGCGAACTTCTTGATTGCGCTTGACTTTGGTCTGCGCGTCAATGTCCATCAGCTCAACCATCCGGATGTCGTTCTTCCTTACAGCGATCATATGGGCGTCATCCCCCCTGACCAGAACGATGTCATCGCTGCCCGGCCCGACCTTCTCGATTACCCCGACCACACTCTTGCGTCGTTCACTGCTGCTGTCGTTGAATGTAAATCCCACATGCTTCCCAATGTTAGCTTCCAGCAGATCGGCCAGGCTGGTGGCATCGGTCTGCTGCTGAGACGTGCCTTTGTATGACACGACCTCCTCCACCCGCCCCGCTACACCGGCTGCCCCGATCCAGAGCGTGCCTAGCGCGGCGGCGGGAATCTCATCCATCGCCGCCCAGCCGTCCTTCAGCGGAGTCTCACCTGACCTGTAGACAAAGCCGAGGCCGTTCTTGAAGGCCGCAAGGGTCTTCACCTTGGTCTTGAGGAGCGGCAGATTGTCATTGTCGGCCGCAAGAAGTGATTGGGCAAGAAACATTACCGTTATTGCGCATACTGATGCGAATCGCCTGACCATAGTGACCTCCCGTTGTGTGCAAGCTACTAACGTATATTGATTAGACTGCGCGATCATACCAAACGTACACGCGATTTTCAACATGCCGTGGCATGAAGTTGCGGCTTCTCCTCTTTTTCGGGACCTTCAGGCGCGAAATCACGTATCAATATTAGAGAGGTTGCAGCAATGAGACGTTCAGTTCTGATAGCATCCATAACGATTGTGGCGGTGGTCCTTG
This sequence comes from Armatimonadota bacterium, assembly GCA_023474015.1. The sequence continues at coordinate 6,316 of JAMCYN010000089.1, forward strand.
GCCTGGCTGTGGCGATGTTTGCCGTTGCGCCAGCGGATTCGGAGAAATACGCGTACCGTGGCAATCGGTTCGATAGGTTCATAAAGGAATCTTACGCCTGCGTGCGGCCCAACAAACCCGGCAGCTTCTATGTGTGGATGGATAAGGCCTACAGCGCCAGCCCGAATCGTTACCCGGGCAGGCAGGCATTCAACCTCGAAGAGCTGCTCGCATGGGAAAGAGGCCAGCTCGCGCGAATAACCGACCCCGCGAAGAAGACCCAGGCCGAGATCGACCTCGGCGCGTGGCTCCACAAGATGGTCAAGGGCATCATTCCCCGGTTCAGCCTCGACCGCGGGTTTGAGTTCTGCAACGTGGTCGCCTACGGCGAGAGGCAGTGTTTTCTTCAATCCGTCCTGATCGCCGGTCTAATGCAGAGGATGGGCATGGACGCGGGCGTCGAGATGGTGTGGAAAAGCATCACGGGCCAGGAGAGCAACAACGGCCACGCGGTCGTGCTTGTGAAACTGCCAAACGGTCAGGATATAATAGTCGACGCCTCCGAGCCGGAGCCCTTCGCCAGGCAGCAAGGCCTGTTTGTCCGGCTCACTGACTATCGTTATGTGAACCCCATCTACGCGAAAGACTCGGCCAAGATTCTCTACTACAAATCGACCTCAAACGGCGCGAAGATCAGCAATATGAATGTTCGCACGCTTGATTACGATTTCCTGCGCTCACAGTTCTACTACTATCGCGGAGAGAGAGCTCCGGGGGGGTTCCTCGCGCAAAAAAGGACAAAACAAGGGCTTGAGACTGCCGAAAAGGCCCTGCGAACCAGCGTCAAGCTATGCCCCAACAACCCACTGGCCGTCTACTTCCTCGGTAGAGTATATTATGCCCAAGGGAACATCGCCGCATCGCGCAGACAGGCGCTGCTCGCCGAGAAGCTCTACCATCGATTCGGATGGGAGCCCTCTGGAGAAAGAGAACTTCTAGCACTGACCGGCGGTCGCTAAACGGCTCCGGAATCGAGGCAAACAATTTGACCCATCGACATCGATCGACCAGACCGAGAAACTTGATCCTACCCCTGATAGTGTTCGCCGTCGCGGTCATCGTCTCACGACTACATAACCAGTGGCCGATGCACGGGCTGGCCGAGGCTCCCAAGGGCACGTTCAGCGGAAAGGTGGTCGGGGTCTCCGATGGCGATACCATCCGAGTTCTCTACAAGAACGGCGAGGTCAAGGTGCGCCTCTTCGGCGTCGATTCGCCCGAGCAGAGCCAGGCGTACGGCGGCGCGGCGAAAAAGTTCACGAGCAACATGGTCTTCGGCAAGACCGTCAAGGTCGAGGTCGTAACATACGATAGGTACAGCCGCGCGGTGGGCTGGATAAAAACCGATGAAGGTCGTTCGCTGAATCAGGAGTTGGTGAAGGCGGGACTGGCGTGGTGGTATTCACATTACGACCCGTATGACACGCGCCTCGCCGACCTGGAGGCTCAGGCCCGCAAGGCCCATCGCGGCCTCTGGGCGCAACGCAACCCCGAACCGCCGTGGGAGTTTCGGAAGGAAGAGCGGACGCGAAATGCAGAATGATGAATTCAGAATGCAGAATAGCCCTGCATTGATAGGTCATTCTGCATTCTTCATTCTGCATTCTACAATCCTTCGGGCCTTCTCGATCTGCCGTTTGACTTCGGAGAGCGCAGTTCCGCCGGTCGCTTTTCGGGCGGCAACGCTGGCTTCGACCGTGAGTTCCGACGCGACATCGTCCGATGCTTCGGGAGCGAACCGCCGAATTTCGTCGATGGTGAGGTCGAAGAGTTCCTTGCCTTCGCCGACACAATAGGCAACCAGCGAGCCCACTTGCTCGTGCGCGGTCCTGAACGGGACCCCGGCCCGGACGAGATGGTCGGCGAGGTCGGTGGCGGTGGAGAAGGCCTCACCGGCGGCCTTATACATCCGGTCGGCGTTGAACCTGGCTGTATCGAGCATCAGCGCGAAGACTTGCAGGGACATCGTCACCGTATCGACGGCGTCGAACAATGGCTCCTTGTCCTCCTGGAGATCTCGATTGTATGCGAGCGGCAGGCCCTTTTGGAGCGTGAGGAGCGTTACGAGATCACCGATCACCCGCGCGCTCTTGCCTCGCACAAGCTCGGCCACGTCCGGGTTCTTCTTCTGGGGCATGATCGACGAGCCGGTCGTGACCGAATCGTCAAGCTCCACGAACTTGAACTCAGACGTGTTCCAGATAATCAACTCCTCTGCGAACCGCGAGAGATGCACCATCAGCATCGCGGCGGATGAGAGGAACTCGACGATGAAGTCCCGGTCCGCGACGGAGTCCATGCTGTTGTCCGACACGGAATCGAACCCCAACTGTTTGGCGACATACTCGCGGTCTATCGGGAACGTGGTCCCCGCGAGAGCACCGGAGCCGAGCGGGAGAACATCTAGTCGCTTGAGACAATCGAGCATCCGGCCCTTATCTCTCTCCAGCATCCAGAAGTAGGCCATCAAATGGTGCCCCAGGAGGACCGGCTGGGCGTGCTGGAGGTGCGTATAGCCCGGCAGGATGACCTCGGCGTTGTTCTCGGCCTGATCGACTGCGACCTTTTGCAACTCCTCGATCAGCCCGGCGGTCCGGGCGATTTCGGCCTTGAGGAAGAGGCGGATATCGGTGCACACCTGGTCGTTTCGGCTTCGTGCCGTGTGGAGCTTCCCGGCGGGCTCGCCGATCTTCTCGAAAAGCAGCTTCTCGACGTTCATGTGGACATCTTCCGCGCTCGGGTCGAAGACGATCTTGCCCGCGAGGTAATCGTCCAGAATGAACCCCAGACCGCTCACGATCTTCTTCGCGTCGGCCTCGGGAATGATCCCGCACTTACCGAGCATCTTGGCGTGAGCAATGCTGCCCCGGATGTCGTGCTCGATGAGCCGACAGTCGAACGAAATCGACTCCGTGAACGCCTCCACGGCCTTATCCGTTGATTTTGAGAATCTTCCGCCCCAGAGTTTTTTTGACAAGATCGTTGCTCCTGATTCGTCCATAGCTCCTGAACCGCTGAGACGCTGAAAGGAATGAAGTCCTCAAATTCAGCGTTCTCGCGCGCCTTCGCATTCTTTACGGCCGTAGAACGGCCAGTAGCGCCGGTCTTTCCCTCGCACCTTGCCTGCCAGCCAGATGAATGAAGCCAGCCAGATTATCGCAGTGATAATGCAACCGCCAAACATGCAAACCACTTCGTCCAATTTGATACCGTGTTTGGCCAGCGCTTCCTCTAGGGGCGAAGCCGACAAACAAGATATGGCCACCCCAATGATCAGCACTACAACTGCGGGCGGAATCATCCACCAAGGAATCCGTGTACTTTCGGCCCATCTGTATTCCTGATCAGTCTCAAGGAACTCGATTGCGCGTGCGAATTTGCGTTTCGCTTCGCTGCACCTGGCCAAATCGCCCTTGGGATCGAGTCTAGGGCATGCGCCGCAGACTCCGCTGCAATCACGCCAATCTCCGCAGTCCCTCTCGCCAAGCCATCTGGTTGACCTTGTCAATTGGTCCAAGATTCCCCAAATTGCCATGTCACGCGATGCCTGCGCGACGAATGCGTCCTCCACATCATCCGCCGCCACGCGACCATTCAGCACACTACTCAGCAATGCTGCCATTTTGTTGCGCGATTCAGGGTCTATCATTCAAGCTTCGCCTCGTGGTCTTTGGCATCGCAGGGGCTTAAGCCCTGGGAAACTTGCGTCCGGGGTTCAAATCCCGGACGAACAGATCAACGGTTAACGGGTTTTCCTATTCGTCTCCAGGCAGGTCATCCAACCCAAATGCCCTCAACGAACGTCGAATGACTTTCCGTACATGGACCGCCGTGTCAATCGCCAAAGATGCCTCGTCCAGACTGACCTCCTCGTCTTCTCCGGGATAACGCGTAGTGATGGCGTATGGCGTCAGTTCTTCCGCGTCTTGAAGTTCTTCTGTTCCGGCCCCTGCGTCATTACACAGCTCAAGCAGCCTTGCGATGTTGTGCGTATACGGGAAGTCCACTCCGCGCATCACCAGAAAGCTCTTCAGATACTTCTCGGCACACTGCTGAGCGTGGTAGGCCACAAGTTTATACGGACATTCCTCATCCATGTTCAGCGCATAAGTCGCCAGTTTGAGATCTTCATCAGCGTAAGACACCCACTGCCCGACCTTTCTTGCGACCTCCTCAGTGAACGTGCTCATATAGCACCTTTCCCTCTATCGATGCGGGCCTTGCCACCGTACCCACTATTGCGCGATCCCGCTCATACTCCTCTGGGGTTAGAACCATGATATCTCGCGCTATGCCGAGGCCCCGAAGCGCCCTGTCCATCTCAACCATCAGCTTGCGACGGCTGCCCGAAATTGGGCAGATGACCAGCAAATCGACGTCGCTATGGGCGTCAGCCGTGCCGCGCGCCTGAGAGCCGAAAAGTATGATCTTCTCGGGATGAAAGCCCTCCGCGAGCCTTTGCACCGCGCTTCTAAGTGTGTCTTCGCCAATCATTGAGTTAACCCTTCACCGTCCGATACATTCGCGCCTGCATTCCGTGCACCTTCACGATGCCGACGGCCTCGCTCTGGTCGAAGGTCTTGGAGTCGAAGGAGGCCAGGTCCTCGTTGTACAGCGCGTACTTGCTTGCGCGGCCCGTGACTTGCGCGCTTCCCTTGAACAGGCGCATCGTGACGGTTCCTGTCACGCGCGGCTGGATCGCGCCGATGAAGGCTTCGAGGTCGTCCTTGAACGGGTCGAACCACAGCCCCGCGTAGGCAAGCTCGCCCCACTTCTGATCGACCATCACCTTGAACGCGCGCTCCTCCTTGGTGCACACCAACGCCTCAAGCGCCTGGTGCGCCGGGATAAGAAGCTTCGCTGCGGGGCACTCGTAGTTCTCGCGGACCTTGAGGCCCATGATGCGGTCTTCCATAATGTCCACGCGGCCAACGCCATTGTCACCGGCTATCTCGTGCGCCTTGAGGATGATATCGAGCGGCTTCATGCGAACGCCGTCAATCGCGACCGGCACGCCGCCCTCGAACTCGATTACGACCTCGGTGGGCGTGTCCTTGGCGTCGGCGATACTCTTGGTCCAGTGGAAAATCTCCTCCGGCGGGGCGTAGTTCGGCTCTTCCAGGTGTCCGCCCTCGATGCTCCGGCCCCAGAGGTTTTCGTCTATCGACCATATCTTGTCCTTGCTCTGCCCGATGGGGATGCCCTTCTTTTCGGCGTATTCGATCTCCCACGAGCGGGTCATCGTGTGCTCGCGCATCGGGGCGATGATCGGGGTGTCCGGCATGAACGCCCGCATCACGAACTCGAACCGAAACTGATCGTTGCCCTTGCCCGTGCAACCGTGGCAGAACGCATCCGCCTTGACCTTTTGGGCAATCTCGACCGCCTTCAAGGCAATCAGCGGCCTGGCAATCGACGTGGAGATCGGGTAGCCCTGGTAGTCGCCGTTGGCCTTGATCGCCGGGAAGATATAGTCGGTGATGAACTCCTCCCGCGCGTCGATAGAATAATGCTCGGTCCCGAGCATCTTCGCTTTATCCTCGGCTTGTTTAAGCTCGCCGGCGGGCAGGCCGACGTCGACGGTCACAGTGACCACGTGATCGAAGCCGTAATCTTCTTTCATCATAGGTATGCAGACCGATGTATCGAGTCCGCCTGAGTAGACTAGTAGGACGGTTTTTGACATGAATTCCTCCGGTATTAGTTTCGTTTGATCGTTTGATCGCCTGATCGTTTGATAGTAACTCGCCGTGCGGTTGCAGTCTGCAAGCGAAGGCAGGTGATCCAATATCAGCGCGTCTTGATCCAGGATGTTTCGAGCGCACCGCGGAATCTGCTGAGCATCTTACCGAGGTCTTCCGATTTCGTGTATAAGACATCGAACGCCTCCTTCGGCAGATAATCTCTGTCCAATGCTACGAACAACTCCGCGATTACCTCACACAATGAGCCATAGGCTATCTCAACATATCTCGAGAATTCCTTCTTGGATGACCTGCTGCTGCCCTCGGCGATATTGGCTGCAATGGACACCACAGCTCTTCTAAGTTGCTGCGACAGCGCAAATTGCTCAATCTTGGGAAATGATTCCACTGCCTCCATTATTGTCTTTGCGTACGATCTGGACTTCTGCCAGACCTCAAGTTTCTCAAATGCAAACATCTCACCCCTCGCTTCCCGGTGAACGTCGCGGCCAGGCAACGATCAAACGATCACACTATCATACGATCAAACGCATGAGCTATCCCGCCAGCAGCACCATGACCGCTTTTTGTACATGTAGTCTGTTTTCCGCTTCATCGAAGACCACGCTCTGCGGCGAATCCACGACCTCGTCCGTCACCTCGGAACCCCGATGAGCGGGGAGACAATGCTCGAATATAGCGTCGGGCTTGGCCTGCACCATCAGGTCAGTGTTCACCTGATACGGCGCGAAGATCTTTTCGCGTTCGGCGGCCTCGCTTTCCTGGCCCATACTCGCCCAAACGTCGGTGTAAACCACGTCCGCGCCCCGCACGGCGTCCACTGGGTCGTGAAATACTTCGATAGTCGCGCCGGTCTCCTTCGCGAACGCTTTCGCCTGCTCGGTCACCTTCGGATCGGGCTCGTAGCCTTTCGGGCAGCCGATGGCGAAGTTCATGCCGACCTTGGCGCACAAGTGCATCAGCGAGTGGGCGCAGTTGTTTCCGTCGCCAACGAACGCGAGCTTGAGGCCCGCCAACTCGCCCTTGTGCTCCAGCACCGTATACAAGTCCGCGAGCGCCTGGCAGGGGTGCTCGAGGTCGGAAAGACCGTTGATTACCGGGATTCCCGCGTGCTTGGCAAGCCCCATCACTGAGTCGTGAGCAAACACTCGCGCCATAATTATATCCGCCATTCTGCCGAGTGTCCTGGCGATATCCGCCACGCTCTCGCGCTTGCCCAAGCTGATATCCGACGGCCCAAGATAGATGCCGTGCCCGCCGAGCTGGAATATGCCGGTCTCGAACGACACGCGCGTCCGCAGCGACGGCTTCTCGAATATCATCGCGACGGTCTTGCCCTCGAGTATCTTGCGCTGCTGCTGAGGCCAGACGATGCCGTCCTTGAGCAGCCGCGTTTCGTCGAATATGGCGTTGATCTGCGCTTTTGTCAAGTCGGCTATCGAGAGCAGGTTGTTGCCGGACAGGCCTGCGGAGTCTATCCTGTCCACGGAACGTCTCGCGTCCGAGTCGCTGGTCGCGCCCACACTTTCCGAGTGGACCCGCAGCACTGCTTCCCTGGCTTTGGAATAGGTAACTCCAAGATCGCCGAGGATGTGCGCGGCCATGCCATCCTTCTCACGGATCAGCGCGAGCAGGATGTGCTCAGTGCCTATGTAGTTGTTGTGCAGCTCACGTGCTTCTTCGTAGGCAAGGTCTATCACGCGTTTCGCCCTCGGGGTAAGCTGCATGTCGCTCTCCAGCCTGCCCTGAATGTTCCGCACGCGCTTCGTCACCTCTTCGCGAATCCCGGCCGGTGTCGCGCCCATCAAGCCGAGCGCGCGCAAGGCAAGGCTGTCTTTGTCATAGATCAGGCCCAGCAGCAGATGCTCGGTGGCTACATGGCTCTCGCCGAGCTTACATGCCTCCTCCTGAGCGTGAAAAACTACTCTTCTGGCCCTTTCGGTAAATTGCTTCCACATAGTTCCCCTCCAGGGAAATTTTGAATTGTGAATTATGAATTTTGAATTTGGGAAGGGAGGGCGAACCTCCTGGTGAGCCTTGTACCTTCGAAGTGACAAAGGCTCGGCAGGAGCCTCGCCCTCCCTTCAATTCATAATTCAAAACTCATGAGGTAATTGCAGAACTCAATCAACCCCCCTTTGTCCCCCCTTCTTAAGGGGGGAATTTAGGTGCCCCCCTCCTTACGAAGAAGGGGTTGGGGGAGGTACTTGCGATTTCTGCAATTACCTCTCATAATTCATAATTGTGATAGCTCGGTCAACCAGCCCGTTCGAAATGATAAGCGGTGGGACGAACCGCAGCGTATAATCGCCTATGGCATTGACTATCAGTCCGTTCGCCAGAGCCTTCGACGCCATATCTTTCGCTTTGGGCTTGGTGAACTCTGCCGCGATCATCAGCCCCAAGCCCCGGACTTCCTTGACATCGGCAAGCCCCGCCAGCCGCCCTCTGAAGTAGGCCCCGACTTGGACGGCGTTCTCGACCAGCCCACCCTCGACAATCTCCGTCACCGCCGCAATCGCCGCAACGCAGGCGAGTGGGTTGCCGCCAAACGTCGCCGCGTGATCGCCGGGCTCAAAGACATCGGCATACTTGCCCCTCGCTAGACACGCCCCGATGGGGAACCCCCCGCCGAGGGTCTTCGCGAGAGTCATAATATCCGGGACGACGTTGAAGTGCTCAAAGCCGAACATCTTGCCCGTGCGCCCGAGGCCGGTCTGGACCTCGTCGAATATGAGCGCCGCGCCGAACTTGTTGCACAATTGCCGGGCGATCCGCAGGAACTCCTCGGTCGCCGGATGAACCCCACTCTCGCCCTGCACCGGCTCCATCATCACCGCGCAGGTATTGTCATTGACGGCG
>JAMCYN010000097.1 GCA_023474015.1 Armatimonadota bacterium
CAGACTGAGGCAGTAATCGATAGACAAAGCGGCCTCAAGCGTCCGCACTCCAAACTCCATGCGTCCCGAATACCAGTTTTCTCCCCAAAGCATTGACGTTTTCGCAATCTTAACGTATACTCGCTTTAGTGATAATCACAGACCGTTGGCAATTGATACAACGTACCGTCTCTGATGCCGAGCCTCCCACTCATGTCATGCTGAGCGTAGTCGAAGCATCTGCTTTGAACCGGACCATTCGTCATATACGATGCCTTCAGTGCAATGCAGATTCCTCGCGAAGTTTACCCTGAGCGTAGTCGAATGGCTAGGAATGACTATACGGTACGTTGATAAGGAGAGAGGGCGAGATGCGTCGATACAGTGTCTTCGTGATGATATTGGTGAGCGTGGTGGCTGTGCTGCCTGCGGCGCGGGTGATGGCGGGAGTTACCGAGAGGGTGTCGGTGGCGAGCGATGGGACGCAGGGGAATGGCGGCAGTGGCATTGATGGCGGTTTGTCGATCAGCGCGGACGGCAGGTTCGTTGCGTTCTATTCCTACGCCTCCAACCTCGTCACTGGAGATACGAACAGCACTTATGATATCTTCGTCCACGACAGACAGACAGGCGTAACCGAGCGGGTGTCAGTGGCGACCGGAGGAGCGCAGGGAAACAGCAATAGCTACTATTCCTCCATCAGCGCGGACGGAAGGTTCGTGGCATTCGAATCCTATGCCTCCAACCTCGTCCCCGGAGATACAAATGATACTGTAGATGTCTTTGTGCACGACAGGCAGACTGGCGTAACCAGCAGGGTCTCCATCGCGACTGGAGGAGCGCAGGGAAATGGTGGCAGCAACCGGCCCTCCATCAGCGCGGATGGCAGGGTCGTGGCGTTTGAGTCAGTGGCGGACAACCTCGTCCCCGAAGACACGAACGGCCGGTGCGATGGTTTTATCCACGATAGGCAGACCGGTTCGACCCAACGCGTTTCTGCCGCGACCGGAGGCGCGCAGGAAAACAACTCCAGCGCGTGTTTCTTCATAAGCGCGGACGGCCGGTTCGTGGCATTCCAGTCCGATGCCTCCAACCTCATTCCCGGAGACACGAATGACTATGGTGATGTTTTCGTCCACGACAGGCAGACCGGTTCGACCGAGCGCGTTTCGGTTGCGACGGGTGGTGCCCAGGGAGATTGGAACAGCTACGGCGGCTCCATCAGCGCGGACGACAGGTTCGTGGTGTTTACGTCCTACGCCTCCAACCTCATCCCCGGAGACACAAACGGCGCGCCGGATGTTTTCATCCACGACAGGCAAACCGGCTCGACCGAGCGCGTTTCGGTTGCGACGGGAGGCACCCAGGGAGCTTGGAACAGCTACGGCGGCTCCCTCAGCGCGGACGACAGGTTCGTGGCGTTTATGTCCCACGCCTCCAACCTCGTCCCCGGAGACACGAACGGAGCTCTGGATGTCTTCATCCACAACAGGCAGACAGGCGTAACCAGCAGGGTCTCCGTCGCGACCGGAGGAGCGCAAGGGAACAGCGAGAGCAACGCTTACTCTATCAGCGCGGACGGCCGGTTCGTGGCGTTCTATTCCTACGCCTCCAACCTCGTCCCCGGAGATACGAACGGCGCTTTGGACGTCTTCGTCCACGACTGCTGGACTGACGGCGTTGCTCCGGGCAATATGAGCTTGACGATCTCACCGACTCAGGTGACATTGGAACAGACCGTAACAGCCACAGCCGTTGCGCCGGGAGCCTCTTCTGTGAGCCTGGCGTTCACCGCGTACGGAATCACAGTGCCCGGCGTCGCGATGAGCACCACGGGCGACGACAGATGGACCGCCTCGTTCAACAGCAGGCCATTCGTGCGCGCGGGAGTGAAGACTGTTACGCTCACAGCCACCGCGCATTATCCCAGCGGGATGACGATCACGAAGTCCGCCACTCTCCTAATCGGAAGCAGCACGCCCCCACCGCCGACCGGAAGCGGCGTCTTGAAAGTGTGGTGCGATGACACAAACGCTTATGGCCTCGCAAGCGGCAGTGCAGAAGACATTAACCCCGGCGGCAACCCGCTTGATTCAAAGCTCTTGGTGACACAGGACCTGAACCTGTGGTTTGGGGTGGATGTCAGTTGCTCGGGAACGGCTACGTGGTCAAGGCCCAGCGGTTACAGCGTGCCCGAACTGATGGGCAATGTGTGGCTGGTAAATCCAGAGGGCACGGTGGCGGAAATCGGACACTTCAGGAATGCCAATGACACGGTAACACTCAGCCTAAATCTCAATAGCGGGCTCGCGCCGATTGCGAATATGTCGATGATACTGCTGCACCTGGTTCCGGGAGGCACGGCGGCCAGTCCTGAGAACATCGTGGATATCTTGCAAGATATAAAGGCCATCGGAGCGGTAAAGAGCGCCGCGACTGAACTCTTCGGCTCGCGGCACAATTCAGCATGGGAATGGGCAAAGTCGGCGGCTCGGGCTGCATGGTCGCTGAAGAGCCTGGTGTCGGACGACACTCAGAAATCCCTGCTTTCATCCGCGTTTAACAAGATCGGCGTAACCGTCAGTAAGGGAGATATCGGCCTTATGGCGGATTCGCTAGGCACCTGGGATTTGCTGAAGATCATATCCAGCGAGATTGCCTACATTGTTCAGACACAAGGGCGAACCATCGACTGCCGGTTCGAAGCCTACAACTCCGATTCGGGCCTTATGACCGCCGCGATGGCCTCGGGAACCAGTCTCGCGCAATCACCGGCGAGCGCCGCGCTGGTAGGCGTGACCTGGGACGCGACTCCATCCGCAACCGACTGGCTCATATCATACACTGTCACAAACAATGGTCAGTCGCTATTGTGGAGCTTCAGCGTTTTTTGTGACCCGTCAGCCGGCGCGCCGACTCAGGTGCTGAGCCCCACTGGATGGAAATCGACCGTAAACTCCGAGGACGGCACGATCACGTGGTATACGGAGGGTCCGGGCGGCTGGTCGACCGGCGACTTCGGCTCTTCGGCTATACAACCCGGCGCGGCACTTTCGGGTTTCTCGATCAGGCACACGGCGGCACCCGATTACTCGATGTGCTGCGCGACCGATACGAGCTACGGCTCGGCTTTCGCGCAGGTTGCCGCCCCATCCCCTCACCACGACCTTTACGGCGTCAAGACTCGCGGCGCGGGGGACAAGGTAGCAGTCGCGGACGCAATCGTCTCAGCCGTCCTCCCCAACGGAATATATTATGTCGAGGAACCCGATAGGCACATGGGTATACGGGTATCAGGCGGCTCACAGCCCGCGGAGGGAAATATGGTCCGCGTGGTCGGCACGCTGGCTGTCACGGGCGGAGAGGCGCAAGTAAACGCGACGGCGTGCGCCGTGTCCGGGAGCGGTAATATCTCGCCGTTGGGTATCCAGGGTAAGTCGACTGGTGGTAGGAGCCTGGCGATTCAACCCGGCGTGGAAGGCGGCGTGGGTCCAAATAACGTCGGCCTCCTTATCAGGAATTGGGGCAAAGTAACCCAAAAAGGCGTCGACTACCTCTACATCAACGACGGCTCGAACCTCAAAGACGGCACGATGACCGGCATTGAGGAAAACATCGGTGTACGGGTGATTTGCGACCCAACTGGCTACAACAAGGATGATCTAATAGCCGTGACGGGGGTGAGTTCGTCATTTACCACGGACGCAGGCTCAATCGCGCGGCAGGTTATTACGCGGCGGGGTGCGGATATCAATCGGCTTGGCAGTTAGCGGATTGGATATCCGGGTCCTTCGATCCTCCTCCTGAGCAACTCTCCGTCCAACGGGTGTTCGGCCCCTGGCGGGGCCGGCTTCGGCATCCTTCGACAAGCTCAGGACCGTCTACGGCTCCGCAGTCCGAAGCAACGGGGCGTAAGTTTCTTTCCAATGTAACCGAAGCCTCAATCATAGTCATCCCGAGCGTAGTCGAGGGATCTGCTTTGAACCGAACCATTCGTCATATACGAAGCCTTCAGTGTAAAGCAGATGCTTCGACTCCGCTCAGCATGACAAAACCGGGGGCTTGGCATGGCGATTATAGGGATGGTATCGGACTGAAGCATTGGACCGGCGTTACATCAATGGGTGCTGCGAGAATGTCGGTCTCCACGAGGGTCTCAAACTTAATCAAGACCTCAATTCCCGCAGCTTGCATGGCGTTACGTTCGTGGTGGGCGATGGCCTCGGTTCAAAGCAGATGCTTCGACTCCGCTCAGCATGGCAAGACCGGGGGCTTGGCATGGCGATTATAGGGATGGTATCGGACTGAAGCATGGACCGGCGTTACGTCCATGGGTGCTGCGGGAACTCTTGATTGTGTCAGCCTGGTAGGTCAGTGTATATAGCCGTTGCCGCAGCACAGCGAACGTTCGGGCGAAGCATTTGCGGCTAGGATTACAGGTTCGATCGGATTCATAGGCGGGTGTTTGACCCAATGCAGATGATAGGCATGGGCAAATGCTGTCGCCCCTACGGCTGGTACATACACAAGTTTCGGCATTGAAATGCCGAAACACCGTACAGCTTGTATGGCGTTACGTCCGTGCTGGGCGATGGCCTCGGTTCAAAGCAGATGCTTCGACTCCGCTCAGCATGACAAGACCGGGGGCTTGGCATGGCGATTATAGGGATGGCATCGGACTGAGGCATTGGACCGGCGTTACGTCCATGGGTGCTGCGAGAATGTCGGTCTCCACGAGGGTCTCAAACTTAATCAAGACCTCAATTCCCGCAGCTTGCATGGCGTTACGTTCGTGGTGGGCGATGGCCTCGGTTCAAAGCAGATGCTTCGACTCCGCTCAGCATGGCAAGACCGGGGGCTTGGCATGGCGATTATAGGGATGGTATCGGACTGAAGCATGGACCGGCGTTACGTCCATGGGTGCTGCGGGAACTCTTGATTGTGTCAGCCTGGTAGGTCAGTGTATATAGCCGTTGCCGCAGCACAGCGAACGTTCGGGCGAAGCATTTGCGGCTAGGATTACAGGTTCGATCGGATTCATAGGCGGGTGTTTGACCCAATGCAGATGATAGGCATGGGCAAATGCTGTCGCCCCTACGGCTGGTACATACACAAGTTTCGGCATTGAAATGCCGAAACACCGTACAGCTTGTATGGCGTTACGTCCGTGCTGGGCGATGGCCTCGGTTCAAAGCAGATGCTTCGACTCCGCTCAGCATGACAAGACCGGGGGCTTGGCATGGCGATTATAGGGATGGCATCGGACTGAGGCATTGGACCGGCGTTACGTCCATGGGTGCTGCGGGAACTCTTGATCGTGGCAACCTGGTAGGTCAGTGTATATAGCCGTTGCCGCAGCATAGCAAAACGAGCCTCAATTTCGTTTGTGGTATCATATATGTAGATCGCAGAGTGAGCCGAGGAAGCATCTATGGAACTCAAAGTGGTTGTGAAGAAAGGCAAATCAGGACACTACGTTGCCCGTGTTCCAGCGCTGAAAGGGTGCTGGTCGCAGGGAGCCACAGTAGAAGAGGCTATTGCGAACATCAAGGAGGCGGCAGCACTCTGGCTCGAGGTTGAGCAAGAGAAGCGTGCAAGGGGAGTGGGCGAGAAGTCGGAGACGTTCGCCGTCCAGCTATGACTCGATTGCCGACCGTCTCGGGCGCTGAGGCCGTTCGAGCATTCGAGAAGGCTGGCTGGGTGGTCGCTCGCCAGCGAGGCAGCCACGTCGTCCTAACTAAACAAGGCAAGCGCGCGAACCTCTCGGTGCCGCTGCGCAAGCAGCTTGACTTGGGGACTCTGCGCGGCCTTATACGCGACGCAGGCATAAGCGTCTCGGAATTCATCGGTCTTTTGTGAGACTCCCTCACTTGAAACTCGGAATTATAATCCCCCGCATAATCACATTCTGCGCGAACACGAACACCAGCAGCGTCGGGACGGCGGCGAGCGTCAGCGCGGCCATGGTGATATACTGCGGCGCGGTGGTCTGGAGTTGATAGAGCCAGACCATCATCGTCCACATCTTAGGGTTCTGGCAGACCAGCATTGCATACATAAACGCGCCATATGCTCCGGTGAATGCTTGCAGGGCGATGACCGCGAAGATAGGCTTGCTCATAGGCATTGTGATCTTGGCAAACATAGTCGCCTCGCTCGCGCCGTCGATTATCCCAGCCTCGTAGAGCTCCTTCGGGAGGCTGTCGAAGAACCCCTTGAGCAGGAATATCGCGTAGCCGTTGGCCATGCCGGGCAGGATAAGGGCCCAGTACGTGTTGAGCAGGTGGAACTGTTTCAACAGCAGAAAGCTTGGGATCATCGCCACTTCCGCCGGGAATGCCATCGTCGCGAGCAGGAACAGCAACACTTTGTAGGCGTATGGCAGGCTGTATCGGGAGAGGGCGTAGGCGCACATCGGGTTCACTATCAGGTGAATGAGGATCACCGCGACGACGAAGATGACCGTGTTGAGCACCGCCCGACCGTGCAGGAGCATGAAACCGATCACGGTGGCGTAGTTACGAACCAGGAAGTCCCGCCTTAACTCCCCGGCATGGGAAGCGCAGAAGTGCCAGTCAGCGAGGTAAGCCGGCGGCGCTACGTCCACAAACGACGCAAAGCGCGTCCCAAACGCCTTGTTGGCCGCATCTACTGTCCCAAATCTTTTCGCCAGATGCTCTCTATAGAGGTTTTCGACGTTGACCGCCCGAACATATTCCAGCGGCACGCGTTTAGAGATGAAGTCCATCCAGTCAATGAGCGCCGCCCCGGCGGTTGGGAGATTTGTTGGCAACTCGATCTCATCGAATGAGTGATAGCCGCTTTCGTGCCGGGTATTGAGTTGAGCCAGGCTGCCCTTGTATCGATCTTTCAGATAGGCCCTGTAGGGGGGCGCGGCGTTCTTATCGACTGCAATATACCGGAACGGCAACTGCCGACGAACGAATGCCTCCCAGGCTTTGCGTTGGCCCGGCTGGCTGGGGAGGGTGGGGGGCAGGTGGATTTCTTGGAACGACTTGTAATTGGTCCCCCAGCTTTCGTTTAGCCGCGTAATTGATGCATCATAGATCGAATTCTTGAGAAAGCTCTGATACGCCGGATCGATCAATATCGGGCGCAGGAAGTATGCGGGAAGCTTGGACTTGAATGCTATCCACTCTAGCATCTTCGGGGAGTTGTCGGGTTCCCACTCCCTCATCTTGTATCTCTCGAACGGCGGCGTCACCGTCTCGAATGACTCGTTTTCCTCACTGTAGATGCGATTGAGCCGATGGATATCGCCATGGAATCTGACCCTGCAGAACTGTTTGTAGGCGTCCTTGAGTTTGCTCGGCGAGCTTGCGTAGCCCTCGAACCCGGCCTGCTTATACTTGACTGGAAGCTTTCCTACGAACCGATCCCAGTCGTCGGCGGCGTTTCGAACGCTTGGAGACCTCGGGGCCGTCTTGGGCGGAATCACGCTCTCGATCTTGGCGAAATCCGTGCCGAAATACTGATTCACCAGTTCGATGTCTCCCGCGTAGCGGTCCTCGACGTACTTTGGGAAGAGAGCATTGTTGTCGCGGAGATAGCTCGGCACTATTGCGAAGTCGTTGACATCCGCGCCGCTGGTGATGGACGTCCCCAGCATCAAGAGGAACGGGTAGACCATCGTCAGCGCGCCCAATGACAGCACGATATACAGCCCCGCTATCACCAGCCGCATCTTCCAGGTTTTTCTGCCGATTTTTGGTATGATTGCCATTGACTATGTCCACAGTCCCTGATGGTTGGGGGTATTCTTGCCCCCGACCCCTCTTCTCGGGCATTCTTGCCCATAACGTATCTGGGCATCCAAAGGCCGGGGCAGGAATGCCCCTTGCAAGGTGCGTCCGAGGCAAGAATACCTCGGACGATCAGATCAAAAGTCGGCCTTCGCTGACTCATCCTCCCGCCGAGAACTTCAGATCCTTCAATATTCTGAGCTGATACATCGTGAAGCCGATAAGCATGCTCCCCATTATCCAAGCCTCGCTCGTGGCGAAGCCGAACTTGAGATACATGAACGCGTTATACCAGATGTCGAGGCCGATAACGTGCGTTGCGTAGTTCGGCCCGCCGCCGGTCATCACGAACACGTTCTCCATTGCTTTGAACGCCCCGATAAATGCGCCGACGAAATTGATGATGATCAGCGGTTTGAGCATCGGGAGCACGATGTGCCTGATTTTGGCCCATATCCCAGCTGCGTCCACATCCGCTGCCTCATACATTTCTTCCGGGATGCTTTTCAAGGCAGCGAGGTATATGATGCTCGCGGGGCCCGCTCCCGCCCAGATCACGGGCATTATCACGCAAACCATCGCCAGGCGCGAATCGTTGAGCCAGGTTTGCGGAGGGATATGCATTGTTGCGAGTATTGAGTTGAAAAGGCCCTGCGGCGTGGGATCGTAGAACCATTTCCAGAGGAACATAATCACCAGGCCGCTCGTGATCGCCGGAAGGTAATACAGCGTTCGGAAGAGCATCTTTCCACGCGGGACCTCGGCCAGCATCAGCGCGAGAAGTATCGGTGCGAAGAACCCCATCAGCAGCGACAGCCCCACGTATTGGAAGCTGTTGAGCAGGCCGCGCCAGAACGTATCCTGCCCCATAACCTCGATGAAGTTGTCAAAGCCCACGAACCTTGTCCCGCCGAGTATCTTGTAGTCCTGAAAAGCCATCACCATACCGCGTAGCAGCGGGTAGTAGGCCCACGTCAGGACCGACAGCAGCGCCGGCAGCATGAATATCCACGCAATCAGATGTTTCCGCTTGTGATCTCGCGTTGATGGCCGCGATTCGGATACATCGGCGGCATGCGCCCGCGCGAGATTCTTGACCTCTCTGGTGACCACGACCGCCATCAGCGCAAGCGCCCCGAGCACCACAAACCACGCGATGAGCCGCCTCTTGCGCATCACATCCGGCGGGATGTTCCCGAGGAGCTTCGTGTTGATTCGCTGCACGCAGGCGTCGAGGAGCGCCTTCGGGTCGGCCTTGGGGTTCTGATAGATGGCCTGCATCGGCGGGTCCATCTCGTTATAGATCATCTCGCAGTTCGGGCCGTTCGGTTCCGGGCGGCCATGCTTGAATGCGTCCGCGTTGGCGTCGTACCAGGCCTTGGGGACCTCGGACATGTACTCGCTGTAGCCGTATTGCTTCAGCTTGACTGGGTTCACATACTTCCAGAGGCCGTTCTCGACGTAGCTCCGCGTGCGGATTTCGTCGGCTTTGGGACCCGACATGAACTTGATATACTCCCATGCCGCCTTGCGCACGCGTGGGTCCTTGATCTGCGTGCTCATAGCCCACATGCCGGCGTTGATTTCGTTAGCTTTGATGCCGGTAGGCCCGGCGGGCAGCGGGGCGATCCCGACCAGATTGGGGCTCAGCTCGGATCGTGCCGTGATGGCGTCGTACGTGCCCGCATACCACATCGCCAGCTTCCCACGCTTGACCTCCGTCTGGTAGTCGTCAACGATGTTAGCCACACCGTAGTACGTTTTGCCGTTGCGGGTCCACTTGCCGCGAGTCATCTTGACGTAGAACTTCAGCGCCGTGACACCCGCCGGGGAGTTGAAAACGGCCCGGTAGCGGCCGTCCTTGCCCTTTCGGACGACATCGCCGCCCGCCTGCCATATGAAGCTGGTGAGGTAATACCCGCCCTGGGTCTTTGGGAAGAAGAACCCCCACCGGCCCTTGTCCTGGTCCGTCAGACGCTTTGAGTATTCGTAGAACTCATCCCATGTCTTTGGGGGCTTGTCTGGGTCGAGGCCGACTTCACGGAATAGGTCTTTGCGGTAGAACAGGGCCATCGCTGCCTGGAACCAGGGGATGCAGTAGACGTGCCCATTTACGGTTATGACCTTGCGAATCTCCGGATGAACGCGCGCCAAGACATCCGGGTCGCGCTTAACGAACTCGTCCAAGGGTTGAAGGAAGTTCTGAGCGATATAAGTATGCAGCTTGCGGAAGTTGACGTAGAACACGTCCGGCGCGGTTCCTCCTGCCATTGCCAGCAGGAAATTGGATTCAGCGGCGGGACCATTGATCGTGAGACCGTTAGAGCTGATGATCTCGATTTCGGGATGCTCGCGTTGGAACTCCTCGAAAACGGCCCTGGTGGACCGCATCCATGGCGCGGTTTCATCTTTGCCTGGTAGTCCCCAGAGCCCGCCCCACAGCCTTAGAGTCACCTTTCGCGCGCAGTCGCGTTGAGACGCGCTCACGCCAGGCGCCAGCAGGAAAATTAGTGAAATACCCGCGCACAATACTGCTAAGAGTATGCGGCGGGCTATTGAGTCTCTATGATACAAGTTCTGCGTTCCGCCCCCTGATACACCCAGTATAGGTCACGGCGGAACTTCGCGTCAACGGTCAAGAAGCGCACTGAAACTTGACTACTATGTCTTCGACGCTCCAATACCGACGTTCGGGGAGGCTTTCAATCGCGTCGAGTATTGCGTCTGGGGCATCATTTTCTTCGGCGCAGTAAAGTAGTTCCGTGCGGGAGCAGGGGAAGATAATATCGTCCAAGTAAGCTCCCAACTTTAGAGGTGTACGAATGTTTATTACAGTTGCCATCAGGGGTGCCTCCTTTGAAGTATGCGGTCCCGGTAGAATTGCGTATTAATACATACCCAACACTTGCGTGTAAACTAACCAAGGGCTCGATGAGAACCCTCCGCATTCTTCGCTTGCAACCTTGCATAGCGATCCCATCACTACCATGTGATGATTAGGACGAGGTAAGAATCCTTCCCAACCCTGAGAAAGCAGTATAACTCGAAAGTAGTAGTACTCTAGCATTATCTAGTATACACTATTTTTCAGGATAGTCAATATCAGATTTCGTGATATTTTGATTATGGCCGGTTTAACGGCCGTGCAACAGACCTAATACGAGCTTGTTTAGGCGTCTAGCCAAACTGTTAGACGCGCGTAATACCCGTTCGTTTCAGCAGCCTCATACTATTGGCAATCACCAGCAGCGCGGTGCCTTCGTGGCCGAGCACGCCCGTGGCAAGCGTAACCCATTTCATCAGCGCTCCGCCCACAAGTATGACCACCGCCAGCAGCGCGAGCGCGACATTCTGTTTGATCACTCGCTTTGCCCTTCTGCTCAAAGAGACAGCATAAGGAAGCATCGCGATATCATCGGCCATCAGCGCGACATCCGCCGCCTCGATTGCCGCATGGTTTCCCGCTCCCCCCATCGCGATGCCGACATTCGCGGCGGCGAGCGCGGGCGCGTCGTTGATGCCGTCGCCTACCATCGCAACCTTGCCGTAACGCACCGCCAGTTCGCGTATCCTGGTCAGCTTGTCCTCCGGAAGAAGTTGGGCATGGTTTTCGTCTATGCCCAGGCTGGCGGAGACGGCGCGGCTGGTCTGGGAAGTGTCGCCGGTGAGCATAACGGTCCGGGCGATACCGGCGGCCTTCAGACGCAAAATGGCGTCGGCGCTGCCGACCTTGAGCGTATCCGTCGCGGCAATTGCACCCCAAAGCGATTTCTCATCCGCGACGTAAATCACAGTCGATCCCTTTGCGAGAAGCGGATCGAGATCAGAGGCCGCGGGAACACTGATACCGATCTCTTCCATCAGTCGGAGTCCGCCAACGTAGAAAACCCCGCCGTTCGCGATAGCTCTCGCACCCTTGCCTGGGAAGGCTTCGAAGAATGCGACGGCCAGCTCTGGGAGGTTTATCTCCCGTGCCTTTTCGATAACAGCGGTCGCCAGCGGATGCTCTGATCGGCTTTCTACCGCCGCTGCTACGGATAGTATCTCCTCCGGCGAATGAGAATTGAACGGGACCACGGCGACAACGGACGGCCTGCCGATCGTAAGAGTCCCTGTCTTGTCGAATGCGACCACCGTGACCTCGCCCAGCGCCTCCAAATGCGCTCCGCCCTTGATGAGAATGCCTGACCGGGCGGCGTTGCCTATTGCGGCAACGATGGCTACAGGCGTGGATATCACCAACGCGCACGGACATGAGACTACCAGCAGCGTCAGCGCCCTGGTCAGCCAGTCTTTGTATGAGGACCCTGAGACAACGATAGGGCCTGCTACAGCGACCAGCGCGGCCAATGAGATGACGACCGGCGTGTAGTACCGCCCAAACGTTTCGGAGAACCTTTGAGATGGCGCCTTCTGAGCGTTCGCCTCCTCGACCATGTGCACTATCCTCGCCAAGGTGTTGTCCTCGGCGTTAGACGTGGTCCGAACTTCCAGCGCGCCCCTGCCGTTGATGGACCCTGCGTAGACCGAATCGCCCAGGCTCTTGCTTCTGGGGACCGACTCGCCGGTGATGGGAGCCTCGTCGATGGCCGATTCGCCGTCCACAACGGTGCCATCCACCGGGACCTTTTCGCCCGGTTTGATCAGGACTATGTCGCCGATCTCGATTTCGTCAAGGTGCAGATCCTCGATACGGCCATTCTTTCGGACCGCCGCGTGGGTGGGGAATGCCTCGACGAGAGATTTCAGCGACCTTCGGGTTTTGTCTACCGTGTGCGCCTCGAGCGTGGACCCCAGCGAGAAAAGAAACATAACAGCGGCGGCCTCGGAGTAATCGCCCAGCGCCACAGCTCCTACCGCCGCCGCTGTCATCAGGAAATTCGTATCCAGCGTAAATGCCCTCAGGCTCAGAATTCCTGATCGCGCCGCGAATATGCCTCCGACCACGGCGGACACTATGAACAATAGTGAGGATATGCCGTGGCCTCCAGCGGCCAGGCGAAGCCCCAACCCTGTCGCAAGCAGAGCCCCTGAGATCACCGTAAGCATCATGCGCGTGCTTCGTATCAGCACGGTCTTCCTGGGAGGCGCACCGGCGGGGCCCGCCTCCTGAACATCGTAGCCAAATTCCCTGATGCGCTTGTAGATGGCCGGAAGCCCGATCACCTGGGGCTCGAATTCGACCACCAGCACAGACGTCGCATAACTCAACGACGCCCACACAACCCCCTTGAGGCGCTTGACGCCGGTCTCCAGTTTCATCGCGCAGTCGGGGCAGTCCAAACCGGCTACCTGAATGATCTCATGTTTATACCGCTCGCCGATCGTGACCCCTACGATCCGGGCGTGCTCCTTGATCTCCTCGAAAGTCAGGACATCCTTCTCGTAAGTTAGCTGGAGCGCTCGTTTATCCGTGTTTATGGTCACGCTGTGCATGCCGTCCAGGTGCGCTAGTGTGTCTCTGAGCCGTTCTATGCACTGCTCACAGTCCTCAAAATAGTCCGGCCATATCACCGGTATGTCGAGCGTCTCGGTTTCCAAGTCCTATACGTCCACCACAATCGCGTCGATATCGGAATCGGGTATGTCTCTGCCCGCGGAGGCAAGTGATTTCAGATGTGAGGTCACGGAGTTTGCGGCGAATCGCAGCGCCTGCTCCCGTGTGTGCGCCTCCGCGTGAACGTCCGGTATAGCCGGTACCTTAACAGATACCCAGCCTGAGTTATCCGTACTCACATCAACTTTGTAGCGTCTTATCATCAATCAATCTCCAAGAACGAACCCTACATGTATTCTATCGGTATTTGCCCGGCCGTGTTCCCGCCCCGGCCTATCTACGGCTCATTTTACTCCCGACCGGCAACTAAGTAAACGCCTGAGCCGGAAAAGGGCGCTTGTCAAATTTGCGGAAACACAATGCAGTCCGGGAGGTTTCTTAATCGCGAAAGCGCGAAGTAGCGAAAACGCGAAAGGGAAGGGAATTCTTTATTCGAAAACCCGAAATGGCTTGAGAGGTAGAGAGTTGGAGGGTCGCGTTTTCGCGATGAAAATGAGGCTCCCCTTTGACTTGAGATGCGCCCACCGGATAACCACGTCTTACACTCCCCGTCGAAACCTGATAAAATAACGAGTAATGGAACGTATAGCCAGGCTTCCCCGCCTCTCTCGCAGAAAAATCGAAGAGAACACTGTAGACTACTGTCGCACGGCAGGTGGCACCAGGCCGGATCTTCGTGTGGTAGACCTCGACGGCCGCAGGCTCATTGTCAAGGACTTCAAACGCAGTGATTTCCTGTTTAGAGTAATTGTCGGTCCGATACTCATTCGCCGCGAGTTCGGCGCGCTGAGAAAGCTTCGCGGCGTGGCGGGCATACCGGAACTGGTGGGCAAGCTCGACCGCTATGCCTTTGCCATCGAGCACATTCGGGGCACTAGCCTGGAGCACGTAGAGCAGGGCTCGCTGGACAACAAGTTCTATGTCCGCCTGAGAACTGTGATTGACGATATCCACTCGCGCGGCGTTGCCCACTGTGACCTTCGCAGTCGAGGCAACGTGATGCTCGGTGAAGACGGCCGTCCGTATGTCGTCGACTTCGCGGCCTGTGTCTATAGAGGCCGTGGGATCAACCCGTTTTTCAAATGGTTGTTTCATCAGTTCGTGTTGGCCGACAGAAACGCCGTGCTCCGAATCAAGCAGCGCACTTCCCCGGAGCTCATCACCGATCAAGACAGAGCCGAACTGGCGACCCCACTTCCGTTCGAACGCCCCGCGAAGCGATTCGGCGAAACCGTACGCAATGTTACCCGCAAGCTGCTTACCCGCAAGCAAGGCTGATACGGCATCGATCTTGTCACCCGCCAAGCGTAACCAAGGCGCAACACCAGCGATACGTTACGTTAACTACTGTTTAACACCAGCGAAACAACCCCCGCCTATACTAGCGAAGCTCCGCCTCAAACCGCCGAGTGGGGCGGGGCAAGACACGAAGCGTCTGAATGTCGTATCATACAGCCATGAGCATGATTACAGTTGCCGAGCTATTGGACAAACACATAAGCCTGGC
>JAMCYN010000130.1 GCA_023474015.1 Armatimonadota bacterium
AACGAGGTAGCTCCCGGCCTGGTCATAAGTCCTTTCGGCCAGATTGTGCAATAGCGAGTTGAGGCCCTCGGCGGCGGCAAATGAAAGCTGGTCCTCGGTGATGGATGCGACAGTGATCCTGCTGCCTGGAAGAGTGCCGAGGAAGTCGTGAAGATAGATATTGGACTTCTCAAGCACCGTGGCGGTCACCTCGCTGGTCGCGCGGTCGAACTTATATATAGGGACGACTTTGCGCTCGGTAACATTGTTCGGAAGGTTCTCGCCGCTCGTGTCCCGTTCTTTCAGTGAGAGCACCCACTTCTCGCGTTCGGCTGTCGACTCACCGGTCGCAGGATTAATGAGCCCCGCGTCCTGATTGTGGCCGTAGTTGTACTTCAATAGCTCGACATAGACATAATCCACACCCGATGTCTTAGCCGGGTCGTAAGTGAGCACCGCCCCGGGCACGGTTTCGATGTGGCCGTCCGTGTAGATGACA
Organism: Armatimonadota bacterium; assembly: GCA_023474015.1. The sequence goes on from JAMCYN010000130.1 coordinate 479, forward strand.
CCCGTGGACAATGTGAGGACGTTGTTGGCGATCTGGACCACCAGCCCGCCGATGATCGCCCCCTCCCTGAAGAGCAGGTCGGCGATCTTCTTTCGTTCGTGGATTGCCAGGTCCTGCTGCTCGTTGAGTTCGGAATCCAGCAGGTCTCTGTCCTGGTGGTATCGCACCCGCTTGTAGTTCTTGGCGGGATCGAATGTGTTCCTTGAAATGGACATTAGTGTTTCCCTTCCTTCTGTTCCCTGTTCCCTATGCCTATATCTTGATGACTCCGACCAGCTCCACGCGGGTATCGGAGGTCTTGTTGAAGTCCGGTATGTTCTTTACTTCGTAGAGATAGCCCGAGTTGAGCACTTGGCCATCTGGATTGGTTGCCGGGTGATACACGCCCCCCTCGGCGTAGTCGGAGGCGAGCCCATCGACATACTCGACATTGCCGCCGAAGAAGCCATACTCGCGGATGGTGATTCCGTTGGCTTCCGCCTCATCGAATCGAAAGAAGACCCCTATGATCTGAGTCTCGAGGCCGGTCTCGGAATATCGAATGCCGTTCACTTCCAGCACGCCATCGGGGTCTTCGGCGAGAAACGCTATTTTGAAGCAGCGCTTCCTGGCGCGCTCATGGATAAGGCCCACTTGCTCCACGCTCACGTCGGGCGGATTCATCGGATCGGTAAATGTGTCGTCGCCATCACCAATGGCGCAGTGAGTAATCCCTTCGACGGGATCGCCCTTGAGGAGTCTGGCGGTAAGCACCCGGCCGCTTCGCGTTATGAGTCCAAGGGACATATCAATTTCCTCCGGAAATTAGTCGATAGTCAATAGTCGGGAGTCGATATCTATCAGACTTGGATTGGATGGCTCTCCTCTATGATTACTGCGTATATGATTTGAGCCGTCTCGATATCAGGCATAAGGCGCCGCAGCACGAATATATTGGTGTCAGCCGCAAGGCTGACCGGCCTTGTGACTATAAGCAGCATATCGGCGTTGGCAAGCCCCGCGTCCGTTATATCCAGCAGCACATCCACTTCCGCCGTGCGCAAGACCCGCACTGTCATGACGGCGTCAGTCTCGCGCTGGCAAAAGCCGGATACGGCGACACGGGCATCGGCAAGCCGCTGGAATGTGTCGGCAATGGCCATCGCCGCGTCATAGCCCGCGACGAGGGCTCCGCTTATTAACAGCGCCGCATCGCGCTCGATTACGAGTTGCGAACTCACACGTACCGCCACATCGTTTTCGAGTTGCAGCGCCCGCATGATAGCGATGCATGAATCGATTGCCCGCTCGAATGCTCCGGAGACGCGTATGCTGCTGTCAGCATCCACATCGATGGTACCGGCAACTCGCACCGCAGTGTCGGCCTGGATGCTCACAAACCGCGTCTCGACGTCAGGCCCGAGCAGTTCCCATACGATACCAACGTTGCGCGGACCCAACGCCCGATTTCGAGGCAGGACCGTGCCTGTACTGGTGGGTATGGTTTGCTTGTTGCCGCTACGGACTACCACGCTTCACCTTGCCCTTAAGCACGATCCCCCTGCCGACCATCACAAACACCTTGTTTCTTGGCACGACCACGCTTGTCTTCGTCACAACAGGCTTGTTCTTACCGGGCCTTATGGCCATCTATTACTCCTTCACCGCGCACCAGCCGGCCGTTAGTATGTTGAACATCTTGTAGGTAGCGGTGCCCAGGTCAATGACATCCTCCGAATCGCCTCCGCCGCTGCCGATGGAGTAGACCTCTATCAGTTCGCCTCGCAATTCCTCGTAACCCGTGTTGGTACATGCCACCAGCCATGGAAACATCGTGACCAGCCCATATCTCACATCAGGATCGCAGGAGACTGCGAATCCCCCGTTGGCTGCTCCGCAGGTCATTGTCTGACCAGCGGCGCTGGCCCAGCCATTCCATCTGTTCAGGCCATAGCAGTTGCCCGGCATAGTGTTCCTGCCAATGATGACCGGTTGGGGGTCTTCGCCTATCTTTGCCCCCGCCCCGTAGCCACTGACTAATGTTGCAATGGTGACGGTGTTCGGCGTGGAGGTCGTATCCCGCCCAGTCACAAGCACGCGCTCTATGTTGGCATCATCCTTTATGATGTAGTTCTTATTGACCGTAAGGATGGATGCGTCGTCGACCAGGATCACAACGTTGCTGCCTGCCGCTGCCGCACCCTGGGATATCGCCGTCTGAGCCGACCAGAACCTCTTGATGATCCCGCTGTAGTGGCCGTAGTACGTCGCCACGATTTTCGTAACCACGTACACATGGTCAAGGTCCCCGTAAAGCCAGTAAAGAA
>JAMCYN010000052.1 GCA_023474015.1 Armatimonadota bacterium
GCCGATCATATGCGATGCCTCGGATGTCAATTTGCCCACGCTATCTCCGGCTGCGACGATCCGGCTGAGCTTTTGAGCATCAACACCTACTATGTCCAGAACCTCCGGCCAGTATTCTTTTCGCTCGAGATATCCGAGGAGTGAGCAGCTGGAGATCGTATGATCCATTGCTGTCTGCCCGCTCAGACGATAGATCAGGAAGTCTTGAGTTTGCAGGTAATGCCGGACTTTCCGGTCGAGTTCGGGCCGATTTTGGATGAACCATGCGAGGCGGGATGCAAAGTGCACTGATGACGCGCCGGTCTGTCCCGTCGCGTGGAATATTCGCTCCAGCCCGATATGTTGTTGGATGTCCTCGGCGCAGCTTTGAGCGCGAGGGTCGGTCCAGAGGATGGCGTTGCCCAGAGGCCGACCGGATTCGTCCAGCGCGAAAAACGTGTCAGTATGGCTGGTCACCGAGATTGCCGCTAGGCTATGTGGATCGATTGCCGCCTGCTCAAGCGCGCGCCGTACGGCAGTCATGCACGATTGCCAGTATGCGTCGGCGTCGAGTTCCGACTGCCCGGACGCCGGGTGCAGCACCTCGAATTCCTGTGTGGAGATGCCGAGGATGCGCAATTTATTGTCGAACACGACTGCCTTGAACGCCGTGGTCCCGGCGTCAATCACGAGGATCGCGCTCATCGCTTCCCTCCATATTCGTGCAACGACTCGATCATAGCGGCATAGTTCTCCGGTTTGACGCTTGCCGTGATGTCGCTCGTTGAAGAAAGAATGTATCCGCGCGGCCCCGCGATCTCTATGCAGCGCCTTACCCTGTCGCGCACCTCGTCGGGTGTACCGTCGCATAGCAGGCTGACCGGCACACCTCCCTTGATGGCGACCCGGTTCCCGACAGCGGCCTTCACCTCGGCGAGATCGACATCCGCGTGCGTGTCGATTGGGTCGATGCAGTCGATCCCCGCGCCGACAAGATCGTGAAGAATCGGGTTGATATTGCCATCGCAGTGCTTGATGAACGGCTTGCCGATCGACCTGACGTGGCTCACCAGCCGGGTCAGACCCGGAAGGCAGAACTCGCGCCACATTTCCGGGCCCATGACGGGGCCGCGATTGTCGCAGTAATCGTCACTGGTCCAGAAGACATCGACCCCGATCTTCGCCGCGGCGGTTGCCATGCCGATATAGTAGTCCACGGATATGTCCACCACACGATGCACGAAATCAGGGTCAGTCATCATCGACATCATAAGGTTCTCCATGCCCAGCAGATACCGGGGTAGGGAATAGGCGTCGCGCAGGCGAAAGACGATGGCTTTGTTATCTCCATAGCGGTCGCGCGCCTGGCGAAGTGTTCGAAAATGCCACTCAGCCGCCGGATCCGGCGGGACGAAGCCGTCCAGGTCGGCGGTATCGTTAAAGCGATGGCCGATCACGACAGGGTATTCCTCTGTCATCCGCTGTGTCACCAGGCTCCACTCATCGACATATTGGCTCGCGCCATCGGTATCGGGATGGTCATCGGCATACACAACCACCGCATCCCACCCAGCCACGTCCGGGATATCCAGCGCGTCGCTGCCGGGGTAGAGCGACTGTCTGACGCCGACATCGAACAGCCACTCGAATGTCGGTATCCACTCGGGCTTCTCACCGCGCAGCGCTGCAATTATGCATTCACGCGAGTTCATATCTTAGTGCTACTTCAGCTCTTTCTCGAAGTAGGGCATCAGGAGCGCCGAGAGAGTCGCACACTCGTCCCAGTTTGCATTCTTCTTTGTGTCGTCCTTGTACCAATATGTCCTATACTGGCCTGTTATTTGATCCTGGACGATGGTTTGTTGGTTCACTATTGCTCGCGCCTTCTCTCTATACAATTCCTTGCCCGTCACTTTATACGCCTTTGTCCACACCTCGGCCATCATGATGGCAACGTCTTCGATCGGCCCATAACACCAGTACTGCTCCAGGGCACAGGGCGTTGCTCTCATGTCGGTCGGGCTCTCCGGTTCCCAGACCACGAACTGATCTTCGGTGAACCGGGCTATGTCCTCCGCTATCGGCACATACTCCGGATGCTTTTTCGCGTGGTCAAAGAGGTAACTCGCCACCCCGCAGGCCGTAAGGTAGCCCAGATTTCTGTACGCGGTGGTAGGCGACACATCCTCGAACTGAGCCTGCCAGTTGAAGTTACGCGCCGGATTCTCCAGAACCCACTTGAGAGCCTTGTCTCGCGCAGCCTTGTAATGGTTGAGACCATACTGGTCGATGAGCCGGGTGAAGAACACCAGGTGGTCATGGGGGATCAAGAGCACATCCGTGTCTGGCGCTCCTGTCTCGACATATGCCTTTATGGGCCACGTCCCGCAGGGAAGCTGCGTTTTGCAGTAAGTGTCAGCTATCCGCTTTGCTGACTCAAGGTACTCCCTCTTGCCCGTCGCATCGTACAGGTCGAGAAAAGCCCTGCCCGCAAAAGTCGGGTAGATGAGCATGATCTTTCCCACTGCCCGGCTCGGCCACCAGTCATCCTTGGGGTTTTCTGGCTTGCGATAGGCACTGGTGTCGTAGGTCGGAGGGAAGTACTCGAAAGGACTCCCCTTGGCATAGCTGATCTTCTGGAGATACTTCGCCGCGTTCTCGGCGATTTGCATTGCGTTCTTGGCATTGTTCGGAGCTAGCTTAGCATAACCGACCATGCCGTATATGACGGCGCTCACCATCTTGCAAGGATAGATGTTGAAGTTGTAATTTGTCCGCTTGCCATCTTTCCACGACTGATAGTGCGGTTGTTTGAACTGAAAATCGAGGGCCCACAGGCCGCTTTCGCCATACGGCTTGGCGGGCTTGTTGTATGGCCCCTTATAGCAGGCTTTCTTGTTGAATGTTCGGGTTCCGACCAGGTCCACCTTGTCGGGATCAACATGGCTGATCATCTCGACCTTGAGGGTGGCAGGGCCGCACGGGAGGTCCTTCCAGATAGGAGTCAGTGGGGCGTAAGGGACACCGGCCTCAAAGACGTAATCCTTCTTGTCGGTCTCCGAGTGCACTGTGAACCGGTATGTCCTTTCAACAGCCATCCCGGACGCCGGTATGTCGAATGCCGGAGCATAGATGAAGTTTTCAGAGTACCTGTTCCAGAAGTCATGCTCACCCGGCACGCCCGGTCGGATTGGGAGTACGGACTCATCCAGCGCCTGTTTCCTCAGATCATCCATAGTCGCGCCCTGCATACCGGACCCAAGACACGTGATCGCCGCGACAACACCAATAATATAAATCCCCAAAATGCGTCTTGTCATCAATCTTCCCCTCAAGCTATCTCTTTATTATATCGTGCGTGTTGGCGTTACTTGCACACCGAAACACTAACCAAGCTTGCAAACTCTCGCAGCGCCTCTCCCCACCGGCCCGGAACCACAGCGACATGCTGTGCCATAAGGTGGCTTAGAAACTCACTTATAGGTACGTCGGGCTTGAACGCCACCGACGGATGCTGCACGGTTCCGCAGGCGTCTTCATACCAGGCAGGTGGCTCGCTTGCCAGTCCTTCAGTAGCATGCAGCAAATACCGACCGCTCACGTCCTTGCCGAGCCTGGCGATGGTATACTCGCCGGTCTTCACGCGGCTGCAACAGCCTATGCCGGTCAGGAAGCCCTCGTAGGTGCGAACTCGCACCGGCTCGTCCAGGAAATCCGCTGGGCAGAAACCGCAGCATCCGAAGAGAATGGCGTCCTGGAGGATTTCGTAGAGTTCCCAATACGTGCTCATGTGATCGCTCAGCAGGCCGAGTATTACCTGGCCCAGCAGTCCGGGGATGTCGTTTTCACAGACGTAATGATGCTTTCGAGCAATCAGCGAGCCCACCATGCACGGAGTGAACTCCATAGCGGCGGTGACTCCAGTGGGGCACTTGATGCTGAGGCCGGAGTACCCCCGCTCGGTAGACATCCTGTCGAGCACCATATACGCGGATACTATCTTCCACAGGGTCTGCGATGAGGGCCGGTCGCCGGTGTATCGCCAATCCGATGTGAATTGGGCTATCTGCTGGTCCACATCCGTGTTGTCCAGCGCCATCATCCCTTGCCATAGCTCGAGCATATCGATAGACTCTACCTCGACGCCGAATGTCTCGTGAAGCTCCTGCACGTCGAACCCGGTCGCATGCAAGCGCATATCGCCGAAGCCGACCATGCCTAGCCTTGTCCCGCGCAGGGCGGCGCGCGCCTGGCACGCTCGAAGGAAAGGCATGAACTCCGCCGGGTCGGCCAGAGTGCCGGGCATGGACCAGACGTGCTTGAAAGGTATGCCGTGCCGCCTTAGGATGTGTATCGTTGATCCGGCGCCCGCCGCGGGGGCGGTGGAACGGATGACTCCATCGACCACCGGGCTGCCCGGAACGTAGAGCAGCATCGGAAGCTGTGGGAATGCACGAACGAGTTGCAGGAGCACATCCGGGCGAGACCACGCTGCCTGCACCAGCACTAGAGCATCGAACCGTCCCTGAGCATTGCTCTTGAGCAGCGATGACACAGCTTCCGACGACTTGCGTTCGTCGCTCTGAAGGCCGACGTCCGTCACGTCTGAAACCAACTGGCGCAACTGCGCCACAACGCCGCCATGCTGGGATGCGGCAAGTTCCTCCGAATAGCCTGGGTCACACAGGCCAATTACTGCGATGCGCATCTTATCCTCCATGGGTTCCACACTTCCTCAGCGCAGAACCTGTTCGGCTCGGGCCACGACTTCGTCGATAGCTTTGCCGCGCTCTTCATCAATCCGGTACAGATCGTCCCGTTTCCAAATGGCCAGAACTTTTTCCCTTGCAGCCTCGATCATGTCACCGGCTTTGGCCGTTTCGATCGTATCAGGGGCGCGCCGATCGTACAACTTCGGCATCCAGATATCTCGGAAATGTTCATAGGTATGCTCGTGCGAGATAAACTGCCCGCCTATGCCCACTTCTTCGATAGTGTCCAAAGCCAGCAGGTTGTCGTCCGTATCTATGCCCTTGTACAGGCGACTGATGGATTCGGCGACTTCCAACTCAAGTACTGCTTCCACGGGGCTGAACCTCTTGCCTCCCGCCAATAGGCCGACAGGGAAGTTAAAACGTCCCTGCTCGGCGGCCGAGTGCATCTTGGAAGTCTTTTCGGCGAGGGATTGAGCGCCGGGATACTGCGCGTCGATGTAACCGGTGCCTATGGCCAGGTCCTGACCGTAGTAATGGTCATATAGTTGAGCCAGCCCGGCATCCTGCAGCAGCGTCTCGGGCGCGGAGAAACTCGCCAGGCCACTAGACATGTCCATGGTCCCGCTGATAACTCCGCCGGCCACCATCGCTCCGGGAACCGCCGCTCTCAAGCATGTCATCACGCCGAGGATTTCCGCGTTGGCCATGATCACGTTGGAAGCCAGTGAGCATGGAGAAGTAGCGCCCGTTATGGGCATCGGCACAATCGTGCAGGGCAGGTCTCGCTGGGCAAGCATAAGCAGCACGCGCCCATCTTCAGCGGGAAACTGCAGAGGCGCGATTGTCTCCTTGGCGGTCACGAAGCAAGGCTGTGCCTGATAGCCCTCGCTGCTCCCTCGAACGATTTCGCCGATTTCGATGAGAAATTCCAGTTCACGCTCGTTCCAGACCTCGGTGCTGCCGCATTTGGTTGTGTATTTGGCTACCAGGGCGGCTGTCTTGATCCGCTGCATGGGGCCTAGGACGTTGTTACCTGTCGCATCCAGCAGGCACGCAACCGGGTTTCCAACGAATCCGACACCATCCAGCGTCTCGCCAAGCTGCAGAAGACGGATGAGATCCTGCTCAGCGGGTACCCGGAGGTCGCCGGTTTCCGGGTCGAGATACTCGATACATGCCCCTCCGAACTTGCATCCGCTGGGCGGGGTCCAACGCGGGTTGGTGACACCATTGAGAATGTACTGTCGTCGGCCTTCGGAGATTTCCTTTCGCAAGCGCTCTATCGTTTGCTCCACCAGCGCCGAGGGGAACTTGACGACACCTGTGCCACGGTTCACGCTCGCCCCGGCTCTCTCAAGAGCATCATAGTATGCGGGGCAGTCCACGCGCAACCCGGTGCGTTCCAGAGCGGCCAGTGTTGCCTCGTGGATAGTGCTTAGTTGTTCCTTCTGAAATGGGCCGCCGGGCCCTGTAGCTAGCGACAATCTGGTCTACTCCAATCCAAGTTTGATCACGACACGCGCCGATCTTTCGTTTGCTTTCGTTTTGCGACTATCCGTAACACATGGGATGATAGCAGTGTTTAGGTCAGCCGTCAAGTGCCAATTGAAAAAATCATTATGATACTGACCGCGCCATCTGCTTTGTTTCGGGCGATCCGGCTTCTTCCAACCCGTACTTGGCTACGGCATCGGCTACAGGCACGCCTTCATTGATGACTCCTCGGACAGCGGCGATAAAGCCCGCCGGACGCCGGGACTGGACGATATTTCGTCCGAACACGATGCCTTGAGCGCCGTTGGAAACCGCATCGGCGGCTAACTGCAGAGCCTCACGCTCGGTGGGAGTCTTTTCCGCTCCCAGTACCAGGACCGGCACCGGCGTATCCGAGACTACCTCGTGGAACTTGGGACCGGTGTAGAATGTCTTGATCACGTCCGCGCCCAATTCGGCTATGACCCGGCAGCCGGTGTGGATTATCTCATGAAGCTGGTCTGGCGACATCTCTTCCGTCTTGGCGGGGAAGAACTCGCCGATCAATGGAATTCCCAGGCTTTCCGCCTCTTGTACATACCGGCTGAACAGGCTGGCATTTTCCGCATCGACCATTTCGTTGCCGGTTTGGAAACAAAACGAAAGCAAAACGATATCCGCGCCCTTGCGCACGGCCTGTTCCACACTCATCAGCGGCCGGTGGTGGCTTTCGCAGTGTTTCCACTGGAAGCAATAAGTAGAGTTCCATACCAGCCGGGTAATCAGCAAAGGAGCGCCGGGCGCAGTGAACTGATGCGCCACATGCGGGATGATTCCCGCTCCCATGAGCACGGCGTCGGCGCCTTTTAGGTGCGCGCACGCTTGCACTGGGTCCTCCAAGCCGGGTATCGGGCCGTGAAACACGCCGTGATCGAGTGCCGCGATGACCAGTTTGTCGGAGCGCGCCAGAAATCTCTTTAATCTAAACTCTTTTCCGTTCATAATGTTCCTTTCCGCCTCGGTCCTATCGTCGATTGCTGCTAAAAACGCCTTCCGAAAAATTGCGTTAAATTGCCATTGACAACAAATCGAAACACATGGTATGATACCAGTGTTCAGACTGATCGTCAAGTGCTTTTTGTGCAGGCGGCGAATTTTCATTGGACAAATGACTATCGAGGATTGTGACTGCGATGCCCAACACCAAGAGTAGTATCGAAGAAGTAGTGGCGGATGATGAGCTTCTGGTCGGTAATACTCGCCAGCGGCGCGAGAGGATTTTAGCTTGCCTTCAGGAAGAGGAGTTCGTCAAGACTACCGGTCTAAGCCGGTTACTGAGAGTTTCCAAGGTTTCAGTCCGCAAGGACCTTGATTTTCTTGAGCAGCAGGGGCTCCTTAAGCGCGTTCACGGCGGCGCTCAGCTTGCCGCTAGCGCGGAGTCGCTGCTCGACCTATCGGCGCGGTATATGGTCAACAAGACGGCGAAGAAACAAATCGCAATGGAAGCCGTCAAGATGATCAATGTGCCCGGTATGACAATATATGTAGACACAGGCACCACCAACCTGCTCCTGGCCCAGGCGATCTCTCGGGACCTGGCCATCACGGTGGTGACCAACTCGATGAGCACCATTTCGGCTTTGGAAGGTCGCGATGCATGCAGGGTTGTTACGCTCGGCGGCGTCGTGGACCACAAGCGCAAGGTGTTTACCGGGCTGTGGACCGACAACCTGTTGGACCGTTTTAGCTTCGATCTTATCTTTTTGGGCGCGGACAGCGTGACCGAGGATGGCTACGGGTGCGATGACCTGCCGCTGGGCGAGGTGATCCGCAAGGCTATCTCACGGAGCAAGAGGTCATACGTGCTGGCTGACTCGAGTAAGGTTGGCCGCCGCTGTTCGAGCTTCTATGCCGGCCCCGCCGGAATAACTTCCTGGATCACCGACAGCAGGCTCGATCCTGAGTTCAAGAAGAAATTTGAGTCGCTTGGCGGGAGCATTACGATAGCGAATGCCGGAGAAAGCAAGTAGGCTCAGTGAATGTGTGCTATGAGGAGGGGAACAACAATGGTTACGAGTATTGGAAAGAAAAGAGGCTTTACGCTTATCGAACTGCTGGTAGTGATTGCGATCATCGCAGTACTGGCAGCCATCCTCTTCCCTGTCTTTGGGGCAGCCAGGGATAAAGCCAAACAATCGGCTTGCCTGTCGAATCTGAGGCAGATGGCGTCTGGGTTCAATCTGTATCTGGAGGATAACTCGGATTCCTGGCCCATGCTTTATTGGAGTTACCAGTGTCCCACCGGCTGGTTTCCGGTGGACGAGAACAAGCAGTACATCGGATGGGATCAGATGATCATGAGGTACGTCAAGAACCGGGCTGTGTTCATATGCCCCGGCAACCCCGTGTATTACTCTAACTCTGACCGTAAGTTCGTTCCATATAAGGTCACGAACTACATGTACAATCAGTATCTGGCCTGCACTAAGCAGGCGCAAGGGACCGGGAATGCCGCACATCCCAATGCGCCCCGCACGACTGCGAGTCTAACGAAACCCGCCAAGACGGTAGCAATCATGGATGGTGGGATGGATGACTGGGCGCGCACTTTCCTGTGTGGAAATGACGGGCAGAACCTCCCAAAGGGTGCACAGGGAGACAGGGCTGGTACCATCCCTCCTCAGATCAAGGTGACTCACAATCACGGCGGGCAGTTCATATTTGCCGATTGCCATGTCTCATGGCTTAACGTGGGGCAGTGGAAACCTAGCATGTGGTACCCGATACCTGGTGTTGTGCCCTAGACGCGTTTAACTAGATACCTTGAACGGGGGTGATGCCTTAGAACGCTTGGACTATATCACGATTGTACCTATAGGTTAATTGCAAAGCCTGATAGGACACCGAGAACCAACACTTAAGACAGTTACGGAAGGAGTTAAGAAAGATGAGAACAGTAGAGATGCGAACTAGATTGTTGTTGGTAGTGCTTGTGCTGGTGGCGCTGGTCGTAGTCCCGAGCGCATGTTCGGCGGCCAACCTGTTGACAAACCCTGGCTGGGAGTCAGGCGCCACGAACGTATGGCCGGGGAATCCTACTCCAGTTACGAATGACGGCTGGACCTACGTAAAGACTGACGGTGATGGCTACTATTTCTGGAGAGAATCGGAACTCACTGGCTACAGCACGGGACCGTTGTATCACGACGGGGTGCAGGCCATGCGTGCTGAGTCGAACCTATTGCATAACCCAGTGGCCAACGAAATGCTGATCTATCAGGACGTGGCCGCGACACCCGGAGCTTCGTATGCGGCATCGGCCTGGATAGTGGCCACGGAAGACATTGCCGGATGGGGCTTCGGCGGATGGTCAGATGATTGGGCCGGCGTCATTGTCAAAGAGCTGAACGCTTCCGACGTCGTGGTAGATACACATCAGGTCGGATTCACCACACCGTCCAGCGCCTATCGACAGGCCGCGATGACCTTTGGCACGACGGCCAATACGGTCAAGCTGCGCTACGAGATGCGGACGCTCTTGCATAGCCATTGGAGTCAGGGCCATGTCACATACGACGATACCTCCCTTGCCATGGTTCCGGAGCCGTCCAGCCTGCTCGCTATTGCGTCCGGCGGAATTGGGCTTCTTGGGTTAGTTCGACGCCGGAGGGCCTAAGGGCTCACTGACTTACCTGGCTCCGAAATGACGCTTTGGTCGAACCGGGAGCCTGCTTCGAGCTTTCCACGGCGGGCCGCAAGCCCGCCGTGGAATCCTGCCCAGCCAGGAGGGCATTCAGTAAAACGGCTGGGGTGGCGCGTATCATCGAAGGAGCGGATCGAAGCATCCTAGATGAAGAGCACGAAAGGAGAACGAAACAATGAGAACAGCAATGGTGTTGACGGCCTGTTTAGCGATGCTCATCGCGCTGGTCGTGACCCCGGTCGGCTCAGCGACGCTTGTTGGTCAATGGACTTTTGACCACTACAACTTTACCGGGCCGCTTGAGAACAAGGCTCCGGGCGTGAGCTGGTCCACGATGACATTCGGAGGAGACGGCAGCGCCAAAGTGTCGGATGGCGCCCTAGTCCTGCCAAGGTGGCTGGATGTGAATAGCGGCATGTACATGAATTGCTTCGCGTACTCGATGCTCAGGACCGATCTCGGACCCAGCGGCTATTTCCAAAACAGTACCCAGGTGATCTGGATGAAGTGGCCCGGTTTCGATCCGGGTTACTGGGGCCGAATCGCCAGAATATCCAAGTATCCGAGTGACGAGTGGAATCCTCCCATCGAGAAAGCTGGAGAGGCCATGGGTTACCTGGACAGCACTTTTGCGGACAGCAAGTGGGGCGGCTTTCACATGTGGGAACAGATCCTGAACGGCAGCTTAGTAACCCAGCCTCAGTGGATCAGGCCGCAGGCCACCCTACCGACAATGCCAACCGACAAGTGGGTGAAGCTTGCCCTGGTCATCCAGATAGTCAATCCCACCACCTGGCAGTATTCAATGTACGGAGACTTTGGAAGTGGGCTGGCGCAGCTCGGCATTACCAGACAGTTCGATCGCGCCACGTGGTCCTGGGTTAGTTCCTTTGGGCAGTACGGCAGCAATTGCCTGGAGGATCCCGCAGGCGGACCGCGATATGATGGCTTCGGTCTTATGGAGCAGTTCGATTGGGCCACGCCTCAGTCGCCCGGCCAGATAGAGTTCGACGAGGCGCGGGTCTACAGCGGCGCAATGACGCAGGCCGAGATTGCCGATCTCAAGCCGGCGGTGGGACCCGCGGTCGGCACAAGTATCAAGAGCCTGTATGATCCCCTGGCGCAAGCTGCCGCCGCCGCGCTTGATTGGACGCTGTGGGGAAAAGCCATCGCTCTCGACCCACCTGACGCTGACAACTTCATGCTCGATGACGGCAGCGGCAAGACAGCGCAAGTTCACTATGCGGCTCACGGTCTTGTGGGCGATGGTACCGAATATGTGTCAGTGCGCGGCAGCCTTGAATACAATGAACTCGGCGGCCCGGTTCTACACGCCGGGAGCTTGAAGATTCAGAACTAGGCACGCGCTCATAAACTGCTATTGAAGATGTTGAAGACGGAGTAGCTTCGCAAGTTCAAGTGGCCGGATAGAAATATCAGGCGGGGCGCTCCGTTTTCAGCAATATTGCGCGTGCGCGATTCAAGCAACGCATTGGTCGTTGCGGTTTGACGGGCTAGTTGGTTTCGGGTGGGCCGGGTTGGCGAGGAGTAGGATGAAGTGAACGTAAAACTGAGTTTCCAAGCGGTGACGGTGTTGCTTTGCGTTGCTGCAATACTTGGCGCATCGTGCACGTGTTCGGCGGTAAACCTACTCTCGGAACCTGGATTTGAGATTGATGGCACACAAACAGGTTACTGGTTCGACAATACCACGTACTTTGACAACAATTCCCCGACTCTGTGGGTAGGGCAAAACATCTACCCTGAGTCGAGGGCGTCGACATGGGCGACTCCTCAATACCACTCCGGCAGTCAGGCGCTGCAACTGGCTTATGCCTGGGGCAATGCCGATTGCTACGCTACTCAGACCGTGGCGGTCGCGCCGAGCGCGACTTATACCGCATCGGTATGGTTCACAGGTAGTTGGGACCTCAACCCGAACGACAATCCCACCTCCGCATGGGGTATTAATGCCAACCAGAAAGCCGCGCTGACCGTGCAGCAGTTTGATTCCGCCGGCAATGCCATCGGGTCCCAGACCAAAGTTTACGCGAATGTCAGCTCCCCAGGCGTCTGTGTAAACAACTGGCAGCAGTTGACCTACACCTTCTCCACCGGCGCTTCAACCGCCAAAGTGGCAATCGGAGGCTGGACGCATCTTATAGACGGCTACAGCCCGAACCTGGGCCGCGCGATATTTGACGACTTTGTTCTCGATGGTCCGCCTGCTCCAGGTCCCTCAACCGGGGGCGCGCCCTTGCTCCCGCAGTTCAGAGGCGCGGACCTGACGGGAGGCGTCTACCAGTGGCCCTTCATGCCGGCGTACTGGAACACCGCGATCTGGCCGGGCAACAAGACCGCCAAGGACGAAGTCAACGCGTATATGGAACGCCTGAAAGCATCGGGCTTCAACGCCATTCGGGTGATGCTCTTCACCGACGCAAACCCCAACCTGCCGTGGGACGCGCAAATGCAACAGAACCTGTGCGAGTATATCACCATGGCCGAAGAGCACGGCCTGAAGATATACTTCTATCTATCCATTACCAGCCCAGCCTACAACGACGGCATTCCCAGCGACCAAGGGGTAATTTGGCCGGACGGCACTGTGCCGAGCCCTTGTCTATCGACAAAAAGCGACAACCCTGCGCTCTACAATGCCGTTATCGCTCACGCCAAAGTCTGCGTCGACAGGACTGTCGGCTATGTGGCCATGCACAAACCGGCAAGCTCGGCGATAATCGGGTGGAGTGTGGGCTTCGACGAAAGACCGTATCAGTTGTGTAACATAGACTACATTAAAGACATGACCACTTACGTCAAGCAGGTCGATCCTTATCACCCAGTTGGCATCGAGCACAAGTGCTGGGCGCTGTCGAACGGGCAGCTCTATCTGTTGCCGAACGCCCCCGGATACAGCGATCCCGAAATCACTTCCCACAACGTTTACAATTACCTCGACTTCATCGGGATGGCTGACTACGACCTCGATACCGGCGTTGAACGTATTGGGCCCTATCCCTTTGCGACCAAGTTCCTGCCCCAGTTGACCGCGCAGAATCTGAATCACAAGCCGGTGATTCTCGAGGAATACGGTGTTGATAGTGCCACCGACTGGAGCGAAAGCTACGGCAGTGGCCTAAACATGCTTGAGAGTGCCAGGGGCGCTTATCTATTGCAGCGGGTAAATTCCAACTGCGGAGTCGCCTCGGACGTTCAAGGTACGTTCCTCTGGGATGCGCACGTGAGCTGGGACGAGAGGCCTCCCATCAACCAATATTCGGTATTTAAGGCAGATCACTCGCAGCCGTACTATATCGGGTCTCCGCACCTGGACACGAAGGTGCTGATGGAGCGATTTTGGTCTCACGCGTGGGCCAGTTATACTTTTGATGACATATGTACCACCACGACGGCAACAGACGGGGAGGGCAGCTTCGATTTGACCCTGCGCAACGGGGCTGCTAAAGCGGCCGGAAGAACGGGCAAGGGGCTGCTACTGAACGGCGTGAACGCGTATGCCTCCAAGTCCTACGATCCGTCCATGAATCAACAGTATCTGTATTTCCAGGCATGGGTCAATTCAAGCGCGTGGCAGAACGGTGGCATCGTTTCCAGATACGGCTCTTGGACAATCCAGATGGGCGGTGACGGCAAACTGCACATCTGGGCGAATACCGGTTCCGGCTGGGCAGGCAAGCTGGACTCAACCGGGACGCTTCCCATCGGCACGTGGACGCGGGTGGCAGTCACATACGATGGCAGATACTGGCGCATTTACTTCAATGGAACGCTGGACAGCTCCGCTCAAGACTTGGGTATGCTGGTCGCCAATACAGCGGACCTGTGTATAGGATCGAACGGATCGTCTACGCCACTTTACTTTGCCGGCGGGATTGACGAGGTGCAGATATGTCCCATCCCAGGGCCTCTGGTCCGTTTTAAGTGCGACGAAACCGGCGGGTCCACGCTTTCCGATTGTTCAGGCAACGGCCTCAACGCGACTCTTTACGGCGGCTATGATCGTAACACGGCACAGGTCCTTCCGGACGGAAACACTATCAGCTTCAACGGCGCCACGGGTTACGCCACTGTCCCCGACACCGCGAACAAGACGACCGGCTGCATAGGCCTCGATTTCTATGTCTACCCACGCGACACGACATCGCTGCAATATGTCTTGAGCCAGGGAGAGCAAACATCGGGTTCAGGCTGGGGCATTTACATACTTAACGGCGAGTTGTGTTTTGCCGTGAATACCGATACTGTGAGCAACGGATACGATGTGGTAATCAAGAGAGCTATTCCGGCTGCTAATACATGGTGTCACGTGCGAGCCGGCTACGATGGCACAGTCGGCATCCTTTCCGTCAACGGTGATGAGTTCGACGCGGTCGGGTCGGGCCCGATTGTCTACAGAAACGCCGAGAATATCACGCTCGGCAGGCTTGCATGCCCCGCCGGTTGGTACTATTTCAACGGAGCTCTTGACGAGGTGCAAGTCTACTCGACATTCATCAGCGGCGGCCAGCCGGCCATCGCTCCGACGCCGCCAAACCTGATCGGTCAATGGACATTCGACACCTGCGGTGGAACCGGGCCGCTTGAGAATAAGGCTGCCGGAGCCAATTGGAGTCAAATGTTGCTCTCAGGCACAGGGGTCGCCGTGCGTGAAGGGGTTTTGGCGTTGCCTCGGTATCTGTCGGGCAGCACCTGGAAGCAGAGCTATGCCACCACGATGCTACAGACGGATTTGGGCCCGAAAGGCTACTCAAAGGACAATACGCAGGTCCTCTGGATCAAGTGGCCCGGCTTCGACCCATCGTTCTGGGGCAGGCTGACGAACGTTGGAAAGTTCCCCAGCAGCACATTCTCGCTCACTGCGCTGAAGTCGAGTGAGTCCATTATATTCCGGTCGGGCTTCGGCTGGGGAAGTTGCCGCGTGTGGGAGGATGTTTCAGGGGGCACGTTGGGCGTGCACACCGGCTGGTCGTATCTGGGCGGCGCGAACCCCCCTACGGACCGATTCATAAAGATCGCACGGGTTCTAAGAATGGTTGACAGCACCAACTACCAACTGCAAATGTATTGGGACATAGGAGACTCGCAGGGGTTGGTAGCGTTGGGGACTCCGGTGACTATCCCGGCTTCGCAGATAAACGCATTCGGGCAGTACGGCACGAATTGCCTCGCCGAGGCCTTGGGCGGCCTGCGGTATGATGGCCTGGGCCTGATGGAGCCGAGTAGCTGGGCAAATGTTCAATCGGAGGGCGAAATCGACTTTGACGAGGTCAGGCTCTACCAGGGTGCGTTGTCACAGGCCGAGCTTGGCGCACTCACTCCGTATGTGGTGTCGACAAGGCCCGCAGTCGGCACGAGCATCAAGAGCCTGTTCTCTCCTGTTGCGGCGACTGCCTCCTCCGAGTATGACTGGGTGGTTTGGGGCAGGGTAACCGTGGTCGACCCCAATACCATTACTCTCAACGACGGCTCCGGTTCCACTTTGACGGTCCATGCCACCGGACACGGCCTTGTCGATGGCGAGTATGTCTCCGTTCGCGGCGCGCTTAACACAGTCGGCAATCCTCGCACGCTTGCTGCTACCAGCATAATTCGTCGAAACTAGCTTGCATTATTCGATCAATGGAAGGGAAAGAGGGGTTAGGAGATGTAAATATAGCAATTCTGGGCTTTGGTAATACCATTTTGCTTTTCTTGTCAGTAGATCAAGGAGGAATGGGAAATGGTTGCACGTCTGTCTGGCCGGACGAATGGTCGGAGCCTCGTAATTGCTTTACTCACTCTTGTCACTATTGCTATGTCCGATTCCGGGACCGCTGGTTCGCCTAAAATGCGATGAGTCCAACGGCTCCACCTTGTTGGACAGCTCGGGTAACGGGCTAAGCGCGACGCTCTACGGCGGCTATGACAGGACCATTGATCAGGCGCTGCCGGATGGCTATGCCATCAACTTCAACGGGACCACCGGCTATGCGACGGTCTCGAACACCTCGAATAAGACAACAGGCAGCACTGGTGTTGATTTCTGGACGTATCCGCAGGAGAGCAGCCCGGCTTCTTTCGAGTATGTCATCAGCCAGGGCAAACAGGGCGCTTACGGCTCCGGGTGGGGTTTGTACATCTGGAACGGCTTACTGTACTTTGAGATGTACACGAATACTGACGGCGACGGGCATGACGTTGTTGTCAGCAAGTCAATTCCGGCGGAAAATCAGTGGTGCCACGAGCGAGCCGACTACGACGGTACCACGGCCAGGCTCTCAATAGATGGCAACAGCAGTTGGTCGACGCCTGGTTCCCCATACGATGGTCCGATAGTCTATCAGAATAGCGAAAGCATTACACTCGGCAGGCTTGCATACCCGAGCGGCTGGTACTATTTCGACGGGGCGCTCCACGAAGTTGAGATATACTCGACCCCGTTCGAGGCTCCATGGTAAATAGATCATAATGTTAATGGGTTGTCCCGGCCAGGCTCGTCCGGGACAACCCAATAACCTCTCCGTGCAGCACCTAGTGTTAAAATCTAACATTGCCCGTGCATCAGGATGGCTGACCGCGTCCTCCCGGTAGATTACGTATTTCCAAACCACGAAGGATTATGTGAGTTATTCCCCTTGACAGTGGCCCATACCTGGGCTATCATGTCTAACATGTGTGGTGTCATATCTCACGCAATAACACATCAGAGGCGCTTTATCAGACGCCCTCGTCGCGCATTACCGGCAAGACAAATCATGAAAGAGGTCATTCTGTATGAAGTGGAATCTCATCATCACTCTAGCCTTACTGGCGGTCCTCGCTATGTATTTCGCCGGGATATGTCTCGCCGCCGACGGCGAGGGCAGCGCCCTTTTAGTTCCCGCCGCCGATTGGGTGGCCGGCAGCTTCGTGAAGTTTGAAGTTGACTATACCGCCGGGTCGTCTGGGATAGCAGTCGGCGGACAGGTCGTCGTGACATTCCACCACGCCCTGGAGGACTTGGACTTTGCCATTCAGGCAACTGACCCGAGCAAGCCGGGCTATGTGAAAGTGCTGTCCGACACACCGGATAACCTCTCAGTGACTTACGCCAATTGGGCTACCCCGGCCATTCTTAAAGTCGATGGGATATACCATCATGCAATCATAGCAAAGGTCCTGCACGAGGCCATAAAGCCCGGCGAGAAATTGCGATTCATATTGGGAGCAGGAGAGCAAGGGGTTCATCTGCCCATAATGACCGACAAACGCAACCAGATTCACGTCCTGACCGATGCGGACGGTGATGGCGCCCTCGCGCTGGTGAAGCAAACTCCGGTCAATAACATCTTGGCCAAGCCCGTTCACCATCTATTCGTGACAGCCTCGGCTACCCCCACAGTCGGCGAGAGCGCGCGAGTGCTCGTCCGGGCGGAGGACGAATACAATAACCTCGTCGAGAACTACGTGGCACAACTGCGCGTATCCGGCATGCCGGGCTGCCCCAAGTCCGATATAACGCTAAAGAATGGTCTGGCGCATCTGGAGATACCCATCGCAAAGCCGGGAGTCTTTCGCATCAGCGCAACCGCGGGCGGCATGACGGCCAGAAGCAATCCTATTGTAGCCGCCGCCAAGGCTCCTCAATATCGGGTCTACTTCGGCGACATCCACAACCATACGCAGCTTTCGGATGGGCTGGCCGAAACTGCTGAAGAGTGCTACGCCTATGCCCGCGATATGTCGGGCCTGGATGTTTGCGCTACGTCTGAGCACGCGCCGCGCGAACCTGCCCGACTAGCGACTAAAAAGTTTAATGAGCCGGGCAGGTTTGTGACAATCTGGGGCTACGAGTGGACATCTTCCAAGCCCGGCAGGCTCGACAGAAACCTCTACTTCAACAGCGAGGACGACCCAATTCCCCAGGGTTGGCCGCCGACCACCGAGGGCTTGTGGGAGTCTATCGAGAAACTCTACGGCGACAACAAAGACCATCGAATAATTGTGGGACCCCATATGTTTACCTACAAAACAAAGTCTCCCCCCTGGTATGAGGATTGGAATGCCAACTATGAAAGATTCGTGGAGATATACTCGACGCACGGCATGTCCGAGTATCTGGGCAACCCCAGAATGCTGGCTGGGGGGAACGTCCAGGAGAACTTCTTCACCCAGGACGGCCTCAAATACGGCAGGAGGTTCGGTATCATCGCTTCGAGTGACGGGCACGACAGTCATCCGGGCCGAAGCAACTTCGGTCCTCAAAGAGGGGGACTCGTCGCATTCCTTGCCAAGGACCTTACGAGGGAAAGTATCTGGGATGCTTGGTGGAACCGTCGGGTCTATGCCACGACTACTGAGCGCATATACATCGACTTCAAGATAGACGGCCATGAGATGGGCGAGGAGTATGCAACCAAGGGCAAGCCGAAGATCAGCTATACGGTCTATGGCTGCGACGACAACTTCGACGTATTTCTGCTCAAGAACTGTGAGGTTATGAAGAAGTCGTCCACCAGCAATGGCGAGGTCAAGGTGGATCTCCGCGACGAAGACTTCCAAGGCGACAGTTACTACTATCTGCGAGTTGTCCAGAAGGACGTCGAGTGGGCCTGGTCCAGCCCGATCTGGGTTGACAAGAGTCCCTGATGTCTTCACACTGGTTGCGAAAGGCTTTTTGATACGTTCAACAAGCAGTATGCGGAGGTAGGGGCCAAGTAGAACCAATGAAAACAACAAGACGCACGTTCATAAAATCCACGCTGGCGCTTTCTGGCGCTCTAGCGTTGGGCGGCGTGGAGACAAGCAGATCGGAGCCTGTTATGCACAAGAAACCTAACATACTCATTGTCATGACCGACCAGCAACGTGCCGATACGATCGCCGCGCTGGAGAACCAGATCATTTACACTCCGAATATGGACCGGCTGGTCCGGCGGGGTATCACATTCACAAACGCATATTCCACATGCCCCGTGTGCGTGCCGGCCAGATATACAATCCACACCGGCTGCGAGCCACCCAAGACCGGGTTCTACTGCAACGCCCCTGATCCGGATATGGTTTCGGATCACCCTGCTGGTGTTGAAGCCCGCTGTGGGGCGTACATCGCCCGCACGATGTGTAAGCTCGGCTATCGCACCTTCGGCATCGGCAAGTTCCATACTTATCCCTGGAACGAGGACCTCGGCTTCGAGACGCATCTGCACAGCGAGGAGCTCTATGGTAACCAGGCGCAGCGAAAGGGTGATGCCTATGCGGCGTTCATTGCCAGAGAGCACCCCGAGTACGACTGGATCGAAGGCCTGATGGGCGAGCGCACGGAGATGTATTACATGCCCCAGATGAGTCCCACTCCGGCCAATCTGGACGTAGAGGCGTGGGCCGCAGACCGCGCGGTGGAACAGATACGCAAGAAGGACACTTGCCCGTACTTCGGCTTCATCTCATTTGTTGGCCCACATCCACCATTTGCTCCGCCTTTGCCGTTCAACCGCATGTACGATCCCGACCGGATGCCTAACCCGAGCTGTGGAGACATCGATATTGATCATATGGACGAACAGATTCCATGGATGAACTACGCAGTCTGGGCCGAAGACATCAATAACTCTCATGCGCGTGTTTTGAAGTCGAGATACTACGGTGAGATAAGCTATATAGACTCGTGTTTGGGGAAGATTCTGGATGCGGTCGAGTCCGGTCCGGACGCCGATAACACGCTAATATGCTTCGTTTCTGACCATGGTGACCATCTCGGGGACCATTGGGCCTGGCAAAAGGAAAGTTTCTTCGAGTCTGCTTGCCATGTCCCGTTTCTCGTGAGTTGGCCAGGCCGCCTGCCGGCGAATGCGAAGCGGGATGATCTTGTTTGCTTGACCGATCTGTTCGGCATTGCCACCACAGCGGCTGGGTGTCAAGAGCTTAGAGATGGAGTGGATGTGCTGGGCCAGCTTATGGGCAACAGCACTGCCCGTAAGCGGCTGTTCGGCTACTATGGTTTCCCCGGTACTCCGCTGTTCAAGGTGATGGTGCGTTCCGGGGACTGGAAGTATGTCTTTATGGCAAACGGCGGTCGTGAGCAGCTATTCAACATCAAGGAAGACCCACAGGAGCTACACCAGAGTCTTGGCGATAGTCCGGACGTTGTGCGTGAGCTACGTCAGGCGGCGGTCGAGGCACTATCTATGTCGAACATAGATCGTGTGCTCGAAGGCAGCGCTCTTCGGAAATTCCCCTATGTCGAACGCGAGCGGCAGCGGATATACCAGTTCGATGAGTCAAGGGGAGTTACAGGGTTCCCAAAACGGCCGCAGGATGTTGTCTACAGGTCGACCAGGCACAAACATAGCCAACGGTAGCAAGCTGATGCGCAATGCCAACAGGATTGTCTGATCTCCCCAATAGGGGCTCAATAGGGGCCTATAGGAGCAGATAACATGGTATCCGGGATTAAGAGGGTTTTCGTGAAACCAAAGCTGCCGGCGGCGCTGGTTGCCGTGTTTGTGCTGGCTGTTGCAAGCGCCGGTTTTTCCGGAGGCTTTGTGAAATCCGACGGCTCTCGGCTTGTTCTGGACGGCAAGCACTATCGCGCGATTGGAGTAAACATGCCGTCGCTTTTCTCGGACTACATGGGCATAGGTTCGGGCATCAAGGACCTCTACGGCTCGCCGGAAAAAGCACGTCAAGAGATCATCGAGGGCGTTCGCGACGCCAAGAGGAGCAACATCGCGTTTATAAGGTTCTGGGCGTCGGGGTTCTACCCCTGTGATATGCACCTTTGCCTTGAGAATCCCAGTGAGTATTGGAAGGGGATGGACGAGGTGTTCGCGCTGTGCCGCGAGAACGGCGTCAAGCTCGTGCCGTCCATATTCTTCAATATCTATCAGTGGCCGATGATGTGTGACGAACACACCCAGGCAATCTCGGATCCGACATCCAAGACTTGCAAAGCGATGCATAAGTATCTCAGGGAGTTGGTGACCCGCTACAAGGACGATACCAATATTCTTATGTGGGAGATTACCAATGAGGGCTTCTTGCATGCCGATGTGGATATGCAAGGCCGCAAAGCGCATGGCAAATCGGCGTATTTGCCCGGTGCAAAGCTGGTAAAGACCGAGTGGGTTCGAGAGGACAGCCTATCGACGGCCATGCTGCTGCGGTTCTACAAGGACATCGCCGGCTCCATTAAGCGCATCGACCCCAACCACTTGGTGACAAGTGGGGACTCCGCAGTTCGGAGCACCAGTGTAAGCCTGCGCGAGAACTTTCCAGAGCAGGTATGGACTCCGGATACTCTGCGCGGCAACTTGGCGAGCTTTCTAGCCTCACAGCCGGAGCCGTTGGATGTCATCGGCTTTCACGCTTATGGGCCCGGCCTTGACGACCCATTGCCCGACAAACTGTCTTCGCTGGAATACGCCAAGGCTTTGATTCGCACGACTCATGCCGTCCATGCCCCTGTCTTTGTGGGCGAACTCGCCAATAAAGCCCCGTCGTTCAAAGGTGATCCGTCGGCAAAGTGGACCATCGAGGCTCTGGACATGATGGACAAAGAAGGTGTGGACCTGATGGCGATATGGGCCTGGCACTTTCCGTATCAACCGGAGAACACGGTTACAAGCGAGACCTCTCCCGCCCTGGTCAAGCACATATCGGATCTTAACAAGAAGTATGCCCTGGCAGGTAATGCAAACGTGATGCTCCATCGAAGTTGTACGGAGGATGGGTCGCAATGCCGAAGCAGACAATAGAACTGTCCGGGGAGTGGCAGGCCACCGGCCAAAGCCCCGACGAAAGTCAGAAGAAGCAATTTGCCGGTGTCGTGCCGGGTCATGTGCACGTGGACCTCTTGAACGCGGGGATGATAAAAGACCCGCTGTGGAGGGACCAGGCGGATGATTGTCAGTGGGTCGAGGACTGGGACTGGACCTATTCACGAGACTTTGTTGTCCCGGATGGATTTGATACGAGCTGGGCGGTGCTGGAGTGCGACGGTCTGGATACCTACGCTCAGATCATACTGAACGGTGAGGAGATAGGCCGCACAGCCAATATGTTTATCAAGCACCGCTTTGATGTGAGTGGCAAACTGAGGCCGGGGACCAACTCAATTGAGGTTCGGTTTTCATCATTCAAGAAGATGATCGAGGGCAAGCCCCTTGAGCAGTATCACGCGGCGTTTTTCACATCCGAACGGGTCCACGTGCGCAGGATGCAGTGCACGTTTCACTGGGACTGGGTCAACCGGTTCGTGAGCGTGGGGATATGGCGGCCGATCAAGCTATATTCCTACGATAGGGCGTTGATAAGCGACCTGTTCGTCTACACGAAGTCCATCAGCGACAACAGGGCGGAGCTTGCACTGGAGCTTGAGGTCGAAAAGAGAGGCGCGAATGATGTGCCGACGCTTATCGAGATTCTCGACCCTGACGGAAAGCTCGCCTGGTCCATGCAGACCTCCGTGCGAGACAAGGCAACCCGGCTATCGGCAAGTGTTACCCATCCCAGGCTCTGGTGGCCGAATGGCTCTGGAGAACAGCCCTTGTATACGTGCCAGGTCAGTCTGCTGGGAGTAGATGGAACGCAGCTCGACTGCAAGGAGACGACCTTCGGCATCAGGACCGTGCGCATAGAGCAGATCGAGGATAAGCCCGGCAGCCCCGAGTGGAGTCGGACCATGGAGATTCGTGAGCTCTGCCCAGTGCTGGACAGAAACGTCGATAAGCCTGGCAGCAGCTTCACGCTTATCGTCAATGGCGAGAGAATCTTCTGCAAGGGTGCAAACTGGGTTCCAGCGGACCCGTTTCCTTCTCGGGTAACTCCCGAACACTACGGCAGGCTGATCAAGCTGGCGCGCGACGCGAACATCAACCTCCTTCGCTGCTGGGGCGGAGGTATATACGAGCCGGAGGCGTTCTGGGATGCGTGCAACAGATATGGGATCATGATCTCCCAGGACTTCCAGATGGCCTGTGCGCACTACCCTGAGGATGATCCGGAGTTCATGGATAACATGCGGGCCGAGATTCCAAGCGTGGTACGAATGCTAAGGAATCACCCGAGCCTGGCATGGTGGTGCGGCGACAACGAAAACGGCATGAATCACGACTACGACGATCCCAGCTATCCCGGCAGAAAGATCGCTACTGAGATAAGCGGACCTGTGTGCCGCGAGCTCGATCCTTCCCGCGAGTTCATGCCGACGAGCCCCTATCTGGGCAAGACGAACTCGTCGCTTACCATGGGAGACTGTCATTACTCCGGCTTATGGGACCACGATCTCCAATTCGTCGCCCAATCGGATATGAGAGAATATCGGGCGCGCATTAACGTCTTAGGACGCTTCCTCAGCGAGTCAGCGATATTCGGCTCGCCGCCCATGCGCTCTCTCTTGAAGTTCATGACCAAAGAGGATGTTGCCGCTGCCGACAAACGCATGTGGGAGTATCACACCAAGGACAACCCGCATAAGCCCAACAACATCACCATAACTCTTTTCGGCATGCTGGAGCGGACCGCCGAAAAGCTCTTCGGTCCGTCGGAAGATATCGAGTCAAAGGTTCGCAAGATGGAGTATGTGCACTACCATTGGGTGCGCATGGCGGTCGAGGCTGCGAGGCGAAACAAGTGGTATTGCGGCGGCATTCAGTTTTGGATGTATAATGATTGCTGGCCCGCGAGTGGCTGGAGCATAGTGGACTACTTTGGCTTCCCGAAGGCCGGCTATTACGCGATGCGTCAGGCATCCAAGCCCCTCATTGCCTCGGTCGATAAGACTGATTCGGGCTATCACCTCTGGGTGTGTAACGATCTGCTTCAGCCGGTGAGTGGCGAATTGGAGCTTCGAGTCCAGCCATGGACGGGCGGACCGAGGTGGTCGATGAAATCGGACTTCGATGTGGCGGCCAATTCGTCACGGATTGTCTCGGAAGTGCCTGAGAGTGAACTGTCAGGCAAGCTCGCGCTTGATTCGATATTGGTGTGCAGCCTGGAGTCGGAAGTTGGAGCCGACCGGGCGTATTATTATTTGGGCATGCCTTATGAGATGACCCCGCTACCCGCAAAGCTCAAAGTTCGCCGGGCGGATGGAGAGGGTTCCGGCAAGCTGATCGTATCGACCGATAACTACGCCCGCGTGGTCACGCTCGACGCCGACCTGGATTTCTCGGACAACTACTTCGACCTGCTGCCGGGGGAGGAAAGAACCATCACCTGGACCGATCCCTCCGTTGCGGCCGGGAGTCCGAATATTGGCGTTACATGCTGGAATCTGTAGGTGCATTGATGAGAGTCAGTAGCTTAGTTACGTTGAAGAAAATGCTGTATCTTCTTTCGTGTGTTGTTATTCTGGCCGGGGCGTGCCCTGGTCCCGCTTTCTCGTCGGAGTCCAAGGCTGGAGAGTTTCTGACTCGCCGAGGAACCGAGTTGCTGCTGGACGGCAAGCCGTTTCGCGCTGTTTCGGTGAACAAATTCGACCTGTTCCTCCAGTGCCTTCAGGGCGAGGATGAGAAGAAGAAAGCGCTTGAATCGATTCGCGACATCGGCAGGCGCGGTTTTCGAGTGATTCGTTTTGGCGCGGTGGGGTTTTACCCGAGGGATATGGACTTGTGGCCCCAAGGGGACAAGTATTGGAAGTGTATGGACGAATTGATTGCCGCTGCGCGCGAGTCGGGAGTCCGGCTTGTCCCGGTGATTATGTGGAACTGGTATCTGTTTCCAGACATGGCCAACGAGACGATGCAAGACATGCTTACCAACAAGGATTCCAGATCGCGCCAGTATGTGGACTTGTATGTTTCTCAAATCGTCGGTCGCTACAAGAATGAGCCCACCATCCTCTTCTGGGACATTTGGAGCGAGCTTAATCTGGGAGCGGACCTCGAGTTTATGAGGCCGTACGGCTTCAGTGATCTGAACGATGTCAATCATGGTTCTGCGGCTATGCGAGTGCGGCGTGACAACTATACCACCCAGCAGATGATACCATTTATGCGAGACTTGGCGCGACTCATTCGAAAGATCGATCCGAACCATCCGATCTCATCCGGCAATTCCGCGCCGCGTCCGGTGGCCCAGCATCTCAGGCTCAAAGAAGGAAAGGGCGACTGGACACAGGATACGCCGGAAGAGGCCGAGACCTACATGCGAGACGTGCACCCGGACCCTATCGACATACTCTCGATTCACTTCTATCCCGGGATCGATAACCTGCGTTTCGGCAACAGTGACAAGGACTCCGCCGTCGCGCTGAGAACGCTTAAGCAAATAGCCGATAGGATCGGTAAGCCTGTCATTATCGGCGAGAGCGGAGGGGAGGGCTTTCAAGAATTGAACGGGAAATGTTCCCCATTTACACAGAGCCTGATAAAGGAAGCCGTGGCGGCTGACTATCCCGTCATACTCTACTGGATGGAGGGCATGTCCAATCCGCTTGCATTTGATCTGGACAAGACGCCAGCGCTGAACAAATTGCTGCTCGATGCGGGTAGGCAGTTGACGCGGAAAGCGAGGAATCCGAGGTGACTTCAAAAGAGAGAATGCTTGTTGCGATGCGCAACGGCCAGCCGGACAGGGTTCCGGTTGCTCCCGATACATCCAATATGATCCCCTGCCGTCTGACCGGCAAACCGTTCTGGGATATCTATCTATACCAGGATCCGCCTCTTTGGAATGCTTATATCGACGCCGTCCGGCACTTCGGCTTCGACGGCTGGTTGCCGAATGTTCCAATCGAGTTCGATTTCGAGCGAGAGGCGAAACTCGACCAGCCGCAGTGGCGCGAAGCAATAGTGCACAAGACGGCGGACCGAATATATACCCGCATGCATGCCCAGGTCGATGGCGGGGAGCGCTGGTCGGAGTTCTGCAACGTCTATTACATCGATAATCCACCAACTGAACGGGTGCCTTTGTCGAAAGTCGGACTCAGCGAGAGCGCTCCGAGTCAGTGGGAGGATGTGCAACCTCGCACCAGCCACACTGGCCTCGAAGCCTTCCATGCCGCGCGGGAGTATATGGGAGACTCTGGAGTTGTGGGGCTGTGTGATGGACTGCCCGGCCTGGGAATCCATCCCGAGTCTATCTACGAGTACTATGATGACCTTTCCGCCGTAAGGACTAGATGCGAGGAACATCACAATCTGATTGCCCGCAGGGTAAACGAAATGCTCAAAGTAGAGCCAGACTTCATACTCTTTGGTATTTCCGGCTTTATGATAAGCAATCCGGAACCGATATTCCGCGAGTTGTCGCTACGCACGCTCAAGGAAGTTACCGCCATGTGTAAGGGCGCGGGCATACCGAGCCAGATTCACTGCTGCGGACCGGAGTATAGCCTCGTGAAGATTGCCGCTGAGGAGACTGATCTGTCCAACATAAACCCTCTTGAGATTGCTCCCATGGGGGATTGCGATCTCGCCCGCGTAAAGAACGAGTTCGGCCACAAACTGAGCTTGATGGGGAACCTGCATACGACAGAGGTGATGCTGAAAGGGTCCGTCAACGACGTAAGGGACGCCTCGAAGCAGGCCATAGATGCCGCGGCGGCTGGCGGAGGCTTCATTTTGTCCACCGGGGACCAGTGCGGCAGGGATACTCCCGATGAGAATATCCTCGCGATGATAGAGGTGGCGCACGAATATGGCTGGTACTAGAGCGCGCCGCCGGAGGTCCGTTATGCTTACAAGAGTGTTGTGTGTTGTCTCCTGTATTCTGATTCTGGCCGGAGCGAGCTTTAGTCCAGCGTTCCCGTCGGAGACCAAAGCCGAGGGGTTCCTTACTCGGCGTGGGACCGAGCTGCTGCTGGACGGCAAGCCATTTCGAGCGGTCTCGCTGAACAAGGCGGACCTGTTCTGGCACTGTCTCGAGGGCGATGCCGAGACCCAACAGGAGCTTGACGCCATCAAGAAGATCGCCGAGCACGACTTTCGGGTGATACGTTTCGGGGCTATAGGGTTTTATCCGAAAGCGATGAACTTGTGGGCGGACGCCAAGTACTGGGAGCGAATGGACAAGATATTCGCCGAGGCGCGTAAGTACGGGGTCAAGCTCGTCCCCGTGCTTATCTGGAACTGGTACCTCTTTCCGGATATGTCCAAAGAGACCGTGCAGGACATGCTGACCGACAGGGACTCCAAGTCCCGGCAGTATAGCGATTTGTATGTGTCCCAGGTTGTATCCCGGTATAAGGACGACCCTAACGTGCTCTATTGGGAGATTACCAACGAGCTCAATCTGAACGCGGACCTGGAGTTCCTGCGTCCGTATGGGTACAGCCATCTGAATGCGGTCGATGAAGGCTGCCCGCCGATGCGTGTGCGGCTTGACAACTACACCACCGAGCAGATGATCTCGTTTTTGCGCGAGACGGCCCGGCTAATCCGCCGCATCGACCCGAATCATCTAATCAGCTCAGGCCATTCCGTGCCGTATCCCGCTGCCCAGCACCTGAGGCTGGCTAAGGTCAAGGGAGACTGGACCGAGGACACCCCCGAAGAGGCCGCGACCTATATCAGAGACGTCAATCCCGACCCGATAGACCTTATCTCGATCCACTTCTACTCGGGACACGACAACATCCGATTCGGCAACAAGGACAACGATTCGGCGGTAGCTTTGCGACAGATAAAGCAGATATGCGACAAGGTGGGCAAGCCGGTCATTATCGGCGAATTCGGTGGGCAGGCATTTGATCGTGATTCAACAGGAGGCTGCCCGGCGTTCACCAGAAGCGTTGTAAAAGAGGCGGTTGATGCGGACTATCCAATTATCCTCTACTGGATGAACGGCGGAGAAGATGCCCTCAAGTTCGATCTGGACAAGACGACTGAGCTGAACAAGCTGCTTTTTGATGCCGACAAAAAACTTGTCGAGAATGCGACGCGAAAGGACTAAAAGGCCGGAATGGACTGGAAAGCAAAATGGATATGGCAGGCGGGCGAGGCCGCTCCCCGCAACTTCTACTGGTGCGCGCGTCGGGCCTTTGACCTTGAAAAAGAACCCTGCGAGGTAAAGGCCCATATTACGGCCGATTCTCGCTATGTTCTCTGGATCAATGGGCATCTCATTGGTCAAGGGCCGGTGCGAGCATTTACTCATCGTTGGCGATACGATACTTACGATGTCTCACCGTATGTCAAAGCCGGAGAGAATGTGGTCGCGATATTAGTGCAGCACTTCGGCCATTCCACATTCCAATATTTAGAGGCGCGCGGGGGGCTGCTCGCTCAAGTCGAGTGTGATGGGGAAGTGGTCGTTGCAACGGATTCAACCTGGCGTGGAAAGTCGCATTCATCATATTCACGTGATACCGAGCGCATATCCTGCCAGCAAGGATGGGTCGAGCATTTCGATGCGCGGGTCGAGCCGGCTGGCTGGACATCGGTTGGTTATGATGACTCTGACTGGGAGCGTGCCGTCCTGGTAGGGGAAGCCGGTTGCGAGCCCTGGTCCTCGCTTTTGCCTCGCGGTATTCCTTTTCTCACTGATCAGCCCTTATACCCCGAGCGGCTCATGCGCGCCCGGACCGTAAAGCCGCCGAAGCAGGTCTGGAGCGTGGACCTGAAGCCGAACCTGCTGCCCGGAGACCTCAGCGCGAACCGCGCCGAGTTGCCAGGCTTGCTGGCTGTCGTGCTTGTGTGCGACGAGCCGGTGCGGGTCTCCATCAGCACGTATCACAACGTCTTTCGGGCACTGCGGATCGATGGAAACGAGGTGCCCTGGGAAACCGCCGCGAGTGGGCTGAAACTCGACAAGGGGGAACATCTTCTCGTTGTGAATGCATCGGGATGCGGTTACCATGAGTGGTCGGCGACGCTGATCTTTGAACACGAAGGGGACGCTCTCTCCCTGAAATCCCCCATGGGTGATACATTCGAGTCAGCATTTGTTACCATCGGACCATTTTCGCCCGATGAGAAGGATGATCTCGAGTCCGCTGTGCGGCTGCCTCTATCCGAACAGATCGCCGCGCATCCCAAGGCCAAGCCCGTCAGTCAGGCCCACATCTCGGTTAATCATGTGGCTGCGCTCACGGCACTCGCAACTCCGACAAACGATTCGGCGAAAATTATCCAATCGGAGGCGATGCTGGTGGGTAGCGAAGACTACACCACGATTATGCCGCCTTCCGGTGGAGACATCGAACTGCTGCTCGATTTCGGCAAAGAGATCGTGGGCTTTGTGGAGTTGGAACTGTGCGCTCCGAAGGGTGTAGTTATCGACTTCCACGGGTTCGAGTATATGGAGGACGGTCCCATCCAGTGGCCCGGCGCGGGCCTGAACAACGTCTTTCGCTATACTACCCGCTCAGGTTGGCAGAGATGGCGCTCCATCGTCCGACGAGGCTTCCGGTATGCTTCGTTCACTATCCGGTTCCCTATGCCTGGCGCGGAGCCCGTGCGCATACGCAGCGTGCGATGCTTATTGAACATCTATCCCTACACTGAATGCGGACTCTTCAAATGCAGTGATGCGCTGCTCAATCGGATATGGGACATCTCGAAGTGGACAGTCAGGCTATGCAGTGAAGATACGTTTGTGGACTGTCCTGCCTACGAGCAGACTTTCTGGGTGGGTGATGCCAGAAACGAAAGCCTGTTCAGTTACACTGCGTTCGGAGACTACCGGCTCGCACGGCGGAGTCTGCTTCTGGCGGCTGAGTCGCTGTATCGCTCTCCGCTCATCGAAAGCCAGGTCCCGAGCGGCTGGCAGATCATTCTGACGGCTTGGAGTCTGCTCTGGACTATCGCTTGCGAGGAATATTACCAGTTCACCGCCGACAGGGCATTTCTGGAAGAGATATATCCAGCCGTGCAACTGCAGAATAGCAATATCCTCAGCGGGTTTATGAACAGCAAGGGGCTCTTTGAGATAGACGCGTGGAATATGCTGGACTGGGCTCCTATGGATACCCCGGACAGCGGCGTGGTGACGCATCAGAACACGTGGCTGGTGGAGGCGCTCCGGCGCAGTGCTAAGATGGCCGATTTGCTTGGCAAGCATGACGATGCTTCGACCTATCGGCAGCAGGCCGACGCCCTGAAGACTGCCATTAACACGCATCTCTGGGATGAAGGCCGGCAGGGCTATCTCGATTGCATACACAAGGACGGCACGCCGAGCCCGACATTCAGCCAACAGACTCAGACGGTGGCTTATCTGTGTGATATCGTTCCCGACGGCAGGCGCGATCTTTTCGAGAAGTATCTCACCCAGGTGCCCGACGGCTGGGTGAAGGTCGGCAGTCCGTTTATGATGGCCTTTACGATCGAGGCCCTGGCCAGAACAGGCAACACGCAGGCGATCCTGGACCTTATCCGAGAGAATTGGGGCAGAATGATTGAATATGGTGCCACCACTTGCTGGGAGACCTTCGAGAAAGCTCTGAGCGAGCGCTGGCCGACCAGGAGCCATTGCCACGCCTGGAGTGCTGTTCCGGCCTATGCTTTGCCCACATACGTGCTGGGAGTGCGGCCCATCGATGCTGGGTTCAAGCGGTTTGAGATTAGCCCGTGTCTGGCTGATTTGGACTTCGCCAGGGGATACGTGCCGACACCTTACGGCCAGATTGATATCCATGCACGAAAGGACGACGGAGCGGTCGTTATCAAGTTTTCAGTCCCGCCGGGCACGGTCGCGGTTTCGCACGGGACGGAATACGGAGCGGGAAGGCACGAGACGCGTCATTCTGCCTGAACGATCTGAGCGGATGTCAGTCCGTGATATCGCTCTGGTCTTTCGAAGCAATCATCACGGTGATCCTGGACTCTTCGAGCGTCTGTCTGGCCGCAGGTTCGATGAGCGCATCCGTCACCAGGATATCTACCTGTTCCGGTGTTGCGTAGCGCGCGAACGCCCGGCGGCCGAACTTGGAGCTTTCGGTAACCACCTGTACTCCGCAGAAACCTCGTCCGAGCGGCATTCTGGGCTGTGGAACCGGGGGTTGGGAAATCCGTAAGGCCTGACTGAGCCACGGATGTCAGGAATTCGGCGCTCCTCAGGCTGACAAGTTCACGTATAAGCTTAAGATGAGGTGCCTCGGCAGCCATGCAGACGTAATGAAGCGGCCAGCATGTCTGGTCAGGCAGTAGCGGAATGGTATCTGTATTGATAGATCAGGCAGCTTTTGCTCGATAGTTGTGGTATAAGCCGCTGAGAATCGGCTTGGATTCCAGCACGGCGTCGGGCGAAAGCTGCGGTTTTCCAGATGATGGGTCAGAAAGTGGCGGCCTGTGATCCAAGCTGCTGTGAGTGCGGACCGGATGGTAATAGCTCTTCACATATTCCTTGAGCAGCCTGTACAGGTGTAGCTCGTTCAGTGGGATGATGTGGTCGAGCAGTTCCCGCCGCAGGGTTCCGGTAATTCTTTCGCAATATGGATTCTGCCATGGGCTGTGGTAGGCGGTGCGGACTTCCTCGATGCCGGAACTGCGCAGGAATGCTGGCATGCCGGAGCCATATATGCGGTCGTTGTCTCGAATGAGGTACTTGGGCTGGACGCCGAACCCGGTCACCTCCCGAAGCTGTTGTATCACCCAGAGCATAGTCGGATGTTGAGTGATACCGAAAAGGATGATCTCCCTGCGTTCGTGGCTGATGACGATGAACACGTAAAGCAGCCGGAACGTCAGCGCGGGCACCACAAACAGGTCCATTGCCCAGGTCACGTCCATGTGATTGCTGATGAATGCCTTCCAAGTCTGAAACGGATTGCTCTTGTCCCGAGTCGGCCTGGGCAGGTACTTGCGGATTGTGTTTGGAGCAGGAGGATTGAAGCCCAGATCGACCAGTTGATCGTGTATCCGTTCTGGGCTCCAGAATGGATTATCGGCATGGATCTTCCTGATAAGCCTGCGCATCTCGGCAGATACTGCCGGTCTGGCGCCTTTGCTTCGGGATTTGTATCGCCAGAACAGTCGGAATCCCATACGGTGCCAGCGAATGACGGTTTCTGGCTTCACAATGCAGAGTGCATCTTTCCACCCGGCAAAGATCTCCATCAATAGAACCCAGGTGAGCCGAAATCCTGGAGTGCAACGAGGCTTTGGAACAATACCCTTCTCATGCTGTAGTTGGTAGAGCGCAAGCTGGCTGCGCAGTGCTACGATCTCTGCAGCCAGTTCACGCTTTGGGCGAAAGAGCGACGCAAACCACCAAGCAACATATTGAGTCATCTGGCGAATCGTAGCCGGAATAGGGAGCAGTCGGCAGACCCATGTGTGAGAGGATTTCATGGCACTACTATATCAAATCCAGCCGTTTTGTGTCGGACGAGGTTTTTGAGGGCGACAACCGGCGCGAAAACTCCGGTCTACATCTTCGTCACGGCACTCGGGGTCTCGAGTTTCACATACGCCGAGGGCGTGCTTTCGATGAGTCTTCCGAGCTGGATCGACTCGCACATCCGCACGTTCGAGTTCCTGGGAGGAGTCCCCCAGATTATCGTCCCCGACAACACCAAATGCGCCGTCATCAAACCAGACCGATATGAGCCGGACCTGAATCCGGAGTTCGCGGAGATGGCCGCCCACTACGGCGTCGCCATAATCCCGGCTCGCGTGAAGCACCCTCGCGACAAATCGGATATTGAAGCCATATTGGAAAGCCTTCATGGTATTGATTTGTCAAAGCATAGTTTGGCGCGGGAGACGTTTTTAGGTGTTGATCTCCTACTTCACTTTCGAATAAATTATCACCGCGGCGGCAGCCTTTGTCTTCAGCGTGACGCTCAGTCCCTTGTCCATCAAGTCTCGCCCAGTGAATTGACCGAGGCTGCCCTGGTCCAGGTTCTTTACCTCATACCGGGCCGATGGGTCGAGCCCACGGAGCTTGAATGTCGAACTATCCTGTGGCGACTCTTCTCTGCGAAACGCCTGCACCGCACCCTGGCCAACCTCGGGACGGTTCCATTGCCATGCCATCCAGACGTTCTTATCCAGGCTGTATACGGTCAGTGGATAGTAGTCGCCGAAGAAGTTGGGGCCGAGTTCGTACTTCCACTGGTTCACAAGCTTGCGTCCCTGGTCGAAGGGGAGGTCTGTCTTGCGCATGTCGTAACACGCGATGAATGTCGGGCACATCTGGCTGCGGAATTGGTAGGCGTCCATCGCGCCCGTGCCTGTGCCGTAGTATGGATACCAGAAGGCGACGCCATACGTGTGGCACTGCTGGCTGGTCGGCTCTACCAGGAAGTCGCTTCTCAGCAGGGGGACGGATCGCCGCAGTGTCTCAAGGTCATTTCTGCGTCCGCCGGATGCGCAGGAGTCGATGAGCATGTTTGGATGTCGCTGCCGAAGCGCGTCCCAATAGGCCAAGTAACCTTCGACATAGCGTATCTCCGTTATGCCCTGGCGATCTTCGGTATCGGCCCCACGCCAGAAATCCAGCGGGTCTATATTGAAGTCCTGCCGATACAGGTCGATGCCCTGCTCGGTAAGCATTTTATCGATGTGATCGGTCAACCACTTGTGCGCCTCCGTGTTACCCATATTCAGGAGCTTCCACCCGTTCGGCTCTTTCGGATTTGTCAGGAGCCATTCGGGATGCCCGTAGAGCCATGTGCCGGGGGTGACCCGCTCGGGCTCGAACCACACAATGATCTTGACGCCCTTCGCGTGGGCGTAGTCCGTGATCGGCTTGAAGCCGCCCGGGAATCGCTTTTCATCAACTTCCCACGTGCCGGTGTTCTGCCACCCTTCTTTCTCGATGTGCGGGTACCATCCGGCGTCCATCCACCAGTAGTCCAGCGGGAACTTATTATTGACGTACCCGTCGATGAAGAGCTTCTGACTCTCCGTGTTGGCATGTATCATTTCGCCGAACTGCCAGGAGCTGCAAGCCGCCATCTGGACAGGCGGCAGCTTCCCTCCCGGCCTGGGGAGGTTATGGGCCAGCATCCAACGCCGCCAGACGTTCTGGGCGTCGATCCAGTCGCCTTTGTAGAACTGCATCACCATCATCGGCGTGCGGACTTCCTCGCCGGGGTGCAGGGTAAAGTGAGTCAGTTCCTGACCCGCTCGCAGGCTGAGATTTCTGCCGTTATCTCGAGCAAATATGGCGGACCATTGCCCAGGCCATCCGACCGCCATAATCACTCCCGCGCCAGGCCATTCGATGTTAAAATATGGCAAATCGGAGCTGCTGGGCCTTCCGGCCGCCGCGCTGATTCGCTTCGTGGCGTTGGGACCAAGCTCCGTCTTGAACGGCTGATAGTCGGCGGGTGTGCACGGCGTGCCTGTGAAGTGGTGAAGTGCGAACTCGCCCGCGCCCCCACGCGTCAGGCTGGTATCTAATGCAAGAATCTTTCTCAGAATCGGCGAATCGGACTTGCCCGTATTCTTGAAGTAAAGAGTCCATTCGACTGTGGGGAAGTCTTTATACGCGACAGCTACGCACCTGACGACCAGACCCGTCGACGGGTCGGTATAGGTAATAGTACGTTGCGTGCGCGCGCTGTCCAGTTTCTTGTCGGTCTTGGTGACTTTCCAGGACTTGAGCAGATCGCTCGAGGGCTTGTCGCCGTAAATGAACGAGAACGGTGGCAAAGCCGTTTGGACGGCACCGAAGCGCGTCCCAAACCACTTCCCAGCGTCGGCGGAAGCGCCGTTCGCCTTAGCGGCTAGCGCGGCCAATGCCAGGCAGGCGGTGAGAACGAGACTTATTGTCCGAATAGAAAACATCATTGTTGCTCCAATCGCAGATTAGTATGATTAGTATAGAGAATTCCGTGAGTCATTGTTGAGGATTATTGGGCAGTAGCTGAGTCTTATATAACGAAGATTCGGCGCTGCCATTCGGTCAGATGAGACAGATCAGGCGTTTACAACTTCTTCGGTTTGTACAATCCATCATTGGTGCTCATCTCAGAGTCTGCTTCTCCACTTCCTCCTGTACATCTGGAAACACGGGCAGTGAAATCTGCCAGTAAATGGCAAACAGCCGAACTACTAGTGTTACCACGGCGGCTGTAACCATGGCAATTGTTGGCTGTGAGTGGAAATAGCGCAGCGTTACGAATACGACACTACCCAGCAGAGATGCCGTCGCGTATACTTCCCGACGGAGCACAAGTGGTATCTCGTGGCACAGCAGATCGCGGATGATCCCGCCCGCCACGCCGGTTATCACGCCCATTATCACAACCACCATATGAGGCACATGCGCCGCCATCGCTTTCTGACATCCTATCACCGTGAAGGTGGCGAGGCCGAGCGCGTCGAGGACTAACAGAGTTCGGTGTGGCGGGCGGACGAATCGGACGAGCATAAAGGTGGCCAGTGCCGCGCTGGTCGCCACCGTCAGATACATTGGGTTCGCTATCCACAGTACCGGGTGAATGCCAAGTAAGAGGTCGCGGATTGTGCCTCCGCCGACCGCCGTCACGATAGCCACAACCACGATCCCGAACGCGTCCATTTTCTTGCGCCCCGCAGCCAGGGCGCCGGTTATGGCGAAAACCGCAATGCCCAATATATCCAACAGGTGCATGACCATCGTTTTTTCTCCATACGGGGAACCAAGGCCATCTTCAGGGTCTCAGAAGCCGCGCTCGTAGTTTGGCTGAGGCAAGCTGGGCGGCAGTATATGCCAAGTCCTGGTTCGTGAATGCCGCCTGCTCACATGCGATCCGGTCGCACTCCTCAATGGCGAGGCCCAGGTCCAGAGTTTTGGGTCTTTTACCCGCCAAGCGCTCGAAGTTGCCTCGATAGATAGCATCCAGCACCCCATCGGAAAGCGCCAAACCCTGGAATACGCCGTCCTCCGGCGGACCCAGCAGAAAATCCGCGCCGTCAG
The DNA here is from genome assembly GCA_023474015.1 of Armatimonadota bacterium. The sequence continues at coordinate 35,650 of JAMCYN010000052.1, forward strand.
GGACGTGATACTCATCATCGGTTTCCAAAAACCGCCTCACTATCCCTTGGCGATGCCGCGCGATTTCGGGGAGATAGGTCGAGAAGATGTCTGTCCCGAACAGGATTCGGCGGCAGTGGCGTTCGAAGAACTCCCGCGTGCGCTCGGGGTCGCGAGACATGTTGTAGAGCATCTCGACTCCCGGCGCCAGATCGAAATGCACACCGGTATACTTCTCGAAAAGTGCCGACGCGCGGTCGAGGTCCTCCGAGAGAAAGAAGAAGTGGGCGAATATCACATTCAGGCGTGGATATCGGGCGAGGATATGGTCCACCTCGGAGTAAAGCGCCTCTTTGGCGACGAACGTCTCGTCGTAGCCCCAGCCTCGCTTCTTCGCCCATTCAGGCGTCAGGTTAGGGTCCCAAAACTCCTCGGGGTCCGCGACGTGCCAGAGCAGCGGCAGGCCGGTCTCCTCAATTCGCGCGAAGAACCCGTCGAAGTAGTCGCTGTCGGCCGTAAGGCGCATATACTTGCGGCAGGTCGGCTTTGTCTCGATCAGCTTGACGCCGTCAGCCCCGAGCGCGATCAGTCTATCGACCTGACTCGCGAGCCCAATCTCGCCGATTTGGCCGGAACTAAAGTATTGGGAGTGGTCGAGCCCGGCAAAGACGTAGTAGCGCTCCGGGTGTGAGGCCTTGGCCACGAACCCGGGCGGGTTGTCGTTGACTTCATCCCACCCGAACTGGCAGACAATGCTCATACGGTCTATGCCGCAGTGCTCGCGGACCGTTTCCAGATTCCCCACGGTCTCGGCGTCGCGAAGGTGGACGTGGCAGTCTATCACGTTACGCTCGCTCGTCATATACCCGAGTCGCTTTCCAGTTGGTCTCTGCCGGGCAGCGCCGGGAACGCGGCTGTCGGAAGCGTTTGGTACCAATACGCGACGGATGCGATGTCGTCCTGACGAGGCCTATAGCGGCCGTCCTTATACCACCCTATGTCCTGGATAGTGACTTTCAGATCGCTCTCGAAGCGCACAGGGTCCATTATATGCCAGCGATAGAGGCCGAAGCGGGTCATGGCGGAATAAAGGCCATCCGGACGGATGACTTGCGCCAGGCCCGAGTAGGGCGTGGAGAACTCGGCGTAGCCGGGCTCCTTGCTGGCTCCGGCCTGCAGTGCTCCGGGGTTGAAGTCGTAGGAGCCGCAGAAGTAGTCCTCCGTGCCGGTCCCGCAGATCGTGGGCCAGGTGTCTCCGTCCATGTAGAACTTAATCTCGCCCTCTCCCCACCAGCCGCTGCTGTTAGCGGTCCAGGCCGCGTAGGTCCCGACGAAGTGCCCTATCCCATGCACGCCGTCCAGGAGCGTATGGACCTCGCCGTAGCCGACCGGGTTCGAGCGCCGGAACTGCGCGTGGAAGTAGGCGGCGTCCTCGGGGACATCGGTGAGGGTGTAGTCAATCTGGTAGTAGAGGCACATCGCCTCGGGGCCGATGTTGGTCATCGTGATCTTACACGACTTGCGAAACGGCATCTCCCAATAGCAGTTCAGCCCGCTGCCGGGGTTGACGCAGACGGGCAGCGATGAAATTTGGCTATACTTGTTCCATGCGCACGCGAAGAAATCGCCGACCGGGCACTCCACCGACGGGGTCTCCTGGTCGTCCCAGTAGAACCGGATTATGCTCCAGCGCCAGAGCTTGGTCGGGGTCATCCAGATGTGCTGGATGGCGCCCGGCTCTCGGATATCGGCAATCACGCGGCATTCGCCCGGCTCTATCACAATCGAGGGCGACATCTTCCAACCCTGCCCGAGTTCCCGAGCCGGACGCGAGCCCGTGCCCTCGGTGGCCATTCCTCCCTTTCCCTTTTCGCCGGTGAAGTTCTCCGGGCTTATCGATCTGGTTCTTGCCGATGAAAGCCTCGAGAGATTGCCGAGGTTCATCCCTAGTCCATTGAAATCCGACACGTCTATCTCCCTTCTTTTGTCGCGAAGTATAATATCGAATGCCCGATGCCCGTATCGGCGATGAAGTCGACATCGTCGAAGTCTCCGATAGGCTCCGGGTTGATCCCAAGTCCGTTATAGCCGACCAGGATATCGTTGTCCATGTAGACGCGGCTGTCGCACGGCCAGCGATAGGCGAATATGATATTGTCCTGGAACCACGCCGCCGTCGAGCACGAGCGGGTATTGGCCCACTCGTTGTAGTAGCGCGGCACTTTCCAGCCGTCGTAGTAGCTCCTGTCCACGATCTGGCGCGCTCCCCACGTGCCCGCGGTGCCCTCGCCGTTCCTCGTGCCTCCTCCGATGTAGTGGATTCGGCCCTCGGGCCCGGCGTCTTTTCCCGTCTCGAAGATCAGGGTGGGGCGGAACTCGCCGCTCGACCGACCCTTCTCCCCCTCGATCCAACGCATCTCGATTTGAGTAAGATTTCCGTCCGAGCTGCCCGCAAAGCGGCGTATCTGCCACCTGTTCTTGCGCTTGCCGAGGTCCTGCGAGCCGCCGAGGATAAGGTCGTCCTTTATTGTATCAACAACGGCCCCGACCGCAAAGTTGCTGGCGAAGCCAAGCGATTTCGGCTCGCTCCAGCCGTCGCCCGTCTTCATTCTGAACGCAACGTCTTTGCCCTCGCCCGACCAGATGAACGCATAGAGCCTGCCCTTGTAGTAACGCGGCGTGATCTGCGCGCCCACGGAGTCCGGGATGGTTTCGAGCTTGCCGACAATCCATTTCCCCTTACCGAGCACGAACTGCCTGTGGAGGACTCCCTGTTCGGTCGGATAGAACACTTCGATGGATTTCTCGCCCGCGCATGCCAGGGGGTCGCCGGTGAGTCCCTCGGGCTCGATCTCCACGGGCTCGTTCCATTGATGATCGCCCTTGTAGCTTCTGAAGATGAGCGCGACCTTCTTCGAGCCATCAGCCGCCGTCGTTTCCTTGCCGAAGAACAGCAGCAGTTCCTTATCTTTATATGAGACGAGGGCCGGAGCGAAGATGGTCTTGTCCAGGACTTGAGGGTCCCCGGCCCACAGGCCGTATCCATCGGTGACGCACGCGCGGACGTGTTCCTCGCCGAATATCCCGTTGCGGTTCCAGTCGATGAGGGTCTTGTCGCCGTCGGCTTTGAGCTTGAAGAGGCTGGGGGAGTTGCCCAAGAAGTCCACATACTTGAGCCTGTAAGGCAGCACCTCGGAGAGGTCGTTTTGGCGCAGGACCAGGTCCTTAAAGATGCCCTTGCTGTAGTGGACGGAGCGGGCGCCGTTAAATGAATAGTTGTAGGAGTAGTTCATCAGGCTCGGGTAGGTCGGGCTCCAATCCGCCCAGAATCCCGAGTGGTCGAGCCCGAGCTGATGCCCGAACTCGTGGATGAACACCTCCGGGAAGCCCATGTTGCCGCAGCCGCCCATGTCGCCCATCTGCGCGGACTGGCCTCCCCCGCCGCGCACGACCTGCATCCAGTGGGAGACTCCGTGGTGGTTTTTCGCGAGAAACTCCGACCCGTTCTCCCTCCAGCTCCTCGGGCCGTATTTCTCCTCGGGGACCGTGGGAAGCAGTATCGGGATGAAGTTGACCCCCAGGGTCCCGTCGGGGTTTGCAATCGGCAGGTCCGCGTAGAACTCCCTGACCTGTCGAAACTTAGACCGAAGCTCCTCGACCTCGGCATCGGTGAGGCCAATGGGGGTGATTTCGCAGATGATGTTCTTCTTCACGGGGCTGCAGCCGAGGCCGGGCAGGTCCATCCCGCGCGCCCCCTTGACCTTCCAGCCGTCCAGCAGGCCGTCCCCCGATGTGTCTCTTTTCAGGGGATCGAGCCCGAGCCTTTTCTTCTCCTCGATGGTGAGGCCGCTGTTGGCGGGGTCCGGGTCGCCGTCTTTGTACGTGAAGTGGACGAAGATGTCGTCCTTGGTGTAGGGCTCATGGCCCGGCGGGGTCTTCTCGTCGCGCTCGGTCAGGCGGCGGAAGCGGACGAGGTCGTCGCGATCGTCCCCTCTGATGCGGCCGGCGACCAGAATCCCCGGCTCCGAATCCGCGAGTTCTTTCCACTGGGACGTGTTTTTCGGATCGCCGCCCCATAGGACGGTCGTTCCGACGACGAGATCGTCACGGTTGTCATCGTTCAAGTGAGCGGCCACGAGCGAGACCCCCGGTTTGGCTTTCATCAGTCGAGTCGGTCGTCCAAGCCCCTTTTCACCGAGGCCGCACCGAGTGACGTTGCCGTCCTTGTCCTCATAGAGGACTATCGCTTTGCCTGTACCATCCAGATCGCCGAGGCAGAGTGCCGTGACGCCCCCAGTGAGGCGGCCGACCTGCCGAATCGTGGCCGTCTCAGGAGCACCATCGGCCACATCGACCAGCCAGAGCCTGCCGGTTCCGTCTGTGATCACGGCCTCGCAGGCTCCGTCGCCGTCCGTATCTCCCGACGCGACAAATACCGGCGATTTGAGCGGCACGGGCAGCTTGCCGAGCAGATCGTCTCTTGTGAAGCGAGCCTCTTTCGGCTCGAAATCGCGCATGAGACGCAGACTCCCATCGGCCAACACCACCAGCGCCCCCGCGGCCTTGCCTCCGGTGAAGCGCCCACCCGCCGCGCCGACGCATTTCCCGCCTGGGCAGCGACCAGCTTCGACCGGCGCGACCGGTTTCTCCCCATACCCGTTCAGGCTGACGGTAATGACGCATCTGTCGCCGGGTTGACAGCAGACCAGGTCGCCGTAACCGTCCCCATCGACATCCGCGACAAACGGCGTCTCGGGACGCTCGCCCAACCCGCTCGCCCACAACTGCGGGGGCGTGCAGCGGAAATCCGCAGATGCTGCGGCTGCGGACGCTACGGTGATAGACGCAACGACGCCCATGCACACGCAGAGCAGGCGCAGTTTGGAGCGAGTTTTCAAAGAAATCTCCTTCTGGATGAGTTCCGAATATGCAGTCATCAGCCCTTGATCCCCGTCAGCGTGATTCCCTCGATGAAATACCTCTGCGTGAAGAAGAAAATCAGCAAGACGGGCATCATCACCAGAGTCGACGCGGCCATCACCATCCCATATTCGGTGACGTGCTCACCCTGGAAAAGCTGTAGGGCATAGGCCAGGGTCATCTTATCGGGCGAGTTCAAGTAGATCAATGGCCCCATGAAGTTGTTCCAACTGCCCATGAATGTCATTATTGTGAGCGCGGCAAGAGCCGGTTTGATGAGAGGCAGCATCACCCGCCAGTATATCGTCCAGTAACCCGCGCCGTCTATTCTGGCCGCCTCCTCGAGGTCTTTCGGAATGGTCAGGAAGAACTGCCGCAGCAAGAACACGCCGAACGCCCCGCCCATGAACGTCGGGACCCACAGCGGCCGAAGCGTGTCCACCCAGCCCAGTTGCCGGAAGATGAGAAAGACCGGGATCATGGTCACGGCCCCGGGCAGCATCATCGTGGAAAGAAGCACCCCGAAGAGCAGGTCGCGGCACGGCCAGCGCAGCCGCGCGAACGAGTAGGCGACCATTGAGTTGGAGAGAAGTGTTCCGATAATGCTCAGAATCGTAATGTAGACCGTGTTCCATACGTAGATCAGGCCTTTCATCGTCCCCTCGGGCAGGAAGTTGACCGCGTCCGAGTAGTTCTCCCATTTCAGTCCGATCTTGCGGATCTTCGTCACGACGGAGCCTTCGAGCACCAGGATTTTCCCCGCAGCCATCTGCCCTGGCAGTATCTCAACGCGCTTCTCGCCGTCTTCGAGGTTCTCGATCTCCGCGACCTTTAGCGTCTTGCCTTCATATCGAATGGTCGACAGGCCGCACGACTTCCCATGCGCTTCGACTTGCACCTGACGGGTTGGAATCCACGTGGGAGGAAACTTCAGCATCTGGTCGTCCTCTTTGAACGAGGATGACAGAAGCCAGAAGAACGGGGCCAGGAAGACAACCGACCCGATTAACAGCACTATATGGGTCACCACGGTTACCGGCTTGATTTTTCGTCTCTTTTGCTTTTTCATCACTTGATCTCCTGACCTTCGTAGTAAACCCATTTTTTCGAGAGCTTCAATTGCACGAGCGTCAGGCAGAGTATGATGACGAACAACAGCCAAGCCAATGCCGAGGCATAACCCATCTTGAAGAACAAGAATGCGTTGGTGAACAAGTGCAACACCGGAACCAGCGTCGATTCCGCCGGCCCGCCGTTGGTCATGATGAACTGTGCGTCGAACGACTGAATGACCCCGATGGTGCCCATTATCACGTTGAAGAATATGTAGGGAGTGAGCATCGGGATGGTCACCGCTCTGAAGCGGGCCCACCACCCGGCGCCGTCGATCTCGCAGGCCTCGTAGAGCTGTCTGGGAATCCCCTGCAGACCGGCGAGCCAGAGGATCATCCCTCCGCCCGCGCCCCACAATCCCATCAGTATCAGAGCGGGCTTGGAGGTGTGCTCGTCAGCGAGCCACATGGGCGGCTGGATCGCCAGCCAATGCGTGAGAGTGGAGCGCCAGAGCACGTTCACCAGCCCGTAGTGCGGGTCGAGAATCCATATCCACAAAATAGCGTTGGCCACGACCGGCATTATGGAGGGTAGATAGTAGATCGTTCGATACCAGCGCATCCCTCTGACATTTGTGTTGAGTAGCATCGCTATCGACAGGCTCACCATAAGACCGAGCGGGAGGCCGATCATTGCCAGATACCCCGCGTTGTAAAGCGACTTCGATATCAGCGCCCAGTCGGTGCCGAACAGATCGCAGTAGTTCTTTGTCCCGACCCATCTGGCGGGGTGCAGGACGTCGTAATCACAGAAGCTGAAGAAAATGGACGCGATGATTGGGCCGAGCGTGAATACCACAAACCCGGTCAGCCACGGCATTGCAAACAACACCGCAGCGCGAGTTTCGCCTCGAGCCAGCCTGCCCATGGGCCCGTATTCACGCGACTTCGACCACAGGAAGAGACCTATGGCGAGCGCGACAAGCGCGGCGACCGCAATTGCGTAATTCCAGTTAAATACCGGAAAGCGCTCTCGCTCTAAAATCCTGTCCAACTCCTGTTGAACAGTCTTGGTTTCTATATCGAGAGCCGCCTTGGCGCTCATCTTGTGCCTCGATGCGAGATCATACGCGCGCAGGTGCTCGGTCCACATCTTCTGGCCCACAGGAGTGACCGGCCTGAACATCGAGTTCGGCAGTAGAGCGAGCAGCATTTGGTTTGCTTTCACCAGTCTCGGCAGTTTAGGCATGAACTCGCGGAATATGATCTTGTTGATCTTGGCGTTGGCGCTCATAAACGGAACGTAGGTCCTGCCGAGCTTGTGGTTATAGTCGGCTTCCGTCCTGTGAATAAGCCTGGCGGTATCCGGGGAGAGCATGTATTTGATGAACTCCCAGCTTTGCCGGGCGTGGATTGCTCCTCTGGGAATCGACCAGGAGTTTCCTCCGCTCCAGGTGATGAACTTGGGTTTGCCCTTGAAGATGCCCTTGCCCTCATATCGCTCGGTGGGCACGGGGGGTGGGGCGACTCCGTAGTCGAGGTCCGGAGTATACCTGTTGAGAAGAGAAGCGAACAGATTGACGTCCACCTTCATCGCCAACTGGCCGATTGCGAACGGGTCCTGGTCCTGAGACCGGAAGCCCGAACCAAACTCCGTGAGCTTGCGCACCCCACCCAGCGTATCGCTCACGTCGACCATATATTTCAGAGCCGCCAGCGAGCGCGGGTTGTTCATCGTACATTTTCGGCCGTCGGGACTGAGGAAGTCGCCGCCGTTTTGCCAGGAATACAGGATGAACCAGCAGTTGCCGTAGTTGGGCATGTAGCCGATCCTAGCCAGAGTGCCGTCCTTGTTATACTTGGTGAGCTTCACGGCGTAGGCCTTGAGCTCGTCCCAGGTTCTCGGCGGCTTGTCGGGGTCGAGACCGGCCTCGCGGAACATCTTGCGATTATAGAAGAGCCCTCTTACGTCCGTCGAATCGGGAATGGCGTAGACCTTGCCCTTGTAGACGGCCTCGTTCCAAGTAGCGGGGTAGAAGTCGCTTTTCTTCACGCCGTCGGGCCTGTTTCGGTCGGCTTCAACGAACTTGTCCAGCGCCAGAAATGCGTCCCTGGATGCCCAGTCGCCTATAGTGAACCTGCCCTGGTATATGACATCGGGAGGAACATTCCCCGCGATGGCGGTCATCATCTTCTGGGTGCTGCCGCTCCCGGCGCCGATAGATAGAAACTCGACGTATAGTTCGGGGTGCAGTTTATTGTAACGCGCAATCGCGGCCCGCCACCCGTGAGTGCGGTCAGGCTCCATGTATCCCCAGACCACCAACTTCGTCTTGCCGGTCTCTTGCCTGCCGCAACCAGACAGCCCAGCCAATATCAAGGCAAAGCATACAACAGCCGCAAGCAATCTACATACACGCCCAAATATCATCCGTGAAGCCTCCGCATTTCTCAGTTCACCTTTATGTCGATTTCAATGGACTCACCGGGACCAATGCATCGAGTGTGTCCGATGTCGGCGGATCCCGCTCTTGTCAACTCGAAGTATCTAAGTTTCAGATTACCGTGGGTAACACTTAGAAGCACGTGTATCTTAGAACCTAGATGTTCTTGAGAGCAAGTTCCCCAGGCATACCCATTAGACCAAAACCACGTGCCATTCATCGGAGCAAACCGCATACTGCAGTCAACTCCGAAATAACCGAAACCCGTAAGCGCGAGGACCAATGCCCAACTGGCCATTGCCCTGGCATAGTGATGACCACACTCCGCCTCGTCAAATGGATTGCGCTTAGCCCCATCATAACGTTCGCGAATAGCGGTGATTATGTCAAGCCCGTCTTCGACGTTCCCCTCGTAAAGCAAGTGCGCTGCAAACGTATATTCAAAACCGGTCATTACTTCGTTGCAGTATGGAAATGGTGTTTTAGGCCTTCTCCCCAGGGGGTAAGTGCTCATCAACACACCTGACTCGTCCTGCATAGCGAATGATCGCATGTGGTTAAAGCGGCCTTTGAGCGGAACGAAATTGTGGCGCTTTATGCTGCCCAACGTGGTCCTTACATGCTCTCGACTCAAAATGTAGCCAATTGAGCAGACATGGGCCATGTACTGGCCGACGAGTTGGTCTACCAGACATCCCGAACCAAGTTGATAGTCCGGCTCCTTCAAGTTCGTGGCCCCGGCTGTCCCCATCAGGCCGTCGGCAATATTCTCTCTGGTCATTGGGGGACGGATTTCGTGCCCATAGTACTCGCCATTGAACAGATTTGTGTCGATCCAGTTTTTTCCGCTCTCTAAAAGCGCCCGGCAACGCTGTTCAAACTCGCTATCACCGATATACCTTGCCATTTTCTCGCAGGCTCCTAGCGCCCCCAAGTACCAGGATCCCATTTGAGGATTAGGGCCAAAATACTCAACGTCCATTGTGTTGTGCTGGCAGCCCTCCATTATACCGTCCTGATCGGCATCCCAGCCTTTGGGAATCCAGCAAAACTCCAGCGCCTTGCGCGCTTTTGGCCAAATAGACTTTAACAGATCATCATCGCCGGATAATTGCCAGTCTCTGTACAGCTTCATAAGACAACCCATTTGGCCGTCGGCAGCGGCAACATCCCATTCGGCGGCTCGCTCAATGGGAAGGTTTACTCGAAATGACATCATGCCATTCTCGCGGGTGGCGTGCAGAAACTCTACTTCGCGCATGGACTTTGCTATGTCGCCGAACAGAAAGGCTGTCGCTTGATCGTAATTCCAGACGTGTGTGCAAGACCCGTGACAAGAACCCTCATTGTCACGGCAACCTTCCCAGCCGTAAAACCTGCCGTCGCTCGTGCGGAAACAAGTCTGGCTTCGCAGAGTGCTGAGGTTGAACAGTGCCGCTTCTTTTACTACATCCGGCAAATTGCTCGAACAGAAGGCGTTTACAAATGCCAAGGTGTCTTTTTCGAGGCTTTGCAGGTCTCGGGCAACTCTCACCACCACATCCCACGCGTCAGAGTACAATGTTGTGTAATAGTTGCCGATCTTATCGGAATTTGGCGATGCGCCACAACCTTCACTGGAGCACGCACAATCGTTAGACTGTTTAGGGGTCCAGGTCATTCGATTTGGGAAGTGCCAACTAATCAAAAGGGTTAGAGACTCGCTCGCGCCAGGCTGTATCGAAAACGATGAACAGATGGTGGCGCGCGGTGCGCCACGCATCTCGGTGGGAATCTGCTCCAGTTTGCCATCCGAGCTGAAGTCATCCCAGAACTCTTGAATGTCGCTATTCCAGCCCTGCTTCTTCCATGCAGTCCTGTGTGTGACGTCGCTCGCCAGAACGCCAAGAGCAACCGATCCCCACTTCTCCGCGTTTTCGTTGCCATTTTCGCACGACAACAATACGCCGGACACACCATCCAGCTCTATGAACTTCGCTACGTTATTCCCACCGGCATCTATGAAGTTGCGTATGTCGGCGCAGATGCTCGTGTCCACGAGTTTGTCGCTTTTGTTCCGAAGCACATATCTCAGCACCGCCACCGGGATTCCACTCGATTCCAAATCGCCTGGGACAAGCGGGTTAAATGCCTCCAGCCTCACCTCGACAAGAAAGTCGTCGTCAATTAACCGCACTTGTCCAAGCGGATATGCAGCGGCGAACCCGCAGTTGGAAAAGCGAGGAAAACCGTGATTGGGCACATTACACCCTTCAAAGCCTTCATAGTCCGCATGATCTATCGGTCCTTCCAGGAGTTTGCAGACGGGTTCTTCACCAACAGCCTTTGCATAGATCGCAAGCATAGGTGCGGGAGTCCAACCTTTTGCTGGCGAGTTCATCACCTCCCAGTCTCGCAAGTCTCCCCGACCGCCGAGAGAAATCGTGCCTGTACCTATTCCTCCGAGCGGAAGCGCTATCCGCCTGATGTGTTTCAGGTCGTAATGTCGCAGCGTCGGCCAATTGCCACCGAGTGTGTTGGTCAAGTGAAACCCTTCTACTTAACGGCAGCCGTCTGGATGGCTGGTTGCATGACTGCCACTGCTTCAACCTCGCACTCCACGGGTTTCGCCGCGTTCATGAATCGTCTCTGATAAGAGACGACCTGGGGGGCGCTGGAAAACACCGCAAGATAGTTAGGCTCAGCCGTTATGACTACTCTGTCGTGCATGTCGATGAACTCCGGTTCCGTCAGGAGTCCGACAATATCCGGGTAGTTGATGTCACCTTCCATACTGCAGATAATTAGCCGCGTATCGGGCAAGCTCGTATTTCGGAGCCAGCGCAGAGAGTGTCTGGCGGCGTCAAGCCCATCGGAGCCTTCCACATCGAGAGCATGCCTCTGCCGCACAATAGTCTGCGCCATCTCCAATACCCGAAGCAGGTCCATCCCGCTGCACGAAGGTGAGAGGAAGTCCTGTTTGATGAGGAACGCGCGAATCTGTTCCAGGAAGCACCTCATCTCGGTCGCTTCATACGCGGCCAACAGACCCTTAATCGTGGCAGTTGCGTTTGCGCGATGTCTGACAAAAGTATTGATGAAATACGGTCTTGCCTGCAGCGCCAGCGCCGTCTGCCAGGGCTCGAACATAAGTGTAAAATTGACCCGGTATCCATATTCGTGCAGCCTAAGCGCCAGGTTGTGTCCATGAAGGCAGCTTGCCGTGGACCCCTCGTTGTAACCGGTGCATAGCAGTTTGTCGCCTTCGAGGAGTTGATGCACGTTTTGCGCGTTGACAGGCCCCGTATGAGGCACCTTCACCACCAGGCGATACTTTGAAAGGATTTCCTCGAATGTCTTGACTTCGTCCAGTATCTTGTCGAAATCGGCTTCAAAGGGATTGTTGAGTTCCACGCTGATGTCACAGCCCGGGCCGAGAATCCGGCCGATCTCAGCCATCACTTCTTCGCGGGTCTTGAACAAACCGCCTACGTTCGCTTTGGGGTTGTTGATAAAAAGATCATATACAATGCCGGGATTGCAGGTCAAGTTGCCGACCAGGTATTTGATGGGCTCGATCTCGTAAGGGTTAGCCGTATCGACCGAGAATATGAGCTCAGTGGGGCGCTTGACGCCGTTTTTGTCCCAGGCGATGTCGCGCGCAAGGTGGAATCTGAGGGTGCCGTCGCTCTCCAGAAGCTTCTCCACCCTGAAACCGGCCGGAGTTTCTCCCGCAGCAACGGAGAAGAAGTCGATGATCTCCCGGAACTCGGGAGTGACGCCGACGTTTCTGACCGTGTCCTTCAGCGTTTGAAACTCGTCAAATGAGAGTTCCTGTTTCATTACGCGGGCCAGGTAGTCCGCATCGCATTCGATTTTTGTGATGTTGGAGCCCGGTCCGAGCAACGTGCCGACCGTGCATTTAATAGAAGTTTGCATCATTTGACACCACCTAACAGTTTGGCTGTTCATACTCTTTCGTTCAGATAAGACCGTCCCAGCATGGCCGCTCCGAGGAGCGAGGACTGGTCCTGAAACTCGTATTCGAAGTCGCCCATCCAGCGCTTCTTCGCGTCTATGAGCCCCCGGATCTTCGCGCCGCCTCCGGTGACCATCACTTTTTGGCCCAGCTTGACCAGCGCGCCAACTTCTCGCAGGTGCTCTCCCTGATACAGGGCGTTGCCGCGTATCAGGCTCAGCAGCAGATTCTCACGAGTGGTTTCGAGAGTCAGCCCGGCGAAGCTCGCCGTCAACCTGTCAACACTGTATCTGGAGCCTTGCAGGTAGGGAACGTAATCGGGTAGTTCGGATTCTCGGCTGTCAGGATCGTTGGCGAAGAAGTCCTCCAGCACGGAGGGCATGTAGTCTCCGTAAAAGGCGTCCCCCGTCATATCTTTGCAGAACGCCGAGTGGAACCACTCCAGCGCCTTGCCGCCTGTGTTCATTATGCGGAATGTGAGCCAGTGGCCCGGGACCACGTGACAACGAATACTGAAGTTGCGCGAACCGATGGGCTTGTCGAGGCAGACGTTTGTGATCTCGCAGGTGCCGGCGATGTTGCTGATACCGCCCGAGGCTGTCAGCCCACCGGACAGCGCCGCGAGAGTCGCGTCGTTCGCCCCGCACAGGACATCACAGTCGTGCGGCAGACCGAGTTCGGCGGCCACATGCGGCAAGATTCGTCCCACCTTTTCGTCGGACGGCATGAGCGTGGGCAGCTTGCTCTCCGGCATTTCGCCTGCGGCGAGGACGTCCTGATTCCAGGTCAGGTCGTTTCGCACGCTGTTGTACATTCCCGAGATCGAGATGGAGTTAGGGTCCACCACCCACTCACCCGTAAGGCGCTTGGTCATGTAGGTGTTGCAGTGGCCCCATTTCTTCGCGGCGTTCCACACCTCGGGCAGGTTCTCCCTGACCCACATGATGGAACAGAGCGTGGAGCCGCCGGAGACCGGCAGATTGCACGTCTCGGCCAGGAACTTGTCTTCCCCGACCAGTTCGCGCAGCCGACGCGCCTGCTCCCGGGAGCGCCCGTCGCAGAACAGAATGGCCGCTCCCACGGCCGATCCGTCGTCGGCCATCGGCACCGCGGACGGCGTGGTCACTGACAGAGATATTACCCCGACAGATCCCAGGATGCCCCTTACCTCATTGCAGCAGGCCTGAAGAGCTCCCCACCACTTCTCGGGTTCGATATCCGCCTTTCCGCCGCCATAGAAGTTCGCGGCGTATGGGTGGGTGATTTCCAATTTCTTCTCTAGATCGGGACCGAACAAGCCCATCTTGAAGGCAGTCGTTCCTACGTCGAGCGCCAATATATCTCTCATTGTATAAGTCCCTCATTTACTAGCACTGTTCTGAGTTCGTCTTGCTCGCGCAGAGTCAGTGAAAGCAATGGTCTGCGCGGAATGCCGCCCTCGAGTCCGGCCAGGTTCATGGCCGCCTTGACTCCCGCCACGCCGTATTTCCCGGAGATGGCTTTGTTTACGCGAGAACACTTCTCCTGAAGTTCGGCTCCCCTGACTTGGTCACGCCGCTTCCCACATTCAAGAAGCTCAATAGTGATTTCCGGGAACGAGTTGCCGAGCGATACAGTCCCTCCCGGGGAGCCGTTCATCATTGCCGGGAACAAGAAGTTCACCGACCCGGCGAGGACAAGAAACGTCTCGGAGGCAAATCGAAGGAAGTTCTCGATGCCGCTTGACGCGCTGTCCTTCATGCCAACAATGCGCGGATGCCCGGCAAGCCTTCCCACAAGCTCGGGAGATAGAGCGATCCCGGAGAACCCCGGCGCGTTGTAGACAAGCAGGGGAATCGGGGAGCTGTCGGCCACCGTCGTGAAATATCGGTAAAGGATATCGTCGGTCATCTCCTTGCGGAAGTACGACGGCGACAGCAGCAGGCCGTAGTCGGCGCCGAGATCGGCGGCTTGTCTGAAAAACAGTTCCGAGTCCCGTTGGGCTTCGTAGGTCGCGCCAGCCAGCACCGTCTTGCCCTCTCCCTTGTGCTTGACGATGGTTTCAAGCACAACCAGCTTCTCCGCCTCGGTCAAGCTCTTGTTCTCTCCGTTGGAGCCCAACGCCAGATAGCCTTTGATACTGGTCTGGGCGTAGCAGCCGAGGTTGAACTTGAGGGCGTCGATATCGACCTCTTCGTCCTCGGAGAACGGAGTGCATATCGGAAGGAATATCCCAGACAGGTTCTGTCGTAATTGTTCGGCTGTCATTCGCAAATCCTACTTTCCAAGTAAAAGCTGGTAGGCTTGGCGCGCCACTATGATCTCCTCATCTGTCGGCACTACCCACACTTGGATGCGCGAGCTTTCAGCCGATATTCGAGCCTCTGACTTCATGCACGCGTTGTTTCCGGCATCATCCAAGTCGATGCCGAACTCATCCAGTCCCCACAAAATCAGCTTGCGAATGTAGGGGCTGGCCTCTCCGGTGCCGCCCGCCATTACTATTGCATCTACGTGTCCGAGCTCGATCATATACGCACCCAAGTATTTGCGAACACCATGCACGTACATGTCGATTGCCAGTCGCGCGCGTTCGTGCCCATCGCTTGCCGCCTTCTCTAGGTCTCGGAAATCGAAACCCATTCCCGATATCGCGGCAAGTCCGGCGTCGGTCATCATGCGATGGGTTATGTGCTCAACGTCGCCTTCGCCTCGACTCACCAGGAACGGGATTATGAACGGGTCCATGTCCGACGACCGCACCGATAGCGGAATGCCGGTCTGCCCGGTGAAGCCGAACGAGTTGTCCACCGCGATTCCAGCCCTAATAGGACTCAAGGACGAACTTCCGCCCAGGTGACAGGTTATGGCGTTGATTGCCTCGATATCGCATCCCATAAGCTCTGGTAATCGTCTGCTCATGTAGTAGTGGCTCGCGCTGTGGTAGCCGAGCCTGCGAATGCCGTGCTTCTGCGTCCAGTCCCACGGAATAGGGTAAATCGCTGCGTAGTCCGGCAATCGATCAAAGAAAAAGTCCTCGAACAGCCCGACCATCGGCGTCGTGGGCAGGAGCTTGCGAAAGCTCTCGATTGCGTCGACGTAGATCGGGTTGTGCATCGGCATCACCACGCTGCTATAGTCGATCATCCCAGCGATGACTTCGTCATTGAGCAGATGGCATCCCGAGAAGCCCTTGGCGACCACGGTCTCGCCGACCACCGCAGCCAAATCTTCGAGAGATGTGATCGTGCCGGTGTTGGGGTCCGAAAGTCTCTCAAGCACGAAGCGGATCGCCGATACGCAATCGGGGATGTCGACTTCGGCTTGCTTTTTGGTCCCATTGCGCTCCGTCCACTCGATCGGTGAGAGCGCATCCCCGATCCGCTCGACTTTGGCCCTCGCGATCACTTTCTCCGAGGGCATGTCCAGCAGTTGGCACTTAAGTGACGAACTGCCTGCGTTGGCAATAAGAATCAGCATCTCAGATACCATATGTTTAGTGATGAATGCCCGCTCATCACGGGAAAAATGGCGACATGTCTAGTCCGATGTCTTCCGACAGGCCGATCAGGCGGTCCCCGACGTGTTCAGGCAACTGCATTCCCTCCGCCAGCGCTCGCTCGCGTTTATCCCATTCGATCTCGCCTGGGAGGTAGATTCGATCCGCCCCCTTCGCTTTCGGAGATTGCTTGATCTCTCGGATCACGCGATCTACCCGGGCTTTGAAGAGGTCAATTGGCATCATCGCCCCCGCGTTGATGGCGATAAAAGCGTGTCCCTGACTGAGAGGTCCGGGATGCTCTTCAAGCCAGAGCTTCACTTCATCCATCATCTGCGCGCCCGTGAGCGCGGCACACAGGATTTCTATCATCAGTGCGATTCCGTATCCCTTGTGGCCCGCCATCGGCATCAGAGCGCCTTCCTCGGGGTAGTTGTTGGGATCAGTGGTAGGAATCCCATCTCTATCGACGAGCCATCCTTCGGGAATCTTCTGACCGAGAGCCCTAGCGCTGATCGGTTTGCTCGCCGCGACGACGCTGGTGGCGATGTCGAGGAATATCGGTTTCTCTTCGCCCGCCGGTACCGCGTATGAGAACGGATTGGTGCCCAGGACCGCCGCTTTGCTTCCTGGGATTACCACTAAGGGATTGGTGTTACACATGGCCAGGCCGATCATGTCGCTTGCGGCGGCCATGTTCGCGTAGTAGCCGGCAGCCCCGAAATGGTTGCCGTTCGTGACTCCCGCATAGCCGATGCCGCACGCCCGAGCCTTCTCGATGGCTATATTCATCGCCTTGTGAGAGGTCACTGTCGCCATTGCATAGTGACCGTCCACCATGGCCCAGCCGGGGCCTTCCGCGATGACTTCAGGCGTTGCGTTTACATCCAGGCGGTCCGGGCGCAGAGCCAGCATCGGCCGGAGTTGTTTGCTGCCGTGGGTGTATGTGCCCCAGGTATCCGTCGTTACCAGGATTTCCGACGTGACATGGGCGTCTTCGGACCTCATGCCGCACTTGAGCATGGCCTCAGTCAGGTAGGCTTTCAGTTCGCCTGCCTGGGTGCGCCTGATCAGCAAATGTTCTTTAATGTTAGTCAAGGACTGCATCTCCTTTTTCGTTGCGGGTGATTATAGTTTGCTGTAAACAAAGAGTCTGTCATCAGATCGGGTAGATATCGTGATTGCTATTCCACCGCCCATGAGCTGGCTGCCCGCCAATGTTTGGGATTCTCCGGAATTTACGTTGGTCCAGAGGTAATTGTCGGCCGGATTCAGACCATGGAGCTTGAGTGTGTATGTCTGTTGCGTGCTATCGGCCCGGCGGAACGCCTGCACCATACCGTCGCCGGTTTCGGGACGGTTAAACTGCCAAGCCATCCACGCGGTGTTGGCCTCGTCGTATGGTGTCAGTGGATAGTAATCACCCAATAGGAGAGGGGATACCTGTTCCCACTGGCTGAAGAGCGTTCGCATCGCGTTGTAGTCGAGATTGAG
>JAMCYN010000145.1 GCA_023474015.1 Armatimonadota bacterium
AAAACAACCGCAAGCGCCCCAACTACCAACCGCCGTCTGGATTAATCCACCGGCAAAAGTGAGCAGGACAGTGGAATTGCTCACTAATTAAAAACTGGGGCTGTTTCAGAGTGCTTGACATTTTCCGGGACGACGAAGAAAGGGAAATGCCACCAGGGGAAGTTGTGGACTGCTCCGCACATATATCGAGCGCTCAACAACAAGACGTTCCTGGGACTCGTAGAGCACGAGGGCGAAGCATACCCCGGGGAACACGAAGCCATTGTGGAGCAGAACCTTTGGGATAATGTGCAGACAGTTCTGAAATCGGGCCTAGGCAGGCAGCGTCGCCAGCAATCGCATGAGACCAACGCGCTTCTGCACAAGCTGATTCGCTGTGGCCACTGCGGCAAGGCGATGACCAATAGCTACACGAGGAAGAAAGGAAGAATCTACCGCTATTACGTGTGCGGCACTGCTTCCAAGTTGGGTTATGATGCCTGTCCGATAAGGACAGTCCCGGCTGGAGACATAGAGACCGCAGTGCTGGATCACCTGCGCACAATCCTCCGCTCGCCGGAACTCGTCGCCCAGACATTCCACGCGATGCAGACTCAGGCCGCAGGCGATCTTGACCCAGCCGTTACCTCGCTCACCGAACACGATGTCGCCGGTCTGTTGAATACCCTGGACCCGGTATGGAACGAGCTCTACCCAGCCGAGCAATACCGGATCATGCTTGCTGTCGTTGAGCGAGTGATCGTTACGGAAGGCGGCATCGATATCGCCCTGCGCGCGGACGGCCTCTACTCCCTCGCGTGCGAACTCAGAGAGTAAGGAGAACAAGGAACACAGATGGCAGTGCAACTCATAGAATCCCCGGAAGGCTCGAGGGTCCATATCCCGCTCAATCTGAAGCGAACCAGCGGTCGCAAGCGAATCGTCACCCAGGAGGACCTGGAGCGTCAGCCGCTTGCGAACGCCCACTGTACAGCTTATCGTAATGCGATGCTCATCGCCATCGCCCGTGGCTTTCGCTGGAGGAAACTCTTGGACGAAGGTAGATATATGTCTATCCACCAAATGGCGGATGCCCTGGGAGTTGTTGCCCCCTATATGTCACGGCTTATCCGGCTAACACTCCTCGCACCGGATATCATTGAAGCTATCGTAGATGGTCGGGAGCCGGACGGGATGTCGATTGAACAACTGCGCAGGCCGATGCCGTTGTCGTGGGGCGATCAGCAGGCCCTTTTCATGGACCGCGATCTTCGAGGATAGAGCCACTAAGTTGATGCCTTAGGCTGCCACGCCCACTGTATCTCTCCAGCTTGTCTACGCCGATCCGCTCGTCTGCTCGTGACCGATTCATGCCCGCGTTGCCTGCCATTTCTGACGTACAGCGGTTTCGCCAGCAGACTCCTGCCTCTCCAGCAATTCGTGCAAATTCTTGAGAACGGGGGTTGCCTCACCCCGTTTCCGAGATGAGAAGCAACCGGGCAGAAGATGGCACATGTCGAGCGAATACGGGTTGTGAAGCGCCAAGCCCGTTTTCGAGATTTGGACGGCACTACATCTGGTCGAACGTCGTATTCGTGCTCAGATCAACGCTCCGAGCATAGCATCAGAGCCATTTACAATAAGCAGCCAGCCAACGAAGAGATGCTTTTCGGCGTGAGTTTGATCGCCCAAGAATTCGTCCAAATCATCTTGAGAACGAGCTTTGCCTCCGTTTCCGAGATTCAGAGATAGACTGCCCAAAGAGAGATAAATGGGGGCAAATGTGGGGTCTGATGCAGTGACCCCGTTCTCAAGATTCGGCGGAGTCTACATCGCGTGAAACGGTAGGTTCGTGCTCAGATTCATGCGTGGAATGGCGGTAAGCGCCCAGACAAGCAAAAAGCGGAGAATCCCCAAAGAGAGGTTTCTCCGCTTGACTGTTGGTAGCCCCGAAGGGATTCGAACCCTCGATCTCATGGCTGAGAACCATGCATCCTGGACCGCTAGACGACGGGGCCAAGACTCTACTCATTCCTTAATGCCAAGATAGTATATCAAAGGCACTACACACTGTCAATAGTTCGTAAGGTAGCCGTCCGGATTGTCCTCCCGATACTCCAGCCACAGCAGATGAAGAGTCACCCCGGAGCGTTTCATCTCCTTGATGAGATGATCCGTGTCCGGCATCGGACGAAGCCGAGGACGTTCCTCAAGCCGCGCCCGAACAAGGCGCTCGAGGGTGGCATCGTCCAACCACGGCATCAGGACACATCGCCAACGCCTGCAGGAACGAGGCATGCTCTCGCTTACAGAAATGGCGGAACGCTCTGGTGTGCCTCTTCACATACTGAAAGACAGACGTAGAGATGGGCTGATTATCGGACATCCATTCAATGAGAAAGGAGAATGCCTATACGAGCCGCCAGCGGAAATCATCCTATCAAGACACGAGGAGGAAAAAATAAATTGAAAAACTCATTTACTCCAAAATCTCTATCCTACGCTATGAGGTGCAGTACGCATGACACTCCAGCGGGCCGTGATATTCACGAAGCAAGGCCTGAGCTTGGATTCCGTGGGCAGTGATCAGTCGCAGGCGGTCTAGGCGCTGGTACAGCGGTGCGCAAGTCTCCGCGAGATTTCTCAGGAGGAACTGAGGCTTGTGGGAACACGGGAAAAGCGCGAAAAGCAGGTCGATTACTCCTTTGGCGTTAAGACGTCGTCCGGTAAAGCCATGGGCGTGCGGTGGGAAATCGCCTGTCCCAAGTATCGTGCGCCCAAGGAAAAACAAAAGAGCGTCAATGCTCAACAAATGGAAAGACGCGGATAGAGGAAATAGCTTGTATGGGATATGTAAGGGCTGCCTGACCAGCGCTTAGTTAGAAACAGTGTGTAGCCGTTTCTAGGATGCTTGTTACCACAATTGACGAGGTGTAATGATGAGTAAAAGGAAATTGTGTCTTGGTGCATTTGTTTGGTTGGCATTTGCCGGTGGGGCATATGCTGCAGACAATGTACCCGCGACCTGCAAGCCCCCCAGAATGAAGATGGTAGGTTCGTGTTCGGCCTGTCGGCGGGGCTACCTGGCGGCAAAAATCCACACGGCCCAGTATGCGTTGGTAGTCCATTGCCATCACATCAACGGGCAAAACCTCAGAATGCCGCCCGAACTCGTCTATGGACTCGATAATTGCGCTCTCATATTCAGGAGCTACCTGAAGGCATGAGTTCACAAGTATGCCTGTCACTTTCTGGGGCGAGTCAGCAGTCATAAAGCGATACTTGCTTTCGGAGTACGCGAAGCCGTTGTTCTCAACCGCTGAGCGTACGATAACATCGATCCCGGACATAGCTGTCATGTCACCGGATATAGTTATGTCATCCACATAGCGGCTGTAGTTCAGACCGTGGAAGCTGCACAAGGACGATAGTTCATTATCCAGGGGGACGGCAAGGAGGTTGGCAATCGCGGGGCTAGTAGGCAGGACTTGTTGCAGACGACCATCCGCAGTTGTTAACCTCGTAAGTATATCTGCTAGCCGTCTGTAGAATGCAGCATCTCTGAACAGCGTGAGGACTCGAACCG
Organism: Armatimonadota bacterium; assembly: GCA_023474015.1. The sequence continues at coordinate 3,566 of JAMCYN010000145.1, forward strand.
AAAGAATACTGGGAAAGAAGTCCTGCATATCGAAGACTGCTACTGCCTCCTGGCCCACGTGGATGGCAGCGTTTGACATTATTGAACGTCCTCAGCAGGAGTGAACGCAACCTGGCAGCGGGATTACGCCCAAAATGCGCTTGAGTATACGCCTCTGTACTTCTCTTAGTTGACCCAGAGGACAATATATGACGCGTGGTGTCTTGTCGGGTCCACGATCAAGATTGAGTATGCGGTAACAGTTGGTTTCGCGCAACGCGATTCCGAGAGCCTGACTAGACATGCGCAGCCCTCGATGAAGATCGTCCGGCGTCTTCCACTTGAGCCAATCAGCTTCCGGCTTCTGATGGCATCTCACGTTTCGCCGTCTCCATGACCAACAATCTAAGGAAGATTTCCTGCAATCCCTGCATCTTGGCATAGAGTTCCGCGTAATTGGATGGCAGATCTTCGGCTGACGTATTGCACGAAAGGAGAGCTCCGGATGGCACGCCAAGTGCCGCGGCTATTCTTTCAACCAACTCCAAGCTTGGACTTCTCTTGCCAGCTTCCAGCGAGCATAAATAAGCTTGGGTGACTCCGATGCGCTGGGCAAACTCACCCTGCCTAACTCCAGCAGCGACACGGAGCGACTTGATTGTGCGGCCAAGGCCAGACATAGTACTTCCGCCTTTACTTGGGCGCTCTCGGGCTTGAGTGCCCATTACTCAATGAACTACCCCGCAGCAAGCTGACGGGGTATCCGTCGGAGCATATCACATCATGTTTCGCAGCAAGCTGCGAGGTATCTACCTTAAAAGAGAATGAATAGAGAGTTATGAGTCAAAAGGTGTGTTCCAGGCAGCTACTTGTGCAGCAGAGAAAGCATGTATAAAGTGCCCGATATCATGCTTATCCATCTCGCTACGCCAATAAAGTCGAACTCCTGGCGGTCGCCTGTCTGCAGGGCATATCTGGCATTATGCTCGATGTCCCGTGCGAGTTCGGCGGCACGTTTTAACACAATTGCATCTGTGGGGCCGTCTCGGGACACCACGCCATTAATGATGACGTTGATTTCTCGAGCCGCCAAAGCCATGTCTTCAATTGTTCTTTCGGGCTCTTTCATATCGCCCCTCCTTTCCTTGAGTTGTTACGACGGCTGCGCCCTATGCGCCTCCGCCAGCTCTTGTGCAAAGATGACAAGATCATCTCAACACACCTTTGATAGATAGACCGAATGTAGCCTATCCCAGCTCGTCAAACACAACGGACGACGAACTGACAGCAGCAAGCCAGCAACACAGACGGTGTGCCACGTCCGGCTTCCCGCGAATACTACAGCCCGCACACGCCCCAACAGGAAACAACCCAAAAGGAAGGTGCCACCGATGCCCGAAACAGTTCAATATGGCTTTTCAATGTGCTCTGGACGCACTGAACCGTGCGGCCACAAATATATTACGGAATAGAACGGTCACTTGTCAAGCAAAATTTGGCCCTACAGGATAAAAATATTTCCAGTGTTTCGGAATTTGAGGAGCGGGCACCGATGCATAACAATGACCTCAAGTCCTAATCCGCTCCGGAAATCCCGAAACGAATTTGACCTACCGCCCAAGAGATAAAGCTCGGCGGGAGCCTTGCCCTTCCCTTTCATTCAGGTCACCCTTGACCATAAACCGCCGGGCATGCTGACGTATCGCCAGAGCGGCAATCGAGGAGACAGCCAATGAAGTGGAAGAACAATCGCTCCCCTACCCTCTCGGCAGCTTCTCGGACTCCTCCAGTAGCTTGGCGCGGTGTTTGGCCATCACGCTGTGATGGCGGCTGTAAGTAAAGTAGATTACGAACCCAATACCAAGCCAGACGAGCAGTCGGAACCAGTTTTCCTTTGGCAAAGAGAGCATAAGAAGCGTACAAAACATGATACCGAGAATGGGCACGGCGGGCACCATGGGGCATCTGAACGGCCGCTTGGCGTCCGGATGGGTCCTTCGCATAATAAGGACGGCCACGCACACGATCGCGAACGCAAGCAGGGTGCCAATGTTTACAAGCTCGGCAAGAATGCCAAGGGGCAGCAGTGCGGCCATCGTGGCGACCATGAACCCCGTCAATATGGTCGATTTCCACGGAGTCCGAAAACGCTCGTGAACCGCCCCAAAGAAGCTCTCGGGCACAAGGCCGTCTCGTGCCATTGCAAGCAAAACACGCGGCTGGCTAAGCATCAACACAAGCAGCACCGACGTTATTCCGGCGACCGCGCCCAGCGCAATCACAAACTGCGCCCACGGTAGGCCGACTTGAGCAAAGGCGTTCGAGACGGGAGCTTCGATACTCAGCTTGTTGTAGGGCACCATTCCCGTCAGCACCGCTGTTACAGCGATATACAGCACTGTGCAAATGGCGAGCGAAGCGATAATACCAATCGGTACATCGCGCTGCGGGTTCCTTGCCTCCTCGGCGTGAGTGGATACGGAGTCAAAGCCGATGTAGGCGAAGAATATCATCGCCGCTCCCGCAAACATCCCGAGCGGCGCCCCATTTGAGGCGTGCTTACCAAGAATCGGGATATCGAAAAAGCTGACGCCCGAGTAACCATACGGAGCAAATGGGTGCCAGTTCCTGGGGTCTACATAAAATGCGCCAACTCCGATCACGAATAACACGATAGCCAACTTCAATATCACCATCGCGGAATTGAAGCGCGCGCTTTCCTTTATTCCAATTACAAGAATGACCGTGATGAGGGCGGTGATTATGATCGCGGGGAGATCGACGAAGCTGCCTGTGGTGTGGAAGCCTTTTCCCGGCTCGAAGTTGATCGGCGCATTAGACAGTGCCGCCGGGACGGCCATTAGTGGAAGTCCCAGATGCTGATGAGCGAATTTAGAGCATACTCCGAGCAAGTCCTGAAAGTACTTGGACCAGCCGTGCGCGACTGTCGCCGAGGCCACGGTGTACTCCAAAACGAGGTCCCAACCGATGATCCACGCGAACAACTCGCCGAGCGTGGCATAAGCATACGTGAATGCCGAGCCCGCCACGGGAGCCATCGACGCAAACTCGGCGTAGCACAGCGCGGCGAATATGCACGCGACACCCGCCAGCGCGTAAGAAAGAATCAAAGCCGGTCCGGCCTTGTCGTGCGCGGCCACTCCGGTAATTACGAAAATCCCGGTGCCTATGATACACCCAATGCCCAGACTCGTTAGTTCGATAGGCCCTAATATACGACGGAGACGATTCTCGCCCTCCATTTCCTCAAGCAGGAGCTTTAACGGCTTCCTGGCCAGAAGCTTCTTAACCATCTTACAACTTCTCCAGATAAGGCTGCATCGCAAGCTGAGTGAGCAGGCAGCATATGGTCGATTCGGAGCCCTGATTGAAGTTCGGGCCGTCGGCCGCGAGCGCATCGAAACATCCGCCGGTTACGGGGTCGTATAGAGCCTCCCCGACCGAGTTGCGTCCGAAGAACCAATCAAAAGACGTCTTCGCGAGCTTCAGATATCTGCTGTCCTTGGTGGCGTCATAAGCGGAGAGATAAGAAAGCGTGTGTCCCATCGGATCCACCGGCTGCTGGTCATACCACGCACGTTCGGAACCTTTGAGATACCAGCCATTGCACCCTATCGGATGCAAAACGTCATCAACGATGCACACTGAGGTCAGGAAGTCCAGGCTTTCCTCCGCGACCCGCAGATACTCCTTATCGCCAAACTGTTGATATGCAAGAAACAGCGACCTGGGCATCATTCCATTAGAGTATGTGAGCAGATCCTCGAACCATGCCCAGCCCGTCTTCGCATTGACCCCGAACTCCTCGCACATCGAATTGGCGGCCTGCCTGAGAGCCGTGGTTACCTCGCTGTGGTCGGGAACGTGCCGCAGATAGTAATAGCATCCCATCGCCATATACGCTCGCGCGCGAATGCAGTAGATGGTCGGTATCCATCTTAGGGCCGCATCGAATATCTGCCTTGCGACCTTCTTGACGTTGGGGTGCAAATCCGCCTGGAGAGCGTAGCCGCAAGCCCACAAGACTCTTCCGAAGCAGTCCTCGCTTCCCTGGTCATCGAGCCACACCTGGTCGTAGGACATAAAATTATGGAAGTGCCCGGAAGGCGTCTGAGCGTAGTGCAAAAAGCTCAAATACTTACTGACCAATTGCAGCACCTGTCTGGAACCCGTGCGTTCAAATTCCATGATCGCGGCGATCATTGCGCGGGCGTTATCGTCGGTGGTGTAGCCGGTCCTGCGGTTTGGAATGGAGAAGATCGCATGCTGGATCACGCCGGTGGAATCAGTAAGCGTCTCCAAGTGTTCAAATACAATTGATGGATAAATGGCGCCCTACTCCTTTACTGCAGTTTCTCTTGTGGGCAACGAAGCCTCGACCGTCTTTCTGGCGGCGTACCGCTGGGCAATTACCCTGTGGAACAGGTCGAGGTAGTCCACGGCCACGTTGAACCAGGCCGCGCGCCGACCGTATTGATATGCCGCACTTTCAAGGCTTTCCTTCAATTCTTTATCACCAAGAATGCGATTTACCGTCGCGGAGATGCTGTCCGGCGATTCGAAATCAACCAGCGTGCCTCTGCCTTCAGCCAATACTTCCTCGGCGTAAAGGTAAGGCGTGCTGGCAATCGCCTTTCCGCACCCGACCGCGTACGCAAGAGTGCCGCTGCATATCTGGTCCTTGCTTAGATAGGGGGTAATGTAAACATCCGTAGCGCACAGATAGCGCACGAGTTCGTTCAGGCTGAGGAAGCGGTTGTTGAACCTTACATGGTCCTCCAAACCGAGGCTGCTGATCGTCTCCGCGAGCATATTTCGGTAGGATTCGCCCTCATGCTTCCTGACGCCGGGGTGCGTCTCCCCGAGAACCAAATAGATGGCGTTGGGGTTCTTTTCGAGTATCTTCGGCATGGCCTGTATAACGTACTCGATCCCCTTGCCGCGGCTGATAAGCCCGAACGTGGACAGTATCTTTCGGTCGGCGAGGCCCAAAGCCCTCTTCACGCTCGAGGCCGATACCCGGTGGACATTCGGAACGCCGTGAGGGATGATTGTCGCCTTCTTGGGGTCGATGTCGTATACGTCGAGCAGAATGCGCCGCCCGGTCTTGATCATCACCACCATAACCTCGCAAAGCCTGCCCATCTCCTGCATAATTCTCTTCTGATTGGGGCTCGGCCTCTGCAGAACGGTGTGCAGCGTGGCGACAGCGGGCTTTTCGAGCGCCTCCAGCAAGTCCAGTATATACTCACCGTCTTCTCCGCCGAATATCCCATACTCATGCTGGATGCTCACGATATCAAGGGATGAGTCATTTATGAACTTTGCCGCGTCAATGTATGATTGCTTGTTCTCCTTGAGAATCTGGAACCTTACAACCCGCTCGTACGGCTCGATCTCGTGCTCGCGCTTGACGGCGATGATCGTAGGCTTCGAGAATGGAGTGTATTTCGCGACCGACGACGACACATCCTTGCAAAACGTCGCTATGCCGCACTCGCTGGGCGGGTAGGTGGATATATACGCGGGCTCGATCTTATTCATCGTCTCCCGCAGGAAGCTGAACAATTTCAGGTCTTCGCTCTTAAGCCACCTGACTTCGTCGCGAAGCGCGAATTCTTCCGGAACAGATATGTCCAGTTGCTTTTCTTTCTTCTCATCCGACTTGCTCATTCAAGACAACAACCCCGATGTGAGATCGAGGCCGTCCTCCTTCCCCGCGCGATTAAGCTTTGATTACGCCCCCCACGGCGCCTATTGCATCATCTTCTTCATCATATATCGGAAACACCTTCTCCAAGCCGGTAATTTCGAAGACCTTCCTCACCTGGGGCTTGCTGCATACGATAACGATGCGGCCGTTGCGCTCGCTAACTCTCTTCAATCCCCCGACCAAGGCTCCCAGGCCTGAACTATCGATGTATTCGACATCAACCATGCTGATGACCAGACTTCCGCTATCGCCGTCGATGGTCTCCAGCATGATCTCTCTGAATCGCGCGGACGTATAGGCGTCAACTTCGCCGGTGAGATCAATGACCGGCACACCTCCCCGCCTACGAACGACGATTTGCAAATCCATTTCCATCAGCGCTCAACTCCTTTCATGGGATGACGAGCCCATTGCCCGCGTGGACAAGCTCGATCCCCGCGCAGTCACGTGACGTAGAGAAAATCAAACCCATGGTCGATGCGTTTGAGCCAGGGCCATGTTAGAGTTCGACACTCACCCAGCCTACCCCTTCTTACGGATTGTACGACTATTCATGGTTCCCCATATAATTCCTCCAGCAGCGACATTGCTAAACATACTCTACCTTTCGGGCAGGAATTGTCGGGCTTTATGACGCATTTTTCATATTGGGAGGTCCTGCGATATGAATCTTGCGATAATCGGCGGCACGGGCATAGATGAGATGCCTGAGTTTACCTCGGGCTCCAGCACGCTGGTGTCCACGCGGTTTGGAGACGCACGCGTGATCGAGTGCGACACCGAAATCGGCAGGCTCCTTTTTCTTCCCAGGCACGGCGGCGACCATTCCGTGCCTCCGTCTCTGGTCAACTATCGCTCAAATATCGCCGCGCTCAAGAAGCTGGGGGCCGAGCGGGTAATAGGGGTGTGCGCGGTCGGTTCGCTCAGGACCGAACTGGGCGCGGGGTCGTTCGTGGTGTTTGGAGATTTTATCGACCAGACAAAGCGCCGAATCGACACGTTCTTCGATCAGCCCGGGGAGCCGGTGGCTCATACGGACCTGACCAATCCATATTGCCCGGAGGTCTCGGGTGCGCTGGCGCAGGCGTGCATTGATGAAAAAGTCCCGTTCGAGCCGGATGCCGTGTACGTCGGCGTCGAGGGGCCGCGATATGAAAGCCCCGCGGAGATCAGGCTCTATGCGTCCTGGGGCGGTGATGTGATCGGGATGACAAACCTGCCCGAGGTCGTGCTCGCTCGCGAGGCCGGACTGTGCTACGGCGCGCTGGGGATCGTGACGAACCTGGCCTCGGGGTTGTGCCCCACTCCGCTCGCCCACGATGAAGTTCGCGCCGCAATGATCTCAACCGGACTCAGCCTCCGAAGCATCCTGCGACGCGCCTCAAAGGCCATGCCCAAGACGCGCGGTTGCGCATGCTCGTCTAATACAGCGCTGCGCGTTTAGCCTGCATTATTCTCAATAAGCTCAAACGCTCCGCACACTGTCATTCTGAGCCGCAGGCGAAGAATCTGCTTTTCGAGGCTGAGATTCCTCACTGCGTTCAGAATGACATGAATGATGTGCGTTTAGACGTAATTATTCGTCTCCCACAGCGAAGTCATGCTCCTGGCGGAGTTGGTCCAGGGAGCCACCTGCGCGGACTGCGTGCGGCGGTCGGTCCGCACGGTCACAATCCTCACCTTGATCCTTACCTTCTTCATACGGCACAAACCCTCCTGGTATATCCTCACCAATATATCTGCAACACCCGTGCCATTGGGCATGATAAAATTAACAGGAAAACCGGCGGTCGCCGACGAAGACATTCATAACTGAATTTGGCGGTCGAGGCTTTCTAACCTCTTACCTCCAACTTCTAACTTCTATTTCTGGGGTGGTAACCATGCCTCATAACGCTCGTGTGCTGTGCCTCGGCAGTGAAGCTGAGATTATCAAGGAAATGCGGCAAGTTAAGGCGGAAGACGCGGGCATACGTCATATGCTCCCGAAGGCGAAACACTATCTAGTGAAGCTGGAGAATGTGCGCAGGCCGATCGTGCACATCCTGAAGGAAGGTTTCCTTTCCAACGGCGGGGATGCCGCGATCAGCGGCGATGTCATCACGGCGTCGGTCACGCACAGCGATGTCATCCTGATCGGCACGCGCAAGCAATATCAGGGCGTGCTGCTTTCGCTGCTGGAGCAGGGTTTCGGGTGCAAGGAGCTTTCGGTTGAGATCGAGGCTGCAATCCGCCGTTTTGACTCGACACCGCTTGCGCCCGGCGGCAACAAAGCACTGCATCCCAAGGTCGGCTCGATGTTCGATCAGATCGGCAATCGGACGCTTGTGATGGGAATCTTGAACATCACTCCAGACTCGTTCTCCGACGGAGGCGTGTTTCAGGACCCGTCAAAAGCCGTCAAACGTGGACTCGAAATGGCCGCGCAGGGAGCGGATATCATCGATATCGGCGGCGAGTCTACCCGCCCTGGTTCGGATACGATTCCCGCCGAGGTCGAAGTCGAGCGCGTGGTCCCAGCAGTAAAAGAATTGGCGTTAAAGTTGGACATTCCTATATCCATTGACACCTACAAGGCCGAGGTCGCCAGGGCCGCGCTCGACGCGGGGGCGCTAATCGTGAACGACATTAGCGCCGCGACTTTCGACGACGCCATGCCCTCGTTAATTGCCGAGAGACGATGCCCCGCCATTCTCATGCACATCAAGGGCATGCCCAAGGATATGCAGGCCAATCCGGAGTACGTCGACTTGATGGGCGAGGTGTCCGGTTACCTGCGCAAGCGCGTGCGGGCTCTGATGGAGGCCGGCGTCGATGAACGTTTCCTGATTATCGATCCCGGCATCGGGTTTGGAAAGACCCCGGAACACAACCTGGAGCTTCTGCGCAGACTCAGAGAGTTCACTTCGATAGGCCGCCCCATATTGGTGGGCACTTCACGCAAGGCGACTATCGGCAAGGTGCTTGGATTGCCCCCGGAAGAACGCCTTGAAGGCACCGCCGCAACGGTGGCGCTCGCTATCGCCAATGGTGCCGACATCGTGCGTGTACACGATGTCAAGGAAATGGTCCGCGTGGCGCGAATGGCCGACGCGATTGTGCGTGGAACGAATCTGGGATGAACGGATGACTAGCTTCGCTAGATTTCCAAGGTTCGGTTGTAACCGCCATTGCCGCGCAATCGAGCAGATAGAGCAAGGACCGGATCGCAATGTCCGGCCCTTACGTCTACTTGAATTGTCAAGCTCTCCTTCGCTTCAGTGCAAGCCCTCCAAGTCCGGCAACCCCTCCGGCAAGGGCGAGCAGGGAAGTAGGTTCGGGGACGGGGGTCATGATAAATGCATGAGACTTGCCGTTGACGTACCCATATGCAAGTATCTGGCCGTGATTGTTTATTCCTCCTACGCCGTAGATGGCAGGCCAACCGCTATCGGCAGGAAGCAAGTCCGCCACACGTGTCAACTGACCATCGCTATAGAGAAATGGTATAGGACCGCCAGCGCCAGAATAATGCTGGTATGTTCCAACAATTTGCCCGGAGTTGTTCAGACCACTTATGCTATCGTAATAATCTCCCTCGTCTAGTGAACCAAGGTAGTGCATGCCGACCGCCTCGCTCCACAGGAAAGCGTGTCCCGGGTAAAGAATACCGGCGATTTGCCCGGAATCATTGATTCGGTACGGCCTTGAATGCGCGCCAAGTTCCCCGGTAAGGTCGATGAATGTAGAGCCATCGTACGCGAATGGCAATTGGTCGTCCGGGCTCTGAGCAATGCCGACGACCAGCCCTTGGCTATTCACGTCGTATGCTTCCCCGAAACCACCTCCGAACGTGGGGATAGCCCGCATTCCACTTGTCCTGTTCCAAATGAACCCCCGGCTGTCGCTATCACCCGTCACCTCACCATTGTTGTTTATCGCTACAGCATAACTGACCCCATTAGGAGACAGCGCATCCAAGTCATTTAGGCCTTCTGCAGGGTCCCACACAAACGCTGTGTAGCGGGCACATTGACCGTCAGGAGCATAGTGAGTTAGTGATCCAACAATTACTCCAGAGTCATTAATGTCGTAAACTGCCACGTTGGCTCCGGTAAGCGTGTTCAAATCTGTCATAACGCCACCGCTGTACAGGAATGAGTGGGCTTGCCCTGAAGAGCCGGCGGTTAGCGAGTAGCCAACGACCTCCCCATGGTTGTTCAGGGCCACGGGAATGCTCGAATCATAACCCGGGAGCACACCCAACTCTGCAACGGCGTACTGCGCCGCCCGTGCACCGGGCAAAGTTGCAAGAAAAAGAAGGATTAGTGTTGCGCTAATTCGTTTCATCTATACACACTCCCATCTATGGTCCAAAGCAGTAAAGACGACGCTGATTTGCATCTCCAGCGACAATATATAGATTCCCGCCCGACGCTGCGGGTGAAGACAACACCTGTGCGTCAGACCAGTTCCCTTGCTGTGAATCCCGTAGGTCGTAATGCCAAGCTTCAGTACCGCTGCTGGTGTTTAGAGCGAACAGATACCCATTAGTTGTAGAGCCAAACAATAATCCAGTCGGCGTACTTATCAGAGGCGAACTTGTAACAGGCGAGCCCAGATTCGGCGTTGTCCATTCCGCTGTCGTAAAAGTTGTGGCATCGATGCGACACACTTTGCCACTGCTGCAGCCGAAGTAGAGCTTTCCGTTCCAGGCGGCAGCCGTGGAGTCAATGAAGCTTCCTGCGCCGGTATACATGTAAGGGTTTGGCTCCTGAGCGGCTGTGTCACCATCAGTGATGCGATACATCCCGTTAACGTGGGACCCGACGAATATATGCTCGCCGCATACCGTCGGCGAGGAAAAGAAAGAGGCCCCGTCTCGTTCCCACTTCCACTTCCACAGCCCATCACTGCACTGCGCGGCAGTTACCCAACACGAGTAGTCCGACACATAACACCTCGCGCCGAGCGAGAAGTTGGCATCTATTGCCGGGGTTGTATAATCGATTGAGTAGGGAGTAGCGGCCGGGGAGTTGGCCCGGTCTTGATGAGTGGAGAGATCAATCGTGTGAAGCTCTCCGGTACCCAAAACAGTCCCGACATACGCCGCCCCGTTCCAGACCGTGACTCCACCTGTTATGCTCTCTCCCGAAAACGTCTTGTTCCAATCTGACTGAAGCGTCTGGGCATAGCGCACGTGCAACACTCCATCCGCCGTACCTACGTACACTCTTCCATCTGCCACACAAGGCGTGCCGTTAATAGGCGAGCCGAGGTTCACGGATGTAAACTCCGTGCCATCTGTCCTCACAGCGTAGAGGGTTCCCCTCTGTGCCAACATGTATGAAACAGCCTCCCCTGTATAATTAGTGTAGAGGGCGGAGGAGGCTTAGATTGTTTAGACGAGAAGTGAATGCAGCAGAGAAGATCGATTTGGTGAGACTGGAGTGGA
>JAMCYN010000090.1 GCA_023474015.1 Armatimonadota bacterium
GGGCTACCACATAATGATGGATTATTTTTTGACTGAAGAACAAACGTTTATGAAGGACGTTGCCAGAGAGATCGCCGAGAAGAAGATGAAGCCGGTGAGCGCGCAATATGACGAGACCGGGGAGTTCCCGTGGGAGATCGTCAAGGCGATAGCGGAAGCGGACCTGTTCCGCGTGTTCATCCCGGACGAATACGGCGGGATGGGCGGCAATAGTCCGATTATGAATATGTGCCTGGTCACCGAGGAGCTTTCCAAGGTCGATGGCGGCATCTCGCTCGCGTTCGCGGCCACGGGCCTGGGAACGTTTCCCATATTGGTTTCAGCATCCGACGAGCAGAAACAGAGATGGCTGCCGAGGATAGCCGACGGCGCAATCGCCGCGTTCGGTCTTACGGAGGCCAACGCGGGCTCGGACGTAGCCGGGATGCAGACCCGCGCGATCGAGGACGGCGATTCATTCATACTTAACGGCACCAAGCAGTGGATCACCAATGGCAGCGAGGCTGAAATCTACTCCGTTTTCGCCGTTACCGATCCGGAGCGTGGGCCGAGGGGCGTGTCGTGCTTTGTGGTGGAGAAGGGCGCGGATGGATTCAGCTTCGGCAAGAAAGAGAACAAGATGGGCATCCGCGCGTCGGCGACAACGGAGCTTGTATTCCAGGACTGCCGCGTGCCCAAGGAGAACATGATCGGCCGCAGAGGCACGGGTTTCTTCACCGCAATGAAGACCTTCGACCAGTCCCGCCCTGGTGTCGCCGCTCAGGCCCTAGGCATCGCGGCAGGCGCGCTGGAGCTCGCGGTCGACTACTCCCGCGAGCGTGTGCAGTTCGGTCAGCCGATTTCGGCGAACCAGGGGCTGCGGTTTATGCTCGCCGACATGGCGATGAAGGTCGAGAGCGCGCGGGCGCTGGTCTATAGCGTCGCTCGCTGGATAGACTCCCAACCCGAGGAGAAGGTGACCACCTACTCGGCCATGTCGAAGTGCTGGGCTTCGGACGTGGCGATGGAAGTCACCACCAACGCCGTGCAGGTCTTCGGCGGCTACGGCTATATGAAGGAGTATCCGGTCGAGAAGATGATGCGCGACGCCAAGATCACCCAGATTTACGAAGGTACCAACCAGATCCAGCGCGACGAGATCGGCCGTGGGCTTATCGCCGAGGCAGCGAGGAAGAAGGACTGACGGTTGGTTTGATCGTTTGATGGCAGGGGCGCGGGGCGACTCGCGCCCCTCAGCTTACCGGCTGGAGAGTGGTATAATGAAAGTGCGGGATGTAATCAGGCTCTTGGAGAAAGATGGTTGGTATTTGGTTCGTACTCGCGGTAGCCATCGGTAGTTTAAGCATTAGTCCAAGCCGGGTCTAACAACTGTCCACGGGCATCATTCGGATGACGTGCCGCCAGGCACGCTGAACAATATCTATAAGCAGGCGCAATTGGGAGGCAAGAGATGAAGGAATACCTTGTCATATACGAGCGAACCGAAAACAACTGGGCGGCCTACTCGCCGGACGTTCCCAGCTGCATCGCGACAGGCAAGACCCGCGCGGATGTCGAGCAGAATTACAAGGAAGCCCTGGCATTTCACATTGAAGGGCTAAAAGAGGAAGGACTACCGGTTCCCGAGCCAACCACGGAAGCAGGTCACATCAGTGTGGCCGCGTAATTGCTGCAATCCCCGCGCCGATGTAGTAGTATTATCGTATGGCATTGGAAGTCCACTCCCTCGCGAGCGGAAGCTCCGGGAATTCGATATTAGTCCGTGACGGGAACACTGCGGTCCTCATTGACGCGGGTGTCGGGATCATGCGGTTGGTCCCGGCTCTGCTTCAGGCAAAGCAAAACCCCGCCGATCTATCGGCCATACTCATCACCCACGAACACTCGGACCACACCGTCGGGGCGTTCAGGATGGCGAGGAAATATGGCGTGCCGCTGGTAGCCAATGCGCCAACCCTGGAGCGCGTCGATGGGGCAAGAGCCGTTCCGAGTCGAGTATTGGACGCGGGCGAAGAAATGGCGATTGGGGACATGCTCATCAGGCCGTTTCCGGTCTCGCACGACGCCGCGCGCCCCGTGGGTTACTCAATCCACACGTGTTCCGCCACCGTTTGCAGCGCCACGGACACGGGAGTCATAACCCCCGAGATACGAGCCGAGGCCGCGCGGGCCGACCTGCTGATACTCGAATCGAACCACGACGAAGAAATGCTGCGCACCGGCCCTTATCCCTACTTTCTGAAGAAGCGGATAGTCGGTGAGCGGGGTCACCTCTCGAATGATGTCGCGGCGGGCTTGATCGTTGAGCTTGCGGAGACAGAAAGACGAGTGTCAATCTGGCTCGCGCACCTCAGCAAAATCAACAACACTCCGGCAATCGCGCTCGCGGCCACCGAACACTTTCTTTGGACTTGCCTCGACACCCCTATGGACATTCAAGTCGCGCGCAGGGATGTGCCGAGCCTTTGGTGGCAAAGGGATTAATGAGTGATTACAACTCAGCTCACCTCGACTATCTCGTATTCCCGCTCGCCCAGTCCCAGCCTGGCGCACTCCTCCACCTGCAAATACGGGTCCTTGTTGTGTATCTTCTTCAGGAGATGGCCCTCGATCTCCGGGTGATAATTCCATTACGCCTTCAAGATGGCACTAATCCATGTCCAGTTGGTTAATCTACTGACTGCTGTCTTGTCTGCAGCCATTTCCGCCAAGCCGTGTTCTGCCTGGTTTGTCGCGGCATCCAATGATTCG
>JAMCYN010000155.1 GCA_023474015.1 Armatimonadota bacterium
GTGTTTGTTGGAGGCGCAGGTCCTTCAAAAGCTCGACGGCGCGCGTCCGCTCCACGGCGGTGATCGAATTTACCGATTTGTCTCCTTCGATCCCGGACAAGATCACAAACGTATCGATGAGCAGCCTGGGCAGCAGATCGTGCAGATAGTTTTTGAAATGCTTCGTCTGCCTGAAGTCTCTGATTAAACGCTCGTGCAACTGCTCGCGAGAGAGAGCCGGTTTCAAGTCGATTGATACCGATACCCGGCCCTTGCCCAACAGCAGACCCGCATCCCGGCTCAGGGTGAGTATGATCGGCCCGGACACGCCCCTGTCCGTAAAGAGCATTTCTCCGAACTCGGATGCCACGCTCCTCGGCTTTTGGGCGCCCGGTTCCTCGAAGAGCAGCGATGCCTCAACGTTTCTCGGAGACAATCCCTGTAACTCTTTTACCCAGCTTTCGCGAGTATTGAGCGCTGAAAGCGCCGGCCTGGGGGCGACAATCGTGTGCCCCACCTCACGCGCGAGCGCGTAGCCGTCACCCGTGGAGCCGGTCTTGGGATACGACGCCCCGCCGGTCGCAATAATTACGGCGTTCGCGTCCACCCGGCCCCCGTAGAGATTGATCCCCACGATGCGGCCGTCGGCGATATCCAAAGACTTTGCGCGAGCATTCAGTTTGACCCTCGCGCCGCGTGAGTCCATCCATTTCTCAAGCGCGTCGGCGACATCGGCCGCCTTGTCCGATGCCGGGAAGACCCGCCCTCCGCGCTCCTCCTTGGTCTCGACCCCCATGCCGTGCAATAGATCGAGCAGATCGTCTCGAAAGAACCTGGAAAACGCGCCATAGAGGAACTTACCGTTTGGAGCGAACGCCTCGATGAACTCGGGCAGCTCGGCGGTGTTGGTGATATTGCCCCTGCCTTTGCCGCTAATTCGCAGCTTGCGTCCGAGCTTTGGGCCCTTTTCGAGCACCACGACATCCGCGCCGCGCTCCGCCGCCCGGCCCGCCGCGATAATTCCCGCCGCGCCGCCGCCAATAACGACTACTCTCGGACCCTTCACGAAGCCACCTTGCACGACTTCAGCGTGTGAGCCGGCACCCTTGCCGCCAGGAACAGCGAAATCACTACCAGCCCAGCGCCTCCAACAAACACGGCGGAGAAGCCCATCGACGCCCACATGAACCCGCCCACGAGCGGCACCACCACCGCCGCCATGTGGCCGCAGCTCACCCCAAGTGAGAGCGTGGGCATCAGGTCCTCGGGCTCCGCAATCTTTTGCAAATAGGTTGGCAGGCAATTGGTGGACAGGAAAAGGAGGTTATCGAGGCAATACATGACGTAAAGCACGTGTAAGTGGCGAATCAGACCATAGCCCAGGAAGACGAAGATCAAGGCGGAATAGGTCGCCAAGAGTATTTTCCGTTCGCCGATTCGGTCGATCATCCGCCCCACTATCGGCCCGCCAATCATATTCGCGACCTGGTTAATTACCATCAACAACGCGACCGTCTGCATCGGAGTATGATACTCCCTGGTAAGAGCGTAGATGGCGAAGGTCATAAACACCTGCCTCCGCCCGCCCTCCAGCAGATTCAGCAGATAGTACAGCCGATATTTGCGCTTCCATACGAATCTGGGCTTCTCCGCGTGGCCGATGTCGCGCCGCAGCGCAAGCAGGAGAATCGACCCCGCAAGTATCCATGCAAATGACAGGATGAACCATTTCGGATACGTCAGGGTGTGGCCGATAAACCTCACCAGCAGCATCCCGCATACCGACCCCATGCCGACCACGCACGCCGTCTGCCCAAGTCGTTTGCCCTTCTCGCCGTCCCTGGCGAGGTCCATCGTGATCGAGGATTGGAGTGGCATCCAGGCGTGAAGACCTGTGGTCATGATCAGATTGCACACGAACAGCCCCGGCAGATGCCTTACCCAGGCAAACGCACCTATGCCGATTGCCATCAAAAAAAGCCCGAGTGAGCCCGCCAACGGCTCAGCCAGGCGCATTGTGATCGCCGCGCCGACCACGCACAGCAGCCCCGGCAGTTCTCTGACCGCCTCAACCATCCCCAACTGTCCGGGCTGTATCTTGACGACCTCGGTTATGAAATTATAGTACGATGCGCTGAATGCGCCCCATCCGAGCATCGCGCAGAACAGCGCAAACCACAGAAGCTTGAGGTCACGCTCGACCGCCTTGAACCGAACCAATAATCCCGGCAAATAACTCCACCGCCCTTGATGATGCAACCATTCTACATCATTACCGGACAGATGGACCAGTCGCCGAGGCGCTCAGCGTGAACTTCGCGAGAAACGCGCCGCGCTCTACGGTCAAATCAGCGACAGCCTTCACCGGCTCGGCCGGGATCGACCCAGCGGTGGGCGGTACCAAGTCGATTCCTTTCCTGAATGTTTTACCACTCGTCAGGGAAATCGCTTTCAGCGTCTTTGTATCCGCCTTCCACCCCTTGGGCAGCTTCAACCCAATGACGCCTCTCACGGGCAGATCGCAATTATTGGTCAGGGTAACGATAATCCTCTGCTTGCCGTTCGCCTTCGAGTAAGCCGCCGACAAATCGACTGGCGTCATAGCCACAACCGCGTCGTTTCGCAGCACTGTGTCATTAATGACCCGATACATCCGATCTCGCGCCTGCTGGAGCAAAGAACAAGAGTTGTCCATCGCTTTGAGCAAGTGCTCCTCATCCAACCTCTCCCGCGACGGCATCTGCCTTAGCATCCTCCCGGCCGGAGCGATTATGATGTCCACCGATCGATAGCCCTCTTCTTTCCCGATCATCAAGTGGGTCCAATCATACGCCTGGCCCAAGGTGTAGGAAACCCTCTGAGGCTCGCCCTCCTGAGCCTGACCCAGCCGCTTCATTTCGGCTTGAATCCTCGGTTCCGCCGCTTTGACGCACCGCATCTGGGACTCGTCGACTATCCTGCCCGGTATCGACAGTTCGATACCGCCGGCCAGCTCGCTGAAGCTCTTCTTTCCGACATAGCTCTTATTGATATAGAGGTCATATTCTTCGTCCTTGACTCCGGTCAGCTTGAGCGTGAACTTCTGCGGGGTCAAGATGGTGCTCTTTATCGTGACCCCAACCTGCTCCCCGCTCACGTTGACCTTGGTCGAAGTGAGCTTGCCGGTGTCACTGACCGCCGACTTGGCGGCGACATCCAGCGTCACGATGTTCGCCGACGCGGAACACTCCAAAATAATGCAGATCAAAAGAGCGGCAACCGTATGCCGGATGTAGTTTGCATGTCTCAACTTAAGTAGCCCTCCTGATAACCTTTTGCCACGTGCGCTACGATTTCCATTATAACAAGTCAACCATTGCGCGGCAACGAAACACGATCCGGGCGTGGAAGGGGGATTTCTAATCGCGAAAGCGCGTGCTTCGACAGGCTCAACATGCGGCGAAAACGCGAAAGGGGAGAATAACGCACTGGGAGGGCGAACCTCCTGGTGAGCCGTGTAAGTCGGAAGAGAAAAGCTCGGCGGGAGCCTCGCCCTCCCTTCTATGCCCTATTGCCTGTTCGTTCGTCAAGCCGCCTTAAGAACGCCCGTCTCTTCCCTGGCCGAACCGCCGAGTGCGGAGTAGGTCTCTTGCACGAGCTGGTCATACTCCTGAGATATCTCGTCGTACAAGGACAGAATCATTTTCTGCTGATTTTCCATCTCAGCCGTTATGCTGTCATAGTTGTTCCGCGCAATCGCGAATACATCTGCGTCTATGTCTCTCACCTCCGCGGTCTCATTCCTGATGCCGAGCGCAAACGTATACTTGCTGATCGATTCGGGTTTCTCGGTGGTGATGACGTGGATTCGGTGCTCTCGGAGGATGCGGCCAATTGTCACTTCCTTGCCGGCCCACGGGCGCAGTGACCGCCATCGCGACCATGACTAGCACATACCGTTTCCACGCAAACATAGCTCGTCCTCTCACAGGCCAGTATTGACCACCGATACCAATGGCCGTCTTGATCTACCACGGAAGACAGGGCACTGCCAGAAAATACGCTTCGCGCTTGTCACTGAGCAACTTGTCTGCAACGGGGTCACCATACTTTGGCGCCAACATGATAACTGACCCCGATGACCTGTGTACTAATCACGCCTACGGCGCGGCACGCTTCGCGTGAAAACAAACGCATCAAATTTAGTCATTCCGAGCGAATGCGAGGAATCTGCTTGCCGGTGTTTCGGGAATTTATTCCCGAAACGAACGCGGTCGCGAACCTCTCCAGCACTGTTATTCCTCGGAAAACGCGTTTCATGTACAGTTTTAGCCCCAATACCGTTCACTTAGACTATGGGGTGGCTTTTTGTCGCGAAAACGCGAAAGGGTGAAAACGCGAAACAGGGAATAGAACCGGACGGTAAGTACGTTCGTCCGTAAGTACGCTCGTCCGGGGTTTGAACCCCGGACACAAGTTCCTCGGGCTTAAGCCCTCCTTTCCCTTTCGCGTTTTCGCGATTAAATCCCTTCCATCGCGTTAAGTGAACGGTGTTGGTTTTAGCCCGCATTATTCATGAGATGTTGCTTCGTACCGCGGAGCTGCCAAGGACACTGAGCTCTTGCCGGTGTTTCGGGAATTTATTCCCGAAACGAACGCAGGGCCACCGCCCTCTTATTCCATAGACGTAGGCCTGGGCGGAATGTTACTCAGCCCTTTCGCGCCATGATGAGAGTAGTCTCGGTTCCGGGCGGGTCGACGCGGCGTGCGTCCAGGAACGAGGCCGCCTCCAGCCAGCCCTCGATCTCCGACTCCGTGTAAGTGTCCCCCGCGCGGGTGCCGACGAGCATATTCAGCGCGAAGAGCACGTGCGCCGGGGGTGATGTGCGGCCCTCGTCCACCACGAACTCCTGAATCACTATCTGACCGCCTGGGTTCAGCGACTTCCAGCATTTCTTGAAAAGCTCGAGGTTCTCTTCGGGGTTATTCGAGTGCAGCACCTGCGACAGGAACGCAAGGTCGAAGCCGCCGGGGAGGTCGTCGGTGTTGAAGTTGCCGGTGAATGTCGAAATCCGGCTCGTCATCCCCGCCTGTTCGACGTAATCCTTCGTGAGCGGCACAATCCCCGGCTGGTCGAACACCGCGGCGTTAATATCGGGCTTGTCGCGGCAAAACTGAATTGAGTATGCCCCACTGCCGCCGCCGACATCCAGCACCCGCCGAACGCCCGCAAGATCGATCTGCTCAATCACATTCGAGGCCTGCCGCCCCGCGATCGAGTGCATGGCGGCCATGAACGGCACGGCGTAGTCGGCCATCGCGCGATCGTCACGCTCGACAACCGATGTGCCCGCCCTCACGGCGTCGGTGAGAGTAGACCAGGTAGTCCACAGATTCGATATATGCATCAGCGCGCCGCCCACATAGTCGGGCTTTCCGGGGACAAGCGACTCGCGTCCATCCGGCGTGTTGCTGAAGAGGTTTCCGTTCTTATCGAGCAGGTCGAGTGCGGCCAGGGCGTTCATGAGACGGTCGGTCGCCCGAGGGTCCGTCCCCAACTTGCGCGCCACCTCGGCGGAAGTCATTGTCTCATCGCCAAGGGCCGCGAAAATGCCCAGTTCCACGCCGGTCAGCAGAATCCGGCTCGGCTGGAATCCCTTTGCCATCTCCCATATTTTCTCAGCGCACGAGGCCATCGATCCTTCCTCCAGTTCGTAAGTGTACACCTAATCCGGCAGAGCCGGAACCGATTTCTTTCACAAGAGGTTAGGGGGGGCATTACGGGTGAGACGCCACAGCTCATTCACGATGCGTTCCTGCATTTGATCGTCGGCTGTATGCGCCGCGGCTTGAGTGGCAAACTCCTCACTTAGACCGTTCAGGTAACGTTCATAATCATCTAATGCGCGCTGGCTGACAGCAGGGTCGTTTGGAATGAAAATCATGCCGTGCAGCCCGGCGTCACTTAATGCCTTCGCGAAGTTAACGCGTGACACATGCCCAAGATCAATACGCTTTCCGGCAATCACCAAGCCACAGGGGTTCCAGAGGTCAGCGTTAGCCGCGCGCGCCTTGCCCTCCGGGATGTCGATTTCCTCGACATCATCCTTTGGCGCGAAGTCAATAGGGGTCAGGTTGCGGGGTTTCTCCGACATGCTCTCCCATATCTCCGAAGCAATCGAGCGGGCCGATGGACGCCCGCGCCTTGCTGTCTGCGAGCGGAACTTCTGCATTCTTTTCTCAGCCGTGCGTATGGAGCGGTACATCGCAGTCATCTCGGCGTAAAGTTCCGTCCTCAGCGCCTTGCGTTCATCCGCATCTGATATACCCAGCAGTTCAAGCACGGCGTCGTCCAATTCCTGCCTATCGGGCATAGCCAGCTCGCCGGTCAGCTCGTCCCCTTCGGCGTCTACATTTACCAGATGTCCTATCTTCCGGTGGCGCAGGGAATCAAGCGCGTTTTCCAACCGATTGCGGACGCTGGGCGTTGCACGGCGCGGATCGGGCACCAGCATCATCTTGACGTCCACGACTTCAGTTTCGATTACAGGGTCGCCGCCCTGGATTCGCCCGAAGCAGTAGCGGCTGAGAGCGACTGGTGTTGAATTGAGCGTTGCACAAAGCAGACGATCCATCGTCTGGTCCTCAATGCGTATGTTAAACAGGCGCTTATTGCATATGAAGCGTCGACCATTGAAGGGAATCACGGATCGGTATCGCTGTGTCATACTCCATAACACATCTCCACGTATTGGTGCATACAATGAATACCAGCGTTCGCGGCTGACACAAGTCGAACGTTCGTTAAACCCCTCTTTCTCGCCCCACTTGATGTATTTGAGTGCGTAAGTGCCCTTTAGATGCTCCTTGGGCTTGTCCACCAACAGTATCGACCGACCAAGTCTAGCCGGGTTAATATCCACGGTGTCGATTTCCATAGGATTAAACACTACAGGCTCAAGAAACTCCTTTTCAATTAGATGTGGGCTGCCGTCACCCGCTCTCACGATGCGTATGCGATCAGTCGCGTGCCGGCTGATCCCGTACCGTTCCTTGAATTCCGCGCGATCCGGCACCCGGCTGAGGGCTTCCTCAGTAACGTCGCGCGGGAAGAAGAATGCATCACAGCCGGACTTCACGCCGAACTTTACCTCCGCAATGCCACCGAGCGGTACGAAGCGATCTCCACCGCGCTTGAGCAGCTTGAAGAAGATGTCGGGAGCGCGAAGGAATATCCCCCACTTGTAGCCGATGTAGCCGGAAGCGCCGCTCGAATGACCAGAGCTGATCTCATCCTGCAAGCCGTTGGACATGTTAGCGCCGTTGCCGTTAGTGCTTTCTCCTTCGTCCTCTTCGTCTTCCTCACTTACAGGGACCGCGCCGTAACCCAGTCGATGCAGGTCACCTTGGTTGACTGCTCTGACGCGTATTCCGTGCAGTGACTCCTGCTTGATTGTGATAGACTCAGTGTCACCGAGGCGAATCGCGAACTTTTCCTTGCCGGACATTCCTTCGATACGCTGCCTCAGGGCTTCAAATGTCAACCTCCGGTCATCCTCACCTGGAGCATAGGCCAAAAGCTCGGAAAGCGGCCTTGTAAGTAAGGCGAACTTGACCGTGTTTGAGGAGCGTTTCTCAGGGTCGGACTGTTTTCTGAGGATGACGGCCGCCGTGGTGACTCGCGCGCCGGTAAACCAAGGCTCGCAATTGCTTTCAAAGATGGCAATGATCTCGAAGTTGTTTAGCAGAAAGTCTTGAAGCCGAAAACCGTAAGAGGTATCCAGCCATGTGGAGGACGTGAGGAGACCGATATAGCCGCCTTCGTTCAGGAACGACGCGCCGTGAGTAAAGAAATAGCAGTGAATGTCGGAGCGGCCTGAGAGGTCAGCGCCCGGAGCCTCGCGCTGAGCCTGGGCACGCAAGGTGTCCTTGTACTTCTTGCCGTAGTACTCGGTTATCTTTTCTTGGCGCACGTACGGCGGATTTCCGACAACAGCATCAACTTTGTCAATCTGGAGAGCGACTATCTGCTTGCTCTCGCTGCCCAGTGGGACATGGAAGATCGGCTCGCCGACGTCGACGCTGAAGAAATCCTTGCGGGCAACAAGAGGGTAGTTCGCTTCATCTATCAAGTCACGGGTTGCGAGGTTAATAGTTGTGAGATGAGCGGGGTAAGCCGAGATGTCCATCCCATAGAGCTGTTGTATTAGTTCCTGATGGGTAAGCCTGCCCTTGGAGAGGTCGCGCTTGCGCGAGTAGGCGCGAACAAGAAATGTACCGCCGCCGCAGGCTGGGTCCATCACCTTTGCGTTCGGCTCGCGGATGCAGAAGGCATTTATCAGGTCAACAACTTCGCTGCGTGTATAGTGCTGGCCGAACTTGTGGCGCTCATCCGTGGAGAGCATGCGCTCAAAGACCTGGCCAATGATTTCGTAGTTGAGTTGGGTGAAGTCAAAGGGATCGGTCTGACGTACAAGGTCTCGCCAGCTATCAACAGCCTCGTCGCTCAGAAACGGCAGGGTATCGCCATAGTCTCCATAAAAGACAGTCTCATAATCACTGCTCACGGCTGCGGCGTGCTCAAAGTGCTCGGCCAATAGGCTCTGGAGTCCAGCGCCTGTTGCGACCGTGCCGGGAATGCGAAGGGCGCGCATTCTGGTGAATCGGCGGCGCAAAGCCTTGTAAAATACGACCTTATTGGCAAGAACGTAGCAGGAGAACTTCGCGGCGCGTTCAAGGTTCTCCCGGACGACCTCCTCGTCCCGGTGCGAGATTACCCAAGTCTGTTCGTCGCGCATCCACTTGTCCAGGGCCTGAGTAAATTCCCGATCTTTCTCGTAGCGGTCGGACAGGGCGCGAAGAGTCTGGGCCACGGGTTGTTCCAGCGAAGACTCCCAGACGAGCAGGAATTTCTCGTCCAGCGGTATAGTCGGCAAGGGTTCCGCGCCGAGCATAACCAGCGCGCAACGCGTGAGGAACTCCGACAAGAATTGTTTGATGCGTTGTTCGACAAGCGGGTGGATCAGTTCATCTGATCGGCGGATTGGTGTAGGAATAACGTACCAATGCTGGAGGTGGCGATCAGCGATCGGGGTTCCTTGCGCAAAAGTCCTCCAGAGCACGCAGCGGTTAACGTTCCAGGTGAAGAAGTATTCGACGCCTTCCATATCGGCTTTGTCATGGGCATCTTGGACAAGGGCTTCTTGGAAAGGGGACCGGCCCTCGGGACTGTCGGGCATTTTGACCTCACCCGTAATGACTTTCGCGCCATTGCGATCATATAACGTGAGGTCGCGCCGCTTTCTGCTGCCCTTTGCTCGTTCCTCAACTTTGGCATCCGAGAAAGGCAAATCCGGGCGCTCGTGGATTATGTCGAGCATCCACTTGGCAATATCAGCCGTCAGGGTCCATTCGGTTACGCCTGGCATTATTGTGCGGGTGTCTCCTGTTGTGTGCGTGCTGTTTGTTCACTTATAGATTTGAAGCCCATATCCCTCCCCATTGGATTACCCCAGATAACAAACCGCGTCCCTCACCTGCGGGTCCGCGACTACCTCCGCAAGAGATCCGTTCGCGACTGCGGGAACATCGATTACTAGAACCAGGTGATCGAACTCCGCCGCATCGGGCAGGAGATCGGTGAGGGTGTTTGGAGCTTCCGCGAAGAACGCTTCATTGAACGCGGCATTAGCGTCATCCGGGTAGACGGGGAGATAAATGATTTGCCCCTCGACTAGGTCCTGGAAGAAATGCGTCCCATAGGACACCTCCGGCACGTGGCCCGCTTCCTCCCGCGCGAGCTCCACCAGCACCGCGGCATTATCGATATCGGCATATCCGACATTCACCCCAAGGTCGATGTTGCTGCTGCCCCACCGACCGGGTCCCATCATCAGGACCTTGCCCTCTGCGATGCGCGGGTGCGAATTGATCCGCCCAACCAATCGGCCCAGCGCCTTCTTCGTATCCACGGGCTGCGCCGCATATGACTTCGGATCGATGTATACAATATGCCTGATACCGCTTACCACCCCGCCGCTGATCATGCGGCTCGATCTGAACAGCACTCGCTCGCTCGGGATGCCCGTCGGGGTGGATACGGGTCCCGCCGAGCCGGGCAGCCACAGCGGTCTGCACTGGAGCAGGTTGATGCGAACCTCGCCCGAGTGGCTCACCGACGCCGTGAACTCGGTATCCACCGGGTGGCCGTACGCCCCCTCGAGCGTGGTGAGAATCGATCCGAGGGTCTTCACGAACCCCGTCCGCCGGATGAGGTTGTTGAACGTCAGCACGAGATCTCGCGCGTTGGGTGGGATGCGGTTTGTGATTGGGTCTTGGAGATCGTCATCGGACATGACCGACACCAGCAGGTGCAGGTTCGGATAGGTATGGTCGGCGAGAACATCGCAAGCGGGCCGCGTTACAAGCTCGTTCGCTTTCAAGTCCAGCAGGTCCACCAGTCTCTGGGAATACTTCGCGATCTTAAGGCCGATCTCAGGTCGCAAGCCGGGGTGGCTAACCGCGATCATCCGGGGATAATCGCCCCCGACACGGTCCACGGCCCGAGTCCCCAGCCCGAACACGAGCCTTATCATGCCCTGGTTCGGGTCGATGCGGTCGTTCCAGGCGTATAAGTTCCTCGAAAACGCGACCCCGGCGATGCTTGGGAAGAACCAACTCCCGCAGGGCATCCCCGACACACGCTGCACTAAAATCGCCATCTGCTCGTCGCTCTCACCCAAGCCCCGCTTGCGGCGGTAGGACAGCGCATCTGGGTTCAGGGCGCTGGCGTAAACCAGCTTCGCGGCTCTTAGAAATGCTTCCAGCCGATCCTCCGGCGAGCCCTGGTTCGCGCAGAACTCGCTGCGATATTTACCAGCGAACGCGTTTCCGAAGCTGTCCTCCAGCAGGCTCGATGATCGCACGATGATCGGGGCCTGGCCGAAGTAATCGAGCATATTGCGGAACTGCTCCAATATCGCCGCCGGGAATTTGCCTTCGAGGAACCGCTTCTCCACTTCCTCGAACTCGTCCCGCGAAAACTGGGAGTTCTTGGTAAGCTGCAGACGCATTCGGAAGAGGTCGTTGTTCACCAGGAACGTGAAGAACACGTCAGAGCCGATGTAGAACGAGTCGTGGTCTTCGAGAACGCGGGAAAAGTCGAATGGAGCACTCAGAAGGATTCGGCGGGCGACGAGCATTCCCGCAGCCTTGCCGCCAATGCGGCCCGATCCCACCAGGCGCTCGCGGACGCCGAAGAGGTCCTCCAACGTGAGATACTTATCCGCCAGCTTGCTAAACTCGGGGTGGTTGCCGATCAGCATCCGGCACAACTCCTGCTTGAGCGCGGCAAGCTCGGGGTTGGACTCCACCATGACCGGCCCCACTGCCCTGTATTGACCGAGCTTGCGATAGACGCTATCCCAGGGTGCGATTGAGCCGGAGGTCCCGCGCAGGGGATTTCTTCGAGCCGTCGACGACACCGCCGCCGCGTCGCCGCTTCCAAATACCGGCGACCAGCTCTCGCTTCCGACCTCGTGCGGCAGGAACATCTGGGGCGAGTAGCGGTCCCACACCTTTATCGGGTGGATATACATCCGGTCGCGAGCGTGGTAGGCATCGATTAGGATTTGAGTGGTGTCGCGGATGCGGGCAACGGCATTGTGCGCGTGGCGGCCTCGGGTGAGCGCGAAATAGGTAACGGTATCGAGCTCGAACAGATATGGGCAGGTTACCTGGAAGAAGTTTGCCAGCAGTTCATCGGTCGCCCACTCGACCGCCAGCGCGGAGAGGTTATCGAGCACATAGAACACCTCCCGCCCGCGCTCCTCGATTATTCTGTGCACCTCGCGGCTGAAGTAGTCGAAGCCGGGGCTGGGGTCCACCTCGATTATCTCAAGCCCGTCGCGAGGCTCCAGCACGGGCGGATGATGCGCGAACCTCAAATAGACGCACACGCGCCCGTCGGTAATCGCCTGCTCGATGAACGGCCCGACGAAGAACAAGTAGTCGTCGAGGTTGTCCACCTGCCACACGACGTTATCACCCAGACGCAGTCCCTGGAGGACATCGTCGAGGTGTTCTATTCCTGATGAGACGGCTGGGAGTTCCACGTGTTTGCAACATCCTGGCTGCTGATACCAATTGGTCGATGTGCTCGTAAACCTCTTGGCACTGACAATATGATACCACAAGGCAGCTCGGACCGCAGGTCAGAGCGCCGCCCTTATCGCGGCCACTTTCGCCGCTATGTCCGGGGCGCCGACAATCTCGGTCACCAGCGAGATGATCCCAGCTCCCCCGGCGCGTACAAGCCCGATGTTGTGTTCTTTGATGCCGCCGATGGCCACAAAGGGCACTTTGACATTGTTGACTACATACTCGAGATACTCAAGCCCCACCGGCTCGCTGACGTCTTTCTTGGTATTGGTCGCGAAGATCGGGCCTACCCCGATATAGTCGATGATATCCGCGATGTCCATAGCCGCCCGCGCCTGTGTCGGCGAGTGGGTGGAGAGGCCGATGATCATTTCGTCCCCGACGAGTTGTCGCACTTTCTCGGGCGGCAGATCGTCCTGACCGATGTGAACCCCATCGGCTTCCACGGCAACAGCCAGGTCCACGTGGTCGTTTACAATAAAGGTGACTCCGCCAATACGGGTAAGCTCCCGGATAGCGAGGCACTCCTCGTACATTTGCCGGGCGGACTTATCTTTCTCTCGGTACTGGATAACCTTGACACCGGCCTCCGCCATCAGCCTTACCGTCTCGACGTTGCCGCGCCCGAGAGAGTATTCGTCCGCCGTGATGCCGTAAATATCAGTGGAAAGAAAGTTTGCGAGATTGGGTCGATGTTTCATCCTGCGCAGCCTCCTTGCAGTGTTCCCAGGGCGTAACTCAAGACCACGTCGGCCTGTTTGGCGGCCGCGATAAACACACAGGGGGCCAGCGGCGGCGTATCGGGACCTATGCCCGTGGCCAGATCGCCGATGAGGTAGAAGTTATCCTTTACGCGATGCACTTTTATCCGATCGCTGTTCCCCCAGCCGGCCAGCCCGGAAGCCGCTACCAGTAGTTTGCCTGAGCCGAGGTAGGTTTCGACGATTAGTTTCTTGTATTCGGCCCGGTCAAAAGCCTCCACTACCACGTCGCAGTCGGCGAAAAGCTCCGCCACATTGTCCGCCTCCAGCTTGACCGAGGCAATCTCTATGTTCGCCGCCGGATTTATCAAAACGAGGTTTTCTCTCAACGCCTCGACTTTAGTCCTGCCCGCCTGGTGCATAAAATAAAACTGTCGGTTGAGGTTGCTATGGTCAACTACATCGAAGTCGGCGATTCTGATATTGCGAAAACCTGTGCGTACCAGCGCCGTGGCGCAGTTGGACCCCAACCCGCCCGCTCCGGCGATGCCCACCTTCACCGACCGTATTCTGTCCAGTTGTTCCTGATTCAAATAGCGGCTCAGCGCTTGCTCAAATTCATTCATTCTAACTCCTAACTTCTAACTTCTAGATCGTCTGCCAGTCTTTATAAACAGGCTGATACCCCCGCTCATACAACATTTTCGCGATCTGAGCCACCGACCTTTCGTCCGCTATCTCAAACTGGCCCGTTTCGTCGCCGTGCAAGCGGCCTCCCACGGCAGTACATGTGCCGCCGGACATCTTAGTGACGCCCAGCCTGATCATATTGTCGCGGAGCCGGGCTGTCTCGCGGGTCGATAGCGTTATACCGCTTCGGGGCATGAACAGCCGAAATGCGGTGATATATTGGACAAGGTTTTTATCAGTAACGTTAACCACCGGCTGGAAGCCCCCCAGGTGTGGGCGCATGCGCGGCGGCGAAATACTTATCTCAACATCGGGATAATCGCGCTGCAGGTAATCGGCGTGCACCCCGGCAAGGAACGCCTCCCGCCTCCAATCGGCCAACCCCAGGAGGGCGCCGATGTTCACCCCGCGCATGCCTGCCCGGCATCCGCGATCCGGGGCATCCAGACGGAAACGATAGTCCCGCTTGGGCCCACCGGGATGGAGATAAGAGTAGGTATCACGGTCATAGGTTTCCTGGTAGATGGTCAGACCGTCCACCCCAACCGCGATCAGCTCGCAGTACTCCGCCTCGGTAAGCGGGTATATCTCGATGCTTATGGAGGTGAAGCGGCTCCTAAGCACTTGGACGCAGTCTCTGATGTACGACACCGGTGTATGGCGCCGGGACTCGCCCGTCAACAGCAGGATATGCTTCAGACCGGTGGCGGCGATAGTCTCGGCTTCGGCGTCAACCTGCTCCAGAGTGAGCTGTGTGCGGTGGAGCTTGTTCCTGACGTTAAAACCGCAGTACAGGCATTGGTTGACACAGTGATTTGCAACATAAATCGGCGTGAACAGCAGCATAGTGCGCCCAAAGTGCTGCACCGTCAGCCGGTGAGCCTTCTGGGCCATCTCCTCCAGGCAGACCTCGGCTTGGGGCGACAGGAGCGTCAAATAGTCCAGCGGCCCCAGCCGGTCCTGCCCGACGGCCCGGCGGACGTCAGCTTCGGTCACGCGCTCAAAAAACGCGTCGGTGTCGAAGCTCTGGTAATGCTCGATTGTTTCAAAAAGGCTCATGATCTTTCTAGTGTTTAGAAGTTAGGAGTTAAAATGAATGAATTTGAGCAAG
>JAMCYN010000091.1 GCA_023474015.1 Armatimonadota bacterium
GATGGACAAGGTAGGTATGCACCCTCATCTTTCGAGCGAAATCCGACCCTTCCGAGCTTAGTTGCTCGATGGCGGCTGTCACGAAACAGTATGTGGCGTAGTGGTCGGGGTGGTTGTCGAGCGGGTGCGGGATATAGACATCAGTGGGTCTGCTTTGCCTCAAAACCTCCTCGATGTCCCTGATCAGGCTTTCTCCACAATAGGGCGCGTGTGGCGTGAAAGCGTTGGCGTATGGCGAATGATCAAGACGGGTGGCACGGGAGGTGTACAGCGAATCCACGCCCCAGTTTGTGTCCCACAGCCTGGCGATGCCTCGGTCCGGGTAGCCGAGGAATGTGACTTGCCGCCTGTTTACTCCGAGGGTCGCGAGCGCCCTCAATGTCTCCCGTTGGCGCTTGTAGGCGAACTCAATGAACCGCCCAGGGGTCAGCCGGATGCTTTTGAACGCGCGGCTCACGGCGAACCAGAACCCATCCCCGTTGGTCACGAGTACCACCCGCACCCTCGCGCCGTTTTGGACCGCTGTTGCAAGCATTCCGCCGCAGCCCAGGGTTTCGTCGTCGGAGTGAGGGGCAAAGACGACTATCGAGTCATTGTGTGACGGTGGAGTCATGACGGGCAGGTGAACGTATTGCTGCCACTCGTTGGCGATGCGGATTCTGAACAGAATCGCCAGCGCAATCACAACCACAATCGCCGCCGCGATTCCAAAGATCAAGCCGGCGAACCGGAACGTCTTGTGAAGTTTGCTTTGTGCCATTTGCCCCGAGTTGTTTAGAGGATAAGGGACGCGTCTCCGCGTGACTACAGCACACAGTATATCACAATCGGGGCTTACATCTCGAAGACTCTTTCCAAGGCGAGCATTCCGGCGCCGAGGATGGCGGCGTCCTTGCCAAGCGTGCTGGGCTCGAGCCTGATCCTGCCCGGCCAGTATTCATACTTCTCCACAGCCTCGCGCAGAGGGTTCCAGAGCGCGTCTCCGGCGAGCGAGACCCCGCCGCTGACGACAAACAGCGTTAGGCCCAGCGTGTGCGCGAGGTTTACGATGGCTATACCGAGGTAGTTGGCGGCTTTGGCAAGCACTCTCATTGCCACCTCATCACCCTGGGCGGCAGCCTGGGACACTATTCTTGCCGTCACGGACGCAGGGCCGCCCGAAATCAAGTCCGACATCAGGCTCACGGCCCCTGATTCCAACTCCCTTCGTGCCGCGGACGCTATTCCCCGGCCCGATGCCAAAGACTCGAGATAGCCTCTGCCGCCGAAGCGCTCGGGATCGCCCTCGGGGGCCACGACCATCAATCCGATCTCGGCGTCGTGAGGAAGCTCACGCACTCGCTCTCCCATAACTAGTCCCGCGCCCACGCCGACACCGATGTTGACATACGCGAAATCGGGGCTCTCGCGTCCCACCCCGAGTTTGGCTTCGGCCAGGGCGGAGGATACAACATCGTTATACACGAACACAGGGACATCGCATACTTCGCGAGCGACTCTGGCTATCGGGAAATCCTTAACGCGCAGATTGAAGCTCAGCCTCACAATGCCTTGCTCCGTGTCGACCGTGCCCGGGGTGCTGATCCCGACCGCCTTTGGGCTGCCCCTTCGCTTGCCTGCTTTCTTGATGATCGCAGCGAGCGCCGATTTGACCACGGAGGCGACCATCTCCTCGCCCTGCACATTCTCCAGCGACACCTCGACTGTCTCGCGTGGGGTTCCGGAGAGGTCCATCGCCGCCGCTCTGATGTGGGTACCTCCTACATCGAGCGCCGCCACCCATCCGCCGTTGGGGTTTACGTCCAGCAGCGCGGTCTTGCGCTTGGCTTTGCCCACATTGACGGAATCTACCTCGACGATGATCGAGTCGTTGATGAGCTCACTGACCACGCGGCAGACAGTCGGAAACGAGAGGTTGGTGAGCTTGGCGATTTCCCTGCGGCCTAACTTACCCTTGGTCCTGAGCGCCCATAGGACAGCTCTGCTATTGACTTTTCTGACACCCACGACATCCATTCCGCTGGGGTGTATACTTGATTTCATTGGGTAACCTTGTTGTGGCTATTGAGATTATAACTCAGTATATCCGTCGCCACGTACCTGAGTCAAGGGTTGCAACCTGATAATTCATATTGACAAGCATGGGCTATCTGTGCTACAAAGATAGCAGGTAATGCCGCTTATAATAATAGTTGCAGTCGGAGAGTATATTCGAGGAGGAATTCAAGTGTCTGAAGTTAAGGTCCCGTTTTATGGGCACGTGAGACAGTATCACAATTTGCAGGAAGAGATAGACAAAGCTATACACGATGTGCTGGAGAGCGGAGTCTACACGCTTGGCCCGAGAGGCAAGCAGTTTGAAGGTGAGTTGGCCGATTACTTCGGCATGAAAAATGCCATTGGAGTCAACTCCGGCACCGACGCTATCTGGTTCGTGCTGCTGGCGCTGGGCATTGGCAAGGGTGATGAGGTTATCACGACCTCCAACACATTCTTCGCGACCGCCGAGGCCGTATGGCTGGTCGGCGCGACGCCGGTTTTCATTGACATCGAGCGAAAGACCCGCAACATCGATGTCACCAAAATCGAGGAGAAGATCACCCCCAGGACCAAGGC
>JAMCYN010000149.1 GCA_023474015.1 Armatimonadota bacterium
GGGCGTAGACATAGGAATTGTCCGCGCCGTAGTAGACCATGCCGTTATTGCCAATAAGCATCGCACCGCTGATCCCGGAGCTTCCGATGCTATAGGGCGACGACCAGTCCGGGTCACCGCTGCTCGCGAGCGAGTAGACGCGTCCACCCAGCGTGCCGAAGCATATTGATCCGTCGGCATCGACCGCCGCGGTTCCGCTAATTATGCTGTTTGCCCTCACCTGCCAGGCGAGGCTCCCGCCGCTTGTGATGGAGTAGAAATACTTGTCGTACGCGCCGAAATACACGCCGCCGTCCTCGCCGACCACGGGCGACGCGCTGCAGGTCGTGCCGGTCTTGTAGGTCCAGGCAATCTTAGGGTCGCTTCCGGCCTCGAGTTGCGACCTGCCAGTGCGTTGAGGGTCTCCCCTGAACATCGGAAACTGTGCGAGAGACTGAGCTGTCCCGGCCGATGCAAGCAAAATCAGAGCCGCGAGCGTAGCCGATGGATAGCCGCGTTTCACCGCATCTATGGTGTAGTTCGATATTTGCATTATTGATCCCCACCCTTGAATCTTGATGCCATTGTGAAGCACTGCAATAATCGTGCCAATATGTAGTGCTGCAGACCTAAAAGTTGACTAATTATTTATGGTAGAGGTGTTAGTTATTGATGAGTTGTTTCGTGCTACGACACAATGTGGATATATGGCAGAGGCAGTGACAAATATTAGTGTTTTTATGATAGGCAGGTTTGGAACGTTGTGTCTGCTGGGTATTTTGCCTGGGCTGGTGAATGCAGCGGGCAAGCAGAACCCGCTACACTTACGATCAATAGGCAAACAGTCCGGCTCCGCAAACCGGCGTTAGAAAATGCGCCCGCCTCTCTCGGTAGAGGCCTCTGAGATCAGGCAGGAGTTGGACCCGTGTCAGTCGAAGATGCGGAAATCTGTCAAGTGGACAAAAGCAAAGGGCTGAGAAGATGCAACTTCTCAGCCGCGGCCTCCAAGAACGGTCATGGGTAGGGATCGCTTTGTCGGCCAACAAATATTGTAGTCGGTGCCGGACTTCGTGTCAAGACACCGCGGTGGCCAAGAAGCTGTCCAAAGCCCACTTCGAGGCGCACTTGCGCCGAAGAAGCGACGTGCTCATTCTTGAAGAGTACCTGTCATCCTGAACTTGATTCAGGATCTGGTACCTGCGAAGAAGATGCTGAATCGAGTTCAGCATGACAGCAAGACTGAGCTGTTGCAACGAAGCGACGTGAAGGCTCGGAGGAGGTGGTGTATATCGCTTAGATAGCTGGACGGCTAAGCCCACGGTCACTGTGGGAAGTCCGCGCCCAGGTTGCATTTTAGCCCCTGGTTTGCGGCGGCGTCCCCCAGAAAGTTTGCGCGGCAGTGCCGCCCGCGTTTGGGAGGCGTGTCTTATGAGATACGCGGCACGGAAAGAATACCTGTTTACCTCAAAAGGAGGCTATAAGATGCGAAGGATTATACTTCTTGTCCTGGCACTGACCTTGGTAATGGCCGCGCCCTCAATGGCGGGCAGGATTACCAGCACAATGATTCAGCACTACAACCAGGTCTATCAGGCCTATCCGGCCTGCTTGGACCAAGTGGCGACCGACTCCAGTGTGGTCGACGGCTCTGCTTCCAGAGTCTTCAAGGGCTACCTTGGCCTCGGTAAGGACGTAATCAGCTCCGTGCCCGGAATCCTGGCGATTTGCCCGGGCGGAACGACCTGGCCGAACTTCATCGAGGCAGCACAGGCAGGCGTGCCCTACACGATCAAGAACACGACTTTCGTCAAAGAGACGCCTGAGTTTGTGCAGTGCAATGACGTGTTCCCACCTCACAGAGTGACCCAGCAGGGCACTCCCAACATCAGGCTCTGGTGGCCGTTGATGTATGAGGTTCCGTCGACCACGTTCACGCTGACCATTCTCTATGGAACGCCGACCTTGTTCGACGACGACGGCGACGGCCCCAACCCGCCCGCGTGGGTTCACGTGGAGCAGTGGGTGTGGCACGTTGACGCCGATCTGCCTCACCTGTCCCTGCTTCTCGAGCTCTTCCATGAGATCCCGTTTGGCAAGGACGAAGTGCCGTTGATCTCCGACGAGCCGCTCTATTGGGCGCTCCAGGACAAGATCGCTGCCGCCTATGCCGCATTCCAGGCCGGCGACACGGCTACAGCCGCCGCGTACCTGACTGACTTCGAGTTGGAAGTCATGGATGCCTGCATCCCGACTTCGCCATGCAACCCGAATCCGACAGGCCCCGGCACCGGCATTGCGAACACCGAGGAAAACCCGGCCTGCTGCAAGCTGCTTGTGGACGTGGAGTACATTCTCCAGAACACCGGCATCGGCATGCCCGGCAAGTAAGAGCCTGCACTAGAAGGTCCTGGTCTTCAACGGCCAGGACCTTATACAAATCAGAACCAATCAAATACATACTAATCGCTGAATTACTTAAAGCTAGAGCTGACACCGAGGGGCTCAGAGGACTGAAAGGTTATTGAGTCAGGACGGTTGCGGATGAGGAGAATGAACGTGAACGTCAAAACCAATCTACTCGTTCTATGCGGTATTGTCTCGATGGGCACAGCTTGCGGGGCTGATACCCCCAAGCAAAAAACATTGCACTACGAGCTGAAAGTCAAGTCCGCGAGTTTCGGCGACATGGGCTCCAGGAAGATGTGGATAAAGGGTGACAAGATGCGCTGGGAAGCCAAGACGGACCGCTTCCCCTTGTGTCTCGTGAAAAACAAGCAGGGGGTGTTCCTGATTCACCCGTGGAACAAGTATGCGGCGAAGTATCCCGATGGTTCTTCTCGCGGCAATCCCAGTGTGCTGTTTCCCGGGCCCACCGGCCCA
The DNA here is from genome assembly GCA_023474015.1 of Armatimonadota bacterium. The sequence goes on from JAMCYN010000149.1 coordinate 2,860, forward strand.
GTCCCCAGCTTCCTGGCGAAAGTCAAGGCAACAAAGCACGGAACCCAGAAAGTGGCGAAAGAGCTGTGCAATGTTTATACCTACACAGATCCGGTCACCCGGCATCAAGCTAAGATGTGGGTGGGCGTAAAATCGGGAAAACCCGTGCAACTCCTGCTAAAGGGTGAGCGCGGAAAAGCGGACACTATCACCGCTGCGTATACCAAGTTCGAACTGGGCGCCAAGGCGCCTGACTCACTCTTCGAACTTCCAAAGGGCTACGCAATCAGGCCCATGCCGGCTCAGAAGCTTACGTCTAAAGCGACAGCTGAGAAGCCGAAGACTAGGAAATCGGGTTAGAGCCCGATTATCATAGACGCTCGGATCGGCGCGCTCGAGCATCGGTTCAAGCCACACGGCCCGAACCTCGCGACAAACGCGCCGATTTGGGCGTCTTGCACAAGAGTGTTGAGTTTTAAGTTTTGAGTGTTGAGTGAAGGGAAGCGTGGGTTGTGAGTTGGGGAATGCATGCTCTAGGTTGCTTCGGACCGCGAAGCGAAGCGGAGCTGCCGAAGCCGGGACCGATAGGTCCCGAGTCCCTTCCGGCTTTCCACTATCCCTTGCTACCTCGAAGGGGGCACATGGGCATGAAGCACATTCTGATAATAATCGCGGCGATCACCGCCGCAACGACAACCTCGCACACCGCGAAACTTCCCGCGAAGGCGAAATCCCTGGTCATTCTTTATACATCGTCGGCCAGGGGCCAAATCCGCACTTGCAACTGTACGAAATTCCGGTTCGGCGGCTATGGGCGCGAGTTCACGCTGGTGAAATCGGTCCGAGCAAGCAGCCCCGACGTTGTGTTGATCGAGGGAGGCGATCTGACCGGCGGGAGCGGCTTCCAGGATATGTTAAAGACCGATGTCGCGGCGAAAGCTCTCAAGCTGATAGGTTACGGCGCTGTCGTGCCCGGAGACGAAGACATCCGCCCGGCGGCCGCGCAAGCCATGAAGCGGCTCAAGGCGGGATCGGTCCCGATTGTGTGCGCAAACCTGCACGCCGTTGGCGACCCCAAACCCATGTTTCCGTCATATGTAGTCATCGAGACGAAGAACCATCTCAAAGTGGGCGTGGTGGGGGTCATCGATAAATCACTCGCCGGAAGCCTGCTCGAGAAGGGGTCGGGGCTGACCGTAGACGATCCTCTTCCACGGCTGAAATCCGTAATACCCGTCGTCCGCGCGAAGGCAAGCATGGTCGTGGTGATATTCCACGGTACTCTCACCGGGGCGGAGAAGCTCGCGGCGCTCAAGGGTATCGACCTGATCCTGTGCACGCATCGCGGCGACCGCGACATAGCGTTTCCCGATAAGACCAAGGACTCGAACGAGGTCACGCTGCCGGTTGAAAAGCGCGGAAGCTTGGTCTTGGTGAAGTCGGGGACGGTCTCGAATTGGAGCCTGGGCAAGCTGGATATCTCGCTCACGCCAGGGCGCAGGATCGGCGAAGTGAAGAGCACCTTGCTTTACCTCGACCGCCGCTACCCCGAGGACCCCGCGATGGTGAATGTCTACGAAGACTACAGCGAAAAAGTGACCACCGCCGTTCTCGCCGCGTCGAAGCAGTTCAAGAAGGAATCGGAAACGTATCTGCTCAAGCGTGGGCTGAACCCGGATGATATGCGAAAGCGGCTGCGGAAAACTCCTTACGCCACGGCGGAAAAGTGCAAAAACTGCCACGTCGATATCTACGAGAGCTGGTCGAAAACCAGCCACGCAAGCTCCATTGCCAGCCTGCAAAAGACCAAGCAGGAATTCGACCCCGAGTGCATCAGTTGCCATGCGACCGGTGTGCTTGCGCGCGACGGTTTCACGAATTTTAAGGAGACTCCCGAACTCGCGAACGTCCAGTGCGAGACCTGTCACGGTCCCGGCCTTGAGCATTCCAAGTTGCCGTCAACGGATTACGGCAAGGTCGAGGAGCAGACCTGCCGCGCGTGTCACAACGACGAGCGTAATCCTGAGTTCGACTTCGATGCCGCTTGGCTGAAGATAAAGCATTAGGGGGCACTTCGACGGGATATTCATCAAATGTATGATGGTCCGGGATTTGCAATCCCGGACCCCTCTTTGCGGGTTTGTAACGCGCAAACATGCGTCTATCCGAAGAGCCAGACCTCCCAAGCCTACGCCCCTTTCATTCCGCATTGCCGAAGCCTACCGCATTCAAGTCGGTCGCCGGCGTGTCAGCCAAAAAGGACTTCTCCCCGTTCCCAGCGAATACTATTGTGCGTTCGGCTGCCTCAAGAGAGGCCGCCATCAAAACCAAATTGGGAGGTAGGCACGATGGGGCTTGTTTGGCTGGGAATTATACTGTTTATTGTTTCGTTCGTATTGAAGCGATTTCACACGGAAACGGGGGACAAGATCAATCTTGCTCCCTGGGCTTGGACCGCTCGGATTGTCGCGATGCTGATGATTGTTGCCGGGCTGCTGTCGGCGTCCATCGTCATCGTTCCAGCGGGCAACAGGGGCGTGCTCCTGAGGTTCGGCGCTGTTCAGGGCGTGATGTCTGAGGGAATACACCTGATCCTGCCGTATATGAATGATGTCGAGCAGATGGAGGTCCGCACGCAGAAGGAGGGCAGCCAGGCCACGGCGGCATCTAAGGACCTGCAGATAGTAACCACCTCGCTCGCGCTCAACTTCCACATCGAGCCCACGAGAGTTGGCGATCTCTTCAAGAGCGTCGGCATCGACTACAGGAGCCGGATCATCGACCCGGCGGTCCAGGAATCCATCAAGATGGTCACGGCCAGATACACCGCCGAGGAACTGATCAAGAACCGCGCGGCGGTGAAGGCCGAAGTCGAGCTCGACATCACCAAGCGCCTGAATGCTTATGACATAGTTGTCGAGCCTGCCGGGCTTTCAATCACAAACTTCAACTTCTCCGGGGAGTTCAACGCCGCAATCGAGGCGAAGCAAGTCGCGCAACAGGAAGCGGAGAAGCAGAAGTATATTCTCCAAAAGGCCGAGCTTGAGCGGCAGACCGAGATCACCAAGGCAAAAGGCGCATCCGAGGCCGCCAGGCTCAATGCCCAGGCCCTTCAGGCGCAGGGTGGCTCAAAGGTGCTCGCGCGCGAATGGATAGAGAAGTGGGACGGCCACGTACCCACCGTCTCCAGTTCCGGCGGCGGCGTAATCATCGACATCAATTCGCTGCTGAAGACGGCGCAGTAGTTGACCCTAGCCTGCAGCCATTGTATAATCAGACCGATCATTGGAGAAAGGCAGGTTTTGGGGAAATGAAGATTTGCTCTCGCTATATTATCGTGTTTGTGGCGGTCCTTTGCTTGATTGGGACGGCCGTTCTTGCAGCCGATCAGGTGATCAACACCAAGTCGGGACTTGTGGAGAAAGTGAAGGGCGGCCTCATTGACTGGGGCACGGAAATGTACTACGCAACCGGCGAGGGCGCCATGCCCCCGGCTTCGGAAGAGCCCAACAGGGCGAAGGCTTTGCTTAAGGCCAAGGGCTACGCGAGAATGCAGGCAGTCGCGAACTTGCTGATGGCGGTCGAAGGCACGCCGATCTCCTACGAGGCCTACGGCAAGGACTATATGGCCCAGAGCGAGGTTCTCAAGCAGAAAATCGAAGGCTACGTCAAGAACGTCGAGATAATAAAGATGGAGCAGGCCAAGGTAGAGGGGCAAACGGTAGTCAGGATCACCGTCGGCACCCACATGTATGGCAATGCTACCCCCGGCTCCGCGCTGCTCACCTCGCTTTCCGATGAGCTTGGAAGCCCCGAAGGTTATATGGCTGAGTCCACCGCAAAATCAGAAGCCTCTCTGGAGAAGGCCGTGCAATCGACGGTGAATGTTGAACTAAAGCCGGAAGCCAAACCGAAGCCGAAAGTTGAGCCCAAGGTCGAACCCAAGGTTGAACCAAAGCCAGTGACCATTGCAAAAGCCGTAGAAAAACTTGAAGTGAAAGCTGAGGAAGTCAAGGTCGATGCCAAGCCGGAGGCCAGCTACACCTCGGTGATCATAGATACCACCGGCTACAAGGTGTCCCGCGCGATGAGTCCGAAGATCAGGCGCAAAGACGGCTCCGAGGTCTGGGGCACGATTAAGATGGACCCGGATGTCGTTCAGGACCACGGCCCGGTGGCATATACGCGCAACCTGGCTGAGGCAAAGAAATGCCCCCGCGCCGGTTCGAACCCTCTGACGCTGACTGCCGCGGGCCGCGCGGGTGGGGCGCGAATGTGCGACGTGGTACTTTCCGATGACGATGTTACCAAGCTGACGGCGGCGAACGAGTCCTCGAAACCGCCGTTTCTCGATCAGATGGCGGTAGTTTTCGTTGTCGATCCGATTAAGCTGTTCTAAGCTGGCGAGAATTGATTGCACTGCATTAGTGGAGAATTGCTATGTTCCTAAGGCGAATATTCAAAGGTATGCCCGACCTGGGCCCCTGGGTCTCGGTGGCGGAGTTGGTTGCGGCGCTCGCGACCGTTATCGCGACTTTGATGGCGCTCAAGGTGGTCCCGACCCCATTTAAGTCGCCCACCGGGACTGTCTCGGGCATAGTGACGGATGTGAAAACCGGTCAAGCGATTCCCGAGGCGACAGTGCAGATAGTCGATGCCGCCAGCAAGGTGATAACCGCCGAATCGATCCCTGATGCTAAAGGGAGTTGGAAAGAGATGGTGAAGCCTGGGGAGTACACGGTCAAGGTGGTGTGCGATGGCTACCATCCGGCCCAGAAGAGTGTCACGGTCGCCCAGGACAAGTGCCGCGTCGTTCGGCTGGAGATAGAGAAAGCGCAGCCCACGCGTGTTGATAGCTCAAGCGCCGCATCAGCCTCCTCCGGTTCGTCGCCGCGGAATGTGATAGTGGTGGGCGGTCCGTCGCGGGTTGCGTCATCCGGGGTTGCTCCGTCCGCCGCGCCAGCGAAAAGCGCTGTGGCTCCGGCAAGCGGCTCGGCATCCAGCGACAACGTGCGGATGGCTCGCGCTGAGTGCGCCAAGGGCAAGAAGTTTGCCAACCAAGGCAAGCTCACCGATGCAATAAACGCCTTCACAAACGCGGTGAATCTCGATCCAACCGACGGCGAATACTACGCGTGTATTATCAAAGTTGACCTCGAGATGGAAAACCTGGCGGACGCCAAGGAATGGGCTGCCGATGGCAAGAAGAATGCCACCAAAAATGTCGAAAAACTCAACCAGGCCGCGGCGCTGCTGCAGTAAAGGGAAAGCAAGTAGGCAATAGAAGAAAGCCAATGACTCACGACCCACAACTTCCTTCTATTGCCTAGGCCTTCAGCTTCTTCTTTTCCTAAGTAGCCCCGCCGCGAATCCCAGCCCGGCGATTAGCGCGGTCAGGCTTCCCGGCTCGGGGACTGTGATTATCGGCCCGCCGTCCGTCGGCATTTCGTACGGGTCCGCCAGATTATTGAACATAGCGGACCAGGTCTGGTTTGTCGGCGTCGCGCTAAACTCCGCCACAAAGCCGGTCTTTGACTGCCCCGCCGGCAGGTCGGTCATGGTGGATGTCCAGGTAACGAACTGAGGCACGCTCGCGTCCGCCGCCCATCCGTCAGGGCTGAAGACGTTAGTCACATCGACACCCTCGTCGATCCCTATTGCGAAGAGCCACACCGTGTAGTTCGGGCTGGAACTCGTGTTAGAGACCGTGTAACTCCACGCCTCGGGCCCCGCCATACCCAATTGACTTCCCACAACTTGTACGCCATATAGTTGTCCGCTTAGTGACTGGCATAACGCCGGCGTCATGCCTGGCGCGACCAGGGACACCAAGACGGTGATTATCAACGCTCGCATTTACTCTGCCCTCCTTGTGCTGAGCTGTACTGCGGGAACAGAGTCGGCTGTAACCGCATTTGTGCTGGCTGATCAATATGCAAACTCATCTGTCACATGACAGACCTATATTGACACATGGTGCAAGATGCGTGCCAGATTCCACCTGAGTTAGGTGTTTTCAGTGGGGGATATTATTGTTCAGCTTAAACCCAAAAAGCTCAATAAATATCATACATCAGGTTAGCCAAGCAGGCGAGCGGGTATACTCGGTTATGCCGGTTTGTGAGTTAACGGGTTAGTGCATCCTCGGTAATTCTGGATTCTAACCTCTAACCTCCAACCTCTAACTTCTAATTTCGAGGAGGATGTTCAACCACATGGCTAACTTCGTCAAATGGCCTCGCTTTGCATGGGGCTTCGTGTTTGCATTGTCAGTCATCACACCGGGCGCACACGCAGCCGTCGTCGGCCCTGAAACGCCGATAGCTCCGACATTCGGAGCTGCCCCGGGCATGCAGGAGAGTGTTTCCATGGCCGTCGGCTCAAATGGCTATCTGGCTGTGTGGCAGGATCAACGCGGCCTAAACGGGGCGGACATTTTTGGCTCCAGAATCAGCCCGTCCGGCCAGGTGCTGGATGTGTTTGCAATAGCGATATGCGCGTCGATGGGGGACCAGACCCAGCCCTCGGTCGCGTGGGACGGACGCCAGTATCTCGTGGTGTGGGCCGACAGGCGAGGCGCGAACCAGCACGTCTACGGCGCCCGCGTCCTCGACAGCGGAGTCGTGCTCGATCCCCAGGGATTTCTTATTTCGGGGACGGTTGCGGATCAGACCAATCCCAGAGCGGCTGGTGACGGCAGCGGCTGTCTTGTCGTGTGGCAGGACAGCCGAGGAGCCTCACCCGATATCTACGGGTGCAAGGTCAGTTCCGACGGGATCGTCGGCAAGACATACGGCATCAGCACGCGCTCGGACAACGAGGAAACCCCGGATGTTGCCTACAACGGTTCGACCTATCTCGTGGTCTGGCGTGATTATCGCAATATGATTTCCTCGGATACCGACATATACGGCTGCCGTGTGTCGAAAACGGCAATACGCACCGGCGCCGATATCCTGATATCGTGCACGCCCGACGGCACTGCCGGCGCTCCGGGAGCGCAGAGGGCGCCGCGCGTGTGCGGGTTCGGATCCACTTGGATGGTCGTATGGGAGGACCTTAGAACCGACTCAACCCACTCCGACATCTATGGAGCAAGGGTCAGCTCCGCCGGTACCGTGTATGACAAGGGCGGCATCGCCATCTCCACCATGGTTGGCGACCAGGAACTCCCATCCGTCGGTTTTGACGGCGGCAAGCTTCTGGTCGCATGGCGGGATCGGACCGACCGTCTCGTCAAGGGCGCGAGACTCGGCTCCACGGGCATCCTGCTCGACAACAGCGCCATCGCCATCTCTCCGGCAATGGCCGGTTCCTCCGGCACGGCTGTAGCCGGGATGAACAGCAAATTCGTCGTCTGCTGGAGCAGCCTCAACGCCACCAATTCCGATGTGTTGTCGTCGATGGTGTCCGATGCCGGAGTCGTGCAGAGCCCCGCGGGCACGGTTGTTTCCATGGGGCTGATGGATCAGGCGGACTACTCCGTGGCCGACAACGGCGACGAATATGCCGTGGTCTGGTCTCAGATGTCCGGTGGTTACCGTAAGATAATGGGCGCGAGGGTGTCTCACGCGGGAACCGTGCTTGCGGCCGCTCCCATCAACATCACCGGGACATACTCGGGCGATCAGGCGCAGCCATCCATAGCCTGGAACGGGACCAAGTATCTCCTCGTCTGGACCGGCAGCGAGACCTACGGGACTTCGAGCTGGGACATTCGCGGGTGGTTCCTCGACACGACGCTTATGCCCATTGGCGCGACTCCAATAACAATCTGCAGTGCCATTGAGGATCAGGTGAGGCCGTCGGTCGCGTCCAACCACAACAATTTCCTGGTCGTTTGGGAGGACGCTCGGAACGCGGTCTCCCCGGACTATGTCAACGACATCTACGGGGCCGTTATCTCTTCCGCTGGGACCGTGACCCCGACCAGTCCGGCGATCAGCCTGGCGGCGGGCTTCCAATACGTTCCGAAGGCCGCCACGGACGGGGCGAACTACTTCGTGGTCTGGGAGGACCATCGCGGTACCGGGGCGGCGATCTACGGTGCAAGGGTGAACTCGAGCGCGCAGGTGCAGGACGCGAACGGCATTCTTGTGCCCGCAACTTCCTCATACCAAGTATCACCGAGCATCTGCTACGGCAACGGCGGTTACTTCGTTGCCTGGGCCGACTCGAACAAGATAAGCGGGTGCCGCATCAGTTCCACGGGCTCGATCCTCGACGCAAATGGCATCACCATCAGCGCCGGTTCCAAGCCCAAGGCCGCCCCGGGCGTCTTCTGGGACGGGTCTAAGTACCAGGTGGTTTGGGAGGACTACAGGTCTTCCGATCCGAGCAACTCCGATATCTATGGCACCTCGCTCAACGCCAATGGGGTCGTGTCACCCTTGCCGGAAATGGCTCTAGTATCCGATCTCGCGCCGCAGCTCAGGCCGCAAGTCCTCGCCTTCGGCGGGTCCGGGCTGCTCATGTATTCCAAGTTCGTCAACTATGCCGATGCACTCTGCGCGGTGACTCTCACGGACAGCGTAATCCAGGAGCTCGACAAGATATCGGCGGCGAAGGGATTATCGACCGGCGCTATGGTCTCCCTTTCGGGCAAGGTTGTGATGGCTGCCTTCACGGACTACTTCTACATCGAGGAGCCGGACAGGACCAGCGGTATCAGGGTAATTGGAGGCATACGCCCCAACGTCAATGACCTCGTGGATGTTATCGGCACTGTCTCGATAGCCGACGGAGAGAGGCAAATCAATGCCGGCCAGGCCGTAACGATGGGCACGGCGAGCGACCCTCCCAGGCCTCTGGCGATCAGGGGTGATTGGCTCGGCGGGGCGGGTCTGAACTCCTACACCCCGGGCATCACCGGCGGGTGCGGCTTGAACAACGTCGGGTTGTTGGTGACTACGTGGGGCAAGGTCGTTTCCACCGGTACCGGCTATTTCTACATCGAGTGCAAGCCGGGAGTTACTGTCCGAGTCAAGTCGGGCAGCCTGACGATACCCGCGGTCGATAAGGTCGTGTCGATAACCGGAATAAGCTCCTGCGAGCTGTTGTCCGGCAACATAGCCCGCGCGATCATCCCAAGGACCCAATCGGACATCCGAATTCTGCACTAATCGCGCCTACTGCGCGGCACGCTTCGCGTGAAAACGAACGTATCAAATTTAGTCATTCCGAGCGAATGCGAGGAATCTGCTTTGAACCAGACGTATCTAAAAGCAGATTCCTCACTACGTTCGGAATGACTATCATTGTTGCTTCGGACTGCGGAGCCGCAGGCGGAGCTGCCGAAGCCGCGACCGCAGGTCGCAAATAGCACATGCTCGGTGTTTCGGGATTTCGTCTTTGTGCCTTCTCTCAATGCAACCGGAGGTTGAAATCCCGAAACTCACTGAAGTCATGGCTTTATGTCAGGAGTACTCGGCGAAATATACACTGTTCTCGGGAGTGCCGGCCTGCTCCAGCGCCATCTGGATACCGGCGATCGTGCCCGTGGGACCGGTAGCCAGGTAGACCTTATCGGCCAATGAAATCATGACCTTGTATCCCATTCCAAGCGTTCCGGCGGTGGAGTAACCCTTTACGAGGGCCACCTCGGGCAAGATCATCGCTTCCATGCCCGGTCCCTGATCCGAAATCACGAGCAGCAACCCATCGGGCACGGCATGGAGTGATGTCGTGCCTCCGCCCGCATGCTTATAAGCATTGGTTGTTGCCTCTCCTATACAGAACAGCAGATCGAAGGACCGAGCTTCGTCCATTCCCGCGGACATGGCGAGAGTCGCGACCGCGCTTCGGATCATTCCAATATCCTGCGCTCCCGTTATCTCCCAAGTAGCCACCGGTGGCCCCGCGATGGACCTTATCTCCTCCTGATCGCATATCACCAGCTTGCCTTCAGTCGCCGCGAGGATCGTGCGCCGGTAGAACTCTCGCTTGTGTGCCTCGGACTGCCGCAGGCCCTGTTCCGCCTCCTTGCGCTCGGTGATGTCGGCCAAAGTGCCGACCATTCTCACCGGGTTGCCTTCTTCGTCCCTTTCCACCACTGTGCCGTGGGTTTCTACCCATATCCAATGTCCGTCTTTAGTCTTCATACGGATATCGATGTCGTAGCTTGGCCTTCGTCCCTCGAAGTAGTCCGAAATAGCCTGTTCAGCTCCATCCGCGTCATCGGGATGGACCCTTGTTATCCACGCCTCGTAACTGCCGGGGAATTCATCCGGCTCGTAGCCCAGAATTGTGTAGAAGCGTGGGCCATAATAGACTTCGCCGGTCTTGACTTGCCAGTCCCAGAGGCCCTCGTTGGCCGCGTCGAGTGCCAGCCGCAGCCGCTCCTCACTCTCTCGCAGCGCCCTTTCCGCCTGCTTGATATCGGTAATGTCGCGAACAATGGCGAGTATGACAGTCTTGCCGCGCAACTCGATCGTTTTTCCGGTTACAAGCACATCTCTAATCGATCCGTCCTTGGTCCTGTGCTTGGTCTCGAACCGATAAGTTCCATCCGCGAGTATCAATTCTATGTGCGCCCTTGTCTGCTCCGGTGTCTCCGATGCTTGGAAATCCGAGATGCTGAGTTGGGCAAATTCGTCTCGCGTATAGCCTAGCTGCGCGTGGGCCACGTCGTTGAAGAGTGTGGGGCTGGCGGATTTTGGATCAATTAGCAACACTCCGCTCGGTGACTGCTCGAAGAGAGTGCGATACTGCTCCTCCGATTCCTCTAACTGCGCCTCTATCCGTTTACGTTCCGCTATGACCGTGGACAAAGTGAGAGTAATCACGGTCGCCACGCCGACGAAACCCTGCAGCAGCAGAAAGGACTCGGTAGACGGGTGGCCCGCGAATGGACCGGTGCCGAGCACCGTATTGCTTACGAGTGCGCCCGACAGCAGGAGGTTCAGGGTCATAGCGTTGCGCTGTCCAAATCGAATGGCTGCCCAAATGATGAATGGCATCAGCCAATATGAGTAAGGACGACCAAGCGTGGGGAAAGGCCCCGTTTCCGCAAAAATGATCTGGATCATCGCAAACAGCGATGCGAGCAAAAGCACAGCCTCGGCAACGCGACCGGGCCGCACGCTAATCTCGGGTCGCTCGGCCCATAGCAGCAGCACGGGCGCAACCACGATAATTCCCGTAAAATCGCCCAGCCACAACGTGCTCCAGGTC
>JAMCYN010000009.1 GCA_023474015.1 Armatimonadota bacterium
GGCGGCAAGCTGGCAAAGCTGGCGCAGAAGCCGATCGTCGTGAAGAGTGACAACATGCAGCGCATTGAAGATGTGCATATGATACTCGGCCACCTGGTGTTCCATTGCCTCATGAGGCAGTGTAAGTGAACGGGGTCGTTTTTCTCGACCGTGACGGGGTCATAAACGAAGATCGGGACGATTATGTCAAGAACACCCGCGAGCTCAAGGTGTTCCCATTCGTGCTGCAGAGCGTGCGGAAACTCAATGATGCGGGATTCAAGGTAATCGTTGTCTCGAACCAGCAGGGAGTGGCCAAGGGCCTGATCTCCGAAGGCGATTTACAGAGTATCGAGAATGAGATCGTCAGGCAGGTGAGCGCCGCCGGCGGAGAGATAATCGCGTTCTACTACTGCAAGCACCTCGCCTCCGATGGGTGCTCTTGCCGCAAGCCCCAATCCGGCCTTCTCACGAGGGCGGCGAAAGAGCACGGAGTCAGCCTGCGGGATTCCTTTATGATCGGGGATACCGAGCGAGATATCTTGGCCGGCAAGCGGGCCGGATGTAAGACGCTGCTGGTCCTGACCGGAAGCACCACCGAGCAGGAATCCGAACACATCCCCTGCCGCCCGGACTTCGTGGCGGCTGATTTGGCGGCGGCTGTTGATTATGTGCTGGGAGTCGAGGCGGAGGTAGTTTGATCGTTTGATAGTCTGATGGTTTGATCGTCCCTGTAGCCAACGCCCTACCTTAACGGCAAGATGTCCGCAGAATCGCAGACCACTACTCCGTAAGGTGCGGATATACCGACGACGCGGACCATCGAATCCTGGGCCGGGGGAGTCGCGGAGCCGAGACAGGTAATGGTGAGGCCGCCGGGCAGGGTGCCGTCCCAAATCGTAAACCAATCGGAGCCGCTTGCGATCACATTGCCCCAAACGGCAACCAGCAGGCCGACGTTGTTGACTCCCCTACCCCACGGCGTGCCCTTCTGACCTCGCGCGGGCGGACCCGCGACATATTGATAATCGCCGCCGCCGACCAATCGGTTCGCCAACCCTATCGGTTGTGGGGGAGCCGACTGCGTTGAAGGCATCATTTCGGCGTTGGATAGAACGCGAAGGTCTCCCAGGCTGTCCATACGGCCCGCGACCGCGAGCGTGGTACCCGGCCCAACATACGGAATCGATGTCCAAGCCCCGGTCACTTTGATGCCTGAGTTCCTGTTGGAATCCTCGATAAAGCACTCCGGACCGCCGCCCATCCTGCTCGTCCGCACGCCCGAAATGCGGACCCATGTGCCGTCGGCCATCCGTTTCGCAGACGCCACATCGAGCACATCCTCGACGATTCTGATCGGATCGGACGAGCCGACCTCACCGGTGGCTCCCAAGGAATTGTGAGCCTTTACCAGAACCCGCGCGGTATCGCCGTTCTGGAGTGTCAGGCCGGACATCGTGGTCGAGACGGCGGTACCTACGCTCAACCACCCGCCCCCCGGAAGTATTCCACTCTCATCTGAAGTGGCGCTCACGGCACATTCATAGCCAATGATATTCGGTCCTGGGCACGACCAAGCCGCGTGTATCGACGCGGGATTGCTCTGATAACGGCTGTCCACGGAGACGACAGGTACCGGCGGCGGCGCGCCATCGAGAATGACATTGTCAAACCAAGCATAGCAGCTTGAACCACCGGAAGGCAGCTTGCGCCAAACGTCCAGGAAGATCGTCATATCAGAGGTTGTGGCGGTGACGGCCCAGTCTGTTATGGGGTTCCAGCTCAGGTGCTTGGGGTCGAACTGCTGCCAGACGACGTTAGAAGATGAATAGTCGTTACCGCCCAACGGATCATAACCGAGTCGGCAAACGATGTTTTCGGATGACATAGGATCGTCCCCATCAAGACGGTCGCGCTCCATCGCCGACAGCTTGTATATCCCACCTGGGAGCACCGTGACAGTCTGATAGAACCCCGCGTGCGCGTCACCCGAGGCAGGTTGAGGCATGGTCAGCCCCTGGGAGTACTTGCCATCATAAATGTAGAATTGTTCCATCAAAGGATATGCTGTGTAGCCATTGCTATGGTAGCTGCTCCAGCCGTTAGCCACATTCTTATTGGAAAAGCCAGCCTCGAACCCGCCGTTAAGCAGGGCATTGCCGATCTGCAACTGAAGTGTGATATCGGCGTTGGTCGATTGACCTTCGGCCACAACACACCCCGAGACTGCCTTCTGCGCATAGAGAGATTTGGACACGGTGACCGTGTGGTCCCCCGGTTCGACGTTGGGGAATACATAGCTGCCGTCGGTCTGTGAGCTGACCGCGCTGGATAACCCCGAGACGCTGACCGACGCGCCCGATATCGGCGCATACTGCGCATCATAGACGTGCCCCGCAATCGAGCCATAGACCGCTGGAACCAGTTGAAAATCCATTGGTATGACATTACCGATGCCCAACGGCAGGTCATAATACCTCTGAGAATAGTATCCATCGGCGGAGACGACAATAGCGTTCGAAGTCACTCCCATGCAATCCAGCATGTAAGAGCCGTCAGGCCTTGATCGAGCAAACTTACGACCATCCGCCGAACGTATGCACGCTCCGGCAATAGCCACGCCGGCCGTGTCCGTGACCCTGCCGGTGACGGCCCCGAACGCCGTTCCGTTGTAGGCTAGAGATGGATCACCGTAGACGTTGAAGACCACATCATTGGCCCAAATGGTCATCGGGGCCGCCAGGCGAGCGTCCATCGCGGCGCGGCCGCACGGCTCAACCGGATTGAGCAGGAATTTGGCGTACTGATAGCCCAATCCGCCGATTGTACCCGCACTCGTGTATGTGGTTTCGCCGGAAAAATACCAAGAGACCCTAGAGGCCGTTTGGGTGGACACCGCCCCACTCCGGAGCAAGGCGTAGCCCAGGTTGTTGGGTTCCTCGGGCCAGCCGTTGTCGCACGACGCCGCATATACTATCGCGGGTTTCGTGTCGTCTAGAGACGAACACATATCACTTGAGATCACACTAGCCGCATAAGTCGTGGCCCCATGAGTCATCCAGAACACAAAACCGGCCCCACGCTGCCACTCCGACAGAACTATTGGATAATCGCATGGGTAATGCTCGGGAGGCGGGTTGAGGTTGTATGTGCCGTCGTAAATCCGGTCGGCAATGAGATTGACTGGGGCGATGACGTCGCGCTTGATCTCCTCGCCGAGTTGGTAGGAGAGCACCTGGGGCGGATCAACATCCAGCGGCTTCATCGGCAGCAGAAACGTACGGCTCCACTGGCCCAGGATACCCGACTCGTAGTCCATGGTCTTTTGAAGTATGTGATCCAGGTCGGCCACGACTCCGTAGTAGGGTATGCGGCCGACGTAGACCTCGGGAATGCGGTCGACACCGCCTGTGTCTAGATCGCCGGAGTCATCCCCGTAACTGCCGTTGCCGTTGAGGTCCCAGTTACCCGTAAGGTCGGCGTAGAAATAGTCTGAAGGCGCCTGCCTCCAATCGTCCGGATCGGTTGTCACACTCAGGCGCGGCCAGAGCATCTTCATGGGGACGTCACCGCTGGTCGGATTCGGATTGCCTACCAGTAGCACATACTTGATCCCTAGAGTGAGATAGTTGGCTTGAAGCCATGCGCGGATGTTGTTGGCGGCGGCGGCGCCGGTCCCGCCTCCCCAGTTGCTCTCGGTCACGATCCTGGCGGTAAACCCCCTACTCGCCTGAAATGCGGCGAACATCGCTAGCTTTGTGCTCTGCGTGGCTATGGCGCTGGTTGTAATGATGACGTAGTCCGCGACTGATGCAGTTTGATCACCGAGGATGGTGGGATAGAAGCTCTGGGCTTGAGTGCTGTTGCTCACGAATCCCGACATCTCCGCCGCCACCGGGTCCGGCGTCGGAGCCGCATTGGATGCGACTTTTGAGTAGCTCAAGGCCGCCTGGCTCGAGGAGACGGCGCGTAGTTGGCCCGTCACCGGGTTGTAACAGTACGGCCAGAACTCGACCGCCGCGATCTTCCACGTGCGCAGGTGGCCGATGTAGCGAATGCTCACCTGCTCTTCGGGATAAAATGCGTTCTTCTTGTAGACGAGCAGGTTGCGCCCGTTGCTGATGTGCTTGTCGCGCCCCCAATCTTGAACGCTATAGGCATTGGTCGCGGCGGGCACAGGGGAAATGTCGTAGGCACCCGCGAGAGGGGCCGTGGCGTAGCTGTCCGGCTGAATCTTTACACTCGACTCGTCGGCATCCGGCGGCAGCGCCACATAGATGACCTTGCACGGCAGCGCGGGGTTGCCGCTGGAGGTAAACGTGCTGAACCCGGGCGCGGTCACCTGCTCGATGATGCGCCGGTTCGCCCCATTAGACACCGCCGTAACTTGCTTGGATTCTATAAGATTCGCGTTGAATGAACCGAGATCCACGCCGATGCGATCGGCAAATCCCGGCTTGGGAAACGCGCACGAGACCAGCGCGGCGACAATAGCCGCGTAGCTACGAAATACCAAAGATCCAGCCTCCCTGCAGCGTCTGCCACGGGACCATGGTTCGTCCTCACTCCCCCCGAACACACCCTGCCTTAAGCAGCCTGCCATATATAGCAGTATATCACATGGAATGGATAAACGGATTTGGGATTTGGGATGCAAAGAGGAATCGGAAGCTTCAGCTCTTTGTGGACAGGTGGGTTGCGGGTTACAAACCCGTGAAGAGCGTCCGGGATTGCAAATCCCGGACAATCGTCCTGCCTTCTGTTCCCTGTCACCTGTTCCCTACTGCCGGGCGTATTTGGCTTGGTTTTCGATGTAGAAGTCGCCGCCGTGACAATCGTTGATGACCACTAGGGGGAGGTCTCGGACTTCGAGCCTGTGGATGGCTTCGCAGCCGAGGTCTTCGTAGGCGATCACTTTGCAGGAGATAATGTGCCTGGCCAGAAGCGCCGCCGCCCCGCCCGTGGCGGCGAAGTAGACGGCTTTGTTTTTGACTATCGCGTCTTTGACACTCTGGTCCCGAAGACCTTTCCCGATCATACCCTTGAGGCCGATAGCGAGGAGTTCGGAGGTATAGGCGTCCATTCGGCCGGCGGTTGTGGGTCCGGCGGAACCGAGCACGCGGCCGGGCTTAGTAGGCGTAGGGCCGACGTAGTATATCACCTGGCCGTTGAGATCTATAGGCAGCGGCTTGCCCTGTCGCAAGAGATCGATCAGTCGCACGTGGGCGGCATCGCGGGCTGTATAAACGACACCCGACAGAAGGACGCTGTCCCCCGCGCGGAGGTTTTCGATTTCCTGGTCAGTGAGGGGAGTTGTGAGACGAATCGCCGTCATAGCACAAACTCCTTGTGCCGTGCCGCGTGACATTGAAGCGTAATGGCCACAGGCAGGCTCGCGATGTGGCACGGGTAGGATTCGACATGGACGGCGAGCGCCGTAACGCGGCCGCCGAGGCCCGAAGGCCCCACGCCGGTATCGTTGACCAGTCTCAACAGGTCACGTTCCAGAGCGGCATCAGTGAGGTTCGAGCCTGGCTCCCCCACCCGCCTTAGGATTGCCTTCTTGGATAGCAGCGCGGCCTTTTCGAGCGTACCACCGAGACCGACGCCGACAAGTACCGGCGGGCAGGGGTTCGGGCCGGCGTTGCGGACGGTCTCGACCACAAATTGCTTGACACCCTCGACTCCATCGGCGGGCTTCAGGACCCTTGCGACACTCATATTCTCGCTGCCGCCGCCCTTTGGGGCAATCGTCACCTTCAGCCGATCTCCGGGCACGATTTCAACATGGATCACGGCGGGGGTGTTGTCCTGGGTGTTGACGCGGTCGAGTGGGTGCCTGACTATGGATTTTCTGAGGTAGCCCTCGCCGTAGCCCCGCCTGACACCTTCGTTGACGGCCTCGTAGAGATCGCCGCCGATTATATGAGCATCCTGGCCCATCTCGACGAATACGAGAGTGATGCCCGTGTCCTGGCAAATCGGAACGCCCTCGGACTTCGCGATCTCGGCGTTGGCGATTAGCTGATCTATGACATCGCGGCCCACGGATGATTCTTCGACCTCACGCGCGCTCCGCAACGATGCGATGACATCCTCGGGCAGAACATTGCACGCCTCGATACACGCCGACTTCACCCGCTCGGTTATAAGTTCGGCATCGATCTCGCGCATCTCAGTCCACGTCTCTCCCCGCGACCCCGTCGGTGGTCAGATTAATGTCCGGCAACGACCGGGGTCTGGACACCAGCGGGCTGTCGGCGGGGTGAATCCTTGATGTAGCCAGATAGACCACATGGCCGTCCGCGAAGAGGTAGTTCCTCTCGCCGCTCCATGCGTCGTTTCCGGTCTCGGGCTCGTCGTACCAGCCGACCTTGCTCCGCTTGCTGTGAAGGGTCCAATACTCGGCCACTAGCGCCTTCTTCGAGCCGAACCGGACACTCGACGACTTGACCGTCGAGCATGGGAGCTTCGGGTTGGAGGCGGCGAACTTGGACCGGAGGTAGTTACCGTCGGCCACGGAGTTCACCTGCTCGGGAGTCATATAGAACGACGCCGAGTACGCATACGAAGTGCCGGCGTATATTCCTGGAGGCGTGGGGTCGGCCGGGCACGCCAGGACCATATTGCGGGTTCCGTTACTTGAGACCGCGCCGAGCGCGACATACTTCCTGATAGGCTCTCGCCAGTAGTAGCCGGACCACAGGTATTGATTGTTCGTGTTGGGATAAGAGCCTTCATAATCGCCGGCGTACGTTTCGAACGCCTTGCTGATCTGCAGGAGGTTCGATTTGCATGTATTACTCTGGGCCTCATGCTTCGCGCTGATGTAGACCGGCGCAAGCACAGCGGCCAGTATAGCGATTATACCGATCACAACCAGCAGTTCTATGAGTGTGAATGCCGCGCGTGCTCCCTTTGTCAACTCAGCTTACCATCTTCGCGCAGCCTCAGAAACTCGTACGCCAGTATTGCGCTGGGGACTTCCACACAAGTCGCCAGCTTCTCGAAAACGCGAGCGAGGGAGCGTTTGTGAATTTCGTCGGACTCGTCAGTGTAGTTGAATTTCTTTACGGCCTCGTTGATGACGCCGAAGCAATGCATAATAAACTGTCCCCTGGACTGGGCAAACTGCCTGCCCTGAAGCCTTGCATAGCCGCGCGTTACCGCCTCCGCCACTTCTTCCCAAGCCAACTCGACCGCGCGCTCGGCGGCCCGTCGCTCGCTCATCGTGGTCTGGCTGGCGTCGCGCGTGGCCTGGAGCTTCTTGTAGTTCTCGTAGTCCTTAAGGGTCGTCCCCTCGACTATCTTCAGACGGAGCTTCTGCTTCGCGACATCGCTGATGCACTGCTCGATGATAGCCTGGTGCTGGCTGCTGCGGAGATGGCCGGCCATTGGCATGTCGGCATTGGAGAAGCCCAGCACGAAATAGCCGTCCTCGATGGTGAGCCCTGTGCCGAGTTCGACCGCCCTATAGAGCGTGGGGGCGATGATGCGGTCCTTTACCTTCTCGGCGGCGACAAGCCACATTTGATGAATTTGCTGTTGGGTTAATTCAGTCATTGCTGCGTTCGGTTCTTCCTGTCCAAGTGATCAGGAATATGATATATATCGATGCGGCCTTTGTCAACGTGGAGCATTGACCAGGGCGGTATAGACGGCCCCCGATGTCAAATTGGAAATCGGCCACGCTGCGACTATGAGGCCGAGCGTCAGGACCAGCAGAATGACAACTGCCGCATTCACTCCGAACGTGCCGTGGATGTCCAGCTTCTTTTCACACGTGGAGAAGAACATCAGCCGGACCACGTTGAGGTAATAGTAAGCCGATATTACGCTGTTCACCACGCCCACTGTGGCAAGAACGATGAGCTCGGTATGGCCCTCCAGACCCGTTCGGATGGCTCCTCCGAATATGAACAGCTTGCCCAGGAAACCGGCCGTGGGCGGAACCCCCGCGAGAGAGACCAGGAATATAGTAAGCGCGCAAGCATACAGCGGGGAACGCCGCATCAGGCCGCCATAGCCCTCGATGGCATCAGAGCCAAGGCGCTTGCCTACCGCTACAACGACGGCGAATGCTCCCAGGTTCATAAGCAGATAGGCGGCCATGTAGATCAGCACACCCTGCAGATCCCATGGGACCGATTGGGAGCCGACATTCGCGTGCACCGCCGCGCTGGGTATGATAGCCATCGCCCTCGGCCCAGCGAAGTAGTGCATCGCGGTCAGCACGCCGACCATCAGATAACCGACCTGCGCGATGCTCGAATAGGCCAGCATGCGCTTGATGTTGCGCTGCCAGATAGCGACCGTGTTGCCGTAGAACATAGTGGCCACTGTAAGGACCACAAGTACCCAGTACCAGCTCAGCGCACTTGGTGTATCGGGCCCGGCGACCACCATCAGGAATCTGACCACCACTGCCAACCCCGCAGCCTTGCTGACGACTGACAAGAACGCCGTGACGGGTGTCGGCGCGCCCTCGTAAGTGTCGGGAGCCCAGAAGTGGAACGGCACCAGCGCCAGCTTGAAGCCTAGGCCGACTAGCACAAACATTATACCGACCCATCCGGCCCCGCTCGCGGCGGGCCCGACCTGTCCGGCTGTCCCTTTCGCGAAGAAACCCGCCGCTATCGCGCTCAGCGAAGTATTGCCGCCGGTAACCCCGAACAGAATCGACATTCCGTAGAGCATTATCGCCGAACACGCCGCGCCATATAGGAAATACTTAAGACCAGCTTCGGCTGAGCGACGATCTGTCTTGGCGAATGCCGCGAGGATATAGCTTGTCAAGCTCAAAAACTCGATTGCTAGGTAGATCGCGATCAGGTCCGACGCGGCGGCGGCGAGCGACGCGGCAACCGTCGCGAACATCAGAAGCGTGTAATACTCAGCCTTGTGAATCTGATTTTCGCCGAAGTGGTCCAGCGACAACAGCATCACGACCAGCGTCCCGGCGAACGCGATGAACGAGATAATCGCGGCAAATGGGTCGACCGTGAGCTGAGCGTGGCCTCCGGCGGTCACGAACAGGCCGGTTGCCGGTATGCGCACGACCAGGTCGCCGATGGCGGCGCTGACAGTCCGGCTGCTCAACGCCATCGACTCCCAAACGACTCCACCCGCGAACAGAAGCCCGCCGGCGGTCAAGACCGGGGCGATATACTGCGTGGGCAGGAAGTAATCGAGCCCCTCATGCGGTCTCTTGGCCGCGATAACGCCCAACAGCAGCACGACTATCGCCGCGATGCTTAGAAACAGAGCCGGTGCTATTAATGTAAGGTTGCCTATATACATAATGTTATCTTGATGTTCTCAATTCCAGCGCGTCTCAGGCCACACGCCGCAACTCGCCTTCCTCCACCAAATACTCCGTAAATGGATTGGATTCATCGAGATCGACTAAGTCCAAAGGCCTGGAAACAGCAAAGGTAACCTCGCTCATCGCTCGAAAGAACTTCTCCGGCGCCAGCCCGCGTACAGCAAGGTCGATATCGGAATCAGGTCTCAATTCGCCGTGCGCCGCCGATCCGAACACAAAGACCTCGGTGGCTCCCGCCTCCTGCAAAATGCGAGCCGCCGTCTGTATGTCTACTTGATCAACCGCGTTCACGGAAACACCTCAATCCTCATCTTGCGATTCCGGGAACTCCCGCAACAGAATATCAGTAATCTTTTCTCGCAGAACGGGTGCGTCCACCATCGCAGCATCCCAAACTCTATCCCAATCGACGGCAAAGTAAGCGTGTATGGCGAAGTTCCTGAACGCCACTATGTCCGCCCATTCGATATCCTGATGCCGCGCTCGCGTCCCAGCCGAGACGTGCGCCGCCGCTTCACCGATTATCAGCAACTTATGCAAGACCGCGCTACGCATCATCTCCGACCAATCAAATTGATCTCGATCACAGCCGGAAAGGAAATCCCTGATGGAGTCAGCGGCCTCTACGATATCCTCAAGATACAGTCCCTCATCCCGCATAGATCACCTGCGCACTATCAAGGACCGGTCGGCGAATCCTGCGTTTCAGGCCCGCTTTCGGAACCAGGTCAACTTCTCGCCCCAATATGCCGGACAATTCTCGCATCAGGCCCGCCATGCCAAGGAACCCAATAAGCGCACCCGGCTCGAACTCGACCAGCACATCAATATCGCTCTCTGGCCGGAAGTCGGGACCCAGAACGGAGCCGAAGAGCGCAAGCTCCTTTACATAGTATTTCTTGCACACTTCCTTTATCGCGTCTGTCGGGATGTCTATGGGCAGCTTGTCCATGGTGATGCCTCTCGCGTCAGTGCAGTACCTTTAGTATAGCACCCGACGCAGAATTGAAGAAGCTCAGCACCGGCCCGGGAATAATGCCGAAGAAAAGCATCAACACCATCAGCGGCGCGAGGGCTACGATCTCGCGGCCGTCGGCGTCGGGCATCTGCTCCCACTTTGCATTGAGCGGGCCGAGCAGCACTCGCTGGATCATCCAGAGCATGTAAGCCGCCGTGACTACCACGCCGATCAGCGCAAGGCCCGCGATGAGCGGGCTGGCGTCGTATGTGCCCGTCAGAACCGACAACTCAGCGATGAACCCCGTCATACCGGGCAATCCCAGCGATGCGAAGCTGCAGAACGTCAGCATTCCGGCATACACCGGCACCCTCGCGCCAAGACCGCCGAACGCGGCGAGGTCCCTAGTATGTGTGCGCTCATAAACAACGCCAACAAGGAAGAATAACGCGCCCGTTATGAGTCCGTGGCTGAACGCCTGCATCTGCGCGCCGTTCAAGGCGGCCGCTCTCGCTGCGTCGGTCATACCAGGGATGGTCGCGCCCGCAATCGCACAGCCGAGGGTCACATAGCCCATATGGTTCACGGATGAATACGCGATCAGCTTCTTGAGGTCCGTCTGAGCCATCGCGACAAACGCGCCGTAGATGATCGCGATCAGTGAGACGACAGCAATAATCATCCAATACTTGGCGAACTGCTCCGGCATCATCGGCATCAGTATGCGCATAAAACCGTAGCTTCCCATTTTCAGAAGGACGCCCGCAAGGATAACCGAACCGGCGGTCGGCGCTTCGACGTGAGCGTCCGGCAGCCATGTGTGGAACGGGAACATCGGAACCTTGATCGCGAACCCGACAAATAATCCCCAAAACACGAGCGACCCGACTATGCCGAGGTCGGTCGCGAACGGCCGCGCCTGAGCGAGAGCGAGCATATTGAATGTGTGGCCGCCGTTGAAATAGAGGGCGAATATTGCAAGCAGCATGCCCATACTGCCGATCATCGTGTATAGGAAAAACTTGATCGCGGCGTATTCCCTGCGCGGGCCGCCCCAGATGCCGATCAGGAAATACATCGGCACCAGCGAGACTTCCCAGAACACAAAGAACAAAACGAAGTCCAGGGAAGTAAACACCCCCAGCATTCCCGTCTCAAGCAGCAGGAACATCCAGAAGTATTCCTTGGGCCGCAACTCGATGAATGTCGAGTAGATCAGGCTCAGCGTGCTCAACAGTGTGGTCAGGAAGATAAGCGGAATGCTCAGGCTGTCCACGCCCATCGCGAAGCTCACGCCCAGCGACGGAATCCACGGCACGTTGACCAGGAACTGCGCGCCTTTGGGGAACTGTGCCCCGGTGGCGCTGGTGTGCATCCACAGCCATATCGATAGCACCAGCGGCACGAAGCTGATAGCTATAGACGTCCATTTTATCGCGCCCGGCTTCTGTCGGGGGATGAACATTATTATCGCCGCCCCCAACAGAGGCAGGAACGTGATTATCGGTAGAATCCAGCGAGTGAAATCCATGCTTCCTCCCTAAAATGCCCAAACAAGACCACCGCGCTGATGATGACCATCGCGACGACAAGCATAAAAACGTATTGCTGGACGACGCCGGTCTGCACGTAACGCAGGCTTCGGCCAACTGAACCCGTTATCCAGCCGACCAGGTTCACCAGCCCGTCCACGACGTTGCGGTCGAACCATCCCCACACCCTGGATGCGACCAGGGATATATAGCCGACGCCGTTGACGATGCAGTAGTCGATCACCCATTTGTCGAACCAGTACATCGCCGCCGCGACAAACATCAGCGCGCGGATAACGGTGGCCTGGTAAATCTCATCAATGTAATACTTGTTCTCAACTATCTTCGCGAGCCAGCCGAACGCGGGCTCGAGCTTTTCGATCTTCAGAATCGGTTTGAGCCAGATGATCGAGGCAAGGCCGATACCCGCGAGCGCGGCAAACGTGCCGATGAAGAAGACCGGCCAGAAAATGCCGCCGTGCGGGATCATTTCCAGTCGAGTCTCCAAAACCTTCTCGAAGTGCTCGCCGAGAACCGGGGCCACGTTGTGCTCGAAAGCATTATGGAACGGCGTGCCCACCCATCCGGCACAGATCGCCAGAATTGCAAGTATAACGAGCGGCACGAGCATAACCTTCGGGCTCTCGTGAGCGTGAATCTCGTGGTTGCGCGGCTCGCCGTGGAAGGTCTTATAAATCAGCCGGAACATATAGAATGCCGTGGTGAACGCTCCGAGCACACCGGCGCAGAACACGATCTTGTTGGTATGGAACGCCACCGTCAGGATCTCTTCCTTGCTCCAGCCGCCCGCCGTGACGAACGGCAGCCCGCACAGCGACAGGGTGGAGATCAGGAATGTCCAATATGTCCACGGCATCTTCTTGCGCAGGCCGCCCATCTCGCGGATGTCCTGTGTGCCTGTTCCATGAATGACGCTGCCCGAACCTAAGAACAACTGCGCCTTGAAGAACGCATGCGTCATCAGGTGGAATATGGCGGCGACATAGCCGAACACGCCGAGCGACATTACCATATAACCGAGCTGGCTGACTGTCGAGTAGGCGAGAATCTTCTTGATATCGTTCTGAGCGATGCCGATGGAGGCCGCGAACAACGCGGTGAACGCGCCGACGTAGGCGACCGCGGTCAGCGCCACGTGACTTGTGTCAGCGAGATAGACCGGATACATCCTGGCGACAAGGTAGACACCGGCTGCGACCATCGTGGCGGCGTGGATCAACGCCGATACGGGGGTCGGGCCCTCCATAGCGTCCGGGAGCCAAACATGCAGCGGGAACTGCGCGGACTTGCCGACCGCTCCGGCAAAGAGCAGCAGACCGGCCATCGCCGCGAGCGGAATCGCCCACGGGCCGATGTGCATAATCGCGCTCAGCTTGTCCAGATTCTCGAAGATACCGGCCTTGCCGAACAGATTGAACGAGTGTGTCCGGGTGAAGAGCAGGATGAAACCGGCCATGAAGCCGATGTCGCCTATGCGGTTGACCAGGAACGCCTTCTTCGCCGCGCGCATCGCCGACGGCTTCTCGAACCAGAACCCGATCAGCAGATATGACGTGAGGCCAACCAGCTCCCAGCTCATGAACATCAACAGGATGTTGTTCGCGGTGACAAGCGTCAACATAGCCGCCGAGAACAGCGAGAGGTAGGCGAAATACCGGGGGTAGCGCTTGTCGCCGTGCATGTAGCCGACTGAATAGATCATCACCATCGAGGCGACGACCGTCACGACCAGCAGCATCACCACGGTCAGCGCGTCCACGCTGAAGCCCATATCGATGAACGAGCTGCCTACCGGCATCCAGGGCACAACCACGCTGTAAAGCCCATGATTCGCCTGCGCGCCGCCGAGAATGAACCACTGCGCCGCAATCACGAGCGATATCACAAGCGAGGTGAGCATCCCCGCGATGGCGACATACGCGCCCTCGCCCGGGAGCTTCTTCCCGAACGCGATAATCAGCCAGCTCGGTTATATG